>JAFWYP010000033.1 GCA_017517665.1 Clostridia bacterium | reverse complement strand
TTCAAATTCCCCGTCTTTTATGACGGGGATGAGAATGTTACACATATCTGTTGGGACAGTGAAACAACAGTCGAGACGGTTGTTCAGTTGTCCCGATAAAAAAACGATGCACATACCAATAAGATAAAATCAAGGCAGGGGTTATTCCCTGCCTTTGTTTTGTTTATCCGAAAGTGTTTTAATCATTGAATTCCTTATCGAAAGCGATTACCTTGCCTGTTTCGGCATTGATTTCGTATTCATATTCATATTTGCCGGCAACAAATTCAACATCATAGTGAACTACCATATCGTCACGGTCAAGCTCCGCCTTTGAGAATTTCACATCTGCCGCCTTTACTGAAGCGTGGTCAAATGCTGTTGACTTTGCTTTATCTTGAGAGATATATTCCTTTGATGCAGAAGAAGTTTTACCGGAATTTCTTTCCTTATCAACGTCTTTTTCGAGAACTGAACCGTCAGATGCCTTAACCTCATATTCATATTCATAGCCGTTTGCTTTGAATTTGACTTCATAATGAGGAACGATATCATTCGAATCATAGTATGCTTTCAGGAATACAGCATCTTCTGCTTTGACACCTGCATCGTCAAGAGCCTTCTGTTTTGCGGCTTCAACACTGATATAACCATTGTTGTTATTTTTGCTTATGTGAACTTCGGAATTTGCGGAAACACTTTCCTTTGCAGAAACTTTAACTCTTTCGGCTTCCTTTTCTGCTTTCAGGATTGAACCGTCATCAACTGCAACTTCATAATCATATTTAAAACCGTTATATCCGAATTCAACTTCATAATGGCGTTTTCCGTTTTCTTCATCAAGTGAAGGAGCACCGAACATTACGGCATTTTCTCTGGCTACACCTGCGTGTTTAAGCGCAACATTTATTGCTTCATCGGGAGAAACGCTTACAACTTCACTGTTTTTAACCGACGGCGCTGAAGCCTGCGCCTGATTTAAATTTACATTTTCTTCTTTTATAGGTTGACCACCTACACACGCTCCAAGCAATACAACCGATAAAATCAAAACCACCGAAACTGAAACTGTAAATATCTTTTTCTTCATTTTTATTCACCTCTCATAGTATTGTTTTTTGCATCAGGAAAATTATCCGAAGAGTCTTACAAGAAGATTTCTGAGGAATGAAAGGAAGCTGAAATATTCAAATCTTTCGGGTCCTTCGTAATCACGGTCAAATTCAACGATTTTTCCGTTTGCGGCATTGACTGAATAATCATATTCAAGATTACCTTCTGCTCTGAATTCGATTTCGTATTCATATCTGCCGTCATCAAAGTCCAGCTTTGCTTTTAAAAATTTAACTTTCGATTCTTCATATCCTGCATGTTCAAGAACAAGTTCCTTTGCCTTCTTTTCCGAAATCAGGTTTTCGGGCTGTGCGGCGAATGCCGATACAGAAAGAGAAAATACAACGAGGAGTGCAAGTAAAAGAGCAATAAGTTTTTTCATAATATCAATTCCTTTCGTTTCTGAATTTGTTTAGTCATCCTTGACTGTGACTAAATAATAATCCGCAAACATTAAAGGAACATTAGAAAAACTTAATTTTCAGAAAATAATTTTAATTTCGGTAAATTCACCGATTTCAGACTCTGCAACGCATTCAGCCGAATGGATTTCGGCTATCTTTTTCACAAGAGCAAGTCCGAGACCGAAGCCCTCTGTTTCAGACCTTGAAGCATCTGCACGGTAAAATCTGTTCCAGATTTTCGGAAGGTCAGCTTCGTTTATACCGATTCCGTTATCCCTGACAGATAAAACGATTTTATCACCTTCCAAATACAGCTTAACATTAATAATACCGTTTTCTTTACCGTATTTATCGGCATTCGACAAAAGATTCTCAATAAGTTGAGAAATAAGTGACGCATTAAGGCTGATTTCAATATTATTATCTGTGTCTGCTATTAATTTTATGTTTTTTGTCGGCTTGAATTTGCCGCAGATTTCATCAACAAGCTCGCCGAGATTTGCTTTTTCAAGAGTAAATCTGCTTTGTCCCTGCTCTGCTCTCGTTACGGCAAGAAGGGATGAAACAAGCGAAGTCATTTTATCGGTTTGCTCTTCTATGGACTCAAGCGCTTGCATTCTTTCTTCGTCGTCGGCATTCTCCGAAAGAGCATATTCGCATTCCGCTTTTATAACCGCAAGAGGTGTGCGAAGCTCGTGGGATGCGTCGGAGGTGAAACGCTTTTCATTTTCAAATGATGTCTGCAATCTTTCAAACATCTCATTGAAGGTGTCGGCAAGATTATTGATTTCACGGGGTGCTTTGCTTACTTCAAGGCGCTTTGAAAGGTCGTTGCCCGTCGAAATTTCGCGTGCAGATTCCGTTATTTTTTCAATGGGTGCAGCGGTTTTCTTTGAGATGATATATGCACCGACTGCAGCAATAATCACAAAAAACGGCAAAAGGTAAACGGCACTTTTCGCAACGGTATCAAACACCGTTACCGCATCGTCCGACGGACAGATTGCACGGATATAAATTTTTCCGAAGGGAGAATTTTCCGATGTGAATTCAATCTTGAACACCTGTCTGTCCTGATACAAGGGAATTTCAACACCGATTATCGTTGCGTTATCTCTGCTTACCCCCGCGTGAGAAAGTACAATATCAACAGCCTCGCTTGTACTTATGCCGTTGCGGAAATTTGTTTCGGAATACGGCGTGGTTTTCAGTTCATTAACAGGAGTTACATCCGCTTCGTACGATATAATCTGACCTGACATAACATCAATTTCATATTCAAATTTTGTGAAGTTCAGAAGTCTGGAATAAACATAATAATTTTCGCCGCCAAAATCTTTTTTAACAATATCCGTTTCACCCAATGAGTCCGATTCTATAAGAGTATGAGGAGTTTCACCGCTGATATAATCGCCGTTTTCAGTGAACAAATCGCAGTAAACGCCTCCCGAATAATACACAAAATCATTTTCAACTTCAAAAATGCCGTTGCTGTATTCCATTTCGTCCGAATTGCTCTGAACGGTGGAGATTAAATTTTGTTTCAGTTTATCATCGGCTGACTTGCTGCTTATAAGCATAAGTGCGGTAACGCTGACTCCGCAGACAACTGCAATCAGAACTGTTATCCAGAGCGTTGTTATTATTTTAAATGAAATCTTTTTCATTTTTCCTCCCTGAGAACATATCCCATTCCTCTGACGGTATGAATAAGCTTTTTGTCAAATCCTTCATCAATCTTTTTGCGAAGATATCGGATATAAACGTCAACAACATTCGTTCCGCCCTCATAATCATAGTTCCAGATGTGGTCTTCTATTTTTTCTCTGCTGAGAACTATACCGTTGTTGACGGCAAGATACTGCAAAAGCTCATATTCCTTTGCGGAAAGAGAAATATCCTTTCCGTTTCTTGTAACCTTACGGCTTGAAATGTTAACCGTAAGATCTGCAACGGAGATTATGTTTGATTTTGAAACGCTGTTTTTTCTGATAAGAACTCTTATTCTTGCAAGCAGTTCTTCAAAAGCAAAAGGCTTTACGAGATAATCGTCAGCCCCGATATCGAGACCCTCAACCCTGTCCTCAATGCTGTCGCGGGCGGTAAGAAACAAAACAGGAAGATTGTTGCCCTCATTTCTTATCTTTCCGAGAAGTGAAAATCCGTCGATTTTCGGCATCATAACATCAAAAACCGCCGCATCATAGTCGGTCATACTTATTAAATCATAGGCTTCTTCACCGTTGAAAGCACAGTCAACGCTGTAGCCCGAAGCTTTAAGCTGCTTTGCAATAATTCTGTTAAGACTCTTTTCATCTTCTGCAATCAGAATTCTCATAAAAGCCCTCCTTACGAATGATTATCTGTTCAGATATACAAAGATTAAATGCACATTAGTAATTATCGCTTTTATTATCGCAAAAGAGTTTTTTTATGTCAACAAAAATTAATATAAGGTTTTCAGCCACTTTGTTATTTTTGTTCTGCTTTTCCCGCAAACATCATAAATTTCATCCTGACATCAGACAAAAGAACTGAAATCCCACACAGGATTTCAGTTCTTTTTCAATGTTTTTGGTTTTGCAGATATGTTTTCGTGATCTCATCCTGTTTTCCGCCGTAGAATTTGTCGAGCACATCGGCGAAAAGCTCATCTTTTGTGGCAAAATAAAACAGAGTCATGCTTGAACAGAGTTTCATATCATCGGGATAACCCATAACTTCAAAAGGATTGCTTGATTCACACTCAAGAAGTGCGCGGCATATTTCTCTGAGATTTTCTCCGAGATAGCTGTCATTATAAAAAAGCCTCGCTTCCTCTGCATTCTCCATACCGAAATAAATCGCCTTATAGCTTCTTCCCAAAATTCTGAGTTGAGGAAAAATATACCACATCCAATGCGACTGCTTCCTGCCCGAGCGTATCTCACTTAAAGCATCGCCAAAGTAATTCCTGTGGACATCATAAAATCTTTCTATATTATACATCATCAAACTCCTCCGAAAATATATTCATCCTTCTATGTGATTCATCTCTTCGTTCAGAATCTGTTGTCTTACTCTCTCTAATCTCGAAACAAACTCGTACTCTGTAAGTACCGTTTCTTCAGCATTGTTTTTTCCTATGGAATGAACAAGGGCGTTTTTGGCTGAAGATTTTAATGCATTTATCTTTTCAATATATTCCGCAGGCACTTTTTCAGTCATCCAAAGCCTGCCTGCGGAATGGTAAAAAACATATCCGTCTTCCGCCATTTTTCTGCTGTTCACAAGATAAATCACAGGTTTCCCTCTTGTTGCCCCAACACAAACGGCCGGCAGAACATTATCATAAAGATGAACATAAATTTTTCCGCATTCAGGATAAATATCATCCCCTTTGCCCGGCGGAAAGAAGTCTGTGCCCGTTCCGTAATACAGATAGGGAGGCAAGGATTCTGATTCTTTATTTGTTTCTGCAGTTTCGGGACTGTTCGTTAAATTCTGATTAGTATAATTATGTAACAACAAACATCTCTCCCATAAGTAACATTATCTTTCCGTACTCCGTTTCTCTGTATAGAAAAACGAAATCAGAATTCGGTTATCATTTCAACATACTCTTTCGGCACTTTGTTCGTCAGCCACAAAAGATTTTTGGCATGGTAAAACTTAAATCCGTCTTCGGTCATTTTTTTGCTGTCCACACGATAAATAACGGGTTGGCCGTATCTCGAACCCATACAAACCGCCGGTAAAATATCTTGAACAAGATATACATAAACTCCGTCTTGCTTTATCGGTCCTTCCTTCTCGATATCCGGCATACACTCTTCGTTTATAGCGTAGTATAAGCACTCGGGCGGAATTTCCTCTTTGTTCTCAAACAAAACCGGGATTGAGTGTCCGTAACTTGCACGGATAAGAGTTTTGTCTTCGTTAAAAGTAAATTGTTTGAAACTGCTTCCTTCAACGATTTTTTCAAGACACGAAAAATCAAGCCCGCAGGTCTTGTCAAATTTATCAATAAGCTCGTCAACCTTTGCCCATCCGTATCTGTCAAGAGTCAACCCGATGTTCTCCGGTCTGTGCCTGAGAACAAAGCTTAATTTCCAATATATACGTCTTCTTCGTTCCTCTTCCGGTGTGAGATATAACATAATCATCGCTCCTTCCCGGTGTATTTATAAACGTTTATTAAAGACAAACTTTCTTATTTATTATCCGACGATTCTTTATCCGCAGTTTTATTTTCAATCTTCCTGTTAACCAGTTTCAGAAGCCAACCGCCTGCAGAAAACACTCCGCAAGCGAGTCCGGGCGCAGTAAGAGCCAATATTCCCGAAACAACTGTGTTCATCCACTCCTTGGAAACCGTTTCGCGGCTTACCGAACCTACAAGAATTCCGGGAGTCATTATGTTTGCTTTTTCTATTATTGTTTCACGGACTTCCTCGCTGTAGTTCTGAGGATTGTCTACCAAAACCTCAAGAAGTATCTGTAACATTTTTGTGTCATCGGGAAAACTTTTTATTTCCGCATCCAATACACTTCTCATTGCGATATACTGTGTTTTATTCAGCTTGTTTCTTCCGCTTTCAATGTTATTGATTGTCTGACGGGTCACTCCGATCTTTTCAGCAAATTTACTTGCTGACCAACCGACCGTACGACGTATCAAAAGCAAATTTTCCTGCATTCTCATTATTTCTTCCAAAAAATCACCTTCAAATTCAAAAATTTTCAGACAGACTATTGTCAGTTAACATTTTACCTCTTGACAATACAGTTGTCAAGAGGTAAAATGTTAACACAAAAGAGGAGATAACGACTCAGATATTCCTCATTAAGATTCTACCGTCGCGACTGCGGTCGCTTGGTCGCTCGCGGTCACAACAGTCCACCGGACTGTTGCTCTGTACCGCTCGTCCTTCAAATCCCACTTGAAAACAAAAGCCATCACGGCTGATGCCGTAATGGCTTTTTGGTGGACCCGGTGGGATTTGAACCCATGACCTTTCGGATGCGAACCGAACGCTCTCCCAGCTGAGCTACGGGCCCCTGTTCTCCGAAATTATATATCTTTTTCTGCGGATTGTCAACAAAAAGCTATTTATCGGTAACGGCACTTTCAAGCTTATTTTCTGCTTTTATTTATATATTTTTGTTGCTTTTTGTTCCAAAATAAAATATTTGCTTGCATATCCTTATCTTTTATGTTACAATAGTGCAAATTTTGTTCAAGCAGGTACATTTGTCTGCATTTATTTGTGTGAACGTGAAAGAAAAAAGGTATTACCGATGAAAAAAATGCTTCTTATGATTATAAACCCCCGTTCGGGCAGAAATAAAATCAATGATGATTTGCTTGAAGCCACAAACATTTTCGGCATGGAAGGCTACGGCATAACCGTGCTCAACACAACAAAAGCCGGCGATGCAACCGAATATGCCCGCGAATTCGGTAAAGACTATGATATTGTCATCTGCAGAGGCGGCGACGGCACTTTCTGCGAAATGATGAACGGCATTATGGCACTTGACAAAAAGCCTCTCATCGGCTATATCCCCGCAGGCACAACAAACGACCTCGGCAACACCCTCGGTCTTCCTATGAAGGCACGCAAAGCGGCACAGCTTATCGTTAACGAAGATGCTCTTCCTTATGATATAGGCAGATTCAACGGTAAATATTTCACTTATGTTGCATCATTCGGCGCACTTACCGAATGCTCATACGCTGCACCCCAGAGTCTCAAAAATAAAATCGGCAGATTTGCTTATTTCTATGAAGCCGCAAAGGAAATCAAGGATATTCATCCCATTCCGATGCGTGTTGTTGTTGACGGTCAGGTTTTTGAAGGTGAATACGTTTTCGGTTCAATTTCAAATTCTTACGTCATAGCAAAGGTTATTCATCTTGATAAAAATCTTGTTTGCGTCAATGACGGTAAATTTGAAGTTCTTCTTGTTGAAAATCCGAGAAGCGTCAAAGGTTGGACATCAACTCTTACCAGCGCATTGAAACGCGACTTTGACGAAAGATACATAAAACTCGTAAAAGGTTCACATATCGAAATCGAAACTCTCGACGGCTCACCTCTCCCCTGGACTCTTGACGGCGAATACGGCGGTGACGACAGCAAGGTTGTTATCGACATAGAAAAGCACGCATTCAATATGTTCAGACCCGTTCAGGAAAATGAAGATATGAGCGAAGAAATCACTGCTGAAAAATAACATCTGCACCTTGGTCGACCTTTCGGTTATCTAAGGTGCTTTTTGTTCATATTATTAAGATGTAAAAACATATTGACAAATACAATTTTAACAGTTATAATTAACATTACAGAAATATTTTGTTAACTTTTCACAAAAGCAAGCCGTCAGGCTAATGATAAGGAGGTTAAGATTATGGCAAAATCAGAATTACCGTTATTGCTGCTCGACAACGCTTCGATGAGCACCGTTGTTAACGAGGGTGAATTCAAATGCACCATGCTCACTTTTGAGGAAGCAAAGGCAATTGTTGAAATGCACGGAGTTGACGATGTCCTGCGCTGTTTCTCGGGAGACCCTCTTGAAACAGTTGTTTTTGATTATCTTGACATCAAGGGACAGCATTTCGAGTACAAAAAAATCACCAATATGCGCTCGGGTCAGGATGCAATTGCTTTCAAAACATACGTCACACCCTCCGAAACTCAGCCTGTAATCGAAACCAAATATGATTCGCAGGCAAAGAAAATTCAGAACATCTACGTTTACTGCCAGCTTATCCAAAAAACATAAACATAACCTGAAAAGCTGCCTCACAGTAATGTGAAGCAGCTTTTTTCAGCTTAATTCAATAAACCTTTTAGTAAGGTAAAACATAATAAGCAAGGCGATTACCATTGGAATATTCCATGTGAACGCTATCATCTTTCTGCCATCGGAAAGAGAAGTGAATGAAGGCATCGCCCTGCGCCGTTTTCTGATTACGATAAACAGCGCAGACCCGAGAATCGAAACCGCATAAAGCGCAACGGTGGTTATCAGATAAACCCGTTCAAGCACTGCTTCATCCGCTATATCCTCTATCATAAACTCGGTTACTACGGAATAAAAATTATTCACCGCATGAATGAGAACACCCGTCCACACACTGTTTGTGATGCATACTGCATAGCCGATACCGATGCCCGCAATCAAAGCAAACGGTGCCTGAATGAGATTTCCGTGGAGCACGGCAAAAATGAGTGCAGATGCAACAATCGCAAATTTATCGCCGTATCTTCTCAGCGGCTGCATGATTACGCCTCTTATTGCAAATTCCTCAACAAGAGGAGGCACAACGGCAATCGAAACGATATAAATCAGTCTGCCGCCGAATCCCGAGGGAACGGCAAAATCGGGTGCGCTCAGATGAATACCGATTTCGTCCATGAAATTCACAAAAATGCTTGTCACATAGTTGCCTGCAAGGCAGATAAAAAAACCGAACGGTACTGCCGAAAGCATAAGAGAAGTGCTGACGGGTTTCCCGAGATTGAAAACATCGGTGTTCAAGCGCTTATTTATAAAATATCCGCCGACTCCGAAAGGTATAAGAATGCTTGAAAGCGAGAAGAATATTGTTGCGACACTCTGAAAATCGGGGTCAGCATCGTAAAGCGTGCCAAGCGGTCCGGAGAAAAGCAGAATTGAAAGAATATTCTGAACGAGAACATATCCTATTATACATCTGCCTGCTATTTTTCCGATGTATCTTATGCCGTTCTTCTCTTTTTCTTCCTGCAGATAAAGCTCTGACGGAGATGAGTAAAATTCGTTCAATAAAATCACCTTAAATATACAAAATAATTCACTTTTAACATTTTTTACAAATTTTTTAATTATTATATCCTAAATTTCTATCTCTTACAAGTATTTTAAATTAACTATCTGTAAAATATTTGTTGTAAAATCATCACTTTTAGTGTAAAATTATATAGTATATAGTTTTGTCTGTGACAAGGCTATCAGTTTTAGGAGGATGTAATCAGTATGAAAATCACAAAGAAACAGCTTGAGGAAATGATTTCCGCAAAGCTGTCCCACCTTTTCGGCGTTTCTCCCAAGGATGCGACCAATGACCAGTTTTACAGGGTGCTTTCTATAATAGCCCGTGACATGGTAAGGGATTCACGCCGTGAATTTGATAAAGTTTCGGCAGAAAAGGGTCAGAAGAAGGTTTATTATCTCTGCATGGAATTCCTTATGGGCAGAACTCTCAAGAATACCCTTTATAACCTCAATCTCACCGAAACTGCCAGAGGTGCACTTGCAACCTTCGGCATAAAACTTGACAAGCTCTATGACTGCGAACCGGATGCGGGTCTGGGTAACGGCGGTCTGGGCAGACTTGCTGCCTGCTATCTTGATGCTCTTGCAAATCAGGGCTACAGAGGCATGGGTTATTCAATTCTTTATGAATACGGTATTTTCAAGCAGAAAATCATTGACGGCTGGCAGACCGAGATGCCCGATTTCTGGCTTCCCGGCGGCGAAGTGTGGCTTGTTCCCAGAGAAGACAAAACCGTTGAGGTTAAATTCGAGGGCGAAGTTGTTGAAAACTGGGATGGTCCGTTCCACCAAGTTGAAATGGTCGGATGCAAAACAGTCAAGGCTGTTCCCTATGATATGATGGTTGCTGCAAAGGACGGCAAGGGTGCGGCAGTTCTCCGCCTCTGGTCTGCAAAGGTTGACGGCTTTGATATGGCAAAGTTCAACGACGGAAACTACATCAGCGCTATGGAAGAAAAGGCTACCGCAGAGGTTATCAGCAAGGTGCTTTATCCCGCAGACAACCATCAGGAAGGTAAGAGCCTCCGTCTTCGTCAGCAGTATTTCCTCGTTTCCGCATCAATTCAGGATATCGTTCAGCGTCATCTGAGAGATTACGGTTCACTCGAAAACTTTGCCGAAAAGAATGCAGTTCATATCAACGACACTCATCCCACTCTTGCAATTCCCGAGCTTATGAGAATCATGCTCGACGAATGCGGCTACGGCTGGGACGATGCATACAGTATTGTTGAGCAGGTTTGCGCTTACACAAACCACACCGTTATGGCGGAAGCTCTTGAATGCTGGGGCGAGGATTTGTTCAAACGTCTTCTTCCCAGAATTTATCAGATTGTCAAGGAAATTGACAACCGTTTCAGAAGCAAAGTCCAGAATGCAACAGGCGATAACGGCAGAGTTGAAAGAATGGCAATCATTTCAAACGGCGCTGTCAAAATGGCAAACCTCTGCGTTGCAGTATGCCACAAGGTTAACGGCGTTTCCGCGCTTCACAGCCAGATTCTTAAAGACACCATTTTCCGCGAGTTCTATACTCTTGAACCCGATAAATTCACAAATGTTACAAACGGTATCGCTCACCGCCGCTGGCTCTGTCAGGCTAACCCCGGACTCACAAAGTCACTCACGGGTATCATCGGCGACGGCTTTGTATACGATGCAAGCGAGCTTTCAAAGCTCCGTCAGTATGCTGACGATACTGCTGTTCTTGATGAACTCCGCAAGATAAAGACTGCAAACAAGCAGAACTTTGCAAAGCTTGTAAAGAGCAAAACAGGCATCAGCCTTGACCCGAATTCAATCTTCGACGTTCAGGTCAAGCGTCTTCACGAATATAAGCGTCAGCACCTCAATGCTTTCAATATTCTTGCAAAGTATCTTGAAATCAAGGCCAACCCCAACGGTAATTACACTCCGCACACCTATATTTTCGGCGCAAAAGCAGCTCCCGGCTACTTCATGGCAAAGAAAATCATCGAATTCATCTGTGCACTTGCAGATCTTATCAATAATGATCCCGATGTGAAGGACCTTCTCAAGGTTGTTTACATGGAGGATTATAATGTAACCATGGCTGAAGCTCTTATGCCCGCGGCAGATATCAGCGAACAGATTTCGCTCGCAGGTACGGAAGCCAGCGGCACGGGCAACATGAAGCTCATGATTAACGGCGCAATCACTCTCGGCACAATGGACGGCGCAAACGTTGAGATTTATGATGCCGTAGGTCCCGAAAACATCATCATCTTCGGCATGAGCACTCCCGAAGTTGCCGAACTCAAGAGAAGCGGCTACGTTCCTCAGAATTACTACAACAACAATGCCGAACTCAATAACCTTATTAACTTCATCGGTAAGGGCATAAACGGCAAGATGTTCGGCGAAATCGGCGGTTCTATTATCCATCACGACCCCTATATGGTTCTTGCCGACTTTGCTGATTACAGAAACGCACAGAAGCTTGCAGAAGAAATCTGGCAAGATACCGAAAGATGGAGCAAGATGTCACTCATGAACATCTCGGGCGCAGGCATTTTTGCCGCAGACCGTTCCATCAACGATTATGCAAGAAACATCTGGCATTGCGAAAAGCTTGACATGAGAAGCAAAAAGAAATAATAATAATTCAAGGCGGTTTCTTTTGAAACCGCCTTTAAGGTGAATGGAGTAATCCAAACCTGCCCAAAAGCGAGTCTTTTCGCCGCTTTTCGGAGTTTCGGCATTGAAAGGCGTCAGCCTTCCTGCAACCTCAACAACCAAAAATCGTCTGAAAATCCTTCGCTTTTGGGTCGAAGAATTTTCACGGAGAGGATTTTTGGTCAACCAAGGCACAAAACGCAGCAAATCCTTTGTGGATTTGCGAGTAGTTTAACGATGGGTGAACGGAAATCAGCCCGTGAAAATCACGGTTCGGATTACTCCATTCACCTTAGGAAGAATTATGACCGATACATATTTTATGAACCTTGCAATTGAACAGGCAAAACTTGCCGCTGATGAGCATGAGGTGCCCGTCGGTGCGGTTGTTGTGCGTGGCGGCGAGGTTGTTTCGGTTGGAAGAAACCGCCGTGAATACGGCAAAAACGCTCTTGCCCATGCCGAAATCGAGGCGATTGACATTGCCTGCAAAAAACTCGGCGGCTGGAGACTCTGGGAATGCGAGATGTATGTCACGCTTGAACCCTGCCCGATGTGTACGGGCGCAATCATAAATTCACGCATACGCCGTCTTGTTTTCGGAGCATCGGATTACAAGGCGGGTTCCTGCGGTTCGGTTGTCAATCTTTTTGATTTACCCTATAACCACAAACCCGAAGTGGTTTCGGGCTTTATGCAGGAGGAATGCGCGGCATTGCTCTCCGACTTTTTTGCGGATTTGAGAAAAAGAAAAAATGATGAAAAATAAATCAAGACTTACATATATCATTATATTTATATTGCTTTTTGCGGTTGAGGTTGCAATCGCGGTTCTTGTTCACGATGATTTTGTCCGCCCGTTTATCGGCTACGTTCTTGTAGTTATGCTCGTCTGTGCTTTTTTAAGGATTATCTTTCCTGAAAGGTCGAAAATCATCCCCGTTTTTGCAACGCTTTTTGCAGTTATAATCGAAATTCTGCAATATTTTGATTTTGTGAAGCTTCTCGGACTTGAAAACAACGTTATTCTGAGCACGGCACTCGGAAGAACTTTTGATATAAAAGATATTGTTTGCTATATTATCGGCGGACTGATATTTTTTGCTGCCGAAATCATTTTAAGGAGAAAAACCGATGAACCTTGATTCCGTTCTGCTTGCAATTGAATTGATCGGTACGGTTGCGTTTGCGATAACAGGTGTTATAACCGCAATCGAGAAAAAATTTGATATCTTCGGCGCAATTGTTCTCGGCACAGTAACGGCAGTCGGCGGCGGTATAGTAAGAGATATCATTCTCGGATATCTTCCTCCCATGGCATTCCGCAAATCCGTTTATGCGATAACCGCCGTTATTACTTCTCTTGTTGTTTTCTGGACAGCATATTTCTTCGGAAAAAGAATACAGAAGCATTTCGACGTTTATTCGCAGGTCATAAATATCTTTGACTCAATCGGTCTTTCGGTTTTTGTTATCGGCGGTGTCAACAGCGCAATCGCCTGCGGCTTTGAGGAAAATATGTTCCTCACCGTTTTTGTTGCAACCCTCACGGGTGTGGGCGGCGGTGTCATGCGCGATATAATGGCAGGCAGAGTCCCTAAAATCCTGCGCAAAAGGGTTTATGCCCTTGCCGCGATAATCGGTTCGGTTATATATTACATACTTATTCACTATAACATCTGCTCATCAACACTTGCAATCATAATCGGCGCAGGTTCGGTTCTGATTATCAGAATACTTGCAACGATATTCCGTTGGAATCTGCCTACGGTCAAAAATCTTGAAGAATAACAAAAGGCACACTTCATTTTTTGAAGTGTGCCTTATTTTTATGAAACTGTATATTTAGCGGTATAACCCATGTAGCTGCTGCCCGAATGCTCTGCAAAGCTTCCGTTATCGGATTTCGTTTTACCCGCAACAACATAGTTTGCGCCGTTGCAGGCAACGCATGAAGCGGAGTCTTCCGACGTTCCCGCCTGAGCATTCACCGAAAGCGTTACTCCCGATGAATTGACATAGCAAACATAGCCGTCCGTTTCTCCGAGATTTCCCATGGAGGCAAATTCGCGGTTGGACGAAGTGGTATATCCCGTTACAGCGTAACCCTTTGAACCCTTTGCGATATCGGTTATATAGTCATTGCCGTAACCCGAAAGCACCTTTGTCCAGCTGAGTGTTCCGTAAGTACCGATGCTGAAAAGAAGTGCATCTATGCCGCCGCAGTTATGCACATCCGAAAGTGTTCCGTCGGGAACGGTCGTTGTGAACAGCTCATACTGTCCGCCGACTATGCAGCCGCCCGAGCCGTCTGCCTGAACTGCTCTGAACTCATCACGTCCGCTTGATGCGATTACATAATACCACTGTCTTGTGCCCGAATGGTTGAATTTGATGATTACGGTATCAATATAACCGCCCATAAGTCCTCTGAACGAGGCGAAATCTCCGTCGGTTGAATTTGTTGTGCACGAAATAAAAATGTTGCCGAGGTTATCGGCGCTTATGCCGTCAACCGAACCGCCGTTTGAGCCGCTGAAAGATTTTTTCCAGAGAATATTGAAATCCGTGTCGAAATGGAAAAGGATTGCGCTGTTTTCGGAATAGCCTTCAAAATCTCCGTCGGATGATGCCGTTTTACCGCCGACTGCAAATCCCTTTGTGGTTTTGGCAACGCAATTGAAAAGGTCGGCTTTTTTGCCGCCGAAGGTTTTTTGACCGATTATACTTCCGTCATCGCCCGAAAGCTTATAAATCACAGCCTCCGAGCCGCCGAGTTCTTCCAGCATCGAAACATCGCTTATGCTCTGATAGCCGACTGCTATGATATTTCCGTCCGAAAGAACCGCTATATCATTAATATATATGCCGACCGTTTGGCTTCCGATTGTTTTTATCCACTCTGTTTTGCCGCTTGAATCAAGCTTTGAGATGAATGAATAAGGCAGAAGCCAGCCATTTTCAAATCTTCCCGCGAAAACGCCCGTTGTTGAGGTAGTTGTGCCGCAAGCAAAATATCCGCCGTCGCCCGAAGGTTCAATCGCTCTGTAAATATCGCTGCCGTTTCCGCCGAAAAGAGTCACCGCCGGGTCGTTTCCGCTTATTCCGTAGCGCACGGATTCGCGAAGAACGATATCAAAGCTCTGTATTTTACCCTCATCGTCATAAACATAAAAATCCTTTATATTGATTTGCGAACCGTTCTCATAAAGGTTTCCGTTGTTTTCGCAAATCCAGCCGAAAAATTCTCCTTCATCAGGTGTAATTGTTGAATCTTTTCTCACCGTCAGAGAGGTTGCGGTTGCGGTGCTGTAAGTGCTCTTTGAAATAAGATTTCCTTTGCTGTCAACATATGAAAGAGTGAATTTTGCGGAATTTGTTGCAGCTTTCACGGTAACGGTGCATTTATCATAAAATCCGCCGTCATCCGCTATCGCATAAATCGTTGCCGTGCCTTCGGTTCTTCCTTTGACCATACCTTCATTAACCGATGCAACAGCAGGATTATCGGAATGCCAGATTATTTTTTTGTTTTTTGCATCCTTCGGGTCAATCCTTGTTTTCAGATTCGCCTTTTTACCGACTTCAACAGCGATTTTCTCTTGATCAAGGTCCAGATCGGTAACCGCAACAAGAAAACCGGCGCCCGATTTCACAAAGAATCCGTTGAGAAGAGTACGGAATATCTTCCTGAAATGAAGAACAAAAGGACTTTCAAGATAAATACCTTCAGCTTTTTCCGTAACGACCAAATCGTTTATGGGGGCAGCCTGTGCACCCGTTGTGAACGCCGAAAAAATCATTACAAAAGCAAGTATTACAGCGGTTATCTTCTTCATTCCGTCACTCTCCTTTCTTGGGGTTGTGTTTTTATTTTATCATAAAGTTGCCTAAAAAGCAACCGTTGACAATATTATACAGATTATCCGTAATCATTCTCTTGATTAAAATTGTTTGATATGATATATTTTATGTAGAATTGTTTTCAGGAGGGAAAATATTATGTGCAATTGCAGCTGTCAGGGTCCAAAAAGCGATTTTTCGCTGATTGCGGATATTCTCGCAAAATACGGTGACTCTTCAAGCAATCTTATCACCATACTTCAGAAAGCTCAGGATATCTATGGCTATCTGCCCAAGGATGTCATGTATCATATCGCCGAAAAAATCGGTGTTACCCCTGCGGACGTTATGGGCGTTGCAACCTTCTATTCGCAGTTCAGACTCTCACCCATAGGAAAATATCTCATTATGTCGTGTCAGGGCACGGCATGCCATGTTAACGGAAGTGAAAGAGTCAGTGCCGCAATCTCCGAATATCTCGGAATCGGCAACGGCGAAACAACCGCCGACGGTCTTTTCACTCTCGAAAACGTTGCGTGTCTCGGTTGCTGCTCGCTTGCGCCCGTTATTATGATAAACGGTGAAGCATACGGCAATCTTACTCCCGATTCAGCCGTTGCGGTTATTAAGGAAATTCAGTCAAAGGAGGGCAAATAATGCGTATTATCATCGGTGAAGGCTCATGCGGTGTTGCCGCAGGTGCCGCAAAGGTTCATAACGCGATTGCCGCCCTTATGAACGGAAACGAAAGCTTTACTCTCGGCAGCACAGGATGTATCGGTATGTGCTACCTTGAACCCATTGTTGATATCTACGAAGGAAATGAGCTTGTTCACCGCCTTGTAAAGGTTTCGGCAAATGACGCCGAGGCTATCGTAAAGGCTGTTGAAACAAAGGATTTTTCGCTTGTTGAGCACATCATAATTTCAAAGGATGATGAAGAATTCCTCAACCGTCAGACAAGAATCGCTCTGCGCCACTGCGGTCTTATCGACCCCGAATCCCTTGAAGATTACAGAAACGCAGACGGCTATCAGGGTCTTGAAAAAGTGCTTAAGACAATGACACCCGAGCAGGTTATCGAAGAAATCAAAATTTCGGGACTTGCAGGCAGAGGCGGTGCAGGCTTCCCCACATGGTTCAAGTGGAATGCCGCACGTCAGAGCGAGGGCGAAGAAAAATATCTCATCTGTAATGCAGACGAGGGCGACCCCGGTGCATTCATGGACAGAGCACTCATTGAATCCGACCCCCATAGCCTTATTGAGGGCATGCTTATCGGCGCATACGCAATCGGCGCAAAGGAAATGATTGTTTATGTAAGAGCCGAATATCCTCTTGCAATCATTCATCTTGAAAAGGCGATTGAGCAGGCAAAGAAAGCAAATCTTCTCGGAAAGAACATTCTCGGCACGGATTTCTCATGCGAAATGAGAATAAAGGCAGGTGCGGGCGCATTTGTTTGCGGCGAAGAAACCGCACTTATCGAATCACTTGAAGGCAAGAGAGGTATGCCCAGACTCAAGCCTCCCTTCCCTGCACAGAAGGGTTACATGGATAAGCCCTCAAACATCAACAACGTTGAAACATTTGCAAACGTTGCGTGGATTATGAATAACGGCGGCGAAGCCTTTGCCGCAATGGGCACTGAAAACAGCAAGGGCACAAAGGTTTTTGCCCTCACGGGTAAAATCAAAAAGGGCGGTCTTGTTGAAATTCCCATGGGTAAAACTCTCCGCGACGTTATCTATGGCATCGGCGGCGGTATAAAGGGCGACAAAACCTTCAAGGCTGTTCAGATGGGCGGACCTTCAGGCGGCTGTATCCCTGCACATCTTCTTGACACCGTTATCGACTACAAGGCTCTTGCCGCAACGGGTGCAATCATGGGCTCGGGCGGTATGGTTGTTATGGATGAATCAACCTGCATGGTGGGTATGGCCAAATTCTTCCTTGATTTCACCGCACTCGAATCCTGCGGAAAATGCGTTCACTGCCGTATAGGCACTGCAAGAATGCAGGAAATTCTCACCCGTATTGTTAAAGGTGAGGGTAAAGAGGGCGATATCGAGCTTCTCGAGGAGCTTTGCGAAGCAATCAAGGACGGTGCTCTTTGCGGTCTCGGTCAGACTGCACCCAACCCCGTTTTAACAACAATCCGCTATTTCAGAGACGAATACGAGGCTCACATCAAAGATAAGAAATGTCCTGCAAAGGAATGCGTTGAGCTTCTCACATATTCAATTGATGCCGATAAGTGCAAGGGCTGTACCCTCTGCGCAAAGAAATGCCCCGCAAAGGCAATTTCGGGCGAGGTCAAGGCGGCTCACATCATTGATCCGGACATCTGCATCCGCTGCGGTCAGTGCGTAAATTCCTGCCGCTTCGGTGCTATCATTGTAGAATAAGGAGGCGGCGAAATGGAACAGATTAAAATTACAATAAACGGCAAAGAAATAATCGGCAACAAGGGCGACACCGTTCTTAAAATTGCCGCCGCAAACGGCATTGAAATCCCCAATCTTTGCTACAACGGAAATCTTAAAATATACGGTGCCTGCGGCATCTGCGTTGTTGAAGCGGAGGGAATTCCCAAGCTCCTCAGAGCCTGCTCCGCAGTTGCAACCGACGGAATGGTTATCTCCACAAATTCTCCCAGAGTAAAAAGAGCAAGAAACATTGCTCTTGAGCTTATAATGAGCGACCATGAGGGCGACTGTGCAGGTCCGTGCCACCTCAACTGCCCCGCACATACCGACATTCAGGGCTACTTAAAGCAGATAGCTCTCGGCAATGACAGCGAGGCTGTTAAAATCATCAAAGAAAAAATATCAATCCCTGCTTCAATCGGCAGAGTATGTCCCCATCCCTGCGAAACACATTGCAGACGCACTCTTGTTGAAGAGCCTCTTTCAATCGCCTTCCTCAAGGCTTTTGCGGCGGACAACGACCTTGCATCGGGCAATCCCTATGCTCCTGAAATCGCAGAGGCAACAGGCAAGAAGGTTGCAATCGTCGGCGGCGGTCCTGCAGGTCTTAATGCGGCATATTATCTGCGCCTTGCAGGTCATGATGTTACAATTTACGAAGCTATGCCCGAAATGGGCGGTATGCTCAGATACGGCATTCCCGAATACAGACTTCCCAAGGCTGTGCTTGCAAGCGAAGTTGAACTCATTGCAAAAACGGGCGTTGTTATGAAGAACAACGTTAAAATCGGCAAGGATATTTCCTTTGAAGAACTTAAGAAATCCAATGATGCCGTTCTTATCGCAATCGGCGCATGGAAAGGAAGCGGTGTCGGCTGCAAGGGCGAAGAGCTTTCGGGCGTGCTCAGCGGTATTGATTTCCTGCGTGAAGTCAATATGGGCAATATCCCCGATGTCGGCAAGGCTGTTGCGGTTGTCGGCGGCGGCAACACGGCGATGGATGCCTGCCGTACCGCTGTAAGATGCGGCGCTGAAAACGTTTATGTTATCTACCGCAGAACAAGAGCTGAAGCTCCTGCTGAGGATATCGAAATCGAAGAAGCAATGGAAGAAGGAGTACAGTTCCTTTTCCTTACAAATCCCGACGAAATCATCGGTGAAAACGGCAAGGTAAAGGCTGTCAAGCTTCAGATAATGGAACTCGGCGAACCCGATGCATCGGGCAGAAGAAAGCCCGTTCCCGTTGAGGGCGAATTCAGGACAATTGAGGTTGATACCGTTATCGCCGCAATCGGTCAGAAATGCCTTCCCACGGGATTTGAAGAAATCGGCATGACAAAATGGGGAACAATCGTTGCAGATACCGTGACGGGTCTCACAAATATAGAAGGCGTTTTTGCCGCAGGCGATGCCACCAACAATGGCGCTTCAATCGCAATTGATGCAATTGCAGAGGCAAACAAGGCTGCAAGAGCAATTGATGCCTACCTCATCGGTATGCCCCTTGAATTCCATGAACCCTATTATTCAAAGAGAGAAGTTACCGCGGAAATGCTTTCCGATAAAGAAAAAGCACCCAGAGCCGTTATGCCCGTCAAAGACCCCGAATACAGAAAGCATAATTTTGAAGCTGTTATCAACGGCTTCTCCGAAGAGCAGGCAAGAAACGAAGCAAAGCGCTGCCTTGAATGCGGATGCCATGACTATGCGGACTGCAAGCTTATCCGCTATGCAAATCTCGAGCCTATCAACCCCGACAGACTTGCAGGCGAAAAGCATGAATGCTTCAAGGAAGAAAGACTTGTTTCAATCGAGCGCGACCAGGGTAAATGCATTCTCTGCAATCTCTGCGTACGCACCTGTAAGGAAGAAGCACAGAAGGGCATTCTCGGACTTGTCGGCAGAGGCTTCAAGACGGTTATCAAACCCGAATTCGATAACCCCGAAACAATTGCTGTCTGCAAAGACTGCATGAAGTGCGCAAACATCTGCCCCACAGGAGCGTTGAAGATACTTTAATGGCAACGCCGGTTTTATTCGCCTTGCGGCGAGTGATATTGCATTGCAGTGTTATTATACTTCGCACAGCGGTATTGACCTTCGGTCAGTTTATCAGCGAATAAATATCACTGAAGTAACAGACTTCAATAAAACTATTGCAAGTGCAATAATATCACTCCGACACAGTCGGAATAAAACTTAAAAAACTTGCTCTTTTCACACAACCCGAACAGAAATAATTAATTAACGGCGGCTGCAATCGCAGCCGCCGTTGGTGTTTATAGTTTAAAATGTCTTAACAAGTTCTTTGAGGTATGCCTTGAAACCGTCGCCGATTTCGGGATGGTCAAGTGCAACCTCGCAGTTTGCTTTCATAATGCCGAGCTTGTTGCCCATATCGTATCTCTTGCCGTCAAAATCATATGCAAGAAGCTTGTCGTTCATGCCGAGTTCGGTAAAAACATCTGTGAGATAGAATTCCTTGCCCTCGGGAGTTGCCGCAAGACCTTTTTCAATAAGGTCAAATGCTTCGGGAGGAAGAACAACTCTGCCGAGAATCGCAAAGAGCGAAAGAATCTGGTCGTCTGTGGGCTTTTCGATAATCTGACGGCAGGTCATTGCTCTGTCTTCACCATCAATGGGAGAAACGTCAAGTGTGCAGTAAAGCTTGATAAGCTCTCTTGTTACTTCTTTTACACCAACAACACCCTTGCCGTATTTTTCGTAGCAGCGTGTAAGCTGTGCGGTAACGGGGTCCTCGGAAATGATAACATCGTCGCCGTAAAGCACGGCAAAGGGTTCATTTCCCACAAAGCTCTTACCGCAGAGAAGTGCGTGAGCAAGACCCTTTGTTTCCTTCTGACGGATAAAATATATGTTTGCAAGATTTGCGCAGGCTTTTACGTCCTCATAAAGCTTTGCCTTTGAGGGATTGCCTGCAAGACCCGCTTCAAGCTCAAATGAGTGGTCGAAATGATCCTCGATTGCGCCCTTGCCTCTGTTCGTGATAATAAGGATATCTTCGATTCCTGCCGCAACAGCTTCTTCAACGATATACTGAATTGCAGGCTTATCAACGATATTGAGCATTTCCTTGGGAACTGCCTTTGATGCAGGAAGAACTCTTGTGCCGAGACCCGCTGCGGGAATAATCGCTTTTCTGACTTTCATGTGTAGCCCTCCGGTTCTACTAATATTATATCATAATGTGTTTGTTATAAAATCTGCCGCATAAACCATAGCATCAACAAAGATGTTATATCCGAGACCGCTTGCCGCAAATGCGAGGGCGGAAAGACCGCCTTTTCTTGCAATCATGAGCTTACGCATATTTTCATCCTTGACGGCATCGCTTACGGCTTTTATATCTGCCAGAACCTTTTTATAGTAAAGTCTGTCTGCTGCAAGCGCGGCAATGAGGCTCATGCCGAAATTAACCGCCCCGATTATTGCAACAGGCTTTTTTATATTGTCAAAAAGCTCTGCGCTTGCCTTTTCAACTTCTTTTTCATAAGCGGCGATTTCAGCTTCTGTTGCGTTTTCATAATCAAAAACTCCATAGTTTTCAATAAAAAAGTTCACATGAAGCGAAGCGTTCAACGTGAT
The DNA here is from genome assembly GCA_017517665.1 of Clostridia bacterium. GTDB lineage: Bacteria > Bacillota > Clostridia > Oscillospirales > Acutalibacteraceae > CAG-177. The sequence goes on along the minus strand of JAFWYP010000033.1, from coordinate 99,693 downwards.
ACCCGAGAGCATCAGCGAAACCGTTGCAAAAAGAACAATGAAAAATGCACCTGCTTTATAAATCTTTCTGTAGAAAAACCAATAAGGTGCAAAGAAAAATGCCGCAAAATTAAAAGAAAGCTTTTTACCGTCGGCAAATCTTCTGAATTTTCTGAGATAGCGGTGCGCACTTGCCTGAACATAGAGTGCAACATCGCCCGCCCTTTGACCCGCAATGAGGTCATCCTCTTTGAATTCGGAATTCCTCATATAGGGGTTTGCGTTGAAAAATCCGCCCTGACCCGTAAGAGGCGCACCGCAGTTTTTGCAATGCTTGGCATCGGAATCATTATTTGTTCCGCAATGAGCACACACGGGATTTACATTTTCCGACTTGTTCTCACCGAAAAGTGCACCGCAGTTTCCGCAATGAAGACTGTCGTTCGGATTTTCGCTTCCGCATATATGACACACCCTCGAATCGGAAGCAGGTGCGGTATTCGTTTCGGGTGTGCGGTTATTTGTTTCTTTCTGCCATACATAGCCCGATGCATGGAGCGAATCGTTTGCGCAATGACCTACCTGCATCCAACAATCTCTGTGCTGCGGAGTTGCACAAACGGGGCACACAACAACATCTTCCCCGTCGTGCATTGCTTTACCGCAGTGCGGACAGATAAGATTATCATAATTCACGGGCATCATCCCCTTTCGTTTTGATATAAATACTTATATATTGTAACTAATTATCGGATAAATTGCAATTATTAATTAAAAAATATTTAAACTTCTTTACAATCTGTTAATTATTAGTTATAATATATGATGAAAAATTATGCATCAGGAGAATTTTTATGGTTCAGTTTGAAGAATTAAGACTTTCACTTCTTGATTATGAAGAAAAATTAAAGCAGCTTCGAGACGCACTCGGTCTCGATGATATGAATAAAGAAATCGAAACTCTTGAAGAGCAGACTGCTCAGGACGGTTTCTGGAACGACCTTGCAAACTCACAGAAGGTTCAGCAGAGAATCAGCCAGCTCAAAAATAAGGTCGGCGCATATAACGCTCTTGAAAATGATTACAACGATGCACTTGTTCTCATCGAGCTTTCCAACGAAGAGGAAGACCTCGATATGTTTGACGAATGCAAGTCAAGCGTTGATGCTTTTGTTGAAAAGCTTGACGCGATGACTCTCAGCACCCTTCTTTCGGGTGAATACGATTCAAAGAACGCAATTCTCACCTTCCACGCAGGTGCAGGCGGAACAGAAGCTCAGGACTGGAATCAGATGCTTGTAAGAATGTATCAGCACTGGGCAGAAAAGCATGGCTTCAAGGTTAGCATGATTGACTTCCTTGACGGCGATGAAGCAGGTCTCAAATCCGCAGTTCTCGTTATTGAAGGCGAAAATGCTTACGGCTATCTCAAGGGAGAAATGGGTGTTCACCGCCTTGTACGTGTTTCTCCGTTCGACGCTTCGGGCAGACGCCACACATCATTCGCTTCACTTGAAGTTATGCCCGAAATCGACGATACCGTTGAGGTTGAAATCAATCCCGATGACCTGAGAATCGACTACTACCGTTCAAGCGGTGCAGGCGGTCAGAAGGTTAACAAAACATCATCGGCAGTCCGCATCACACATATCCCCACAGGTATTGTATGCGCCTGTCAGGTTGAAAGAAGCCAGCATCAGAACAGAGATGTTGCAATGAAGATGCTCAAATCCAAGCTTATCGAAATCAAGGAAAGAGAGCATCTCGACAAGATTGACGATATCAAGGGCGAACAGCGTGAAATCGCATGGGGCAGTCAGATTCGTTCCTATGTTTTCATGCCCTATACCCTTGCCAAAGACCACAGAACAGGCTTTGAAGCAGGCAATATCAACGCTGTTATGGACGGCGATATCGACGGCTTCATCAATGCGTACCTTAAGATGGAATCATTGAAAGGACAGTAATATGGAAATAATTGATATTTCCCGAAAATTCTTTCAGAGCGAGGTTTATCCGGGCGACCCGAAACCCGAGGCGGAGATTCTTTCCGAAATCGGCGAGAATTACGACTGCAATCTGACGGCGGTTCATGCGTGTTCGCACACGGCAACCCATGCGGATGCACCGCTTCACTTCGTTGAAGGCGGCAAATCAATAGACGGGCTTCCGCTTGAACCCTACATCGGACCGTGCACGGTTATGAACGTTCCCGACGGAGTTATCACGGGCGAATATGTTGACAGATATTTCCCGAAAAAATGCGAGCGTCTGCTGATAAAAGGCGGCGGAAAAGCGTTTTTTATGGACTCTTCCGCACAGGAGCTTGCCGACAGAGGACTTATGCTCATCGGCACGGATTCTCTTTCCGTCGGATGCAAGGGTAACCAGACAGGTCCGCACAAAGCATTCCTTCTCAGCGGAGTTGCCGTGCTCGAGGGTCTTGACCTTTCCGCGGTTGAACCGGGTGAGTATTTTCTCATTGCCCCACCCGTATGCTACGACGGACTTGAAGGTGCGCCCGTAAGAGCCGTTCTTATCAAAGACTATATATTCTGGTCAAAATGAGGTGTTGTATGAAAAGAGCTTTTGACTTTACGGTAAGCCTTTTGCTCATCATTATTCTCTTTCCTCTGTTTCTGCTGATAAGCCTCATCGTGCTTATTGATGCGGGTTCTCCCGTTATTTTCAGACAGTACAGAGTAGGAAAAGACAACAAGCTTTTTTATATATTCAAATTCAGAACAATGCGCAGAGGAGTTAAGAATGTTGCAACGGCAAATCTTAAAAACTCCGAAAAATTTATAACGAGAAGCGGAAGATTTCTGCGCAAGACAAGCCTTGACGAGCTTCCGCAGCTTGTTAATGTCCTTCTCGGCGATATGAGCTTTGTAGGACCGAGACCCCTCATTCCCGAAGAAAAGGAAATCAGGGCATTAAGAAAAAAATACAATGTCTATTCAGTCCGACCCGGCATAACCGGCTGGGCGCAGATTAACGGCAGAGATAACCTCACGGACGAAGAAAAAGCCCTGTTTGACAAGGAATACATTGACAAACAGAGCATTTGGTTTGATATTAAAATTTTGTTCAGAACCGTTTTCGTTGTTCTTAAAAGAGAGAATATTTCCGAAGGCGGAGAGCCTGAAAACAAAAGAAAACCTTAAGCCACTCCGAGATATTCCTCGAAGCACTGACCGCTTGCCTTCATTGCCTTTGCGGTTTCAACGCCTACATATCTCCAGTGCCACGGTTCATAGATGATTTTCGTCACATCCTGCTTATCCTCCGGATAGCGGAGAATAAAGCCGTAATCCGCGGCATTTTCCGAAAGCCATCTGAATTCCTTGGTTTCTTCAAAATCCTGCTCAAGACTGCATATATCCATGGCAAGACCAGCGTTATGCTCGCTCGTGCCGGGAGGAAGAATGATTGTTGCCGCCATCTGCGTTGCTTCAATCTTGCCGTAACCCTGATTCAGATATTTATCAATTTTGTTTTCAAAATTTCTCTGCTGACGCTCAACGGAGCGGTATCCCGAAACGGGCGTAAGCTCAATTCCGTCTTCAAGTGCCGCATTATACATTTCATTATAATGAGGTGCAACGCGGTAATCGAGTTTGAGGCTGTCAGGGTCATCGGTTATACAGGGAGCAAGCTCAACCTCATAGCCGTCGGGAAGTATGTAATCTCTGTTAACAAGAAGCATCTTCCAGTCATCAATATCAACATTTGCATATGCAGGCTCAAATCCCGCATAAGCATATTTATAGCCGCTTATTTTTTGAGGTGCAGTTGTCTGCACTTCGGTTGTTTTTTTGGTCACATTGACAAAAGCATCAAGGATTGACGGCTTTTTGGTTGTTTCTTCTTCAATCGGTGTCCCCTCAATAGTGGGATTATTATCGGAAAGAAGTGTTACCGCGCCGTAACCGATAAGAACAACCGCAAGTATCGCAATAAGTATGAGCGAAAGTGTTTTTTTCATCATATTTACCTCGTTCAAGTTTTTACTAATCTATATTAATCCGAAAACCTGCGGTTGTCAAATAAAAACCGCATTATTAATAAAAATATTACAAAAGGGAAAGAAATTGAAAGGAGTGTTTCGTTTTGAAAGCAAACGAAAGCGTTAAGAATTACCCGTCTGAAAGAAGAATGTATACCAACTATGCCGCAAGGGCAATCAAAAAGGTATGCAAGGAAATAGGCCCGCGTTTTTCAGGCTCGGAAGCTGAAAAAAAGGGTATTGAATTCATGTCTGAAGAGCTTAAGACCTGCTGTGACGATGTTAAGGTTGATTCCTTTGCCGTTCATCCCAAAGCATTCCTCGGCTGGGTTCCCATGTCGGGCATCCTTATGATTATTGCAACCGCAATTTTCTTTGTTGCTCAGTTTTTTGAAATAGCCGCACTTTTCTTCGCAACTCTTGCAATCGCGGTTTTCTGCCTTTTCTTCGGAATCACGGAATTTGTTTTCTACATGGAAACACTTGATAAGTTCACTCCCAAAAAGACATCATATAATACCTACGGCATCAGAAAAGCCTCGGGCGAAACAAAGCGCCGCATCATTTTCGCAGGTCATGCAGACTCTTCCATGGAATGGCGATTTAGCTATCTTGGCGGTCCGAAGCTTCTCATTGCTACCCTCGGCGGTGCAATTCTCGGTCTTGTTTATTCAATCGGCGCCAGTATTTTTGCCATTGTCAAAACGCAGACAAATCCCGAATATATCTCCGCACTCACTCTCGATATCCTCAGCTATATCATGATTTTCTTTGTTATTTTCTTTATCACCGCAATTCTCATGTATGATAAAAACCGCGTTGTTGAGGGCGCAAACGATGACCTTACAGGCTGCTTCACTTCAATCGCCGTTCTCAAATTCATGCAGGATAACGATATCCGTCTTGAAAACACCGAAGTTGTTGCTCTCTGCACAGGCTCTGAAGAAACAGGTCTCAGAGGCGCAAAGGATTTTGTTAAGAATCACGGCGAAGAATTCTCCGATGTTGAAACAATCTTCATCGCTCTCGATACAATCCGCGACTATGATTTCATGGGCATATATAATAAGGATATGAGCGGTATCGTCAAGAATGACCCCGAAGTATGCAATCTCCTCAAAGAAGCAGGCAACATCGCAGGTCTTGAAAATCTTCCCTATCTCACAGTTTCGCTCGGTGCAACAGATGCCGCTGCAGTTTCAAAAAGCAAGAAATTCAAAGCTGCAGCATTCGCCGCTATGGACCCCGCACCCGCACGCTACTATCACACAAGACTCGATACACACGAAAATCTTGACCTCAAAACCATCGAAGCAGGCGTAGGTCTCTGCCTTGAAACTGCTTTCCTCTATGACGAAAAGGGTCTTAACGTATAATTCATTGTGAATTTTCTACAAACCGAACACTCACAATTTTTTCACTTTCAACAAAAATTTTTATTTCTCAAATTTTGGATGTATTTTAGCTGTTTTTATGCTATAATGTTTCTATTATAATCCGCAAAAAGGCATCTGCCTTGCGAAAGGAGATTATCTAAATGAATAAAAAGATTCTCGCAATAATCGGTGTTATCCTTGCATTTGCAATGATTTTCAGCTTTGCAGGCTGCTCGGGAACAGGCGAAGAAGAAACCACAACAACCACAACCATCAAAGTCAAGACTCCTCTTCCCACCGATATCACAACATCGGTTGACGAAGAAAGCCAGGTTATCACAGACACTACATATTCAGAAGAAGCTCTCAAGGCTAACACAGCAACTATCTTTGAGTATTTCAACCTCCACATTAACGAAGTTAAGGGCGCAACAGCAAAGGTTGAAATGAGTCAGGATAAGAGCATCGGCAAGGCAACAGATGCAGAGGGCAATGAAGTTGCAATGAGCGAAAATGACTACCTCAACGCCGCTATCACAACTCTTGACAGCTATATGCTCCACAATGACGGCGCAACTCTTGAATACGGCGAAGATATGGCTGCATTCCTTCCCGTTAAGGGTCAGAGCTATGTGAGCGCACTCACACTTGAAGATATTGAAAGCGCAACCTGCGTTGACAACGAAACAGTAAGAACAATTACCGTTAACCTCAAGTCCCCCACCCTTCCCGCAACTCTCGAGAAGGCTTATGACATGGGCAACGTTGACGATGTTCTCAATGAGTTCAAGAAGGCTGAAAGCTACATGACAGTTGCACAGCCTACACTTGAATACAAGGACTGCCAGATTATCATCACAGCCAACGTTGAAACAGACGAAGTTATTTCAATCGAATACGTTAAGAACATTGATGTTAAAACAGAAGTAACAGGCACAGGCACTCTTGCAGATATGGGTACTGTTCCCGTAACATTCCGTTACAGAAACGCTGTTAAGTATTCGATCGACAGAACCGTTCTCGAAACAACAGCTGAATAATCATAAACTAAACGCCGTCGGAAATTCCGACGGCGTTGTTTGTTATTATTTATTCATGGAATTCATAAGCTCAAGTATGATAAACTTATCTCTCTCCGATAACTGTGAAAATTTTTCGGAAAATTCATTTTGCAGATATCCGCTTTGAGTTTTTGATGAACCCGACACAAGAAAAGCGATGTCGCTTCCGAGAACCGCACATATCTCTGCAAGAGTTTCAAGGCTGATTTTTGTTATCCCTCTTTCAACCTGACTTATATATCCGACGCTCACATCAAGCTTTTCGGCAAGCCATTCCTGAGTTTTGCCCGCCGCTTTTCTTTCAGCTTTTATCCGCGAACCTATTAAACCAAAATCAACACTCATTACTGTCACCTCAACTATATTTTGATAGTAATAGCTAAAGTTTAACAGACAGTTATAAATATAATTTTAGCTATAAGTGTTGATTTTTTAAGTTTTTATGTTATAATTGAATTACAAAACATTAAGGAGGAAGCATTTATGACCGCAATCTTTTTCAAACTGGTATCAGCAGTTATGTCCGTTGTTGTTTTTCTTTCGGGAACGTTTCCCGGTCTTTTCGGCGGCAGAGAGTATATTGACCCTAACGGCGATACCGTAAGCATAACGGATGCCAATGTTGTGTTCGGTTCTCTTATAATCAAGGATTATGAAGCTTTCACAAAGCTCGAAGATATCGGCGTTAAGTATGACGAAGCGTTTTTTGAGGATAACGCCCTCGCAATTGCCACGATTGAATACCAGACGGGCGATGAAATCTTTGTTAAATCAATTTATAAAGAAGGAACCGGTTACGAGATTGAATATTATTATCTCGACCATAATCTGACTATGATTTACAGTCCCGAATACATGACCTTTGTAATCGAAACAACCAAGGATACAATCTTTGCGCATCCCGAAAATCTTTCGGTACATACTTTTATCAAACCTCAATAAATCAAAACTTAAACGCCGTCGGAAATGGGCGGGGTTCGTAAAACAGTTTTTGTTTAATTAAGGTTTGGCGTGATTTCGGTCACGCCATTTCTTTTTGCAATAAAACGCAATGACACCATCAACGGTGTATAATTGCGCACTTTTGTAAAGTGGGTTTTCAGAAAAATTTCACCTTATAACTCAAACTTGACAAAAGAATAATACATAATTATAATTATATATAGTTCCTTAAAAAGGAGAGTTGATTATGAAGAAGAGAATAAAAACCATCTCAATTATAATTTGCTTAATAATGGTTTTTACTGCAATTCCTTTCAATGCTTTTGCGGAAGAAAGCGAAATCTATGAGGTTAATATAGCCATGCCTAATCCACAGGTTGGAGCTGAAATTTTTGACCATGATGAAATAATTCTTGATAATGACAAATGTCGTGTTGGTTTGATTTGTTGGGTTTCGGAGATTAACGGTATAGAAAATATTGCTCAATCAGATGTGTTTCTGCCCGGATACAACTATACGCTTTATATTACCTTAGAACGAAATTCAGAAAACTACACTTTTGCAGAGAACTGTGTAGTGACGGTAAACGGAAAACCCGTTGAGGTTGAAAGAGCTGAAACAGGACGATATGTTCATTTTATATATGATTTCGGAAACATCGAAAACAATGTTGACAATCCCATTTCTTTCCTTGAAATCATCGAAGGATACATCAAAGAATTCTTTAAAAGAATTTATAAAGTTGTTGCCGCATTATTCGGACATACAATTTATTAAATTTCACTGAATACAAACTAAACGCCATCTGACTCTTTTGTAGAATCAGATGGCGTTTTCATTGTTTTTACTAACCCTGTTAGATAGATGCTTTAAACAACAATAATTCAAATTACTGTTTTATGAACACCTCACTAATTCCGACGGCGTTATTTTTATCTTATATTACATCGTTGAACTCGATAACCTTGTTTGTTTTGCCCGATTCAAAAATCGCTTCAACAAGGCGCATGAGTCTGCGCTGCTGGTCGTGGGTTACTATCGCATCACACTCGCCGCGAAGATAAGCAAAGATGTTCTTGTAGTATTCGCCCCAGTCAGCCTTCTGAACGGGAAGCGGATAGGTTTCGATTGTGTCATCAGTTCTGGGTGCCATGGTCTTTGTTATGCCCGCACCCGCAACGATGGGCACGGCATCTCTGTTTTCCCAGTCGGAAACCATAACGGTTTTGCCGTTGCAGTCCCAGTCGGTAATAACAGAAGTTCCGTTTTCTCCGAGCATATACCAGAGAGGAAGCTCAATGAAGTTGCTCGTTGTAACCTCAACATAGAATGAAAGTCCGTCATCAAAAATAAGGGTCGTGCGGAAACCGTCATCGCAGTTCTCGTTGGTAACGTTGGTAAGCTCGGCATAAACCGACTTGAGCTTTCTGGGAAGAGTCATCATGAGTGCCTGGTCAAGCAGATGAATACCCCAGTCATAAACCATGCCGCCGCCGTGCTGCGGCTGATTTCGCCAGTCACCGGGAACACCTCTTGAACCCTGAACGCGGGATTCGATACGGAAAACTCTGCCGAGAGTGTTCTCGTCAAGGAGCTTTTTCATCGTGAGATAATCCTCATCCCAGCGTCTGTTCTGATGAACGGTGAAAAGCTTGCCCGTTTCATTTGCGCAGGCTATCATTTCTTCGAGGTCTGCAGTAGAAAGAGTAACGGGCTTTTCGCTGATAACATTCTTTCCGTGGCGCATGGCGTCGATTGCAATCTCCTTGTGAACATCGTTGGGAGTTGCGATTGTTACAAGGTCGATTCGTTCATCGGAAAGCAGTTCTTCCCTTGATGAATAGAAATGAAAACCTTTTTCATCGGCAACCTTTTTTCTGTCAGGATTGATGTCGAAAACTCCGAGAACTTCGGCATATTCGCCCATCTCTTCCTTGATTTTGCGGGCGTGCCATCCGCCCATTCCGCCGTAGCCGATAACGGCACAACCGAATTTATTGTTAATCATGGTATCGCTTCCTTAGAATCTAAAAATGGAGTTTGTAAATAATTGGGTATTACAATTTCAGTTTAATAGCAGATTTTTCGTCAAGACAAGGAAATTGACGCAGTATTGACGGAAAAGATGCATTAAACCCACCACATCTCGCCTGTTGATTCGGTAAGAATTATATTCTTGAGGAATGAAACAGCCTTTGAAAGACCTTCATTCTGGCTCATGAGTGAATCCTCATGCTCAATGCTGATTGCATAGTCATAACCGACCATGCGGAGATTTGAGATGATATCCTTCCAGTATGCATTGTCGTTGCCGTAGCCGATTGTACGGAAAATCCATGAACGGTTGATTTCATCGCCGTAGGGTTTGTTATCAAGAACGCCGTTTACCGCTGTGTTGTACTTATCAATCTTTGTGTCCTTAGCATGGAAATGGAAGATTGCATCACCGAGCTTGCGGATGCAGGCAACGGGGTCCATACCCTGCCAGATAAGGTGGCTAGGGTCAAAGTTTGCACCGATTTCAGGGCCTACAGCCTCACGGAGACGGAGAAGCGACTCTGTGTTATAAACGCAGAAGCCGGGGTGAAGCTCAAGAGCGATTTTGTTAACACCGTGAGCCTTTGCAAACTCAACAAGGTCTTTCCAATAGGGAATGAGAACTTCGTTCCACTGCCAGTCAAGGATTTCGCCGAAATCGTTGGGCCAAGGGCAGGTTACCCAGTTGGGATATTTTGCTGTTTCGCAGTCACCGGGACAGCCCGAGAATGTGTTAATCTGATGCAGACCGAGTTTTTCTGCAAGAAGAATTGTGTTTCTGATTGTCTTATCGTAATCAGCAGCAATTTCCTTGTTGGGATGCACGGGGTTGCCGTGGCATGAAAGTGCACTGATTTCAACTCCGTATTTCTTGATGAGAGCCTTGAATTCTTCAAGCTTTGCTTCATCGTTGAGAAGAATTTCGGGGTCTGCATGGGCATTGCCGGGATATCCGCCGCAGCCGATTTCCACCATTTCAATGCCGAGGGATGTGAAATATTTGAGAGCTTCTTCAAGCGAAAGGTTTGAAAGAAGCGTTGTGAATACACCGAGTTTCATAGTTTTTCTCCTTGTAAAAGTAAACGGCGGGATGTGGGCATCCCGCCCTCCAATATAATCAGATAATGCCTTTGATATATTTGATGCTTCTTGCTATATCCTCAAAGCCTGTGGGCACGGGGTCATCGTTTTCAACGATAAGCCATTCCATGCCGATATCCTTTGCAGCCTTGACAACGGTTGCAAGGTCATTGTTGCCCTCGCCGAGTGCCATAGGTTTGCCGTCGATACCGTCTTTGACATGAAGAAGAACAATGTTGTCCTTCTTTTCGGTAAGAAGCTTGTAGTTATCCTCGCCTGCATGGAAGCTCCAGTATGTATCAATTTCAAGGGAGCATCTGTCGCCGATTACATCAATGGGAAGAAGTCCGTTTTCAAGAGGCTTGAATTCTTCACAATGGTTATGATAATAAACCTTTATGCCGTATTTATCCATGGCATATTTTTCTGCAGCACCGAGTACATCGCCTGTGTTGACAGCTTCTTCCATTGTTGAATGGGGTGCACCGCCTACACCGATTGCCTTTGTGCCGAGAGTATTTGCGAATTCGACTGTATCTGCAAGCTTATCTTCCTTGAAATCGTCAAGACCCATGTGCGAGCCTACGCATACAAGACCCACTTCGTCAAGCTTTGCCTTGATTGTTGCGGCATCTGTGCCGAAATATCCTGCGAATTCAACGCCGTCATAACCGATTTTCTTAATCTCCTCAAGAGCCTTGAGGAGGGTTTCGCTGTCATTTATATGGTCTCTTACGGAATAGACCTGAACTGCCAATTTCATATGTTTACCTCTTAATCGTTGTTAATGTATACGGGCTTGCCGGTGTTTGCGGATTCATAGATTGCTTCAAGAATCTGAATAACAACCATAGCCTGCTCGGGCTTTGTGCGAAGCTCTGCACCGTTGAGCACTGCATCGTAGAATGCACGGCATTCGAGTTCTTCGGGCTTATCGCTTGCGCCGTCATAGAACGCAACGCCGCCTGCATCAAAATTGGGATTTTCGATAACCTGTCTGCCGTTCTTTACATAGTTAAGACGAAGCTCATCGCCGAGCATATCTGCGCCGCCCTTAACGCCTGCAATAAGAGTTGATGCTTCGCAGGGGTCAGCAATATTGAGTGCCCATGCGGATTCAACGCTGACTGTTGCGCCGTTTTCCATAACAACAAAACCGAAAGCTGAATCTTCAACGGTATACTTTTCGGGATCCCAGTCGCCCCATGCGTTTGCGGTTCTCTTCTGATCGCCGAGCTTCTTATATTTTGTACCTACAACCATCTTGGGCTTGTAGTTATTCATCATCCAGAGAGTGAGGTCGAGTGCGTGAGTACCGATATCAATAAGCGGACCGCCGCCCTGCTCTTCTTCATTGAGGAACACGCCCCATGTGGGAACAGCTCTTCTGCGGAGTGCGAGAGCTCTTGCATAGTAGATTTCGCCGAATTCATCGTTTTCGCAGCACTCTTTGAGATAAAGGGAATCTGCTCTCCAGCGTGACTGATAACCGATTGAAAGAACCTTGCCTGTTCTTACGGATGCTTCATACATAGCCTTTGCTTCTGCATATGTTTTAGCCATGGGCTTTTCGCAGAGAACATGCTTGCCTGCTTCCATTGCATCAATTGAAATGAAGCTGTGGGACTTGTTGGGAGTACAAACATGAACAGCAACAATGCTTTCATCCTTAAGAAGCTCTTTATAGTCTGTATAAACCTTTGCATCGGCACTGCCGTATTTCTTTGCGGTTTCGATTGCTCTTTCTTCAATAATATCGCAGAATGCAACGGGTTCAAGGAAATCAATGTTTGAAATTGCGCGGAGATGCTTGCCGTTTGCAATACCGCCGCATCCGATTATACCAATCTTAACTTTATCTGCCATATTCTTTTTTCTCCTTTAAAATGGAATTTACGGAAAACCGTACTCACTTTTATTATACTTCTTTATCGCTTTAATGCAAGAATAAATATATTTTACAAATGTAAAAAATAATGCCTTTAATTTAGGCAACATTAACAAAAATAAATTAACATATATTTTATTGACGGATATACTGCGTTTTTGATATAATTTAGCAAGGTGATAAACATGAAAATTTATAACAATGCCGCCGAAACCATCGGCAGCACTCCGCTTGTGAATTTCAGCGTGTATGCGAAAAAATCAAACGTACAGGCAAATATTCTTGCAAAACTTGAATACCGCAATCCTGCAGGCAGCTCAAAGGACAGAGTCGGATATGAAATGCTCAAATCCGCATGGGATGAGGGTAAAATCAATAAAAACTCTGTAATAATAGAACCCACCAGCGGCAACACGGGCATAGGCATAGCCTCGGTTGCGGCGCAGATGGGTTTGAAAGTTATAATCACAATGCCCGAAAGCATGAGCATTGAGCGCAGAAAGCTTCTTTCCGCATATGGCGCAGAGCTTGTGCTGACAGATGCAAGAAAGGGTATGGCTGGTGCAATCAAAAAAGCAAATGAACTTGCAAAAGAAATACCCGACAGCTTCATTCCCGCACAGTTTGACAATCCTGCAAACTGCATAGCTCACTACAAAACAACAGGCCCTGAAATATGGAACGATACCGACGGCAAGGTTGATATTTTTGTTGCCGGAATCGGTACGGGCGGCACGATAACGGGCACGGGAAAATATCTCAAAGAAAAAAATCCCGATATAAAAATTATCGGCATTGAGCCTGCTGATTCGCCGTTTCTTTCAGAAGGCAGAGCAGGTGCGCATGGTTTACAGGGCATCGGTGCAGGCTTTGTCCCGTCAATACTTGACACAGATATTTATGACGAAATCATAACTGTAACAACCGAAGAAGCTTATGCCGCCGCAAGGCTTGCAGTTAAAACAGAGGGAATTCTTATCGGAATTTCTTCGGGTGCAGCACTTCATGCGGCAACGCTCGTTGCATCAAGACCCGAAAATAAGGGCAAGAACATCGTTGTTCTTCTCCCCGACGGCGGAGAAAGATATCTTTCAACTCCGATGTTTGAAGCCTCCCGTTGACGGATTATCAAGCAGTTTCCCGTCTTCGGAAAATCTCGAGCCGTGGCACGGACAGTCCCACGAGTGCTCATATTTATTCCATTTGAGTGCACATCCGAGGTGAGGACATCTCGGTTTTGAAAATGTTAAAATATTTTTACCCGTTTCAATAATATTTTTAAACAGCTGCGGATGAAGAACCGATCTTGAGGGATAATATATTTCCTCATAGCGGTTCTTCTTTTTTGTTATCATGTTACAGATAAGCCGTGCTGCAACCATAGACTGCGTCATGCCCCATTTATTGAAACCCGTTGCAACATACAGACCGCTTGCATCATTTGCATATCTGCCGATATATGCAGAACCGTCGAGCGTCATGCAATCCTGCGCCGCCCATCTGTATTTTATTTCGGAATCGGGATAGTATTTCCGTGCGAATTCCTCAAGCGGTTTCCAGCCCTCGCTCGGCTTGCCCGTTCTGTGCGAACCGCCGCCGAGTAAAAGCAAATTGCTGTAATTCCTGAACGAAAAACCGCCGTCCGCTTCATCGAGGTACATTCCGCCAACATTCTGCGCATTTTCAAGCGCAATAACATAGGAACGGCTTTGATGCATTTTTATAAAGAAAGCGCCGTGTTTATTTATAATCGGGAAATGGGTCGCAATAATAATATTTTTTGCCGTTATCACGCCCGAATCCGTTGTAACAACACCCTCTCCGAACTCCTTTGCACGGGTATTTTCACGGATATTAAGATTTTTTGAAATACCTGCAACAAATTTTATCGGATTGAACTGCGCCTGATTTCTGAACTCAACCGCACCCGCAACGGGAAAAGGCAGAGGAGTTTCCTTTACATAAGACGCAGGTATTCCCAGACTGTTCAGAGCGTTCAGTTCCAGAAGAATCTTTTCATTGCTTTCTGACGAATAAATAAAATTGCTCTTTTCTTCAAAATCGCAAGGTATATCACGGCAGAGAATGCGGTAATTCTCAATCGCATCTTCATTTGACCGCCAATACATACGGGCATAATCCTCGCCGTAGGTTTTGAGCAATTTTCCGTAAATAAGACCGTGCTGTGAAGTTATTTTTGCTGTTGTGTTCTGAGTAATTGCAGAACAAATCCTGTTCTGCTCAATCAAAAGATAATCAATGCCTGCTTTTTCAAGCATGAATGCCGTAAGAATGCCCGCCATTCCTCCCCTGACAATGAGAACATCGGTTTTCACATCGCCCTGAAGCTTCGGAAATGAGGGTGTTTTTTCTTTGTTTTTCCATACAGATTCCATATAATCACCCTGATTATTATCTGCGGATAAAACAGAAAAAACCGTAACTCTGAAACAAAGTTACGGTTATGGTCGGAGTGACACGGTTCGAACGTGCGACATCCTGCTCCCAAAGCAGGCGCGCTACCAGCTGCGCTACACCCCGAAATATTAAGTTATGTGAACATATAAATTTTGATAAACCCTGCAAGGGCGCGCTACCGGCTATCGGTCAGAAACATTGTCGCACTGCTCGCTTGGTGCGCTTCGCATTGCTCTGTGTTTCTTCCTGCTCCGTCATCGCCTTCTTCTGCCACCGGCAGCGGCGATGCCCGAGCCACTACACCCCGAAATATTTATCTTATATATTTTATTCTATTTATGACATATTGTCAATAACTTGTTGGGAAAATTAAATGTGTATGAAAAATTATTTTCGTCAAGTCAAACAAAAACACAGGTAATTTTTAGTGTAATATGTTGTCTTTTAAAAAAGATTGAGAAGTGATATAATAATTTTAATAGTTGCGGAAGCTTTGCATTCCGCATTATATTTCGTTACCCTATAAAGGAGAAAATTTTATGAACAACACCTTTTTCTGTGCAAGGGAAAACGGTAAGCTTCACCGCCCCAGAACCATTCTGACCGGTTTTGGCTTCATGGCTTCCTCAATTGCATGGGCAATCTATGACCCCTACATCACCAAAATTCTCGAGAGACTTCTCAATGCTTCGGCAATGGTTACAGGCTGGAGTGCAAAGCTCAACGAGATGTTCCCCGTTCTCGCAAAATTTGCGGAATCTCAGGGTGAAAATGTTGTTACCGAAGCAGGCGGTATAACTCTTGTTCCGCTTTTCATCGGTATCATAATGACATTCGATAATATTTTCGGCGTTATCTTCCAGCCAACCTTCGGCAAGCTTTCGGACAGATGCCACTCAAAACTCGGCAAACGCCGTCCCTTCATTGTTTTCGGTGCTCCCGTTTCGGCATTCCTTTTTGCGGTTATTCCCTGGGTTGCACTTTCAAACTCTCTTCCCCTCACAATGCTCTTCATTATCCTCTTTGTTTTCTCAATGTCACTCTGGAGAGCACCCTGTGTTGCACTCATGCCCGCACTGACACCTCCCTCTCTCCGCAGTGAAGGCAATGCCATCATCAACCTCATGGGCGGTATCGGTTCAGCACTCGGTCTTGTTGCAGGTACTCTTGTAGGTGCAATTTACACAGCATTCACAGGCACAAAAATCACAACCGAAAACGAGCAGGTTGCATTCCCCTATGTTTTCCTTCTCGGTGCAATCGTTATGATAATCGGTATGCTTGTTGTTCTCTTCTTCGTAAAAGAACCCTCAAGCAAGCTTGAAGCAGTTGCGGAACACAACAAAGCTGTTGATGCCGCTGCAAGAGCAAAAGCCGAAAAAGAAGCAAAGAAAGCCGCAAAGGCTGCGCAGAAAGCACAGAAGCTTTCAAAGGGCGAAAGAAAGAGCCTTATCTTCATGCTCGGCGGTCTCTTCTTCCTCTTCTGCGGCACAAACGCAATCACCACCTTCTTCGCACTCTTCGCAGCCGAAGTTCTCGGAAAAACCACTTCGGAAGCAACTATTATGACAACTCTCTTTGCCGCATGTTCAGCACTCGCAGCTATTCCCGCAGGTTATCTCGGCAAAAAAATCGGCAGAAAAAAGACAATTCTTCTCGGTCTTGTAGTGTTCATGGCAGTATTTGCTCTCTATGTTGCCACACGCAGCTTTGCACTTATCTGGGTTGCACTTATTCTCGGCGGCTTTGCAAATATGTTCATCACCGTCAACACCCTTCCTCTTGTTCTTGAAATCGGCGGTCTTGACAAGGTCGGCACATTCACGGGTTATTATTACACCGCGACCTTCTCCGCACAGATTGCTTCTCCCATCATTTACGGTATCGTGCGTATGCTTTCAGGCACATACCTCTCACTCTTCATTTACAGCCCCATCATGTTCCTTCTCAGCATTCTCTGCATTCTCTTCGTTAAGCACGGCGAAGCGATTCCCGAAGAAATCGTTAAGGCTGCTGCTGAAGAAAACGATTAAGACTACTTCCGCCGATATTTGAAACCGCACGGTGTTCCGCAGCCGGCGGCGGATATTTCGGCAAACATACATCCTTCTATAAAGCCAAGGGCACCGACTTTTTTGTCGGTGCTTTTGGTTTTTAATGAATTGTTAAGATTTTATCATACCCTTGATTTTCACGGTTTAATATGATAATATAATGTTTATGAAAAAACTAAAAAATTACAAAACAAAAATCGTTGCAGTTATTCTTGTTTGCGTAACGCTCATTTCGCTGTGCGGATGCAAACCGACGCCGCATAATTCTCCCGACGAAACGACCGCATCAAACACCGTAACGGTTATGTTTCCGGAGGGTTCAACCGTGAGTCAGATAGCTCTTCTGCTTGAAGAAAACGGAGTTTGCTCCGCATCCGATTTCATGGCAGAAGCGGATAATCCTATGAATCTTGAAGGCTTTTCATTTGAAATTCCGAATCCCGACGAGCGTTCATTTCTGCTTGAGGGCTATCTTTTTCCTGACACATACGAATTCTATAAAAATGAAAGTGCATCTTCTGCGATAAAAAGATTTCTGAAAAACACGGAATTAAAGCTCACCGAAGAAATCCGCACGGAATGCGATAAGCTCGGTTTTACGCTTGATGAAATCCTCGCCCTCGCTTCCATAATTCAGGAAGAAGCGGGCAATCCCGCCGAAATGGGTAAAGTTTCATCTGTGCTTCACAACCGTTTGCAAAGCGAAAAATATCCGCGTCTGCAATGCGATGTTGCAACATTCTATCTGAGAGATTATGTGAAGCCCTATGTTGATGAAGCGCGTTACGAAGAGCTTATGGCTCTTTACAACACATACAATTGCGACGGTCTGCCCGCAGGTCCGATAACAAACAGCGGAATCGATGCCGTCAAGGCGGCGCTATTCCCCGAAAAAACCGACTGGTATTATTTTGTCACCGACAGCGACGGTATTTATTACTATGCCGAAACATGGTCGGAGCATCTTGAAAACTGTGAAACGGCAGGGCTGTGATGCCCTCTGAAAAAACCGAAAGGATTTATTATTATGAAAAAATTTTTATCAATCGTCCTTGTTCTTGCAGCTGTGCTGACTCTTTTCTGCTCATGCAACACAACAAAACCCGTTGAATCAGGTGATTATACCTATGTTGTTCTTGAAGACGGCACTGCAAAAATAACCAAATACAACGGTACAAAAGAAGTTGTTGAGCTTGATATACCCTCAACTTTTGATGATGTGACAGTAACCGTTATCGGCACAGAAGCTTTTGCAGATGTACAGACCATTACAGTTGTCAATTTCCCCAAAACAATCACAAAGATTGAAGAAAGAGCATTTGCGGGAAGTTCAATCAAAAAGGCATTCATGCACCGTTCGTCAATCACGGAAATCGGCGCATTCGCTTTCGCGGAGTGCAAAAAGCTTGTACAGACAGATATGCCCTCATCACTTGTAACACTCAGCGAAAGAGCATATTATTACTGCGATGCTCTGAAGGTTGCAACCTTCAGAGGCGATACCGCAAACATTGATAAATTTGCATTCGATGCCTGCCCCAAGGTTAAGCTCCATGTTAAGGAATCAATGCAGAATGTTATCGAATTTGCAAACACCTACAAATTTGAACTTGATATAAAATAATAATAAAATTACCCGTCAGTCAATATATTTTATTGAGGTGACGGGTA
Source organism: Clostridia bacterium (assembly GCA_017517665.1). Classification (GTDB taxonomy): domain Bacteria; phylum Bacillota; class Clostridia; order Oscillospirales; family Acutalibacteraceae; genus CAG-177. The sequence goes on along the minus strand of JAFWYP010000033.1, from coordinate 81,177 downwards.
TGTTTTTTGAAATAAATTCGGCAATAAACTCCGTTATCTGGGGACCGCCAATGCTTGCGGTTTTTCTGGGTACGGGGTTATTTTTATCTGCAAAAACGGGATTTTATCAGATTTTCGGCGCAGGTGACTGGATAAAATCCACCGTCGGGTCGCTTATCGGAAGCAAAGAAAAACAAAGCACCGACAAAAACGGGATTTCTCAGGCGGGCGCGCTTGCTTCTTCTCTTGCTGCCTGCCTCGGCACGGGAAATATCGTAGGAGTGGCAACAGCTCTGCGCGCGGGCGGTGCAGGGTCGGTTTTCTGGATGTGCGTTTCCGCAATTCTCGGAATGATGACCTGCTGCTGCGAAAACATTCTCGGAATAAAATACCGCATCAGAAATTCTTCGGGAAAGCCTTTGGGCGGTCCGATGTATTATATTGAAAAAGGTCTCGGCATGAATAATCTTGCCCGTGTTTATGCCGTTTTCCTTATCGGCGCTTCGCTCGGGATGGGAAACATGACGCAGTCAAATTCCGTTGCGCAGGGTCTTTCCGCATTTGGAATCAAGCCTGCCGTTACGGGATTTATCTTATGCACCGCTTTGCTTCTTGCTGTTTCGGGCGGACTTAAAAGGATAACAGCCGTTTCCGAAAAGCTGATTCCTGTGCTTTCGGGTGCGTTTGTTCTGGCTTGCTTTGCAGTTATTTTTTTAAACCGCGAAAACATAATCCCGTGCATAAAAAACATTATTTCGGAAGCTTTTACCGTTAAGGCTGTTTCGGGGTTCGGCATTGCAAAAGCAATGCGGTACGGCATTTCAAGAGGCGTTTTTTCAAACGAAGCGGGGCTCGGAAGCTGTGCGATTATTCATTCCTCGGCAGAATGCGACGATGCATCTGAGCAGGGAAAATGGGGCATACTTGAAGTTTTTATTGACACGGTTTTTATGTGCACGGTAACTGCCGCCGCAATTCTCACAAGCGGAAAAGCTGAAGACAAAAGCCTTGACGGCGTTGAGCTTTGTGCTGCGGTTTTTGAAAGCTTTTTCGGAAAATGGGGCGGATATTTTCTTGATGTCTGCATCTGCCTTTTTGCTTTTGCAACACTTATCGCGTGGTCTTACTACGGTAAAACGGGCACGGAATACCTTTTCGGTGCTAAAAGCGGAAAAATTTATAATATTGTGTATATTCTTGCGGCATTTGCAGGCTGCGTAACAAAGCTTGATTTTGTATGGAGCATATCCGACACATTCAACGGACTGATGGCTGTACCGAATATCTTTGCACTCTGGTGTCTGTCAAAAGAAGCAGTAACTGAATTAAACAAAAACAGACTGCACGGAAAAATCCGTACAGTCTGCAATTTTACTGTGCCGCCGCGGCATCGTTGATATTCTTGGTTATTCTGACATTTGCGTTTTTCTGTGCCTGAACAATCACATTGTCATATCTCTTTGGCTGATGGTTCTCTTCAACAAATGCATCATATTCAGCATTATAATCTTCAACGCTCATTTCGCTTCTGACAGCCACATTCCAGTCAAAATCCTCGGGATTATTGTGGCAATAGTAAACAATATAAACTGTTGTTCCGTCGTTGAACATTCCCATATCGCCGTTCTTGCGGTTTTCATCAAGAATCCAGCTGTTGACATAGAAGAAAAGGTCGCCCGTGCGGTATGTTCTCTCAAAGCCGTAACCCGTTTCAAGGCAAGCCTGTCTGAATTCATCCTCTGTCATTTTTTTCTCAACCCAGCCGTCATACATGGTCTGAATTTCGTCGGCAATCTGATTGAATTCTTCTTCTGTTGTACCTTCGGGATAAGTATATTCATAGGTTATAACTTCGCAGCTTGTGTCATAGAATGCGGGAGTTTCGATATAAACAAGGCATTCGTAAATCTGACCCTGAACAAGACCTATTTCGCCCGAAACACGGTTATCACTGAACGCCCAGTCTGCAACCTCATAACCGAAGGTTCTCCCGATTGTGTCATAGCTCACAAAATGGGCATTTGTTTTATTTTTTGCAGAAAAACCTCCGTTGGGATAGTTGTTCTGCGCAAATTCAAGGAACTGCTCTTCTGTTGCAATTTTTGAAATTTCTTCGGGGTCGTATTCACCCTCAACGGGATAAATTCTTGCCTTTATAACCTTATATTTGGTTTCATTCTGATTACGTCTTTCGAGAACCTCTTCTTCCGAAAAAGCTTTCTGAAGTTCATCAATTTTTGTTTCCTCATATTTCTTCGCATATGTCTGCATGATTTCTCTTGCGGCAAACATAGCATAGGTTGTGCCTGCGCCGTAGGTTTCAACAATCATCTGGTCAGCAGTTTTTTCCTCAGTTGAATATTTTGCATAATCCTTAATTCTTTCATAGCTGACAATCAGATTGTCGATTTCTGTTTCACTGAACTGAGTATTGTTTTTAACGGCGAGATCAAAGCTTGCATAGTTGGTCTGAACAGTTTCTATTGCCTTGCGTGTGAAATCCTCTGCAAAGGTATAATCAACACCGACAGCATTCTGCTCATCGGGAAGCTTTTCGGGATCATAACCTGTCATGTTTGAGCCTCTCTGCTCAATGGAATAATTGATTTCGTACATCTGCAGACGGTACTGGTCAAGATAGTACATGGAGAATTCACTTCTGGAGATTTCTCTGTCGCCGACCTTTAATGCAACACCGTATTCCTTGACGGCTTTCTGACTGTCAATCTCTGCCTGATTGAGAATTTCAATGAATTGGACAGGCATTTTTGCGCCTTTATAATCTGCATAAGTGAATGCCTCGCCCTCTTTCGGGGGATTTGTGACAATCGGCAATGTGGTTGGCTCAACATTCTTGTCAATGGCAGGCTTTATCACAAAAATTCCGACAAGCACAGCGGCAATAACAACAAGCGCCGCAGCAGCAATAATTATTGCTTTGCCCGACTTTTTGGGTGCAGATACCTTTGCTTCTTCCGCTTTTTTCGGAGTCTTTGCATTATTGGGTTTCTTACTCATTTCAAACAACTCTCCTTGGGTCAGTTTTGTTTTCTGACTACTTTATATTCATCATACGGATTATAGTAGGGACATTCAAATTCGCCGCCCTGCATAAATCTGTAAAGTTCGTCCTCATCAAGATTGACAAGGCATTCATAGCACTCATAATCCTCATTATAATCATAATGAGCGCAGTTTTCGCATATTGATACCGCCATAGCACACCTCAATAAATGGGAATTATGATTTCTTTTTCGGTTTTTCTTATTCCGTCGGTACCGATATCGCGAAGATGCGGGGCAAAGAACATTCCGGGCGCTCTTCCCGAGGGATAAAGGTCAAGAAGCGGTGCCATGACAAATGCCCTTTCGAGCACTCTCGGATGAGGGAGAGTAAGCTCGAAGCTTTCTGTTTTCACGCCGTCATAAAGAATGAGATCAAGGTCAATGATTCTCGGCGCATTCTTTTTTGTTCTTATTCTGCCCATTGCGGCTTCAATTCCGAGACATTCTCCGAGAAGCATGGCGGGCGAAATATTCACATCGACAAGTATCGCCGCATTGAGGTACATATCGTCCTCTTCACAGCCGACAGGCTCGGTTTCATAGACGGACGATGCCTTGATAATCTTAACATCGGGCAGCTTTGCGATTGCTCTGATTGCCGCATTGATGTTTTCTATTCTGTTGCCCATGTTTGAACCGAGGGCAATTACCGCTTCACTCATTTTTTTCAGCCCTTTCTCTGAAAATTTCAACCGCAACATATTCAAAATCCGCTTTTATCGGTGCTTCGGGTTTTTTGAGAAGAATACGGAGCTTTTCTATCTTTCCGAACGCATCAAAAAGTCCGTCGGCAACCCTTTGCGCCGCCCTTTCAAGCAAATCATCCTTTTGGGATGTGAATATTCTCACGGTTTCTTTTATTATCTTTGCATAGCTCACCGTATCGTCAACATTATCGGTAACACACGGCTTGCTTATGTCAACATATGCATCTATATCGAGAACAAAAATCTGTCCGTCCTCTTTTTCTTCGGGATTGACCCCGTGATAAGCAAAAATCTTAAGGTTCTTAACAATAATCTTGTCCATATTACGCCTTCCTGTAAATTTCATCGGCAACTCTTGCACCCTGAACGCCCGAAAAAACATCGTGAACACGGATTATATCCGCGCCGCCTGCAATTGCCGCGGTATGCGCCGCAACCGTTCCCGAATCACGCAAAGCGGAATTTTCTTCACCGCTTGCCGTGCCGATAAATCTTTTTCTTGAACCTGCTGCAAGGAGTGCAACTCCTTTGAATTTAAGCCACTGAAGATTGCGGAGAATTTCAAGATTATCTTCATAACTCTTTCCGAAGCCGAAACCGGGATCAAGGCAAAGCTGTTCTTTCGGCAGACCGAATTTTGCCGCAAGTTCAAGTGCATCAACAAAAAACTTTCTCAAATCCGCAACAACTCCGTCCGGATATTCCGAAACCGATGCCGAACCGCACGGATTATGCATAACAATATACCCTGCGCCGTATTGCGCCGCAAGCTTCGCCGTTTCGGGATTGAAAACTCCGCTGACATCATTGATTATATCAGCCCCTGCCTTAAGCGCCGCTTCCGCACAGACAGGATAAAAAGTATCAACCGAAACCGCCGCGGTAACATTTGTGCATATTGCTTCAAGCGCAGGAAGAAGTCTTTCTTTTTCTTCCGCCGCACAGAGAATTTTTGCATCGGGTCTTGTTGAGTTTGCACCGATATCTATTATGTCCGCACCCTGTGACTGCATTTTCAGCGCGTGTTCAAGCGCTTTTTCGGGTGTAAAATACATACCTCCGTCGGAGAATGAGTCGGGTGTATAATTGAGAATTCCCATAACATAAGTCTTTTTGCCAAGAGGAAATTCATGCTTTCTTGCCCTGAACATTATCTGCCTCCCGTCAGAAGCGAAATCGCCTCTGCTCTGGTCTTTGCGTTGCTTCTCATTGTGCCTCTGAGTGCGGAGGTGCGTGTCTGCGCGCCTGAAGCCCTTGCGCCTCTCATAGTCATGCAAAGATGCTCTGCTTCAATAACAACCGCAACACCGAGAGGGTTGAGATTTTCTTCAAGGAAATCTGCAATCTGCGCTGTCAGTCTTTCCTGAAGCTGAGGCTTTTTTGCAAAGCAGTCGACAATTCTTGCAAGCTTTGAAAGACCGATAACCTTGCCGTCGGAGGGAAGATAAGCGATATGTGCCTTTCCCATAAACGGAATAAGATGATGCTCGCACATCGAATAAAGAGGGATATCCCTCACAACAACCATTTCCTCGTTGCCCGTTTCGTTGAAAAGCTTGAGATGTCTTTCAGGATTATCTTCAAGACCCGAAAAAATCTCCTCATACATTCTGGCAACTCTTGACGGTGTTTCGACAAGACCCTCTCTGTCGGGGTCCTCACCGATAGCGATAAGTATTTCTCTGACCGCCGCCTCTATTCTCGCTTTATCCATTTTTGTATGCCGCCTTTCATTTTTCAATAACAAATGTCAGAAGATACTGACTTGAATCTTTATAGTAAGAAAGTGAATCCGTTGAGAATTTCACCTTTGTTTTTTCTTTTACTCTTTTCAGAACATTGTAAAGTCTGCCCGAATCAATAAGCTCGGAAACAGCTTCTTTATATGCACTCTTGCTTCCGAAACGAAGCTGCACAACATTACCTCCGCGGTTAAGCTCGTCTGCAATAAGCGTACTTAATCTTTTTTCGTCACTTCTGTCATAGCCTTCAAAGTAACTTCCCGTTTTTATATAGTAGTTTTCTTCGGATGCTGTGCAGTCAAAATCAATCGAAAAATCGCGGTGGGTTGCGGAAATCATTTCATCATTGAGATTGAAATACGCATACATCACCATTTCTTTGCCGCTTTCGCTCACGGGGTCATCCCATGTGCAATCGAGATAATAGAAGTCTCCGTTGATTTTTACCGCATTCCACATATGAGGGCCTTCGGGGTCCTGCATATTATCGGAAATTCCGCTGACAACCGCACTCTCTATTCCCGCCATATCAAAAAGAAGCTTTGCCGCTTTTGAATATCCTTCGCACGCTGCTTCGCCGTTAACAATCGCACCGTATGCCGAGGAATAAACAAATTCTCCGTCCTCAAGACGGTAGCTGCACCTATCAACAATGAAATCATGGATTTCAAGCTCGGTACGGAATTCGTCATCGGGGTCTGTAAGAGAGGAAAGCACTTCCGCGCACACCGCTTCAAGCTCTGATTTTTGCTTTGCATAGGTTTCGCTGTCTATATAATAATCCACGGCGCAGAACGTGTACAGACCTTTTGCCGAAAGAGTACATCTTCTGCCCACAAAAAACAAATCGGGATTATCGGCAAGAAGTGCGGAAAACACCCTGTCAAGCTGTTCGCCGCTGACATCGGGAACCCTGACCTTCTCGGGCATTGAATATATCTGAGAAAGAATTTCATTATAGGCATGCTTCTCAATATCTTCGAGTTCATCATAATAGAATTTATACGGACTGCCGACATCGGTAAGCTTTTCGGGAACTTTATTCATCCACGGGTCTGCCGTTTCGATAAACATGTTTGCAGCATGAACGCCGATAACAACCACAGCAATGCAAATTACCGCTTTTATAAGCAATGATAACAGTTTTTTCATGCCGCATTCCTTTCGTCTTTATTTCTGAATCTCAGGCAAATCAACAGTTGCAACAACCTCAAATCCGTTTTCGCAAAGTATTTTTATCGCTTTTTCCGCGCGGGAAAAATCAACGATGGTTATATTTGTGTTCAGAGTATTTGAGATTTTCGCAAAAGCCGAGTCTGTTTTATTGACTCTTGAGGGCTTGAAAACTCCTTTGAGAATATCTCCCATAACAAGCGCCTGAGATGCATTACCCTTTGAACCGAGGGTATCAAGATAGCAAAGATACTTAAAAAGCGAATCGCCCTTGAGTGTCTGTTTGCCCTTTACAAGAATGAGGGTAAGACCTTCGTTTCTGTATTCAACCTGTTCGGGTACGGTTATTTCTGCGCCGCCGAAATAATTAATCATTGTTCTGAAATCGGTTTCGTCGGAACATATGTAGCCATCGATTTCCGAACCGAAGGTTGCTTCAACCGCGGAAACAAATTCATCGTTACCCGTTTTTGAAAGCACATTTTCTATGCTCGATACCGTGCCGTTATAGTTTATCATCGTTTCGGGTGGCACGGTGCATACGGTTGCCTTTCTTTCGGGCATTTTTATATTGACAAGCCATGCAAAATGCAGGTTATCCCTTTTCTCGCTTGCACACCAGAAAAAATAGGTTTTCTCACCGTGCACCTCGGGAATTCCCGACTCTGCAATTTCGGTTGTTGTTTCTGTTTTAGCCTCACCGCTTATGGCACGCTTAACATCAAAATCATATTTTTTCAGTATGGCAAGAGTTGATATTGCAAGCACCGTAATAACGCAGGCAAAGAAAACAATAAAAAACTTCTTGGTTTCTTCGTTCATTCTGCCTCTTGAAGTGCGGAAATTCATATTCTTTCTCTTATTCATCAATCATTCATCCTAATCAGTATTGCCGCAGTTTCTTTGTCAAGATAAAGCTCTCTGCCGTTTACCGTGCCGCCGCAGAGCACCTCATAACCCTCCTCGGGAAGAATATAAACGATTGAATGCCCGTTACGGTTTGCAACGGTCATTATTCTCTCGCTGCCGCCCTGTCTTTCATAAGCAACACAGCCGAGAGTTGAAGAAACGGAAACAAAACAGCCGTCCTTGAAAACGGGATGCTCTGCTCTGATTCTTCCGAGCATTCTGTAATATTCAATAAGCTCATTATCTTCATTTCCCCACGGATAACAGCCTCTGTTAAACGGGTCTTCACCTCCATCGAGACCTGCCTCATCGCCGTAATAGATGCAGGGCACGCCGGGCAGGGTAAACTGCATCGCCGCAACAAGACGCAGAAGTCTTTTGCCCGTTTCTCTCTGTTCATCGGAAAGACCGCCGCTGTAACGTCCTTCACAGCCGTTTCTGTAACCGCCGAGGGTTGCAAGACGGTTAAGAATACGGCAGGTATCGTGAGTGCCGATATGATTCATCAGACTGTCAACAGCTTCCTTGGGATAATTCTCGCATATTTCCGCAATCTTATCGTTGAAGCCGTCTGCATTTGCCGTAACCGCAAAATCAACGAGACAATCCGCAAACGGATAATTCATAACCGAATCAAGCTGACCGCCGAGAAGATAAGGACGTCTGCTGCCGTAGCTTATCTTATTCGACGCATCCTCCCACACCTCGCCGAGAATATACGCATCCTCTTTTTCGGCTTTGACAGCCTTGCGCAGCGCATCAAGGAATTTATCGGGAAGCTCATCCGCAACATCAAGCCTCCAGCCGCTTGCGCCTGCCTTCAGCCATTTGCGGAGAATACCGTTTTCGCCTGCAATATATTCAATATAGCCGTCGTTTTCTTCGTTGATTTCGGGAAGAATGTCAACTCCCCACCAGCTTTCGTAATCATCGGGATAATTTCTGAATTTATACCAATCAAAATACGGTGACTCCTCGCTGTTGTATGCACCGAGGCAGTCATATCTTTTTTCTTTATTGAAATAAATACTGTCCGAACCCGTATGACTGAAAACACCGTCAAGGATTATTTTTATTCCCTTTTTCTCCGCCGAAGCGCAAAGCGATTCAAACTGCTTTTCCGTACCGAGAAGAGGGTCTGTTTTTTCATAATTTGCAGTATCATAGCGGTGATTGGAATGAGCCTCAAAAATCGGATTAAGATATATGCAGCCCACTCCGAGTGATTTTATATAGTCAAGCTTCTGTTCAATTCCCTTGAAATCTCCGCCGAAGAAATCGTATTTTGTTATTCTGCCTTCGCAGTCGGGTTCCCACATCGGAGTACCGCCCCAGTCGGTGCGAAGAACTCTTTCGGAAGGGATATTTCTCTTTTTTGTTCCCGATGAAGCAAATCTGTCGGGAAAAATCTGATAGATAACCGAGCCTTTTATCCAGTCGGGAGTTGAGAACTCCTTTGAATAAACAGTCAGCTGAAAATCCCTACCGTCGGGTGAAATTCTGCCTTTACCTCCGTCAAAACGGGTAATAATGCTTTCGCCGTCACATCTCTGAACGGTAAAATGATACCAGTAAAGACCGCTTTTTTCGGGAGTGAACGTAACCTTCCACCATTCCTCGTTTTCGCCCTCCATACATTCCCACCACATCGGATAAGAATTTCTTTCTCCGCTGTCGCTTGTCACAACAAGGTTTGCACCCGTGCAGCAATAAGCTCGGGGCATAACTATTCTGAAGGTTGTTTCTTCGCCCTCACGGACTGCGCCGAAGGGACTTTTATGATAATACAAACGTGAATTATAGGGTATGAAACTCATGTAAATTTTCCTTAAACAATATTTGTCGGTATATACGGAAGCTCTGTTATTTTAAGCAGGACATCCGTTGCAAAATAACCCGTGCCGATAAGAGCAAGTATGCCCGCGGTAAGAAGCACGGCAGAGATTATCCTCTTTGCCCTGACTCTTTCTTCGTAGCTCGGTCCCGTACCGAAGCGTGCGGAAAAATCCGTTATGCTCTTTCGCTCTGACGGCTTCAGGGTTTTTTCAATTTTTCCTTTTTCAATCATAATATATTCACCTTATGCAAAGAGATTTACATCGCTGAAGCCTGTAAACGCAAGCGAAAGCATTGCAACATAAAGGAACATCGCAGGTGTTCCCTTGAAAACCTCGGGTATGCTCTCATTTTCCGCAAGAATTGCCGAGCCCCTGCTTATAAGCGCCGCTGCAAGAACAAAAGCGATGCCCGCACCGATGCCCGAGCCTATGCTGTCCGCAAACGAATATGCGGCAGAATGATTGATATAGGGCACGGCAAGCACGAGAGTATTGAGTGCCGCAATGCCGAGAGTTCCGAGGAATTTCGGGGATGCCTTAAAGACAAATCGGGCAACAACAGCAGTAATAATAAACACCGCCGCAAGAATTCCGCCGTAAACCGCCGCCCTTACCGCATAGGTAACATCCGACATAAAGGAAATTTTATCAATAAGGCTGCACAGAACGCTCGTTACAACGGAAAATCCCGAAATCATAACCGCGAATTTACCGAATGTTCCGGGTTTTGTGGAAACGCGGATTGCTTCGCTCATTCCGAGACCTGAGCTGAGCACGAGATTCTGAATAAATACAGTATAAAGGGCGGTCATAAGCAAATCGGAGATTATTTTCATTGCTCATCCCCCTTTTCATAATAGTCTATGCCGATGGACCTGAAGAAATCCTCAATATCTTCATTTGCGCTGTCACGGATTTCCTCTTTGGTTTCGGGCTGCGCTTTTTCTTCGGGTTCGGGCTGTTCCTCTTCGGTCTGTTCCGACCAGAATTCATCAAAGATTTCAACCTCTTCCACACCGCTGTCAAGGATTTTCTCAGCCTCTTGTATATCATCGGGTTCGGCTTCGTCTTCACCGAGATATCTGTAATTAAGGAAAGCTTTGAGTCCCGCAGCCATAAATCCGAGAAGAATCAGACAGCCGAAGGGCATTGCCATTCCCTTGAAAATAACGGGAAGCTCGAGCTTTACGCCTGCAAGAGAGCCGCTGCCGAAAATCTCTCTTGTTGCGCCGACGATAAGCATGACCGCCGATGCGCCGATGCTTACTGCCGCAGCATCATAAAATGCATGTCTGACGCTGTTTTTGACCGCAAACTGCTCGCAATGAACGGCTGTTACGGAGTTGATTGCAATAAGCGGAATATAAATTTTCATGCCGAGGCTGATATTAATCAGCGTTTTTGTTTCGATATACCAGAGAATGGGGCAGATAAGCGCGAGTCCGATAATAAGATAAAGAGGGACTCTGACCCATCTGGGGACTTTTTTGAAAAGCGCGCTTGCAATAACGCAGGTTGCCGTAAGCTCAACAAAAAGGGCAACGGAAAGAGCAACAGAGCCTGCAAGAGTTGTTGAAGCGGCAACAACGGGGCAAAGCCCTACAAGCTGGATAAGCACGGGATTGAAAATCAGCGCACCCTTGACCAGCATATCCTTGAAAGAAATGTTGGTATTACTCATTTTTCAGCCGCCTCCTTTCTCTTGAAAGAAACGGAGGACAGAGCCTTGAATGCGGAGTCAAGAACGGGTCTGAAGCCGTTTGCAAGAAGAATCGCAAAGCATACGGGTTCTTCAAACACGCCCATTTTTCTCATACCCATGCAAATCACGCCGCAAACTGCGCCGTAAATAACTCTGTTTATTCCGTTATGAGGCAGAGTGGCATAGTCGGTAAGAAGGAATACACCCGCGAACATAAGCGAACCTGCCGAAAGTTCAAGCACCACGCTTGTGAACGCCGAAGCATTGATTCTCGGAGAAACAATTGCACATACCGCACAAGCCGCAACAAATCCGAGCGTTGCAAGCAAAGCTGTTTTTCTCCTCACAAAAAGATATACACAGCATGCAAGCATCAGTATTCCGCATCCCGTACCCATGGGACCGGCAACGTTGCCTGCGATTATATCAAAAACATTTGCGGCACTTATATAAACCGACTGTCCCTTTGAAAGCATGCTTCCGAGCGACTGCGCACCGAAAAGCTTTGTTTCCGAAGCAACATTATAGTCAAATATCAGCTCTTTAAAGCATACACTTATAAAAGCGAAGCCTGCGGCGGCAGGTACAAAAGGCGCATGTAGCGCACCGCCGAAGGGTATTTTAACCGCAAGCACCGCAAAAGCCGCGGCGGCGGCAGGCACATAAAGCGGTATTCCCGCAGGAAGCATGACTGCAATCGCAAGTCCGATAAAAATATTGCTGAAATCACGCAGATGAAACGTTTTGCCGAGAATTGCCTTTGCGGCAAAATCACAGATTAGTGCTGTTAAAACACCCGTTGCGGCAACAGAAACAAACTGCGCACCGTAATACCAAACGGCAACAAGACACGGGGCGGCAATCATTATAAGATAATCGCCGAAAATCCGTGAGCTTCTGACCGTATTCTGTTTTGCGGCGTTATTAGCCAAGGCTGTCACCTCTGAAATTCCAATATTTATTCATTGCATACCGCAGCGGAAAAACATATTATATTATTACAGCAATACACCAAAGGAGGCGGCACAATGAAAATCAATTCCCCTGCCGAGGACAAAATAATAGTTGATTTGAGCGAGCAGGATTTGCTCGGGTTGAATATTACATATGAGGAAATGGACTACTCCACCATAGAAACCCGTCGGGTTATCTGGACCGTGCTTGACGAAGCAGGCAAGGCTCTGGGCAGAGAATTGGACCCGTCACGCAGAATGATAATCGAGGCATCACCCAAACGGGGCGGCGGCTGTACGCTGAGCTTCACCATGCTCGACGGAAGAAAAACATACGGCGCACAGAAGCAATTTCTTAAAAAGCAGGAGAAAAATATTCTCTGCGAATTTGAAAATGCGGATATGCTCATGAAAGCGGCTGAATGCATCGCAAGCCTGAAGCTTGTTACTCAAAGCAGTCTTTATGAGCAGAACGGAAAATACCGTCTTTTGCTCGGCGGCACGGATGATATCCCGAAAATAAAGCAAAGCTGTTCGGAATTCGGAACTTCGGAAAGCTGTTCCGAACTTGTGTGCTGCTTCACAAAAGAGCATTGGAAAGAGCTTGTAAAGAAAAACGCTGTTGAAAGAATTCTCAATCTTTAAAAGCCTTTTCCGCAAGATTTCTCAAATCAGCAATCGCCTTCGATGCATCTTCGGCACCGAAAACGGCACTTCCCGCAACAAAAACATTTGCACCTGCTGCGGCGGCTGTTTCAACAGTCTTTTCGTTTATACCGCCGTCAACCTGAATATCAACCGAAAGACCTCTGCGTTTGATTTCCGAACGCAGAGCTTTTATTTTATCCATTGTTTCGGGCATGAATGACTGACCGCCGAATCCGGGCTCAACCGTCATGACAAGCACCATATCAAGCTTATCAAGATAAGGGAAAACCTCTTCTGCAGGAGTTTTCGGCTTGATGCTTATTCCCGCTTTGCAGCCGCAAGAGATAATCTTATCAACCGTTTCCGAAACGGGAGATGAGCTTTCAATATGAAAAACAATAATATCCGCACCCGATTTTTTGAAATCCTCAATATAATTGAGCGGAGTATCTATCATAAGATGAACATCAAAAACAAGGTCGGTTTTATTTCTTATGCTCTTGATGACGGGCGCACCGAAGGTTATATTCGGAACAAATCTGCCGTCCATTACATCAAGATGAAGATAATCGGCACCGCAGTCTTCCATTCTTTTTGCCTCTGCACCGAGGGATGAAAAGTCACTTGCAAGAACCGACGGAGAAATTTTAATCATAGCATACTCCTCCTATTTTAATTAATACATTATAACAGTTTTTATTTATAAGGTCAATGATATAAATATTAAATTATTTAAAATAAAAAGGCAGGTTGCCCTGCCTTTTTATCTCATTTTATTGATAATTCTGTCAATACCCTTTTCTTCAACGGTAAGAGTTTCGATATAGCTCTCGATTTCCTGACGTGAAGCATCCGAATAAAGGTCATTTATGCACGAGGTACGGTAATTGACATAAACCGCTTCTCCCTTTGCTTCAAGACTTTCTTTCAGCACGGCAAAAACACATTCGTCATATTCCAGAATCTGCACAGTTCCGTTTGTCTGCGAATAAACCTTCTCAAAAAAGCCTACGGGATAGCCGTCGGAATTCTTTTTAAGAATAATCGTATCGGAAAGCGTGTATCCCGCCGCGGTAACTGCTTCGGAAAATTTATCCGCATCAACAGCGGTGTTCTGTCCCATGGCTCTGAACATATCCGTAAGGGCAATTTTATCCGCCTGAGGCATGGGTGAACCGTCGGGATTTGTAAAGTATGCACAGACCGTGCGGAAGCTGACATAATTTGAATAGAAATAGTCCGTCAGTTCCTTTTCCGCCGCCGCATTTCCGATGCCTCTGTCATAGGTTGCGGTAAAAATCGCATCTTCATACGCATCGGCAGTCATGATTTTCGTCAATGTCTGCTTTGAAACACCTATCTCATTATAATGCTTTTCAAAACGGGTCCAGAAATAGTTTACATTATTTGAAACCTCAACCTTATCCGCCGCCGAAAGCGAAAGTCCCTTGTCCCTGAAGCTTGTATTGACGGCAACATATTTTTTGCATTCATTGATAACCGTTTCCTTGAGAAGCTTCTTTTCGGGGTTTTCGGCAAGACCGTATTCCGACGGACGGTGGATTACTTTGTCGAGATAATAGGCAAAAATCTCGCTGTCTATCTCCGTTCCCGAAATAACAAGAGCTGTTCTTTTACCCGTATTGCACGCAGTAAAAGACAGTAAAATCAGAACGGCAAGCAATGCCGCAGTTATTTTTTTCATAAAATACACCTGTTTCATTAGTGATTCGTTGCAAATTATATCATAAAAAACTTTCTTTATCAATGAAATACAAAAAATACATCAAAAAAATTCAAAAAACATCTTTATTCCTTCAGAGTTTTGTTGTATAATTATAGCGTATCAAAATCTTTACGGGGTGAAAACAATGGAAAAAATAAAAATCAAGATTGCAAACGAAGAATACAGCATCATGACAGATGATAACCTTGAATATGTTGCAAAGCTCGGCGAAGAGCTTGATTCAAAGCTTTCCGCAATCATCAACGGCAATTCAAGAATTTCCGTAACTCAGGCGGCTATTCTCGTCGCACTCGAATATGCGGACGCTTCAAAGAAGTGTGAAATCACCGCAGAAAACCTCAGAAATCAGATTCAGGAATATCTTGAGGAATCCGCAAGAGCAAGAACAGATGTTGAAATCATGAAGCGCGAAAACGAAAGACTCATGAAAGAAAATACTGCTCTCAAAGCTGCAAAGTAAAATGGCGGCTGAAATTCTTGCACCCGCAGGCTCTTTTGAAGCCCTCACCGCCGCCGTAAGATGCGGCGCAAACGCGGTTTATCTTGGCGGGAAGACCCTCAATGCACGCAGAAACGCAGCTAATTTTTCTGATGAGGAATTAAAAAAAGCTGTTGAATATTGCCACGCAAGAAATGTTAAGGTTTATCTGACCCTCAACACTCTCGTCGGCGACAGCGAAAAAGAAACAGCATACGAAGCAATCGAGTGCGCCTGCAATGCATCTGTAGACGCACTTATTTTGCAGGATATCGGACTTGCTTCCATGGTGAGGCAGGTTTCTCCCGATATGCCTTTGCATGCCTCAACCCAGATGTCCGTGCAAAGCATTGAGGGCATCAGAATCCTTGAAAAACTCGGCTTTTCAAGGGCTGTTCTTCCCCGTGAGCTTTCGGAAAAAGAAATCAGAAAAATCTCGTCGCAGACGGATATGGAGCTTGAATGCTTTGTTCACGGCGCGCTCTGTATGTGCGTTTCGGGTCAATGTCTTATGAGTGCCGTGCTCGGCGGAAGAAGCGGAAACCGCGGTCTCTGCGCACAGCCGTGCAGACTCCCCTTCGGAGTAAACGGCAAGGGCGGAAACAACCTCAGCCTCAAGGATTTATCGCTCGTCGATGAGCTTTCAAGGCTTGAAAATGCAGGTGTATGTTCCTTCAAAATCGAAGGCAGAATGAAGCGCCCCGAATATGTTGCGGCGGCGGTTACGGCGTGCAAAAACAGCATAAACAACACTCCCGACAATGAAATAAACCGTTCACTCCATGCCGTTTTTTCCCGTTCCGATTTCACAAAAGGCTATTTTGAAGGCAAGCTCGGCAAAGAAATGTTTGGCACAAGAAGAAAAGAAGATGTTGAAAATACCGCACCCGTGCTCTCGGGTCTGCAAAGACTTTACGACAAAGAAAACCCTCTTATCTCCGTTGATTTTTCTCTTGTTTTCAAATCAGACGAACCCATAAAGCTCACCGCTTCCGCACTCGGCAAATCCGTTACAGTAACGGGTGAAAAAATCCCCGAAAAAGCACTCAACAAACCTCTCAGCCGTGAGGATTTGAGCGACAGACTCTCAAAATGCGGCGGAACACAGTTTTATTTAAACAATATAAACACAGATTTTGAAGAAGGTCTTATCGTTTCCGCCGGCGCACTCAACGCACTGCGCAGAGACGCTCTTTCAGCTCTCTCCGACAAGCTTTCCGAAAAGAAAATTTATTCTTTAAATGAATATAACAGAAGCTTCTCACACCATATACCAATGGATTTTACGCTTCACGCAAGATTTTTCCGTGAAGAACAAATCCCCACGGATTTAAGCGGAATTTCAAGGATAATTGTTCCGATTGAAGTGAATCCTGAAACCGTAAAATCCCTTATTTCTCAAGGGGTTGAGGTTGCCGCAGAAATCCCCGCCGACGTATTCGGCAATTCGGAAAAATACATTGAAAAACTCACCGTTTTCAAAGAAAACGGTCTTTCTCTCGCGTGGACCTGCACACTTGACGGTGTCGGCATTGCAGAAAAAGCAGGCCTCGGCTTCTGCTCGGGATTCGGAATGAATATATATAATAGTATATCATTAAGCGAGCTCGAATCACTCGGCGCAAAGGATGCTCTTGTTTCCTGCGAAGCACAGATGAGCGATATTTCACGTTTCGGCGGCGATATTCCGAGAGGTCTTATGATTTACGGCAGAATTCCTCTGATGATGACACGCAACTGCCCTGTCAAAAATAAACTGACCTGTGCAGACTGCAATATGCAGAGCTTTCTCGTTGACCGCATGGGCGTTGAATTCCCCGTTATCTGCAAAAACGGCGCGAGCTTCATCCTCAACTCCCGTCCCCTCTGGATTGCCGATAAGAAAAATGAAATTAAAAACATTGATTTCGGTCTTATTTATTTCACCAACGAAACCGGATCCGAATGTAAAAAAATAATTTCCGAAATGAAAAACGGCTCAAATCCCCCATCCGAATTCACAAGAGGAATGTATTTCAAGGGAGTTTTATAAAAATTTTTATCAATATATATTGCTTTGCCGACAAAATGTTTTTCTTGCGGCACAACATATATTGAACCGATAAATACAATTGAAAAAAATCAAAAAAAGTTCTTGACTGCAGTTGACGATTGTGGTATGATAGTCGTACCTCTGCAAGAGGGTTCTTTTTTTGCGCCCGAAAACTGAATGTTACGCAGAGGGAGGCCTGGCTCTGTTTCAGGTTGCCTGATAGACCCGATACACAGGGCTAAATATTCCAAAATGGAGGTGCCGCACATGGCTGCTAACGGTAAAAGAGTAAAAATCACACTTTCTTGCACCGAATGCAAACAGCGCAATTACAACACAATGAAAAACAAGCAGAACACACCCGACAGACTGGAGATGAACAAGTACTGCCGTTTTTGCAGGAAGCATACTCTCCACAAAGAAACCAAATAATTAAGCGGGAGGATTTAACCTATGGCTAAAAAGGAAGTTTCCCAAGCAGCAGAAAAGGTTGCCGCCGCTGAAAAGCAGAAGGAAAAAAAGCCTGCTAACCCCAACGGAAATATTTTCGTAAGAGCCGGCAAGGCAATCAAAAAGTTCTGTAAAGACATCAAAGGCGAAACAAAGAAGATTGTTTGGCCCGATGCAAAAACCGTCTTGAAGTCAACCGCAGTTGTTCTCGTAGTAGTTCTTATCTGCGCACTTGCAATTTTTGCTGTTGACCAGCTTCTTGCTCTCGTTCTTTCACTTCTCGAAAGAGCTGCTGAATCAGTAGGCAAGGCTGACACAACAAACGTTGCCGAAGTTGCTACAACAGTTGCAAATGCTGTTGCTGACCACGGTGATCACACTCACGTTGCAGGAATGATTAATTTCATTCGCTGAGACAGGAGGTTTCCGAATGTCTATCGACACAAGATGGTATGTAGTTCATACCTATTCGGGTTATGAAAACAAGGTTGCAACCAATATTGAAAAAATGGTTGAAAACCGCAGAATGCAGGACCAGATTTTAGAGGTCAAAATCCCGACTGAAATCGTAACCGATGTTGAGAAAAAGAAAGAGGTTGAGCGCAAGCTTTTCCCCGGATATGTTCTCGTTAAGGTTGCAGTTTCACCCGATAAGGACAACCGTCCCAAGATGAGCGACGAAACATGGCTCCTTATCCGTAACACCAGAGGCGTTACAGGGTTCGTTGGTCCTGAAAACAAGGCAATACCTCTTACCGATGAAGAAGTTATCAGGCTCGGAGTCGAGAAGAGAAGCGTTGAAGTTTCTTACAGCGTTGGCGATACCGTCAACATCATTGATGAAATTTTCGACGGCTTCAGCGGTATTGTTGAAGAAATCGACGTTGACAACAATGTTGTTAAAGTTACGGTTTCCGCACTCTTTGGCAAACAGACAACTGTTGAGCTTGAGCTTGACCAGGTTGAGCTTGCCGAATAATCACGGTAATTTGAGGGTTAATCCCTTTCAAATTTAGCGCTTTTTGCGCAGTCCCGTCAATTTGACGCGGGCTTCGTGGGAGGAGTTTGAAGAACTCCGCAATTTACCACAATTTATGGAGGTTTTAATTATGGCACAGAAAGTAGTTGGCTTAATTAAGTTGCAGATTCCCGCAGGTAAGGCAACACCCGCTCCCCCTGTAGGTCCTGCTCTCGGTCAGCACGGCGTTAACATTATGGCTTTCACAAAGGAATTCAATGAGCGCACAAAGAACGACATGGGTCTTATCATCCCTGTTGTTATCACTGTTTACGCTGACCGTACATTCAGCTTCATCACAAAGACCCCGCCCGCAGCAGTACTTATCAAGAAGGCTTGCGGTATTGAAAGCGGTTCGGGCGTTCCCAACAAGACCAAGGTTGCAACAATTTCTCAGGAACAGGTTCGCAAGATTGCTGAGCAGAAGATGCCCGACCTCAACGCTGCTTCCGTTGAAACAGCTATGAGCATGATCGCAGGCACAGCTCGTTCAATGGGCGTTACAGTAACTGACTGATTGCAAACTGTGGGAGGAAAAATCCGATTAACCACATCTTTGGGAGGAATTAATTAACATGAAACACGGAAAAAAATATAATGAGAGTGCAAAGCTCGTTGAAAGAGCAACACTCTATGATACCGACGCTGCACTTGAGCTCGCTGTTAAGACTGCAAGTGCAAAGTTCGATGAAACAGTTGAAGTACACGTTCGTCTTGGTGTTGACTCACGTCATGCTGACCAGCAGGTCCGCGGCGCTGTAGTTCTCCCCAACGGAACAGGCCGTACAGTAAGAGTAGCAGTTTTTGCTAAGGGCGCAGATGCTGACGCAGCAGCTGCTGCAGGCGCAGAAGTAGTTGGCGCTGAAGACCTTGTTGCAAGAATCCAGGGCGAAGGCTTCATGGATTTCGACGTATGTATCGCAGCACCCAACATGATGGGTCTCGTTGGTCGTCTCGGTAAGGTTCTCGGTCCCCGCGGTCTTATGCCCAGCCCCAAGTCAGGTACAGTTACACCTGACGTTGCAAAGGCTGTTGAAGAAGCTAAGGCAGGTAAGATTGAATACCGTCTTGACAAAACAAACATCATCCACTGCCCCATCGGCAAGGTTTCCTTTGGTCCTGAAAAGCTCGCTGAGAACTTCAACACTCTCCTCGACGCTATCATCAAGGCTAAGCCCGCTGCTGCAAAGGGTCAGTACATCCGTTCCTGCGTACTCGCAACCACAATGGGCCCCGGCATCAAGGTTAACCCCAACAAGGTTGGTACTGCAGTAGTAGAAGCATAAAAAAATGCTTGACAAGCGCAATTTATTGTGCTATTATATTTAAGCTGTTCTTTTTAAGACAGCAGGTGCTTTTCGCATAAAGGTTATTTAACCGCCTGCCGAGAGAGGATGCATACAAAAGCTAATAGCTGAATTATGTATGTTCATGCCCTTTCTGCAGAAGCGGAAAGGGCTTTAAATTTTGTAATAAACCCACGGAGGTGAAATACATGCCCAGCGCAAAGGTTTTGGAACAGAAAAAGCAAATCGTTGCTGACCTCACAGAGCAGATTCAGAATTCTGTAGCAGGTGTTATCGTTGACTATAAGGGTATCAACGTTGCTGACGACACAAAGCTTCGTAAGGAACTTCGTGAAGCAGGCATCAAGTACACAGTAGTTAAGAACACACTTCTCGGTCTCGCTGCAAAGAACGTTGGTCTCGACGATATCTGTGAAGTTCTCGAAGGCACAACAGCTATTGCTATCAGCCCCGATGACCACACAGCAGCAGCAAGAATCCTTTCAAAGTTTGCTGATACACACAAGAACTTCTCCGTAAAGAGCGGTTATCTTGACGGTAAGGTTGTTGACACAGCAACTATCGACTCGCTTGCAAAACTTCCCACAAGAGATATCCTTCTTGCAACAGTTTGCAACGCATTCAACGCACCCATCGCATCATTCGCCCGTGCTATCCAGGCTATCGTTGACAAGAGCGGCGAAGCTCCTGCAGCAGCTGAAGAAGCACCCGCAGAAGCATAATTTTTTAAACTAAAAATCATTTAACAAATTGGAGGAAAATAAAATGGCATCAGAAAAGATTGCAGCAATGATTGAAACAATCAAAGAACTTACAGTACTTGAACTCTCAGAGCTCGTACATGCAGTAGAAGAAGAATTCGGCGTATCAGCAGCAGCAGCAGTTGCAGTAGCAGCTCCCGCAGAAGCAGCTGCAGCAGCAGAAGAAAAGACAGAATTTGACGTTATCCTCGCTGAAGTTGGCGCAGAAAAGATTAAGGTTATCAAGGTTGTTCGTGAGCTCACAGGTCTCGGCCTTGCAGAAGCTAAGGCTGCTGTTGACAGCGCTCCCAAGGCTCTCAAGGAAGGCGTTTCCAAGGAAGACGCTGAAGCTGCTAAGGCTAAGCTTGAAGAAGTTGGCGCAAAGGTTGAAATTAAATAAGTTAATTTTCACCAAAATCAATCCGTTCTGTTTCGGCAGGACGGATTTTTTCTTTTTTAAATAACACCTCAAACAAAAAAGCTTGCACGGATTACCCATCCATGCAAGCTTTAATCAATTATTTAATTATCCAACCTTATAGCGCGATATAAAGCATACAGGAATCTCTCCGTTGCTCTTTACGGAACCGTTTGAATATACTCCGTCAGAAGAGTTTGTTGAGCCGCAGACATAAAGCACTTTGCCGTCAGAGCAGATTCCTCTGGGGTTATCAGTCATTGAACCGCCAAAACCGTAAATGGATTTAAGCTTGCCCATAGTAGAAAGAGTATAAACGAAGCCGTCAAAATCGCCTACGTTTGTAACATTGAAATCTCTGTTTGTAGACTTTGTATAGCCTGAAACCGCATATCCGCCGGGAATTGCAACAATGCCTGTTACGAAGTCATGTTCAAATCCTACTATAGGAGTAATCCAGCCTGTTGTACCGTTGGAGTTAATCTTTATGATTGCACCGTCCATTGTTCCGGGAGTGCCGCCGTTGTTCATGCCTTCAAATGTTGTGCCTTCGCGGTTTCCGTTTGCAGAAAGAGAATAGTTGCCTGCGATAACAACGCCGCCGTCATGTGCAATTTCCATTGCATAAAGGTTGGTTACGCCTGAATCATAGTAAGCATTCTTCCAGAGCACATTGCCTGTAGGTGAGAACTTGGCAACAACAGTTGTTCTCTTTGTGTTTGCCGTTCCGGGGATTGATGCAAATTCACCGTCACCGCTGTAGGTAGCGATATTCGCAAAAACTTCGCCTGAGGGATTTACTTCAAGGTCCTCAACTGTATTATGCTTTGAACCTGACAAAGCCTGACGCCACTGAATATTTCCGTTTGCATCGCACTTGAAAATAAATGCCTTTATTGTCTTTGTACCAAGATCCTTAAGGTCTGCATCGGAGGATTCTGATTTGCCGCCTATTACAAAACCGCCGTCAGGAGTTGAATGTACGGAATGAAGGATATCGCCTCTGCTTCCGCCGTAAAGCTTTGTCCATACAATGTCACCCTTGCTGTTGAATTTAACAACAAGACCTTCAACGGTCTGAAGGCACTTGTATTCGTTTGCGGGTGCAAGGTCTTCAGCTCTTGTTTCACCAACGGCAATGATGCTTCCGTCGCTGAGAACAGTAACATTTTCAAATGTTGTTTTTGCTTCTCTGGGCTGCGGATTATCCTTATCAGTTGTTGTGGCTGTACCACCGATAATCTTCGTCCACTGAAGCTTGCCTTTTTCGGAATATTTTGAAATAATAGCCGATGTATAGTTCTTGATTGAACCGTCGATATACTCATATGTAAATCCGACTGCTACTGTGCCGCCATCTGCCGTAACTTCTGTATCCCAGTATGTGCAGCCTGAGGAAGTTCCTGCGGTAGCTGTCCAGTCGCCTTCAAGACCTGCTACAGCTGCTCTTGTTGTTCCCATTGAAGCAACATAAGCCGGAGTCTGGGGAACATAGATTGATGTTGTTTTCTTTGTTGTATTGAGAACAATGGGATTGGTTTTCTTCTCTGTTCCGGGGGTGGGATTAATGGGGTTAACGGGATTGGGGTTTATATTAGTCGGCGCAGGTCTGGTTGTGCTCACAGGCTTAACGATAGCAACCTGGCTTGAACCGGGTTTTGTAACAACAACCATATTGTTTGTTGCAGCAACCTTTGAAATTTCAACATATTCGCTGGGACTGATGTTGTTGGGGTCCTTAACAGAAACCTGATTCATAATCTGAGTATACTGTTCGGGAGTAATGTTTGTTGCAGGAACATCTTCCTTCTTGATAACAGTATTATTGTTTTCATCTTTCTCAACAACAAGACCCTTATCAGCAGCAAGGTTTTCAACCTTTTCGAGCTGTTCGGGAGTGAGGGTGCTCAGATCGCCGTTGAAGCCGCTTGCTTCATCGCCGAGAGCCTCGGAAACGAGCTGAACAAGCTCAACATCCGTGATGGCAACGGGAACATATGTATCAATTCCGGGAGCCCATTCGTTGTTGGGTATGGTGGGGACTGTTGTTGTGTCTGTGACCTTCTGCTTAACACTGCAGGCTGCAAATGTTGAGAGAATGAGAATAAAGCACATAAACACACAAAGTCTTGAGGTGAATTTATTCTTCATTAGGATATCCTCCCATTTTATAGTTACTGTAATTTTAACATTATTTTATTTCAAAATCAACTGTTTTTATATGGTAATAATAAAAATTCATACTAATTTAAAATTTATTCTTCAAAAATCATCAGCTATGTTATATAATTAGGCTATACAATATTCGGAGGCGCTTATGGATAAAAAAGAAAAAGCCTTGCTCGCGGTAAATGCGCTCAAGGAAAACTACCCTGATTCAATTTGCTCACTCAATGCTGAAAATCCCTTACAGCTTATAATCGCAACCCGACTTTCGGCTCAATGCACAGATGCGAGAGTTAATCTCGTTACACCCGCACTTTTTGAAAAATACAAAACCGTTGAGGATTTTGCCAATGCGGATATATCGGATATTGAAAACCTCATTCATTCCTGCGGATTTTTCAGAGCAAAGGCAAAGGATATCGTCGGGATGTGCCAAAAAATGATTGCAGAATATGACGGCAAAGTGCCCGACACACTCGAAAAGCTGACTTCCCTGCCGGGTGTCGGCAGAAAAACCGCAAATCTCATCATGGGAGATGTTTACGGTCAGCCTGCCGTTGTTGCCGATACTCATCTGATCAGAATATCCAATCTTCTCGGTCTTGTTTCAACAAAAGACCCGTTTAAGGTTGAAATGCAGCTTCGTGATATTCTTCCACCCGAAGAAAGCAACGATTTCTGCCACCGATGCGTTCTGCACGGCAGAGAAACCTGCATCTCGGGCAGACCGAAGTGCGAAAGTTGCGTAATGAACGGCTTTTGCAGCCACTATTCAGAAAAATGATACCAGCAGAAACACTATTCCGCTGATTGACGCTCCCACACAGGCGGCAGCACTCATGCTCAGTGCCAGACGGATTCTGCTTCTGCGAAGCCGCGATGCAGGCGGCATTCCCGCACTCTGCGCAATTTCACTTGCCCTTTCTCTCAAATCTCCCTCGCTGACTGCGGAATATTCGGGTTTTATGAAAAACAGCACCCTTTCAAAATATTCACACTGTGTCTGCGTGATTTCCACAACCTGTCTGTTGACCCCTTTTATCAACCTGATTTCTCCCTTCACTCCGATGGATTTCTATGTTATTTTTGGCAGACGAATGGGTATATATTCATATAGCTTTGTAATGATTAATATACTTTGCGTATAATCCGCTTTTCCACAGAAAAAGTGGATAACTGTGTGGAAAAGTTGAATAACTATGCTGAAAACCCCTTATTTATCGCCAAAAACGGGTGTGGAAAACTTTATTGTGCTAAAAAAGAATATACCAAAGGTTGTACATTCTTTACAAAATGTTGCAAATTGTCGATAAAATTATGTTAAGATTTTTGTGCATTTAAACATAATTTTTTGATAAAAAACATGGTTGCTGACGAATCGAAAAGAAAATATTACAGTTTGGAGAATTAACAAAAATGGCTGTAAAAAATACATATACAATTGAAGAAAACAAGATTATTTTAAACCCTGATTGTTTCGACCTTGCACTGACTCTGGACTGCGGTCAGGCATTCCGATGGGTTCGGATTGACGAGGATGAATGGCACGGCGTTGCCTTTTCAAGACCTTTGACACTTAAAAAGACCGAAAAAGGAATTGAATTCATCGGCACAACAAAAGAGGATTTTGAAAGCATATGGATTTCCTATTTTGACCTTGAAAGAGATTACGGCACTCTCTGCCGCAGGTTTACGGCAGACCGCTATCTTGCCGAGGCGGTTGACACCTGCTACGGAATCAGACTGCTCCGTCAGGAGCCTTGGGAGGCGATTTGCTCTTTCATCATTTCGCAGAATAACAATATCCCGCGAATAAAAGGCATAATAGACCGTCTGTGCCGACTTCTGGGCGAGCCTTTGGGTAATGATGATTATTCCTTCCCCTCTGCGCAGAAAATTGCCGAGGTGGGCATTGAGGCTCTCGCACCGATAAGGGCAGGCTTCAGAGCAAAATACATCATTGATGCCGCCGAAAAAGTTGCAAACGGCGAAATAGACATTGAAAAAATTTATGCCCTCACCATTGATGAGGGAAGAGATGAACTGATAAAAATCAAGGGTGTCGGCGAGAAGGTTGCACAATGTTCGCTTCTCTACGGCTTCGGAAAGGTTGATGCCTTCCCCGTTGACGTGTGGGTAAAACGCATCATGAGCGAGCTTTATCCCGACGGACTTCCCGAATGCACAAACGGTGTAAGAGGCATCGCACAGCAGTATTTGTTCCATTGGAGAAGAAATTTCTTTTAAAATATGCCGATGTAAACTCGAGTTGATAGAAAAAACGCGGTGAATGTGTTAAGATGTGATTACCGTATACGGCAAAAACTCAGAAAGAAGGAAAACACATGAAAAAAACAGGGACAAAAGTATTATCGGTTATCATGGCAATTCTTTGCCTGATACCCATGCTGTCAATTTCATCATTTGCGGCAGAAGAAGAAATCGGTCAGGTGATTGTTGCGGCAGGTCAGGCAATCACGGATTCGGGTTATTGGAGAATCAACGTGCTGGGCAATGTCACAAGCGGCAGCGAAAAAAACTACAACATTGCTTATGACAAAGAATCAAACACCCTCACTCTCAAGGATGCAGAGTTTGAAAACAAAGGAATCGGTGTTCTTGAAAATATTGATTTTGATATGGCGACGGGTATCGTTTCAACGCAAGACCTCAATATCAGGCTTATCGGCAAAAACACAATAAACATTAAAAACACCAGAAACGGTGAGGCAACGGGCATTTTTAATGTTTACGGTTCAACATATTTCAGCGGTGACGGTTCGCTCACAATCAATTCAAACACTCCCGATGCAATCTGCAGCGCAATTGTTGCGGGTCAGGGCGAAATCCATATAACTGAAACAGCCGTTAACATTAATATCACGGATTGCTCCGACGAGGGCACTTGCGCTCTTATTGCAAACAAGATTTATGTTCACAATTCCGATTTGAATATCAATGCCGTCAATTCCGAAAAATTCATGGCGGTTTATTCGGGAACACAAGGCAGCCTTTTTGAAGCGGTTGAGTCGGATGTGAATATAACGGTTGAAAACTGCAAAAATGCATACGGACTTTATATTTTCTCGGTAACAATCAAGGACAGCAACGCAAACATCGAAATCAACAATAAGGATATCAAAGACTTTGACTCTGCCTGTCAGGGAATTTCAACGGGCACCCTGCTTATTCAGAACAGTTACGTTGACATCGTAATCATTTCCTATTCCGACTGGGGTTACACTTCGGCGATGAATTACATGATTGCGGTTATCGACGGTTTCACGGACAGACAGAATATTTCTCTTTATAAATATCTCACCCGTCTTTCAATCACTCCCGAGGGAATCACGGAAGGCGTAACAACCATCAATGCAGGTCTTCACGGTGTTTACTCCGCCGGAGACAATGAGGACTATTATTGGGTGTTTGACACAAAAAACAACAGCGGTCACACCACCGAAGCCGACGGCGACTGGAATGTTCACTATGACAGAATAACAAACACGCTCTATCTCCGTTCATTCACCGAAAACGATGCTCTGGAAATCAACGGATTTGTCAATATTCATATTGAAGGCGACAATTCTTTCAGCAGAGATGAGCACTCATTCGGCAATGTTTACGGTCTTGAAAGCAAATATGCACCCGAAATCACGGGCAACGGAACACTCACCTTTTCAAGCGTGAACGCAACTGCGATAAAAAACAGCAAAGGCATCATTCTCGGTGAAAACGTAACTGCAAAGGGTTCATTTTCACCCGACGGCTCGGATGCCGAGGACTATGACAACGCAAAAGCAACTCAATATAAATGGGTTCAGATTACCGCCGCAACCGAAGAAGAACAGAAAGAACTCAGCTTCTTTGAAAAAATCGCTGAATTCTTCAGAAATATCTTTGCAAAAATCGGAGAGTTTTTCGGCGGATTGTTCGGATAACGGCAAACGGCAAGATGCAGGCATCCTGCCCTAAACAAAACATATTACAATTATGGCATAGCAAAGGAGAAAATTATGGGTTCGGTAACAATAATTATTATAATCCCGCTTTTTCTTATCTTTTTTGCAGTTTCATCGGTTATCGGTGCGGTAACGGGTGTTGACAAAACCGAGGTGGTTCTTCCCTATGAACCCGAAAAAGGCATTGTCTGGGAATGCGATATTCAGGACGGCACTCCCGTTGAGCTTGTTGAAACCGAAATTGACGGCGAAAAGCAGATTTTTTATTTCAAAAGCAATGCAATTAAGGATATGATCGGTATTTTTGCAGGCTTGGCCAAAGACCTTATCACTAAAGAGCCCTTAGACCCCGCGGAACACTTCTACGGTCAATATTACAGAATCACCTTCACGGACGAAAACGGCAACGAAAAGAGATATTATGCCGAAGCTGAGCTTGGCGACGACTCAAAACTTCTTTATGACAAAGCGGTGATTTATTCCCCTGATGAATATTTTGCCTTCGACTATACCGCAACCGCACAGCAGCCCCTTGATGGCGAATACGGCTGGTATCTTCGGGGCAACAGCGAACGTTGCGCCGAATACTATAAAGCGGACTGTTCGCCCACAAGAACCGTCACAATTGTTCTTGCCGGTGAGTATTTTGACAGCAACAAAGAAAGCTATGAATATTGGCTTAAATACGGTTCCATTGACGGAAACGAAAAAGAAAATGAATCTGTAAAGATAGCATACAGAATTGTTGACGGTGAAGCTGAAATCCTTGAAGAGATACATGAAATAAAAGAAAACACGGAAAACGCATAATAAAAGACCTCGGTACTTCTTCTGAAATACCGAGGTCTGATTTTTTATTATTCGTTGATAACGGGAATGAATGCGTTGTGGACTGCTTCAACAGCCTTGTCTGCGTCCTTAACGTCGATGAGAACGGAAATTTTGATTTCGCTTGTTGCAATCATCTGGATGTTTACGTCTGACTCAAAGAGTGCCTCAAACATCTTTGCGGCGATGCCGGGATGTGATTCCATGCCTGCGCCGACAACGGAAACCTTTGCAACGTCTGTGTCGCAGATAATTTCAAGACCCTCGAGAAGGTCGAGTGAGTTGAGAGTTTCAACTGTATCGTCAAGCTTTGCCTTTGTTGTTGTGAAAGCGATGTCTTTTGTGTCGCCTCTGCCTACTGACTGAAGGATGATATCAACGTTAACGTCCTTTGCGGCAAGCTTTCCGAAGATTTTATATGCGATACCGGGAACGTTGGGAACACCGATGATTGATACACGGGCAACGTCTGTATCCTTTGTTACACCTCTGACGAGCATTTTTTCCATGTCTGCTACCTCCTTGACAATTGTGCCGGGCTTTCTTACAAGGCTTGAAAGCACCTCAAGTTTAACATTATATTTCTTAGCCATTTCAACCGAACGGTTGTTGAGAACCTGTGCGCCGAGAGTTGCAAGCTCAAGCATTTCATCATATGTGATTTCATTAAGCTTGATTGCACCCTTGACCTTTCTGGGGTCTGCGGTGTAAACGCCTTCAACGTCGGTGAAAATCTGGCAGCGGTCAGCGTGCATTGATGCTGCTATAGCAACTGCGCTTGTGTCCGAACCGCCTCTGCCGATGGTTGTTATATCATCGTATTTGTTGAGGCCCTGGAAGCCTGCAACGATAACGATGTTTTTCTTTGCGATTTCCATCTTGATACGGTCAGCCTTAACCTTCTTGATTCTTGCCGAGCCGTAAACGGAATTTGTTGTGAAGCCTGCCTGCCAGCCAAGAAGCGAGCAAACGGGGAAGCCGAGGCTTTCGATAGCCATGGCAAGAAGTGAAATCGAAATCTGTTCGCCCGAAGCAAGGAGCATATCCATCTCTCTCTTTGATGCCTTGGGATTGATTTCGTTAGCCTTTGCAATAAGATCATCTGTTGTGTCGCCCTGTGCGGAAACAACAACAACAACGTCATTACCTTCTTTATAAGTGTCGGTAACGATTCTTGCTACATTCATAACTCTTTCGGCATTGGCAACCGAGCTGCCGCCGAATTTCTGAACTATTAAACCCATAACTGAACCTCCTGACAGGGATTAATAATCGGTTATGCGGATAACCGATTCAATTTTTGATTCATTAACAAGAGCAAGCTTTTCCGCCATATCCTTTTCGGAAATGATATCGGTAACAAAAGCAAATTCGCCGTCGGGTGCATTTTCTCTTGTGAGCATCTTGACCGCACCGAAGAGTGAATTAACCTGAGTGAGAGCCGCGGCGGCATTCTCTGTGGTTGCTCTTACATAGAAAGCGGATGTGCTTTCTCCATGGTCTGCAACATAGCCTTCCTCGCTGTCCGCCCAGCCGAAGAACTTTTTGCGCTGCATATGTCTTGCGCAGTCGATAACGTCGGCAACAACGGCGCTTGCGGTGGGCATCTTGCCTGCACCCTTGCCGTAGAATACAACGTCGCCGATAGCATCGCCTCTTACGAGGATTGCGTTGAATACATCGTCAACAGAAGCAAGCTGGCTGTGATTCTGAACAAAAGCGGGAGATACCATAACCGAAACCTTGCCGCTTTCGAGCATCTTTGCTCTTGCGATAAGCTTGATTACGCCGCCCCATGAGCGTGCATAGTCAACGTCTGCAAGGTCAATCTTGCGTATTCCTTCGGTGTAAACCGAATCGGGATAAACGTGCTTTCCGAAGCAGAGAGCAGCGAGAATGCAAATCTTTCTGCAAGCGTCATGACCGTCAACATCAGCGGAAGGGTCGCGCTCTGCATAGCCGTTTTTCTGGGCAAGAAGGAGTGCCTCGTCAAAGGTCATTCCGTCAACAATCATTCTTGTGAGGATGAAATTGGTTGTGCCGTTGAGGATACCTGCAATTTCATCAATATCGTTTGCAGCAAGGCACTGGCTGATGGGTCTGATGATGGGGATACCGCCGCCGACACTTGCTTCAAACAGGAAGTTAACATTATTTTCATCTGCAACCTTAAGAAGCTCACAGCCCTTTGCGGCAACAAGCTCTTTATTGGAGGTTACAACATTCTTGCCTGCCTTAAGGCTTGCAAGAACATATTCATAAGCGGGGTGAAGTCCGCCCATGGTTTCAACAACTATCTTCACCTCATCGTCCTCAACTATTTTTGAGAAGTCGGAGATGAGAAGATGTTCATAAGGGTCACCGGGGAATGTTCGGCGGTCAAGAATATATTTAAGCTGCATATCGCTCTGCAAGCTCTTTTTAACGATGTGTTCGTGGTTTTTATTGAGAAGGGTTGCAACACCCGAGCCAACCACGCCGTAACCCATTATGGCAACATACATCCGAATCGCTCCTTTAAAAAATAACTAATTAAAAAGATTTTAACACACTTTTTCAAAATAATAAAGACATATTTTTAACTTTTGTTAAATTTTTATGTCTTTTTTATAACAATAATTGCCTTTTAGTGAAAAATGGTGTAAAATATCCGTGTAATTTCTTTTTACGAGGGGGAATTCAAATGGAAATTACCGAAAAGAGAAAATCAACGCTGATTAACATTACTTATTACACGGTTATTATTGCGCTTTTTTATCTCTTCATGAAGTATGCTTTCGGTCTGGTTGCGCCGTTTATCGTTGCGCTCGCCGTTGCAATTCTTCTCCAGAAACCGCTGAGAATAATTTCCGAAAAAACAAAAATCAAAAAGAATATTCTCGGTGCGGTTGCTGTTTTGCTGATTATCTCGATTGTTATTTCAGCGGTTGTGCTTGTCGGCTACAGACTTTTTGTTGAATTCAAAGGCTTCGGCGAATATGTTATGTCCAAAATGTCGGATTTGCCTGCACTGATTCGCTCCGCGGAAGAATGGATTCTTGCAAGGCTGACTGTTTTGCCCGATTCACTTGAAAAAACGGTTGCCGATTCCGTGACGGGCATTGTTGACAGACTTCTGCTTGTTTCTCAGGAAGAAACAACAGGCATGACACAGACATCCGAAAACGGTTTTGATTTATCCTTCCTTGCAACGCCTCTCGGCGGACTTCTTTCCACCGCGAAACAGATACCTGTTATTTTTGCAGGTATCTTCATGGGTATTATAGCGTGTTTCTTCATAACTTGTGACTACGATAAATTCAGAGTGCTTATCAGCGAGAATATTTCCCGTGAGCATGAGGTCGCAATTGTCAAAACAAGAAGAATTCTCGGCGATATCCTCGGAAAGATGCTCAAATCCTATGCAACGCTGATTTTCATAACCTTCTGCGAGGTTTCGATAGGTCTTAATATACTGAAGCTTATCGGAGTTTACAGCGGCGGATATATACTTGTTATTTCAATAATCACGGCAATTGTTGATATTCTGCCCGTTCTCGGCACGGGAACAATTCTTATTCCGTGGGCGATTTTCAGCTTGTTTACGGGCAATATAGGTCTCGGAATCGGACTTGTTGTGCTTTATATTTTAATCACGGTTATCCGTCAGGTAATCGAACCGCGACTTGTTGCGATGAACGTGGGACTTCATCCCGCAATAACCCTTTTCGGAATGTATATGGGCGTTCAGCTTTTCGGATTCCTCGGAATTTTCATTCTTCCGATAACCTTTGTGCTTGTGAAAGCACTCAATGACGAGGGAATCATTCATCTTTGGGGCATGGACAGGAAGAAAGAATAATAATAAGAAGAAAAAATAATAATTATTGCACCCCTGAAACTGTGTAAGCAACGGTTTCAGGGGTGCGGTGTTTATTCTACTATTCTCTTAAATTCTTCGCTGTTTTTGAATTCGTCGGAAAGCTGGGGTCTGTTGCGCAGACCTTCTTTGACATCTTCGGCAAATGATCCCTCCCAAAATCTGTATGCCTTGGTTTTGTCAAACTCAACCCCCATTACCGCAGGAGAGGTGTGGATAATGACATCGGGCATTTTATCATATTTTTCCGCAAGCTCAACAGCTCTTTCAAAGTGACGGAGTGCTGCTTTTTCGTCGCCTGCAAGATATTTTCTGACCCCGATTCTCTGGTGATGAATTACCATTAGATAGTGGCTCTTACCGTAGTCGCCGTCGGGCATGACCGCCTCAACAAGGTTGATATACGCCTCGGCAATATCATTGTCTGCATCAAGAAAATTCTTGTGACGTCTGTTCATGATTTCGCCGAAAAGACGGAGCATTTCAACCATGCCGTTTGCACATGCAGCCGCACGTTTTTCATCATCGTGAGGATACATATACATCGCTTCGTAATCTCTTGTGTTTTGCATAATCGGCATTTCGGAAAGAATTTTTTCCGCTTCGGAAAAATCAACGCCGCTGTTTTTGATAAGACTGAGGTCGCGCAGATAACGGCACATAAGCTTTTTTGCCCATATTCTGATGCTGTCGGTTGAGCAGTGATTCTGAATCATGTCGTAGACTCTCTGCACTTCACCTTTTATCGAAATCTTATATTCATCGCTGTATTCCGACTGAATAAGTGCGTTGAGATACTTTGCGAGCAGGTCATAGTTGCCCGGAAATTCAACCGTTGCCTGCTTAAGCATATCTCTTACTTCCGTAATTCTTCCTTCACTCCACAGATGGGAATACTTTTCGCAATATTCTTTGATTTTTGCTTCTTTTGCGATAACATCCGTGCCGAGAAGGCTGTCAACCGTAACACCGAAGAAAGATGCAATTATCGGCAGCATTGTTATGTCGGGATATGTGTCGCCTCTTTCCCATTTGCTTATCGCCTGAAATGACATACCGAGGAATTCTGCAAGTGCCTCCTGAGTGAGGTCCTTTGATTTGCGGAGCCTCTTAAGATTTTCACCAAAATAAGTTGTCATAAAAATCACCCTTCATATTTTTTACAGCGCTGTTTACAACCTGATAATAACCCATTCTGAACAAATAAACAATAACCTGTTCATTGAACATAACTCTCTTGGCAAGAGAATTTTTCTAAACTGTGTTGATTTATAAAATTTTAAAGGGTGCTGTTCAACAAAACAGCACCCTTTATTATATTATATTACATTATATTATTTATAATACTCAACAGCTGACTCGAAGAGCTTGAGGTCGAATTCGCCGGGAACGTTCTTGTAAAGACCTGCGCCCGTTCTTTCGGAGTGACCCATCTTACCGAGAACACGTCCGTCGGGTGAAACGATACCTTCGATTGCGAAATCAGAGTTGTTGGGGTTGAATGCGATATCGTTTGTTGCGTTGCCGTCAAAGTCAACATACTGAGTGATAATCTGACCGTTTGCAGCAAGCTTTCTGATGAGAGCTTCGTCGGCAATGAATCTGCCTTCGCCGTGTGAAATGGGAACGGTGTAAATCTCGCCCTGCTTTGCCTTTGAAAGCCACGGAGAATTGTTGGAAACAAGCTTTGTTCTGACAAGCTTCGACTGGTGTCTGCTGATGGTGTTATATGTAAGAGTGGGGCAGGTTTCGTCGGTGTCGATAATCTTGCCGTAGGGAACAAGACCGAGCTTGATGAGAGCCTGGAAGCCGTTGCAGATACCGAGCATAAGACCGTCACGCTTTTCAAGAAGCTCTGTTACAGCCTGCTTGATTTCTGCGTTGCGGAAGAATGCAGTTATGAACTTGCCTGAGCCGTCGGGTTCGTCACCGCCTGAGAAGCCGCCGGGAACAAAGATAATCTGGCTTTCGGAAACCTTCTTTGCGAAGTCTTCAACCGACTTTGCGATGCTTGAAGCGGAAAGATTGTTGATAACAAAGATTTCTGCTTCTGCGCCTGCTCTTTCGGCATATTTTGCGGAATCGAATTCGCAGTTTGTGCCGGGGAATACGGGAATGAGAACCTTGGGCTTTGCCGTTCTGATTGCAGGCTTTGCAAATGTTGTTGCTCTGTAATCAAAGGTTTCAATCTTCTTTTCGGGCATTGCGATGTTGCAGGAATAGATATCCTCAAGCTTATCCTCATAAACGGGAAGAAGCTTTGCAAAATCAACTGTTTCTGCGCCGTAGGTGATAGCAGCCTTATCGGTTGTGTAACCGAGAAGAGTGCCACAGTCTGTATCGTCATTAAGCTCGATGATGAATGAGCCGTAGGAATAGCCGAAGATATCCTCGAGCGAAACATCGGCAAAGTCAAAGCCGATGCCGTTACCCATAGCCATCTTAAGAACTGCCTCTGCAACGCCGCCCATAGCGGGAGTATAGATTGCGGCAGCCTTGCCTGCTGTTACGAGTGAATAAACCTCATCGTAAACCTTAAGAAGTGAAGCTGTTTCGGGAAGATTATCGGCTGTATATTCGGGCTTAAGGATAACAACCTTGTGACCTGCTGCCTTGAATTCGGGAGAAACGATGTTTTTGAGGTCCTCTGTTGTAACGGCAAATGAAACAAGAGTGGGGGGAACGTCAATATTTTCAAACGAACCGCTCATTGAGTCCTTGCCGCCGATAGCTGCAATCTTGAGGTCCATCTGTGCCTTGAATGCACCGAGGAGAGCTGCGAGAGGCTTGCCCCAACGCTTGCCATCCTTCATGGGCTTCTCGAAATATTCCTGGAAGGTGAGATAAACTTCGTTGAAGTCTGCACCTGCGGCGATAAGCTTTGAAACGGATTCGATAACTGCAAGATATGCGCCGTGGTAGGGGCTCTTCTCTGTGATGAACGGGTTATAACCCCATGCCATGAGTGAGCAGGTGTCTGTATCCTGCTTCTCAACGGAAATCTTGTGTACCATTGCCTGAATGGGAGTGAGCTGATTCTTTCCGCCAAAGGGCATAAGAACGGTATTTGCACCGATTGTTGAGTCAAATCTTTCTGAAAGACCTCTCTTTGAGCAGATGTTGAGGTCACCTGCAAGAGCAGTATACATATCTGTGAATGAGCCGTCAATCTTCTTTGAATAATCCTCAAGCTTTGCGGGAGCGATATCAATGTGCTTTTCAGCACCGTTTGAATTAAGGAATTCACGGCTGATGTTGCAGATTGCCTTGCCGTTCCAGTTCATTACAAGATAGGGCTTTTCTTTAACTTCTGCAACGATTGTTGCTTCAAGGTTTTCGCTTGTTGCAAGCTCAATAAATCTTGCGGCATCCTTTGCTTCAACAACAACTGCCATTCTTTCCTGGCTTTCTGAAATTGCAAGCTCTGTTCCGTCAAGACCTTCATACTTCTTGGGAACTGCGTTAAGGTTTATTTCAAGACCGTCTGCAAGTTCGCCGATGGCAACGGAAACACCGCCTGCACCGAAGTCATTGCAGCGCTTGATAAGCTGTGATGCTTCCTTGTTTCTGAAAAGTCTCTGGAGCTTTCTTTCTTCGGGAGCGTTACCCTTCTGAACTTCAGCACCGCAGCTTTCGAGAGACTTAAGATTATGTGACTTTGATGAACCTGTTGCGCCACCGCAGCCGTCACGGCCTGTACGTCCGCCGAGAAGAATAACAACGTCGCCGTCCTGAGGACATTCACGGCGTACATTTTCTTCGGGTGCAGCTGCGATAACAGCACCGATTTCCATTCTCTTTGCAACATAGCCGGGATGATAGAGTTCATCAACGATACCTGTTGCAAGACCTATCTGGTTGCCGTATGAGCTGTAGCCTGCGGCAGCAGTCTGAACAATCTTTCTCTGAGGAAGCTTGCCCTCGATTGTTTCGCTCACGGGAACTGTGGGGTCGCCTGCGCCTGTTACACGCATAGCCGCATAAACGTAGCTTCTGCCTGAAAGGGGGTCACGGATTGCGCCGCCGATGCAGGTTGCCGCACCGCCGAAGGGTTCGATTTCTGTGGGATGGTTATGTGTTTCGTTCTTGAAGAGAAGAAGCCATTTCTGGGTTTCGCCTTCAACATTAACGTCGATTTTAACTGTGCAGGCATTGATTTCTTCGCTTTCGTCAAGCTTGGGAAGAAGACCCTGCTGCTTGAGATATCTTGCGGCAATTGTGCCGATATCCATGAGATTTACGGGCTTTGTTCTGTTGCAAGCCTTTCTTGCTTCGATATATTCGTCATATGCCTTCTGAAGAAGCTCGTCCTCAAATTTAACGGAGTCAATATTTGTGAGGAAGGTTGTATGGCGGCAGTGGTCCGACCAATAGGTGTCAATCATTCTGATTTCGGTGATGGTGGGGTCTCTCTGCTCGCTGATAAAATACTTCTGGCAGAATTTGATATCGTCAAGGTCCATTGCAAGACCGTAGTCGTCAACAAAAGCCTTAAGACCTGCTTCGTCAAGAGCGATGAAGCCGTCAAGTGTTTTAACTGTTTCGGGAACAACATAGTCCATTACAAGAGTTTCATATTCTTCGAGCGAAGCTTCTCTTGATTCAACGGGGTTGATAACGAATTTCTTAATCTGTGCAAGCTCATCATCGGTGATGTTGCCGTAAAGGCAGTAAACCTTTGCTGTTCTTACGAGGGGTCTTTCACCCTTTGAGATAATCTGAATGCACTCTGCGCATGAATTGGCTCTCTGGTCAAACTGACCGGGGAGAAATTCAACTGCAAAAAGTCTGTCGCATTCAAGATTGGGATTTTCGCTGATATCGTCAAGCTGGGGTTCTGAAAGAACCGTGCCCTTTGAATAATCGAAAAGCTCTTTTTCAATATTTTCGATATCATAACGGTTGAGAACTCTCACCTTTTCAAGACTTGCGATTCCGAGAAGGGAAACAAGCTCGTTTTTGAGTGAACGGGCTTCGTTATCGAGTCCGCTTTTCTTTTCAACATACGCTCTGTATACCATGATTATCAAACCTCCAAAGCTTTTTTGCCGATGTCTTTTCTGTAATAGGCATTTGCAAAATTAACTGTTTTAACTGTTTCATATGCCTTTGCAATTGCATTTTCGAGAGTATCTGCGGTTTCGGTTACGCCGAGAACTCTGCCGCCTGCGGTGAGAAGCTTACCTTCGGAAAGCTTTGCACCCGCAACATATATATTTTTATCAGCGGGCATTGTGATTTCAAAGCCGCTTTCATATTTCTGAGGATAGCCGTCGGACGCCATAACAACGCAGCAAGCGCTCTTATCGCTGAACTTAACCTGTTCTTCGGTGAGAGTTCCTGCGGCAACGCTCTTCATGATTTCAAAAAGATCGCTTTCAAGAAGAGGAAGAACAACCTGAGTTTCGGGATCGCCGAAACGGCAGTTATATTCGATAACCTTGGGGCCGTTCTTTGTTATCATAAGTCCGAAGTAGAGGCAGCCCTTGAAGGTTCTGCCCTCGGCATTCATTGCGTTGATTGTGGGAAGGAAGATTTCCTTCATGCATCTTTCCGCAACCTCTGCTGTATAGTAGGGATTGGGAGCGATTGTGCCCATACCGCCCGTGTTAAGACCTTCGTCGTTATCCCTTGCTCTCTTGTGGTCCATTGAAGAAATCATCGGAACAACTGTCTTACCGTCTGTGAATGAAAGAACGGAAACCTCGGGACCTTCAAGGAATTCTTCAATAACAATCTGATTTCCGCTTTCGCCGAACTGCTTGTCCTGCATGATGGACTTGACTGCATCTGCGGCTTCTTCACGGGTCATCGCAATGATAACACCCTTGCCGAGTGCAAGACCGTCAGCCTTGATAACGGTGGGAATAGGTGCGGTTTCGATATAAGCGAGAGCCTTTTCGGCATCGTCAAAAACTTCATAAGCCGCTGTGGGAATACCGTATTTCTTCATCAGGTTTTTGGAGAAAACCTTGCTTCCCTCGATGATAGCCGCCTTTGCTTCGGGACCGAAGCAGGGAATTCCGAGCTTTGAAAGCTCATCAACTGCACCGAGAACAAGGGGGTCATCGGGTGCAACAACGGCAAAACCGATATCGTTATTCTTGGCGAAATCAACGATTGCGGGAATATCCTTTGCACCGATTGCAACGCACTCCGCATCGTTTGCCATGCCGCCGTTACCGGGAAGCGCATATATTTTTTCAATTTCTTTGTTTTCTTTAAGCTTTTTTATGATGGCGTGCTCACGTCCGCCGCCGCCGACAACAAGAACCTTCATCTGTGAACCTCCGTAATTAGTGAAGAGTAAATAGTGAAGAGTTAATAGTTAATGACGGGTTTCACCCGTACCCATAATAATTGGGTGTGGGCAACGCCCACCCTTAACTTTTCACTTTTCATTTTTCACTTTTCACTGAAATAATATCTTTGCATACCTTTTCCGCAGACTGCGGAAGAATTATCCATTCTGCCTGCTCCATAACACGCTTCTGGAGTGTTTCGGGAGTATCGTCAGGCTCTATGTCAACGGCTTTCTGCATGATAATGCGTCCGCCGTCGGGAATTTCGTTAACAAAATGAACCGTTGCACCCGTCACCTTAACACCGTAGCCGAGTGCCGCCTCATGCACGCGCAGACCGTAGAAGCCTTCGCCGCAGAATGACGGAATAAGCGAGGGATGAACATTGATTATTCTGTCTTTATAATGATTTGTGAATCTCTCGGAGAGAATACTCATAAAGCCTGCAAGAACAATAAGGTCAATGCCGTCGCCGTCTAAAAGCTCAATAAGTCTGCCCTCGAAATCGAGGGTCTCCTTTTTAAGCACGGTTTCGGTTCTGATTCCTGCCTTTGCGGCTCTTTCAAGCGCATATGCGCCTGCTTTGTTGGAAATAACAAGTGTTATTTCGCCGCTGCTTATGATTCCTGCCGCCTCGGCATCAATCAAAGCCTGTAAATTTGTTCCGCCGCCCGAAACAAGAACGGCAATGCGAGCTTTTTTCATATTTATCTCCTTATGCGATAATTACTTTCTCTTCTCCTGCAACAATTTCGCCGATGATATAAGCATCTTCGCCGTTTGCCTTGAGAACCTTGATTGCCTTTTCAGCTTCTTCCTTTGCAACAACAATGCTCATGCCGACGCCCATGTTGAAGGTGTTGAACATATCTCTTTCGGGGATGTTGCCTGTCTTTGCGATAAGGTCAAAGATGGGAAGAATCTTAAGAGCTGATTTGTCAATCTTTGCACCGAAGCCATCGGGAATGCTTCTGGGGATATTTTCATAGAAACCGCCGCCTGTGATGTGAGAAACAGCCTTGACTGTTACTTCTTCAAAGAGAGCAAGCATGGGTTTAACATAAATCTTTGTGGGAGTGAGGAGAGTTTCGCCGACTGACTTGCCGCCGAGCTCTGCAACAGGAGTTTTGATATCAGCATTGTCAACGTCAAACACTTTTCTTACAAGTGAGAAGCCGTTTGAGTGAACACCGCTTGAGGGAAGAGCGATAACAACGTCGCCTTCCTTCATCTTTGTGTTATCAAGAACCTTATCCTTATCAACAACACCTACACAGAAGCCTGCAAGGTCATATTCGTCGATGGGATAGAAGCCGGGCATTTCAGCTGTTTCGCCGCCGATAAGCGAAGCGCCTGACTGAACACAGCCTTCTGCGATACCGCTTACGATTTCAGCGATTTTTTCGGGAACATTCTTGCCGCAGGCAATATAGTCAAGGAAAAGAAGGGGCTTTGCGCCGCAGCAGATGATATCGTTTGCGCACATTGCAACGCAGTCGATACCTACCGTGTCATGCTTGTCCATGATGAATGCGAGCTTGAGCTTTGTGCCGACACCGTCAGTGCCGCTAACGAGAACGGGCTTTGAGATACCTGTGAGGTCAAGCTCAAAAAGACCGCCGAAGCCGCCGATATCGGACATTGCGCCCGCTGTAAGAGTTCTCTTGATGTGGGTTTTCATGAGTTCTACCGCTTTGTAACCCGCGGTAATATCAACGCCTGCTGCTGCATAGCTTTCGCTGAAGCTTTTTTCCATAATATATTCCTCCTGTGAAATTCACATATTTTACAATTTATAATTTTTAGCCCTTACCATTCCAACAGTAAGTGCATACGCATTCCTCGGGAAGTCCGATTGCTTCGATAAGACCTGCAATTGACTGATAGCCGAGAGTTGTGAGCTTGAGCTCCTTGCAGATGATTTCGCGCAGTTTCTTGCCTCTTTCGGTTGAAGCATCGCAATATTCATCAATATATTTATCACCTTCGGGACCTTCAAGGTCGTGGATAACACGTCTTGCAATAAGGTCGTCATCGGAGGTGTTGCGTGAGAAATTGAGATATTTGCAGCCGTACATAATCGGCGGACAGGCGGAACGCATATGAACTTCCTTTGCACCGTGAGTATAAAGGAAATCTATGGTTTCGCGCATCTGCGTTCCTCTTACGATTGAATCGTCAACAAAGAGAAGACTCTTGTTCTGAATGAGGTCATGAACGGGAATCATCTTCATCTTCGCAACCTTGTTGCGCTCGCTCTGGTTGGTCGGCATAAAGCTTCTCGGCCATGTGGGAGTATATTTGATAAAGGGTCTTGCAAAGGGAATTCCGCTTTCGTTTGCGTAACCGATTGCGTGGGGTGTTCCGGAATCGGGCACGCCGCTTACATAGTCGATGCCCTCGCAAAGACCGTTAGCCTTATCCTCTCTTGCCATAACGGCGCCGTTCTTTGTTCTCATCGCTTCAACGCCGACTCCCTCGTATCTTGCGGTGGGGTAACCGTAATAACTCCAGAGGAAAGCGCAGATTTTCAGCTTCTTCTGCGGTTCTGCAAGAGTATGAACTCTGTCGGGATATATTCTCACGATTTCCGCAGGACCGAGTTCCTTTTCAAATATATAATCGAGCTTTTCAAAAGCAAACGATTCAAACGAAACGCATCTGCCGTCGGTATCCTTGCCGATAAGAATGGGAAGTCTGCCGACCTTATCTCTTGCGGCGATGATGCTTCCGTCCTCAAGAAGAATGAGAATTGAAAGCGAGCCGTCAATCTTTTCCTGAGCAAAGCGGATGCCGTCAACAAAATTATCCTTCTGATTGATAAGCGCAGCGACAAGCTCGGTTGAATTGATTTTGCCCGAGGTCATCGTTGTGAAATGACCGCCGTTGAGTGACAAAAATTCATTTATAAGTTCATCGGCATTGTTGATGCAACCGATTGTTGTTATCGCATAAACGCCGAGATTTGAACGGATAAGAATGGGCTGCGGGTCACTGTCACTGATACAGCCGATGCAGGCATTGCCGTGCATTTCGTCCGTTATTCCCGCAAACTTTGTGCGGAAAGGAGAGTTTTCAATGTTATGAATATCTCTCTGAAAACCTTTTTCCTCGTTGACCGCTGCCATGCCGCCTCTGCGAGTGCCGAGATGGGAATGGTAGTCAACTCCGAAAAACACATCCAGAACAACATCTCTGTTTGATGTTGCGCCGAAAAATCCTCCCATAGATTTTACCTCCGAAGTAACGATGGATTATTTATTGAACTTTTCT
Organism: Clostridia bacterium; assembly: GCA_017517665.1. Taxonomy (GTDB): domain Bacteria; phylum Bacillota; class Clostridia; order Oscillospirales; family Acutalibacteraceae; genus CAG-177. The sequence goes on along the minus strand of JAFWYP010000033.1, from coordinate 39,881 downwards.
TCTATCTTCGCATTTGCCGCAAGCACCTTTTCGGTTGCGGCTGCTCTTGCATCGGCAAGCTTCTTTGCAAGCTCATCATCCGATACTGCAAGAATCTGTATAGACAACAAAGCGGCATTAACTGCACCGTCAATGGCAACCGTTGCAACAGGAATGCCTGCGGGCATCTGTACGGTTGAAAGAAGTGCGTCCATGCCGTCAAGTGTAGATGATTTTACGGGTATACCGATAACAGGAAGGGTGGTGTTGGCTGCAACTGCCCCTGCAAGATGGGCTGCCTTGCCTGCGGCTGCAATTATTGCGCCGAAACCGTTGTTCTTTGCATTCTGTGCAAAATCCTTGGACTGCTCGGGTGTTCTGTGAGCTGAAAATACGTGAACCTCATAAGGAACTCCGTATTCCGCAAGGGTATTTATTGCTTTTTCAACAACAGGCAAATCGCTGTCGCTTCCCATGATAATTCCGACTTTTTTCATGGTTATCCTCCTTTTATTGATATCGTAAAAGATTATACTATATATTTATATATGTTTTCAATACTTTTTACATAAAAATTAAATATTTATATTACATTATTTTTGTTGTTACCGCCGAAACAAAATGTTAGCATTGACAAACCGTTTTATTGCATGATAGAATAAATTTTAACCGGAAATTTTTATTTTCCCCGGAGGAAATTATAATGTCTTTGACAGAACTTTTTATAATAGCAGTCGGTCTTTCGATGGATGCATTTGCAGTTGCAATCTGCAAGGGTCTTTCCGTTAAAAAAGCCGGCATAAAGGAAATGGCAAAAGCAGGGCTCTGGTTTGGCGGATTTCAGGCACTCATGCCCGCAATCGGCTATTTTCTCGGTTCAACCTTTGAAAGCTACATAACTAAAATCGACCACTGGGTCGCCTTTGTTCTTCTCGGAATCATCGGCGCAAACATGATCAAGGAATCCCTCTCAAAAGAGGATGAATGCGGATGCGAGAAATGTGAAAACTCCATGAATATCAAGGAAATGTTCACTCTCGCCGTGGCAACAAGCATTGATGCTCTCGCCGTGGGAATCACCTTTGCTCTGCTCCCCGATGTAAACATCGGTGCGGCTGTAGGATTCATCGGAGTCATCACATTTGCGCTCTCGGCAGTCGGTATCAAAATCGGCAATATTTTCGGTGTAAAATTCAAGTCAAAAGCGGAATTTGCAGGCGGTCTTATCCTCATTCTCATGGGACTTAAAATTCTGCTTGAACACCTTGGCGTTATCAATTTTTAAGAGGTGAAAACATGCCCAGAAAAGACTCTCGCAACACAAAAATGAAGATAGTCAATGCCGCATGGGAGCTGTTTTATGAAAACGGCTATGAAAACACGACCATTGAGGATATCGTTGAACGTTCCGAAACCTCAAAAGGCTCGTTTTACCATCATTTCAGCGGCAAGGATGCACTTCTTTCAACTCTTTCATATCTTTTTGACGATAAATATGAGGCTCTTGAAAGCGGTATAGACCTCGACGGCGATGCTTTTCAGACTCTCATCGACCTCAACAAAGAGCTGTTTTTTATGATAGAAAATCGTGTTTCGCTTGATTTGCTCGCAAGAATGTACTCAACGCAGCTCATCACCGCAGGCGAAAAGCATCTGCTTGACAATAACAGAACCTACTTCAAGCTTCTGCGCAAAATCATATCCAAGGGTCAGCAGAACGGTATTCTCCGTTCCGATGTTTCAACCAACGAAATTCTGAAGGCATATGCACTTTTTGAAAGGGCGCTTCTCTATGATTGGTGTCTTTGCAACGGCAACTATTCACTCTGCAACTATTCGCAGATGCTCCTGCCGATGTTCCTCGACGGTTTCAGACAAAAATAACGGTCTTTTTTCATTTTTATTTTCTGTATAATTTTTCGTATACATAAAGAGCCTTGATTTTTCAAGGCTCTTTTCTTATTATCACATTTTAGTATGAACTGCATTCTGTAATTCAGTCTGTATTGCATATGTGTTCATTTTCTGTTAATATATCGTTTACATTATTCTTAAAAGAAAGGTTTTTGATTACTATGACACCTCAGATTGCGGCATTTATAGTTTATTTTGCGACAGTTCTTGCAATCGGCCTTGTTTTCTTCTTCAAATCAAAGGGAACAGGCGAAAAAGATTATTTCCTCGGCGGACGTTCAATGGGTCCCTGGGTAACAGCTCTCAGCGCACAGGCTTCCGACATGAGCGGATGGCTTCTTATGGGCTTCCCCGGCAGCATTCTTGCTTTCGGTATGGGTCAGGTCTGGATCGGTATCGGTCTTGCTCTCGGCACAGCCGCTAACTGGATTTTCATTGCCCGCAGACTCCGTAAATTCTCGCAGGCTGCAAACGACTCTATTACCGTTCCCCAGTATCTTTCAAACAGATTTCTCACAAAGAGCCCTGCTCTCCAGATAATATGTGCAGTTGTTTTTCTTATCTTCTTCACCATCTACGTTGCTTCAAGCTTCGTTGCAGGTCAGAAGGTATTTATTCAGGTTGTTCCCCAGCTTGAAAGCAATCCCAACATTGCGCTCCTTATCTTTGCCGCTATTATTATTGTTTATACTTTCCTTGGTGGCTTCAAGGCTGTTTGCTGGACAGACTTCTTCCAGGGTCTTATGATGCTTGCAGCTCTTCTTGCAGTTCCCCTTGTTCTTGTTTTTGTAAAAGACCTTGACTACAGTGTGTTTGAAGCAGTCGAAGGCGGTGTTAACCCCCTCAATCCCTTCGCAGCAAGCTGGCAGGACATTGCATCGGGTCTTGCATGGGGTCTCGGCTACTTCGGTATGCCCCACATCATCGTAAGATTCATGTCAACAAAGAACTCAAAGGTACTCAAGAAGTCCGCTACAATCGGTATTGTCTGGGTTGTTCTTTCACTCGGCGCAGCTATTGCAATGGCACTTCTCGGCAGAGGCTACGCAACAACTCAGGCACTCGTTGATGCAGGTCAGCAGGAACTCGTTTTCGTTGCTCTTGTTCAGGATATCTTCAAGGGACCCTGGGCATTTGTTGCAGGTCTTCTTCTTGCAGCTATCGTTGCAGCAGCAATGAGTACTGCAGACTCACAGCTCCTCGTTGCTTCATCATCCTTTACAAGCGATATTTATAAACCCATCTTCCGCAAGAAGGCTTCCGATAAAGAAGTTCTCTGGGTAGGCAGAATCGTTGTTCTTGTTATCGCCGTTGTTGCTTATTTCATCGCAAGCAGCAAATCGGAAGGCGCAGCAACCATCATGACCCTCGTTGATAACGCATGGGGCGGCTTCGGTTCGGCATTCGGTCCCGTTATCATTCTCTCACTCTTCTGGAAGAGATTCACTTACAAAGGCGCAATTGCAGGCGTTGTTGGCGGCGCAGTTGTTGACGTTCTCTGGATGAACTTCCTCACAGACTCCACAGGCGTTTACGAGCTTCTTCCCGGCTTCGCCGCAGGCTTTATTTTCTCAGTTGTTGTTTCACTCATTGATAAGAAACCCTCCAAGGAAGTTGAAGAACTCTACGACCTCGCAGTAAGCGCAGAAATCGAATAACAAGCATAAAAATTACCGCCTCAACCGATTGGTTGCGGCGGTTTTTTATTATTTATTACATGCTTTCAGGAACGTTGATTCTGAACATTGTGAGGATATTTGCAAGAACATTCTTTACGCAGAGGCAAAGGCTGAGTCTTGCCTGCATGAGAGCTTCATCCTCGCAGTTAACGCGGCAGGCATTATAGAACTTATGAAAAAGAGTTGCAAGGTCAACTGCATAGCGTGTAATCTTTGCAGGGTCATAATTCTTTGCGGAATTGATGATTTCATCGGTGAGCGATGCAAGGTGTCTGATAAGCTCTTTTTCTTCGGGAGCATTGAGGAGTGCAAGCTCGGGAATTGTGCAGTCTCTCTGTATTTTGCCCTCTGCCTCAAGCTTCTTGAGAATACTGCAGATTCTTGCGTGTGCATACTGACAGTAGTAAACAGGATTCTGTGAGCTCTGCTCAACGGCAAGGTCAAGGTCGAAATCCATCTTTGAGCCGGGGTCTCTCATATTAAAGAGAAAACGGACTGCGTCGATGGGGATTTCATCAAGCAAATCAACAAGAGTGATCGCCTTGCCCGAACGCTTACTCATGCGGACAACCTCGCCGTCACGGGTAAGATTAACAAGCTGCATGAGAACAATATCGAGGTTGTCGCCGTTACATCCGATTGCATCGAGCGCGCCCTTCATTCTTGCAACATGGCCGTGGTGGTCTGCGCCCCATACGTCAATCGCTCTGTCAAAGCCTCTGATTGCAAGCTTGTTGCGATGGTAAGCAATATCAGCAGCAAAATATGTGGGATTGCCGTTTGTTCTGATAAGAACCTCATCCTTAAGCTCGAGCTTTTCGATTTCTTCGGGAGTCTTACCTTCCTTTGCAAGTCTTGCACCGAGAACTTCCTTGTTCTTATACCAGAGAGCACCGTCCTTTTCGTAGGTCAGACCCTTGTTTTTCATTATGTTGAGAGTTTCTTCAAGCTCACCGTTGTTATGGAGTGTGCTTTCAAGGAACCATGTATCGTATTCAATGCGGTATTTGCCGAGATTTTCCTTCATTGCGGAAATATTTTCGGGAAGTGCATAGGCAACAAGAGCCTTTCTGCGCTCCGCTTCGGGAGCATCGAGATACTTGTCGCCGTTGATCTCTGCGAATTCCTTTGCACGCTGAATGATATCCTCGCCGTGGTAGCTGTCCTCGGGCAATTCTACGGCATCCTCGCCCTTGTAGAGCTGCTGATATCTGATATCAAGTGAAAGACCGAATTTATCAATCTGATTGCCCGCATCGTTAACATAGAATTCACGGCTTACATTGTAGCCTGCAATATCCATAACAGCCGCAAGGCAGTCACCGAGAGCACCGCCTCTTGCGTTACCCATATGCATGGGACCTGTGGGGTTTGCAGAAACAAATTCAATATTTATCTTCTTGCCTGCGCCGTAATTTGAACGACCGTATTCTTCGCCTTTTTCGAGTATATCCTGAATGATGCAGGCGTTGAAACTTTCTTTGAGATAAAAATTCATGAAACCGGGGCCCGCGATTTCGCATCTGTCAACAAAAGTGTCGCAGAGTTCAAGTCTGTCAACAATGGTCTGTGCAATTTTACGGGGCGCACTTTTCAAATCTCTTGCCCATGCCATGGCGGCATTTGACGAATAATCGCCGTTTTCTTTGTTGGCAGGAACTTCAATAATAAAATCGCTCAGGGGAATTTCGGGGAATTCACCGTCCGCAACAGCTCTGCCTGCAGCCTCGATGATTGCATTGCGGATTTCTAAGATTGCCTGTTTAACGAGAACTGACATTTATACTTCCTCCTTAGGTAATATACTCACGGTAAGCTCGTTTTCAGATGCCGGAGTGTTGTTGAAATCAATTGTGTAAGAAAAATTGAGTATACCGCCGTTTTCCGTCATTTCGTTCACGATTTTCTTCGCAAAAATTCCCATAATCAGTTCACCGTAGGGAGTCTGATAAAAACAGGAATGGCGGCGGTCTTTTTCGATTATCATTTCGGTGTTATACTTACCTGCACGGGTCATTGAAATCTTTTGCGAGCCTTCAACGTCAAGCGTTGTAACGCAATTGTCAAGCTCTTCATCGGTTTCGGTATAAACAACCCTGCAGCCGTTTTCCGTTATTTCAAATTCGCCCGAGGTGGTAAGCTCTGCTTCGTATTCTTCGCCGTCCTGAAAATGACGGTCTGTGATTTTTATAATTGCTTTTTTCATAATTTATCTTTCCAATGCCAAATTGATAAGTCTGTCAAGCAGTTCCGCATAGGGTACACCCGATGCGGCAAAAAGCTTGGGATACATACTGATTGAGGTGAAGCCGGGAATGGTATTCGGCTCATTGAGGAAGATTTCACCGTTGTCCTTTACAAAGAAATCAACTCTTGTGAAGCCTTCACAGCCGAGTGCTCTGTATGCCTTGATCGCCTGAGCCTGAACAGCTTTAAGCATATCCTCGGAAAGTCTTGCGGGAATATGAAGCTCGCTTTCGTTTGCAAGATATTTTGCGTCGTAATCATAGAATTCGTTGCAGGGAACAACCTCGCCGACAACGGAAGCAACGGGATTTTCGTTACCCATAACGGCAACCTCAACCTCTTTGCCGATGATACCTTCTTCAAGAACAAGCTTCTTATCGTGTTCAAATGCCTTTTCGCAGGCTTTTTCGAGTTCTTCAACATTCTTCGCCTTGCTGATACCTACGGACGAACCTGCGTTTGCAGGTTTAACAAAAATGGGATAGCCGAGCTTTTCGCCTGCATTTGCCAATAAAGCGGCCTTATCCGCCGAATAAGCGTGTTTATCGAAAGCAACCCACTTAGCCTGGGGTATACCGTAAAAGTCCGCCAGAGCGTTTGTGACGGCCTTATCCATGCATGCAGAGCTTGCCGCAGTGCCGCATCCGACATAAGGAATGCCCGCAATCTCCAGAAGACCCTGCATTGTGCCGTCCTCGCCGTTTTTGCCGTGAAGCACGGGGAACACAACGTCAACTCTCTCAATTTCAGCCTTGCCGTCATTGTATCTGATGATGCCGTGATGCTCTCTGTCGCAGGAAATAACGGCTTTTTCGAGATTTTCTTTATCCTCGAGCCACTTTCCGTCGGGAAGCATATCGGGAGAACCGTTGTATATATAAAACTCGCCGCTTTTGGTTATTCCCATAGGAATAACCTCATATTTATCGGCAGGAATATTTTTAATAACCGATGATGCGGACTGAAGCGAAACATCATGCTCACTTGATACGCCGCCGAAAAGAACAAGAACTTTCTTCATAATTCAATCTCCTAACGCATAAAATCCCATTTTAACTCTCTAATAGTAACATAATATTCATCAATAGTCAACAAAATCCCTCACGGCATTTTTCACAATAATATCACGGATTTCTTTTTGAATATATTCACATTTTTGATATAGATATACTCTATCTTTATAGAAATATTAAATTTATTTATAATATTATAAGTAAATTTCTTTTTTGGAACAATAAATTGTTTTTGTTGTGATATAATTCGCTATGTATAATGGTTAAAATTTTTCATCGGCAAAGGAGTATTAATATGGCTGATATTTATTCCGTTCTGAACGATATTGTAAACGGTCTGAACGCAACACTCACCGACTGCGGATTCACCGCTGTTATCCCCGACGGAGTCGAAAAGGGCGAGCTTCCCGCAGTTACCGATTCGGGAAGAATCATCATTGAATACAAGGGCGAAAACAAAGCTCTTAAGCTCGAACATTTCAACAACAAAATTTCTCTTCTCGGCGCATCAAAAGAGGGTGAAATCCTCAGCAGCGACTATTCGCAGATTTCTCTTTCGCTTCTCGATGCCGAAACCGCAGACGGTAAAGATGTTAAATATATCGTAAACGAATTCAGCGAAACGCTTGTTGAACATTTCGGAACAAAAACACAGAAGCCCACAAAGCAGAAGCTTCCCACCCCCGTTTCAAAAGCGGCGGCAAAAAGCGGCGCGGTTTCATATGACCCCAACACTCTTGCAAACCGCTTCACCGCAATTTACCCCGAACTCCGCGAAGAATACAAAGCAAACTGCGACAAATACGGTCAGTTCCTCCCCGAAGATTTCTTCATGAATCACGGAACACCCGTTGTTCTTGCAACAATAAAAGAAAACGACCCCGTCAAGATGAGAAAGCTTTTCAATCTTCTCAACGATATCTACGAAGACGGAACAAATGAGGTTCAGAGCCTCATCGCCGTAACAATCCTCGGTGCGATGAACAACGACCAGGAAATGCTCGCAGCCTGCATTGACTATATGTGCGAAGACATGATGAGTCCCGTTATCAACGTCAACAAGTTCCTCGCTTCAAGAGGCGGAAAGAGCGCAAAAATGCGTCTTGAGAATCCGCCCAAGTACAAACCCGAAAAAGCAAAGAAAAAAGGCATGATGTCCATGCTTGGAAATTAAGGTGATAGATTTGGATATTCAGAACAATAACGAAATAATCGAAAATCAGCCCGAAATCGAGGAAGCAGCTCCCGTTTTTGACGGCGATTCCGAAGAAATGGATACCGTTGTTACCGAAAATTACGATGCAAGCCAGATTCAGGTTCTTGAAGGACTTGAAGCGGTTCGCAAAAGACCCGGTATGTACATCGGTTCAACAGGTCCGAGAGGTCTGCACCACCTTGTTTATGAAATCGTTGACAACTCCATCGACGAAGCACTCGCAGGCTACTGCACACACATCGAAGTTGAAATTGAAAAGGGCGACATAATCTCCGTTCGTGACAACGGACGAGGCATTCCCGTCGGTATCAACGAGAAAATGGGACTTCCCTCAGTTACCGTTGTTCTCACAGTTCTTCATGCAGGCGGTAAATTCGGCGGCGGCGGATACAAGGTATCGGGCGGTCTTCACGGCGTTGGTTCATCGGTTGTTAACGCTCTTTCGGAATGGTTTGAGGTTGAGGTTTCACAAAACGGTCATATTCACCGTCAGCGCTTCGTTAACGGCGGTAACATTGAAACAGACCTTGAAGTTGTCGGAGACACAACCGAAACGGGTACATTCATCCGTTTCAAGGCTGACCCCCTGATTTTCCAGGAAACAACCGTTTATGATTTTGAAACTCTCGAAAGAAGACTCCGTGAATCCGCATTTCTCAACGCAGGTCTTTCAATAAAGCTGACTGACAGCCGCGACCCCGAAAACATTATTGAACGCGAATACTGCTTTGAAGGCGGTCTTTCTTCGTTTGCAATGCACATGACAGCCATTAAGGGTCTTACCCCTCTTCATGAAGAGCCTGTTCATTTCTCGGGCGCAAAGGGCGACAGATATGCGGAAATCGCTCTTCTCTATAACGACAGCTACAATGAAACAATCCTTTCGTTTGCCAACAACGTGCGCACAGTTGACGGCGGTACTCACGAAACAGGCTTCAAAAACGCTCTCACCCGTGTTTTCAACGACTACGGCAAAAAATACAACATCCTCAAAGACGGCGATAAGAAGCTTTCGGGCGATGACGTAAGAGAAGGTCTTACCGCTATCATTTCCGTTAAGCTGACCGAAGCTCAGTTTGAGGGTCAGACCAAAGGCAAACTCGGAAACACAGACATCCAGACTCTCGTGAACGCACTTGTTTACGACAAGCTGATGACATATTTTGAAGAAAACCCCTCCGTTGCAAAGGCGATTTTCTCAAAGGCACTCGATGCCGCAAGAGCAAGAGAAGCTGCAAGAAAAGCCCGTGAGCTTGCACGAAGAAAATCCGTTCTCGAAGGCAACTCCCTCCCCGGTAAGCTCGCCGACTGCACCGAAAAGCAGGCGGAAGGCACCGAAATTTACATCGTAGAGGGTGACTCGGCAGGCGGCTCTGCAAAAGAAGGACGTGACCGTACCTATCAGGCAATCCTTCCCCTCTGGGGTAAGATGCTCAACGTTGAAAAGGCACGTCTTGACAGAGTTATCGGCAACGAAAAGCTCCAGCCCGTTGTTATGGCTCTCGGAACAGGTATCGGCGACGATTTCGATATCAGCAAAATCCGCTACGAAAAAGTTGTTATCATGGCCGATGCCGACGTTGACGGTGCTCACATCAGAACACTTCTTCTCACATTCTTCTTCCGCTATATGCGACCTCTTATCGAAGAGGGTCACGTTTTCCTTGCACAGCCTCCTCTGTTCAAAATCAGCAAGGGCAAGAAGTTTGCATACGCATTCTCCGATGAAGAACGCGACCAAAAAGTCGAGGAATTCGGCGGAAGCTGTGATATCCAGAGATACAAAGGTCTCGGTGAAATGGACCCCGAGCAGCTCTGGGAAACCACCATGGACCCCGCAACAAGAATTATGCTCCGTGTAACCCTTGAAGATGCCGAAAAGGCAGACGAAACCTTCTCCATCCTTATGGGTGACAAGGTTGAACCCAGACGTGAATTCATTGAACAGAACGCAAGGTTCGTTTCAAATCTTGACATATAATCTTAAGAAAGGACTGATTAATCATGAGTTTTGGTGACGCAAGAGATACCCAGAAAATTATTAATGTTGACCTCAACAAAGAAGTACGTCAGGCTTTTCTTGACTATTCTATGTCGGTTATCACTTCCCGTGCACTCCCCGATGTAAGAGACGGTCTCAAACCCGTTCACAGAAGAATTCTTTACACCATGCACGAAAACGGACTTACCCCCGACAAGGCATACAGAAAGTGCGCCGATACCGTAGGTTCCGTTCTCGGTAGATACCATCCCCACGGTGACGCATCGGTTTACGATGCAATGGTCCGTCTTGCACAGACATTCTCAATGAGATATATTCTCGTTGACGGTCACGGTAACTTCGGTTCGGTTGACGGCGACCCCCCTGCCGCATACCGTTATACAGAGTCGAGAATGAGCAAAATGGCTCTGCGTATGCTCACCGATATCGACAAGGATACCGTTGATTTCACAACAAACTACGATGACCGTCTTAAAGAGCCCGTTGTTCTCCCCTCAAGATTCCCCAACCTTCTCGTTAACGGTTCGGTAGGTATTGCCGTCGGTATGGCAACAAACATTCCTCCTCACAATCTCGGCGAGGTTGTTGACGGAATGTGCGCCATGATTGACGACCCCGATATCACTCTTGAAGGTCTTATGGAGCATATTCAGGGTCCCGACTTCCCCACAAAGGGCGTTATCATGGGTCGTGCAGGCATCAGAGCCGCTTACGGCACGGGCAGAGGCAAAATCACTCTGCGCGCAAAGGCGGAAATCGTTGAAAAGAAAAACGGCAGATTTGAAATTCAGGTTACCGAAATTCCTTATATGGTCAACAAGGCAAAGCTTATTGAAAGCATTGCAGACCTCGTAAAAGAAAAGAGAATCGAAGGTATTTCCGACGTTAATGACTACTCCTCAAAGAAGGGTATGCTCATTTCAATCGACCTTAAGAGAGACGCAAATCCGCAGGTTGTGCTCAACAAGCTTTTCAGCTTCACACAGCTTCAGACAACCTTCGGCGTTATCATGATTGCTCTTGTCAACGGCGAACCCAAGCAGCTCACTCTCAAGGAAGTTCTCGGTCACTATATCAAGTTCCAGGAAGAGGTTATCACCCGCAGAACAAGATATGACCTCAAAAAAGCGCAGGACAGAGCGCATATCCTTGAAGGTCTTGCAAAGGCTATTGATATTGTTGACGACATCATCGCAACAATCAGAGCCTGTAAGGGCGGTCAGGCGGAAGCAAAGCAGGCTCTTATGGATAAATTTGAATTTGACGAGCCTCAGGCAGCTGCTATCGTTGCTTTCCGTCTCGGTCAGTTGGCAGGTCTTGAAATCCTCAAAATTCAGAACGAGCTCGATGAACTCAAGGCAAAGATTGCGGAATTCCTTGATATTCTCGCAGACGAATCCAAGGTTCTCGAAATCGTCAAAACGGAAGCAATGGCTGTCCGTGATAAATTCGCAGACGAAAGACAAACCGAAATCGTCAATGTTTCGGGCGAGGTTGATATCGAAGACCTCATTCCCGAAGAAACCTGCGTATTCACTCTCACCGATATGGGTTATATCAAGCGTATACCCATGGATGAATACAAGCAGCAACGCAGAGGCGGCAGAGGCGTCAAGGGTCTCACACGCAGAGACGAGGACATTGTTAAAACCATGTTCACCTGCTCAACCCATGACTATATCATGTTCTTCACAACAAAGGGCAAGACATACAGACTCAAGGGCTACGAAATTCCCGAGGGTTCACGTCAGAGCCGCGGCATGAACATCGTCAATCTTCTTCCTCTTGAAGACGGCGAACGCGTTTCCGCAATGATAAGAGTTCCCGAATTCGGCGAAGACAACTATTTCCTCTGCATGCTCACAAGAAACGGCATTATCAAGCGTACAGAGCTTGATGCATATAAGAACGTGCGCCGCAACGGCGTTATCGCAATCAATCTTGATGACGATGACGAACTCGTATGGGTTAAGCTCACAGAGGGCGGCGAAAACCTCATTATCGCAACAAAGAAGGGCATGAGCATCGCATTCCGCGAAGACGATGCAAGAGTTATCGGACGTACCGCAAGAGGTGTTAAAGCTCTCAAACTCAAAGAGGGCGACTGCGTAATCGGCATGGATATTCTCACCGAGGGCAAGAAGGTTCTCACCGTAAGCGAAACCGGCTACGGCAGACTGAGCGATATTGAAGATTACAGACTCCAGAACAGAGGCGGTTCGGGTCTCACCAACTACCATGTTGCAAAATACGGCGACGTTGCCGCAATCGAGGTTGTTGACCCTGCAGATGACCTTATGCTCATCGCTTCCGACGGTATCATCATCAGAATTCCGCTTGAAACGGTACGTCTTTGCGCAAGACCCTCAAAGGGCGTTCGAGTAATGAAGGTTACCGAGGGTGATAAGCTCATCACGGTTGTTTCGGTTGCAAACGAAGGCGATACCGATGAAATTCCCGAAGATTCCGACGGAGAAAACGCAGAAAATTCCGCAGAGGAAATAAACGAATAATTATACAATATTTTTATGAAAAATTTTAAATAAATACTTGCTATATTAAATGTTATTTGATATTATTTGAAGAGTAAGCACAAAAAAACATCGTAAAAGATAAAAAGGAGTTGATTTTTTGAATATCGCTTTAATTGCACACGACGCCAAAAAAGAACTTATGACAGAATTCTGTATCGCTTATTGCGGAATATTAAGCCGTCATAATCTCTATGCAACAGGAACTACCGGCAAAATCGTTGCAGAGGCAACAGGTCTTGACATAACCCGTTTCTTAAGCGGTATTCAGGGCGGCGACGAACAGATTGCTTCGAGAATCGCCTGCAACGAAATCGACGTTCTTCTTCTTTTCCGTGACCCTTTGACCGCAAAGCCTCACGAGCCTAACGAAGCAACGCTTCTCAGGCTGTGCGATGTACACAATGTCCCCGTTGCAACAAATATCGCAACGGCGGAAGCTCTGATTCATTCACTTGCCAGAGGAGATCTGGATTGGCGTGAAATCGTCAATCCGAAGAAGATTTAATCTTCGAGTGGCACTCCTTCGGGCATACCTGTGATTTTTAGGGAGTAGCTTTATATAGCTACTCCTTTTTCACCAGCTAAATTATAAGTCTAAAAAGGAAGAAAAAACATGGCTTTAGTTACAAAGGCTGTCAAAGGCACTCAGGATTTGCTCCCTGCCGACAGCTATAAAAATCAGTTTATCGAATCAACAATGCTTGATATCGCTTCAAAGTTCGGCTTTAAGGAAGTCAGAACTCCTGTTTTTGAACATACCGAGCTTTTCCAGAGAGGTGTAGGCGAAACAACCGACGTTGTTCAGAAAGAAATGTACACCTTCAACGATAAGGGTGAGCGTTCAATCACTCTGCGCCCCGAAGGCACTGCAGGTGCAGTAAGAGCTTTCCTTGAACACGGTCTTTTCAACGAGGCTCTCCCCTCAAAGATGTGCTACCTCACCTCATGCTACCGCTATGAAAAGCCTCAGGCAGGCAGACTGCGTGAATTCCATCAGTTCGGCGTTGAGGTTTTCGGTGCAGGCGCACCTGCCGCAGATGCGGAAGTTATCTCCGTTGCAAACGAAATCTTCGCATTTCTCGGAGTTCAGAATCTTCAGCTTGAAATCAACTCAATCGGCTGTCCCGAATGCAGAAAGAATTATCATAATGCTCTCAAGGAATATTTTGAGTCAAAGAAAGAAAATCTTTGCGGAACCTGCCTTGAAAGACTCGAAAAGAATCCCATGAGAATTCTCGACTGCAAGAGCCCCGTTTGCTCCGATATAACAAAGGATGCTCCCGTTATTCTCGACTACGTCTGCGATGAATGCAAGGCTCATTTTGAAAGCGTTAAGAAATATCTTGACGTTATGAATATCGAATACACCGTAAATCCCAGAATCGTAAGAGGTCTTGACTATTATTCAAGAACCGTTTTCGAATTTGTTTCAACCGAAATCGGCGCTCAGGGTACAGTTTGCGGCGGCGGCAGATACGACGGTCTTGTTGAAGAGCTCGGCGGACCCCACACTCCCGCTCTCGGCTTCGGAATGGGTATTGAAAGACTTCTTCTCCTTCTCAAGGCGCAGAATATCGAAATCCCCGAGCCTTCGGGATGCGACCTTTACATTGCGCCCATGGGCGATGCCGCATCTCTTGAAGCGATGAGAATCGTTTCCGAGCTTCGTGCAAACGGCGTTTCGGCTCAGACCGACGTTGTGGGCAGATCTCTCAAGGCACAGATGAAATTCGCCGACAAAATCGGCGCAAAATATACTATGGTCCTCGGCGATAACGAAATTGCCGAAGGCAAGGCAAAAGTCAAAAATATGAACACAGGCGAAGCCACGGAAACAGAGCTTGCAGACCTTGGCGAAAACTTCATGGAATTCCTTGTCCGTGAAGCAACGGCGGCTCTCGGCGAAAGCCTCAACCTTGAAGGCGTTGACCTTTCGGGACTTCTGAATATTTAAAAGAGGTAAAAAACTATGGATTTTATGACCGGTCTTAAAAGAACCCATTATTGCGGCGATCTCCGTCTTTCCGATGCAGGAAAAACCGTTACCGTTGCAGGCTGGGTACAGCGTCAGAGAGACCTCGGCGCACTTATTTTCATCGATTTGAGAGACAGAGAAGGCATCGTTCAGCTTGCCTTTGACGAATCAACAGCAAAAGACGTTTTTGAAAAAGCCGCTTCGGCAAGAAGCGAATATGTCCTCATGGCTCAGGGCGTTGTAAGAGAACGCTCCGCAAAGAACACTGAAATTCCCACGGGCGAGATTGAAATCGAGGTTACCGACCTGCGCGTGCTTGCAAAGAGCGAAACTCCCCCGTTTGAAATCATCGAAGACTGCCAGACGGCAGAGCTTACAAGACTCAAATACCGTTATCTTGACCTTCGCAGACCCGACCTTCAGAAGAATATTCTTCTCCGTCACAAGATAACAAAGATTACCCGTGACTATTTCGACGAAAACGGCTTCATCGAAATCGAAACACCCATTCTTATCAAGTCAACTCCCGAAGGCGCAAGAGACTATCTTGTTCCCAGCCGTATCCACAAGGGCAAATTCTACGCTCTTCCCCAGTCACCTCAGCTTTATAAGCAGCTTTCGATGGTTGCAGGCTTTGACAGATACATGCAGATTGCCCGCTGCTTCCGTGACGAGGACCTCCGTGCAGACCGTCAGCCCGAATTCACTCAGATTGACCTTGAAATGTCCTTCGTTGATATGGAAGACGTTCTTGCAATCGGTGAAGGCTATATCGAAAGAGTTTTCCGCGAAGCTATCGGAGCTGAAATAAAGCTTCCCCTTCCCCGTCTTACCTTCAAAGAAGCTATGGAAAGATACGGAAGCGACAAACCCGACACACGCTACGGCATGGAAATCTATGACCTGAGTGAAACAGTCAAGGGCTGCGGCTTCGGAGTTTTCACGGGCGCACTTGAAGCAGGCGGAAGCGTAAGGGGTATCACCGCAAAGAACGCTTTCAACATTCTCACAAGAAAAGAAATAGATAAGCTCACCGAAATGGTAAGAGGTATCGGCGCAAAGGGTCTTGCATGGGCAAGAATCGCAGAGGACGGCACTATCGCTTCTTCATTCGCAAAGTTCATGACAGAAGACGAAATGAACGCTATCTGCGAAAAAGCGGATGCAAAGGCTGGCGATGTTATTCTTATCATCGGCGACGGCAAGAATTCCACCGTTCTTTCCGTTCTCGGCGCACTCCGTCAGACTGTCGCAAAGAAGCTTGACATAATTCCCGAAAATCAATATAATCTTCTCTGGATTACCGAATTCCCCTTTTTCGATTGGGACGAGGACAGTCAGCAGTTTGTTGCAATGCATCATCCGTTCACATCTCCCATGGATGAATGCCTTGACTATCTCGAAACAGACAAGGGTGCGGTAAGAGCAAAGGCTTACGACCTTGTTCTCAACGGCGTTGAGCTTTGCTCGGGTTCAATCAGAATCACAAATCCCGACCTTCAGGCAAGAATTTTCTCCCTTCTCGGTCTTTCAGACGAAGAAGCTCACAACAAATTCGGCTATCTCCTCGACGCATTCAAATACGGCGCACCTCCCCACGGCGGTATGGGTATCGGTCTTGACAGACTTGTTATGCAGATGCTCGGCTGTGAATCGCTCAGAGATGTTATCGCATATCCCAAGGTTCAGAACGCAAGCGAACCCATGACGGAATGCCCCGCAACCGTTGACGGCGTTCAGCTCGACGACCTCGGAATTGCAATAAGTGCAAACGAAGAATAATTCGCATATAATATACAGCAAATAATTTTCCATACGGAAGGATGAATATATCATGGCAAGAGTTTACAATTTTTCGGCAGGTCCCTCAATGCTTCCCGAGAGCGTACTCAACAGAGCCGCAGCGGAAATGCTCGATTATAAGGGCAGCGGTCAGTCAGTTCTCGAAATGAGCCACCGCTCAAAGGTATATGAGGAAATCATTTTCGGCGCACACGACCTTTTCAAAGAGGTTATGAACATCCCCGATAACTACAAGGTTATCTTCTGCCAGGGCGGCGCTTCAACACAGTTTGCGGCTATCCCCCTCAACTTCCTCAACGGCAGCGGCAAGGCTGACTACGTTCTTTCGGGTCAGTTCTCCACAAAAGCATACAAAGAAGCCTGCAAATACGGCGATATCAAGGTTGTTGCTTCCTCGAAGGATCAGAATTTCTCATGCATCCCCGAGCTTGACAAGGCAAACTTCACTCCCGATGCAGACTATTTCTACATCTGCCAGAACAACACAATCTACGGCACACGTTTTGCCGAGCTTCCCGATACAGGCAATGTTCCCCTCGTAGCAGACGTTTCATCATGCTTCCTTTCGGAGCCCATGGACGTTTCAAAATACGGTGTAATGTACGGCGGCGCACAGAAGAACGTTGCTCCCGCAGGTCTTACCGTTGTTATCGTTCGTGAGGACCTTCTCGGCAATGCAAGGGATTACACTCCCACAATGCTCGACTACAAGACCCTCGCCGACAACGATTCAATGTACAACACTCCGCCCTGCTACTCAATCTATATGTGCAAGCTCGTTCTTGAATGGATTAAGAATCTCGGCGGTCTTGAAGCAATGAAGCTTCACAACGAAAAGAAATGCTCAATTCTCTATGATTTCATTGATAACAGCAAGATGTTCAACAACCCCGTTAAGAAGAGCGACCGTTCAATGATGAACGTAACCTTCGTTACAGAAAGCGATGAACTCAACGCAAAGTTTGTCAAGGAAGCAACAGAAGCAGGCTTTGTTAATCTCAAGGGTCACCGTTCAGTCGGCGGCATGAGAGCTTCAATCTATAACGCAATGCCCATCGAAGGCGTTGAAAAGCTTGTTGACTTCATGGCTGAATTTGAAAAGAATAACTAAGGGAGAATTATTATGTATAATATTTTAACTTTAAATAAAATCTCAAAAAACGGTCTTGACCGTCTTGATAACACACTTTTTACCTGCGGTGATGCTATCGAAAATCCCGATGCAATTCTTGTTCGTTCCGCTTCAATGCACGAATATGAGCTTGCTGAAAATACCGTTGCAATCGCAAGAGCAGGTGCAGGCGTAAACAATATTCCCATCCCCGCTTGCAGCGATAAGGGCGTTGTTGTTTTCAACACTCCCGGAGCAAATGCAAATGCAGTCAAGGAGCTTGTTATCTGCTCACTTTTCCTTGCTTCAAGAAAGGTTGCCGCTTCTCTCGACTGGTGCAAAACACTCAAGGGCGAAGGCGAAAACGTAGGCAAGCTCGTTGAAAAAGGAAAGAGCAACTTTGCAGGCCCCGAAATTCTCGGCAAAACCCTCGGTATTGTCGGTCTCGGCGCAATCGGTGCTCTCGTTGCCGAAAGCGCAAAGGCACTCGGCATGACAGTTATCGCTTATGACCCCTTTGCAGCAGGCAAGACAGATATCAAGCTCGTTGAGCTCGATGAAATCTTTGCACAAAGCGATTATATCACCCTCCATGCTCCTCTCAACGACGGCACAAGAGGCATGATTAACGCCGATTCTCTCGCAAAGATGAAGGACGGAGTCAGAATTCTCAACTTCGCAAGAGGCGAGCTTGTTGCATCAAAGGATATTCTTGATGCACTTGCAAGCGGCAAAGCAGGCGCTTATGTTACCGATTTCCCCACCGATGAACAGCTCGGTGCAGACGGCGTGACAGCTATCCCCCACCTCGGCGCATCAACTCCCGAAAGCGAAGAAAACTGCGCTATGATGGCTGCCGACGAAGTTTCAGCTTACCTTACCAAGGGTGAAA
This sequence comes from Clostridia bacterium, assembly GCA_017517665.1. Taxonomy (GTDB): domain Bacteria; phylum Bacillota; class Clostridia; order Oscillospirales; family Acutalibacteraceae; genus CAG-177. Next base: position 21,516 of record JAFWYP010000033.1, on the reverse strand, counting down.
TCAAGAATTCCGTTAATCTTCCCAACACCTGCCTTGCAGAAAGCTTTGCAGTGCGCACCTGCTTTATTCACAAGGAAAACGCAGACGATTTTGCTGTTAAAGCTGAAAATGCGGCAAAGACTGCAGGCGCAAACGTCACCGCAATCTTCACCGCAAACAAAAAGGATATGGGTTACACCGTAATCGACACCGATAAGGAATTCGATACCGCTGTTGAAGGTGCAATCAGAGCAAGAGTTATCAAATAAAACTTTCAATTCAGGAACGCCGTTAACGGCGTTCCTTTTTTGCAACAAAAAAGCCGCAGGATTTTACTCCTGCGGCAATTTTTATTGATTAATTATTTGCTGTACTTTGAACGCTTAACGTAGTGAGTATGAAGAACCTCGTGAGCGATGTGGCTGCCGGGCTTCTCGAAATACTCAGCGTAAACTGCCTTAACAGCTTCGTTTTCGTGGCTCTTTCTGAGGGGAAGATTCTTATCTGCCTCATAGAGTGCCTTACCTCTGAGACCCTTGAGGTCAACAAAGTTATGAACGCTTGCGGACTGTACGGGCTGACCGCCGCCGTTTACGCAGCCGCCGGGGCAAGCCATGATTTCAACGAAGTGATAATCAGCTGTGCCGTTCTTGATTTTTTCCATAACTGTCTGTGCATTCTTAAGTCCGCTTGCAGCGCAAACCTTGATTTCCATGCCTGCAACTGTGTAAGTAGCTTCCTTAAGACCTTCTGTACCTCTTACTTCTGTGAAGTCAAGGCTCTTGAGTTCTTCGCCTGTAAGAGTTTCAACAGCAGTTCTGAGAGCAGCTTCCATAACGCCGCCTGTTGCGCCGAAGATAACGCCTGCGCCTGTGCCTTCACCGAGAGGATTATCGAATTCTTCATCGGGAAGGGTGTTGAATGAAAGACCTGCGGTTTCGATCATTCTTGCAAGCTCACGGGTTGTGAGAGCGTAGTCAACATCGGGATAACCGCTTGCGGACTGGTCTTCTCTGCCGCATTCAAATTTCTTTGCAGTACAGGGCATGATGCTAACAACAACGATATCCTTGGGGTCAAGGTTCATCTTCTTTGCATACCATGTCTTTGTTACTGCACCGAACATCTGCTGGGGTGACTTGCAGCTTGAAAGATGGTCAATCTGCTCGGGATAGTAGTGTTCGCAATACTTAACCCAACCGGGTGAGCATGATGTGATAAGGGGAAGAGCACCGCCGTTGTTGATTCTGTCGAGAAGCTCGTTTGCTTCTTCGAGAATTGTGAGGTCAGCGGAGAAATCTGTATCGAATACCTTATCAAAGCCGAGGCGGCGGAGAGCTGCAACCATCTTGCCGGTAACGTTTGTACCGATGGGATTGCCGAATGCTTCACCGAGAGTAACTCTGATTGAGGGAGCTGTGTTAACAACAACATACTTTTCGGGATCATTGATAGCGGCAAATACCTTTGCTGTGTCATCCTTCTCATAGAGTGCACCTGTGGGGCAGTGAACGATACACTGACCGCAGGATACGCATGAAAAATCGTTGAGGGGAAGCTCGAAGGGTGAGCCGATATGAGTATCAAAGCCTCTTGCGTTTGCACCGATTACGCTGATAGCCTGATTATCGCAGGCTGCAACGCAGCGGCGGCAGAGAACGCACTTGCTGTTGTCTCTTATCATGTGGGGTGCGGACTCATCATAGCCTGCTTCGGGATATGCACCCTCGTACTTGAGAGCGTCTTCAACGCCGTAGTCCTTGCAAAGCTTCTGAAGCTCGCAGTTACCGCTTCTTACGCAGGTGAGGCAAGCCTTGTTGTGAGTTGAAAGAACGAGCTCAAGATTCTGCTTGCGGCTCTTTCTTACCTTTTCGCTGTTTGTGAAAACCTCCATACCCTCGTTTACGGGGAATACGCAGGCTGCAACAAGTGAACGTGCACCGATTACTTCAACCATACACATACGGCAAGCACCGATTTCATTCATTTCCTTGAGATAGCAGAGAGTGGGAATTTCCACGCCTGCATATCTTGCTGCTTCAAGGATTGTGATGCCCTTGGGAACGCTCAGGGGCATATTGTTTATTTTAATGTTTACCATTTCCATTATAGTATGCCTCCTCTATTAACCTTTGCTGATTGCGCCGAACTTACATGAATCCATGCAAGCACCGCACTTGATGCACTTGGTTGTGTCGATAACATGGGGGTTCTTGACTGTGCCGCTGATTGCGCCAACGGGGCATTTTCTTGCGCAGAGAGTACAGCCCTTACACTTATCAGCGTCGATAGTGTAGTTAAGGAGACCCTTACATACGCCTGCGGGGCACTTCTTATCAACAACGTGAGCAATATATTCCTCACGGAAGAACTTAAGAGTTGCAAGAACGGGGTTGGGAGCTGTCTGACCGAGACCGCAGAGTGAGTTTTCCTTGATGTAATATGCAAGCTCTTCAAGCTTGTCGATATCTTCAAGAGTGCCGTTGCCTTCGGTAATCTTTTCAAGAATTTCCATCATTCTCTTTGTACCGATACGGCAGGGTGCGCACTTACCGCAGGATTCGTCAACTGTGAAATCAAGGAAGAACTTAGCGATGTCAACCATGCAGTTGTCTTCGTCCATAACGATAAGACCGCCCGAACCCATCATGCAGCCGATAGCTGTGAGGTTATCGTAGTCAATCTTTGTATCAATAAGGCTTGCAGGGATGCATCCGCCGGAGGGACCGCCTGTCTGTGCAGCCTTGAACTTCTTGCCGTTGGGAATACCGCCGCCGATATCATAGATAACTTCGCGGAGTGTTGTACCCATGGGGATTTCAACAAGACCTGTGTTAACAATCTTGCCGCCGAGAGCGAATACCTTTGTACCCTTTGACTTTTCGGTACCCATTGATGCGAACCAATCAGCACCCTTGAGGATAATCTGGGGGATGTTTGCAAAGGTTTCAACGTTGTTTTCTGTGGTGGGCTTGCCGAAGAGACCCTTAACTGCGGGATAGGGAGGTCTGGGTCTGGGTTCACCTCTGTTGCCTTCGATTGAGGTCATAAGAGCTGTTTCTTCACCGCATACGAATGCGCCTGCACCGAGACGGATGAAGAGGTCAAAGTCAAAGCCCGAATCAAAGATGTTCTTGCCGAGGAGACCGTATTCTCTTGCCTGGTCGATAGCCTTCTGAAGACGTGCAACAGCGATGGGATATTCAGCACGGACATAAACATAACCTTCGGTTGCGCCTGTTGCGTAGCCGCAGATTGTCATAGCTTCGATAAGGCAGTGGGGGTCACCTTCAAGAACGGAACGGTCCATGAATGCACCGGGGTCGCCTTCGTCAGCATTACATACAACATATTTCTGGTCAGCTGCATTAGCTGCGGTGAATCTCCACTTGCGACCGGTGGGGAAACCGCCGCCGCCTCTGCCGCGGAGACCTGAATCCTCAACAACCTGAATAACTTCTTCGGGTTTCATTTCTGTGAGAACCTTACCGAGAGCTGCATAACCGTCCATAGCGATGTATTCATCAATATTTTCGGGGTCAATAAGACCGCAGTTGCGAAGCGCAACTCTCTTCTGGGTCTTATAGAAGTTTGTGTCGTTAAGAGAAAGAGTCTTTCCTGCTTCCTCGATAACAGCTTCGTCTGCATCCTTATAAACGAGTCTGTCAACGGGACGGCCCTTGAGAAGATGCTCGGAAACGATTTCGGCAACATCCTTTTCCTCAACACGGCTGTAGAATGTGCCTTCGGGATAAATGATAACAACGGGGCCGAGGGCGCAAAGACCGAAGCAGCCCGTCTGAACAACCTTAACTTCTTCAGCAAGACCGTTCTTTTCGATTTCCTTTTCAAATGTGGAAATGAGTACCTTACTGCCCGATGAAGTACAGCCGGTACCGCCGCAAATCAATACATGGGAACGAATCATATTATTTTAACCTCCATTATGAGATAACGTTACTGATTGTGTATTCCGAAATAACCTTGCCGCCCTTGAGGTGCTTTTCAACAACCTCGGCTGCCTTTTCGGCTGTCATCTTAACGTAAGTAACCTTTTCTTTGTCTGCTTCAAAGATTTCAACAACGGGCTCAAACTGACAAACGCCGATGCAGCCTGTCTGTGAAACAGTAACCTTGTCGCCAAGACCTGCCTTTGTAACTTCTTCAACAAAAGCGTTGAGAACGGGTCTTGCGCCTGCAGTAATACCGCAGGTTGCCATGCCGACAACAACTCTGATTTCGCCTGTGCCTTCACGAAGAACAACTTTATCCTTCATTTTTTCTCTGATAGCAGCAAGCTCAGCCAATGATTTCATAGTATCTATCCTCTCTTTTATAATATATACATTATATTAAATGGCGGAATATCCTTCTTTGAGGAATTCCTCAATCCATTTTATGACCTCGTAATTATCAAGCGGAACATCGCCGAGAACTTCCCGAAGCTCCCTTGTGTCCAGCTCAACCGCGCCGCCGTTTTTCTTGTGGACAAATTTCCATTCGATATCGGGCGAACCCTGAATCAGCACCGTGACGGTGGAGATTATGTCGCCGAGGGGCGTGCAGTCGATATGGTCTGTGAAAAATTCCGCTGTGACGGTTGTGCCGTGATTCTCAGGACTGTCGTTTTCGCTGACGGAGTCGATTTTTATTCCGCCGCCCGTCTGCTCTGCCGCAAGCTTCAACAGCGGCACGCCCAGACCGACATTCCTCGTTGTTCTCGTTGTGTAAAACGGGTTCATCACGTTTTCAACCGTTTCTTTGCTCATTCCGCAGCCGTCATCCTTAATCGTGAGAGTAAGCTTTCCGTCTGCTTCGATAAGCTCAATCAGAATGTTCTCCGCCCTTGCTTTTACGGAGTTTTGGGCAATATCAAGAATGTTCAATGATAATTCTTTCATAAACCTTTCAACCTCTCAAAAAGCTTTTTACGGATATTTTCGGGAGTTTCTTCCGTGACATCAAGCTCAAAGCAATTGAGTCTGCCGCTTATATCCCAGAGATAATGCGCATCCGACGAAACAACGCAGGGCTTGTCCGAAAGAATCGGAAATCTGCCGAGATACTCGTCTTTTTTATCGCCGTCATGAAGCTCATAACACGGGAAATACGGCATATCGGGGAAGATGCCGAGGGTTGCAACAATTCCGTTCGCCTCCCTGTCTATATGCGCAGGGTAGCAGATTCCGCCATGCTCGTTAACGAGTTTCGGGGCATCATCAACGGTTATCATCGTTGCGTTTGAGAGCAGATTTTCTTCAACGGCAATTACCTCGTCGTTTTCGTTCATTATCATCTGCTCGCCGAAAATATCAACGCGGTTTCTGAACGGTATTCTGTATTTATCCACGGCTTCGTCAAACCTGAGCGCATCTTCAAGATTTTCAAAAAGGCACACAAGGTGAATATCCTCTGCCGTGGTAAGCTCCATGCCCGCAACGGGTACGATTCCGTTTGCCTGCGCGGTTTTGAAAAACGCAGGGCAGTTACGGCAGGTGTTATGGTCGGTCAGCGCCAAAATATCGAGCTTTGCAACCACTCCCATGCCTGCAATGTTGTTCGGAGTCATATCGTCGTCACCGCAGGGTGAAAGACATGAATGCATGTGTAAATCGTAATAATATTTTTTCATATACCGATTGCCTTTGCGGTTTCGTAGGCAGGCATTTCCGAAGAAATTATGTTGACACCCTTTGCATTTGCGGTTTCAACAACCGAAGCATCGGGATTCACTCCCTCGGCAAGAACGATGCAGGCGGTATCCGCAAGGGATGCAACGGCAACAACGTTTATATTTGTCATTATCGTTATCCAGGCATCGTCTGCCTTTGCTCTGCCCATTACCCAGCTGAGCAGGTCGCCGATGTAAACGCCGTTTATTTCTCTTTCACCGTCGGGCACAGCCACGGGTTTAAAACCCTGCATTGCCGAAAGCTCATTCACCGTCAACCTTCTCACCCCCGTCATAGGTTTCAATATATTTCTTAATAAAGTCCTTATAAGCGATTATACACTCGTTTCTGTCCGCATGACCCATAACGATATCCTCGGCAAAGGCTCTGCAATTCGGTGCACCGCATGAGCCGCAGTCAATACCCGGAAGCTCCTTGCGGAGAGCCTGTATTTTTGACATAAGCCTCATGGATTCGCCGATGCTGTCGCTTAGTCTGTTGAGGGGTCTGTATTCGGGCAAATCTCCGAAAAAGCTGTTTTCGGGAATATATGCGCCTTCCTCTGCATGAGGAACAAGGGAAACAGGCATATATCTTCTTAAGGTGTGAAGTCTGTTTTTTGCCACATAGGGATTTTCGATTGTCAGCACTCCGCCCACGCAGCCACTCGGGCAAGCGTTGAGTTCCACGAAATCAACGGGCGGTATGTTGCCGTCTTCAATCTGGTCGAGTACCGAAATAACGTTGTTGATTCCGTCGGCAGCGATAATCTTATCGTTGAGAAGCGCAGAGCCTTCGCCTCCGCAGATTGCCCAGCTCAGACCGATTCTGCCCGCCTGAGAAGGAATATCGGCAGCGTTCTCACGCTTCATGACGTTGATGAGCTGAAAATAAATCTCACTCATCGAAACAACAAGGTCAACCTCGCTTTTGTAGCTTCCGAAACCGTTTCTCACATAGCTTACCTTTGCGGGACAGGGAGAAATAAAGCAGGTGCATATATCCTCTCTTTTAAGCTCGGGATTCTTTTTCATTGCTTCTTCAACCGCCATATGTGCGGCAACCTCAACGGGAGGCAGAAGCGGAATAAGATTATCCTTGAGGAACGGGAAACGGATGAGTATAAGTCTTGTGACAACGGGGCAAGCCGTGCTGATAACGGGTTTTCTTATGCCCTCGGTCTGAAGATAAAGCCTTGTGTGCTCGGACACGATTTCCGCGCCCTTCGCAACCTCAAAAACTTCATCGAAGCCGATATCAAGAAGACCTTTGAGCACATAGCCGATGTTGTCAAGATTATCGAACTGCGCAAGCAGACTCGGCGCGGGAAGCGCTATCTTATACTTGTAGTTCTTTATTTCGTCAAAAGAGTTGCATATGCTCTTTTTGGCGTTGTTTGTGCAGTTTCGGATGCACTCGCCGCAGTCAATACAGCGTTCTGCATCAATAACGGCACAGCCGTTGCGCACTCTGATTGCCTCCGTGGGACAATGCTTCATGCAGGTTGTGCAGCCCGTGCATTTGGTCGGGTCGAGCGATACCGAGTGGATGTATGTATTCATAGAAATACACTCCTTATCAGAAGTTCACCCTCATTGTTATCGTGGTGCCTTCTCCGACAACGGAATCTATCTGCATATAGTCGGTATATCTTTTCATGTTGGGGAGACCCATGCCTGCACCGAAACCAAGTGAACGGATATTGTCGGGGGCGGTTGAGAAGCCCTCCTGCATAGCCTGCTCGATATTGGCAATTCCGGGTCCCGTATCTTTGAGAATTATCTCGATACTTTCGTCGCTGACGATAACATCCGCCTCGCCGCCCTTTGCGTGGATGACCATGTTGATTTCACCTTCATACATCGCAATGGAAACTCTGCGGATTGTTTCGGGGTCGATTCCGAGCTGGCGGAGGTTTTTCTTCACCTGCACCGAAGCCTGACCCGCCGATGTGAAATTATCGCCGTCGACATCAAAGTGGAATATCAGGGGTTCAGCCATTTCATTCACCATTTCCTTTGAGTCCGTTTGAATAAAGAATGCCGCAAGCATCATACATACGTTTTGCTGTTGTCATAACAGCAATTCCGTGTTCTTTTGCAAGCTCAAGCATATCCGCCGACGGACGCTTTGAACGCACAAAAACGATGCATTTCATATCCATCATTTCAGCCGTGCGGATAACCTGTGCATTGACAAGTCCCGTGAGCATTACCGCCTGGTCTTTAACATATGCAAGAACATCGCTCATCATGTCGCTTCCGCAGGCAGAATGGACTTCTTCTCCGAGGCTTTCGCTTCCGCAGAGAATTTCCGCTTCGAGCAAATCTTTAACAGTGTTGATTGTCATGCCAAATCCCTCATTTTTCTGTGAGATTAGTTATATTTTGCGAGAATGTCGGGAATCTCGTCGGGAGTTACTCTGCCGTAAACGTCATCGTTGATTGTGAAAACGGGAGCAAGACCGCAAGCGCCGATGCAGCGGCAGGCTTCAACGGAGAACTTGAGGTCCTCTGTGCATTCGCCTGCACCGATTCCGAGAACTTCGCAAATCTTATCAAGAATTTCCTGTGAGCCCTTAACATAGCAAGCTGTGCCGAGGCAAACGGAAACGTTGTATTTTCCCTTGGGTGTGAGTGAGAAGAGAGCGTAGAATGTTGCAACGCCGTAAACCTTCTCGAGGGGAACGTTCATTCCCTCTGCAATCATGGTCTGAACTTCGATGGGCAGGTAGCCGTAGATGTTCTGAGCTTCCTGCATAACGTGCATGAGCATGCTCTTATCGCCTGTGCATTCTGCGATGATTGCCTTAAGCTGAGCCTCCTGCTCGGGAGTGCCTGTGAAAGGCAGGTTGCTGATTTTCTTAAGCATTAAGTCATTCCTCCTGAATGAAATTTTAAACATGGCTTTTTGGCTGCAAAATTGCAATTTTGTTCCGCAATTCCGCATTCTACGTAATTATAACATACATTTATAGAAAATTCTACTTTTTTACGAAAAAATTTTGACCGAATTAATCCCTTTTTTGCATATTTTTTGTATATTTTGTCCACCGGTATCCGTTTGTTGACAACAATGAGTCTGATATGATAAAATACAAAGCAGAAAAGGCGGTGCTGTTATGTTTCTTAAAAACTGGATGTCATATATTTCCGACGATGCAAAAATAACAAAACTTGCAATGCCCGGCTCTCATAATTCGGGAACAATGGGTATGTCAAAACTCGCAAAATGTCAGAACGGTTCTCTTTATGAGCAGTATGCACACGGAGTACGCGCGTTTGATATAAGACTCAAGGCTGATAAAAAAGGCAGACTTTTCATCGGTCACGGCATTATGACCGGTATGCCCGCAGAGCTTGCATTTGAAAGCCTGAAAATGATTCTCAACGAATGCGGTGACGAATTTTTCGTTATCTCGATGATAACCTACATGAATCAGAAAATCGGTCCTTTCAAGCTCAGCTACAACGGCAACTCCGCCGAAACAAGCAGACTTATCCGTGAATATCTTTCGCCCGAAAAATACGCCCTTACCGACTACGGCGACATCAACGAGTTAACTCTCGGAGATATCCGCAAATCGGGCAAGAAATATATAATTATCAACGGAAACAAGGAATATGATTACAGCGTTGACTGTCCCTATCATGACCCCTGGAATTCCTATGTTTACGGATACAAGCCCGAAAAATTCGCAAAGGAAATTCTTAAATATATAACCGAAAAAGAATATGACGGCTTTGTGCGTTTCCAGACCCAGCAAACCCCGAATCCCGGCACGGAAAACGGCTGGACGAAGTGGCCCGATGACCTCGATGACATGATTAGACCCTATTTCAATCAGATAATCGACGATGTTGCCGCAGACCCCGAAAAGCTTGAAAAAATCAATATTATCGGCGGCGATTTTATGTGCCGCGACAATATGAAGGCAAACAAAATACTCTCCCTCAACCTGCTCAAAGGCATGGTTAAAGAAGAGCTTAAAAATGAATATAAAGAAGCAATTTCAAGCCGTTATTAACAATTTATCTTACAAACGTTAAAATTAAATTCATACGGAATTAATATTTTGGGGGTACTATACAGATGTACCGAGCAGGAGCCGCAACCTGCAAGGTGCTGCTCATTATTGAGTACGCAATACCCCTCCTCAATTCAACCCCATGCAGAAAAAGATGCTTAACCGCATCTTTTTCTTGCTTTACGGGCTTATTTTACAGGTGCAGGTCTGTATTTTGCGGTGAATTCCGAAACGGTGATTTTTATGATGCTTACAAAAGCCACCATTTTATCCTCAAATTCAAAATCTTTTCCCGTCTGCGCTTTCATGAGAAGTGAAAGCGCTTTTTTCTTTTCTTCAACATCTTCGTCAATTATTTCGGCAATGCCCCTGCCCATAATTGACGAATAAGCAATGCCGTAACGGCAGGCAATATCACCCTCAAACGGCACAAGGTCGCATTCCGCTTCAAAGAAAACCTTGGGATTTGCTCTGATAACATCGAGCTTTCTACCCCTTCTTGCACCGTGAAGATAGATGATAAGTTTATCGTTTTCAAAAGTATAGCCGTAATTCATAGGCACAACATACGGCTCATCACCGTCAACCATGCCGATGTGGGCGACCTTTGATTTGTCAAGAATTTCAATGATTTTGTTCATGTCCGTTATCTCACGCTCTCTGCGTGTCATTCCGTTGCTCATTTTGTTACTCCTTTATTTTAAACTCACGTGCCGTCAGGCACATATCGCATTGCATGGCAATATATCGCACATTTATGTATATCGCAAATTCCGCAAAGAATTTATATCGCTGAATCCGCACGTTTCAATACCGCGACGGTTTCACAATGCCCCGTGCGCGGGAACATATCCACGGGGGTGGCTTTTTCGGCAACATAGCCGAGGTCTTTGAAAATTCCGCAGTCGCGCGCGAGAGTTGCGGGGTCGCAGGAAACATAAACTATTCTGTCGGGATTCATTCGGGCGGCAGTATTAATCATTTCGGGACTGCAGCCTTTTCTCGGCGGATCGAGGATAATCACATCGGGTTTCACGCCTTCGCTTTCCAGCATTTCCGCCGCTTTCGCCGCATCGGAACATATAAATCTTGCGTTGTTTATTCCGTTGATTTCTGCGTTGATTTTTGCATCTTCAATTGCTTCGGGCACGATTTCAACGCCGATGATTTCCTTTGAATTCTTTGCCATTGAAAGTCCGATTGTTCCTGCGCCGCAATAGAGGTCAAGCACGGTTTCGCTGCCCGTAAGTGCGGCATATTCCGCCGCTTTACTATAAAGCTTTTCTGCCTGATTGCGGTTTACCTGATAGAATGAAAGAGGAGAAATACGGAATTTCAGTCCGCAGAGAATATCGGTTATGCAGTCTTCACCCCAGAGAGTGCGGCACTTATTGCCGAGAATAACATTGGTGTCTTTTGTGTTTGTGTTTATAATGATACTTTTAACAGCTCTCTCTTTTTCCGTCAGCATGGAAACAAGCTCATTTTCGGCAGGGAGCTTTTTGCCGTTGATAACGGCGCACACCATGATTTCACCGCTTGCCGTGCCTTTTCTGATATAGATATGGCGGATAAGGCCTTTGTTCTGAGTTTCGTCATACACGCTTACATTATATTTTTTTATATATTCGGAAAAAACTCCGAGAATACCCTCAAATTCGGCAGGTTGCAAAAGGCAGTCGGGACAATGAACGACTCTGTGGCTGTGGGGAGAATAGAATCCCGTTTTTATTTCGCCGTTGTCAGATGCAACGGGATACTGTGCTTTATTGCGGTAACGCGAATCGGAGTCCGCGCCTATAATCGGCTCAAAATCGGGAGAAATTCCGCCTATTCTTTTGAAACATTCGGCAACATGGTCGGCTTTGATTTTCTTTTCCGCTTCATAATTAAGATGCGAAAAAACACAGCCTCCGCACTTGAGATAAACGGGACATTCAGGCATGATTCTGTCAGCCGAGGGAACAATAACACTCTCAACCTTTGCAAAAGCATAGCTCTTTTTCACCTTGAGAATATGCGCCGTAATTTCATCACCCGGTGCGGTTGCGGGAACAAAAACCGCCATGCCGTTATATCTGCCCACACCGCTTCCGTTGATTGAGCATGAGTCTATTTTAAGATTTATCCTGTCATTTTTCTTGATTTCCACAGCTTGCCTCCGAGAAATATACTTTTTATATTATATCACAAACAATTGATATGGGCAATTGTTTTTTATTTGTTTATAAAATGTTAAACCGACACTTTTTATATTCATTCTTACCAAACAAAACAAAGCAATTGCCTGACGGGTTTGGAATAAATTGCATTGATTTCCATAGTATAATTTGGTATAATACCATGGATAATTTTTGTGGAGGTAAAAAAATGAAGAGATTTGCAGTCAAATTAACAGCAATACTTCTTGTTCTTATTTTCTCTGTTTCGGGCGCTCTCGCACCGACCGTTTTTGCTGTTGAAGAGATAACAGACAATGAAATCATCAGCGGCGAAAACACAGAAAATACCACACCCGAGGAAAACCCCGAAGACACCCCCGAAGAAAAACCTGAAGAAACTCCCGTTCTTGTTTTGTCAGCAGACAGAACCATTATCGCAGCGGGCGAAAAAACACAGATTGTTGCAAAGGTTTCAGGCGTTGACGGTCAGCCCGCAATTGTTTGGGCATCATCCAACAGCTCTGTTGCGGCGGTAAACAAGGAAGGTGTTGTTTACGGTCTCGGTCAGGGCAAGGCAACAATTTACGCAACAGTTACCGTTAACGGTCAGACCCTCAGAGGCGAATACGAAATCACGGTTACCGCTTCAAAGAATTTTGTAAGAGATTTCCTTGAAGGTCAGCAGGTTCTCAGCTATCAGTACAGCTATGTTGACGACTATTATTACACAAACGACAAGGAAGCATGGCAGTACAATTTCGGATTCGGAAAAATCTACGACGTTGTTTCTCCCTATGTTCTTCTTGAATATGACTATGTCCGTGTTTTCTTCACCTATGAAGACAAGGACTGGATGCTCCAGATGTGGAAGGGTCAGTACGGACTCATTTTCTACGGCGGAGAAATCGGTATTTATAACAGACCCCATGCCGATGACGGTCTGCCCGAATGGACCTTCTTCAACTGCCCTGCTGAGGAAGACTGGCTCGACATGGAAATGACTCTCTGGCATGAACAGCTTGACGGCTCATGGAAACGTGAATTTTCAAGAGAATACGACAAATACTGGTGGTGCACAGGTTTCAAAAACGGACACCTCAGACAGGAAGAACCTGCTGACGAGCTTCGTCTTACAGGCAGAATCACTTTCAAGGATGAAGAAATGGCAGACATAGTTGCCAAAGGTCTCGCTGAATGCGGATTCAAAAATGCTCCCTCAAAAGACGAAATCGGTCTTGACCAGATTTATCTTGACGGAAAAGACATCAGCTTCTGCTGGCAGAATATTTCCGATGCAGAAAGCACAATGGCTATCAAGGTTATCGGCGGCGCTATGACTGCATGGACATTCATCACATTCCTTCCCCTTCTTGTTCCGTTCATGACATTCTATCTCACAGTTTTCGGCTTTGCAGCACAGTTTGTTTCAATTATCCTTTAAAAAAATAATTAAAAAGGTCTTTACAATTTCAAAACATTATGATATAATCCCTTTTGCTATGCCCGTTACTCGGGTTGCGGAGTAAACCTCAAAGAGGTAATCACCTGCCGCATTCTGGGGGCGAAGGCAAATATTTTAATGAGGTGAAAGAAAATGACACAGGCAGAAAAGACCGCAATCATGCAGGAATATGCTCTTCACGAGGGCGACACAGGTTCACCCGAAGTTCAGATCGCTGTTCTCACAAAGAGAATCAACGACCTCACAGAGCACCTTAAGGTTCACAAGAAGGACCATCACTCAAGAAGAGGCCTTCTTATGATGGTTGGTCACAGAAGAAACCTTCTTGCATATCTTCAGAAGGTTGACATTGAACGTTACCGTTCAATCATCGCAAGACTCGGCATCCGTAAATAATTTGTCTATAAAGCGGGCAGGAACATATCATTCTTGCCTGCTTTGTTGCGTTTTTTGGTGAATTAACCTATTAAAACGCTAATTCGCTACAGTGCATCTTTCAGGCGGCACAGCATAAGGTTTTAGCGGTAAATCGAGAATTCATTCTTGTGAGTTTTGGATTTATTGCTAAACCCGACCCCGCCGCCTGTGGAAATATATTAACAGAGAGGTAAAAGAAAATGTTTTTTGAAGCTTTTAAAAAGTACGAAACAGAAATTGCAGGCAGACCTTTTGTTGTTGAAGTAGGCAAAATGGCTCAGCTTGCAGGCGGCTCATGCCTTGTCCGCTACGGCGAAACCAACGTTCTTTGCACAGCTACCATGGCAGCAAAGCCCAGAGAGGGTGTTGACTTCTTCCCCCTTTCCGTTGACTATGAAGAGAAGCTCTACTCAGTAGGCAGAATTCCCGGCTCATTCCAGCGCCGTGAAGGCAAGGCAAGCGAAAAGGCTACCCTTGCTTCCCGTGTTATCGACAGACCCATCAGACCTCTTTTCCCCAAGGATATGAGAAACGATGTAGGCGTTGTTGCAACAGTTATGTCCGTTGACCCCGACTGTCAGCCCGAAATTGCTGCAATGCTCGGTGTTTCAATTGCTATTTCAATTTCTGAAATTCCCTGGGACGGCCCCGTTTCAAGCGTTGTTGTCGGTCTTGTTGACGGCAAATACGTTATCAACCCCACTCTTGAGGAAAGAGAAAAGAGCGAAATGTATGTTACCGTTGCTTCAACAAGCGAGCTTGTTGCTATGATTGAAGCAGGTGCAAACGAGGTTTCAAACGATGATATGTATGACGGTATCATGTTTGCACACAAGGAAAACCAGAGAATTGTTGAATTCATCAATCAGATCAAGGCTGAATGCGGCAAGGAAAAGGTTGACTTCCCCTCAAACGATCCCGATCCCGAAATGTACGAAGCAATCAAGGATTTTGCAATCGAAGATATCCGTTTTGCTCTTGATACAGATGATAAGAGAATCCGTGACGAAAGACTCAAGCCCGTTTACGATAAGGTTCACGAGAAGTTCGACGAAATTTACCCCGAAATGGAAGTAAAGATTGAAGAATGTCTCTACAAGGTTCAGAAGTACGTTGTACGCCGCTGGCTTCTTGATGACGGCAAGCGTGTTGACGGCAGAGGAATCGACGAAATCCGTCCTCTCAACGCTCAGGTAGACCTCCTTGACAGAGTTCACGGTTCAGGTATGTTCACAAGAGGACAGACTCAGGTTCTTTCAATCACAACCCTCGGACCCATGAGCGATGCTCAGCTTCTTGACGGTCTTGATGAAGAAGAATCAAAGAGATATATGCACCACTATAATTTCCCCTCATACTCCGTTGGCGAAACAAAGCCTTCAAGAGGTCCCGGCAGACGTGAAATCGGTCACGGTGCACTCGCAGAACGTTCACTCGTTCCCGTTCTTCCCTCAGTTGAAGAATTCCCCTACACAATCCGTGTTGTTTCCGAAGTTCTTTCATCAAACGGCTCAACATCACAGGGCTCGGTTTGCGGTTCAACACTTTCACTTATGGCAGCAGGTGTTCCCATCAAGGCTCCCGTTGCAGGTATTTCCTGCGGTCTTATCACAGAAGGCGACCGCTTCATGACAATGGTTGATATCCAGGGTCTTGAAGACTTCTTCGGCGATATGGACTTCAAGGTTGCAGGTACAAAGAAGGGTATCACATCAATTCAGATGGACCTCAAGGTTCACGGTCTTACTCCCGCTATCATCAGAGAAGCTCTTGACAAGACCTACAAGGCAAGATGCTATATTCTTGACGAAATCATGCTTCCCGTTATCTCCGAACCCAGAGCAGAGCTTTCAAAGTGGGCTCCCAAGATGCTTACAACAAAGATTGACCCCGAAAAGATCGGCGACGTTATCGGTAAGCAGGGCAAGGTTATCCAGAAGATCTGCGCAGAATGTAACTGCAAGATTGATGTTCAGGAAGACGGTAACATCTTCGTTTCATCAACAGATATCGACGATGCAAGAAGAGCAATCTCAATCGTTGAAACAATTGCAAATGACCCCGAGGTCGGCGCAATTTATAAGGGCATCGTAACCCGCCTTATGAGCTTCGGCGCATTTGTTGAAATCGCTCCCGGCAAGGAAGGCATGGTTCACATCAGCCAGCTCGACGTTAAGAGAACAGAGAAGGTTGAAGATGCGGTTAACGTTGGCGATGAAGTTATCGTTAAGGTTCTTCCCAAGGATGACCAGGGCAGACTCAACTTCTCACGCAGAGAAGCTCTTATCGAGGTTGAAGGACTCGTTCCCGAAAACACCGTTTCAGATGCACCCAGAAAGCCTCGCAGAGATTTCAAGGGTGACAGAGGCGGCAGAGCTCCCAGAAAAGATAATAACTGATAAAAATTATCACCGCAGATTGATTTCTGCGGTGATTTTTTGCTTTTATTCATACAATTACAAAAAATCAACAGTTGAGAGAGCGAGAATATTATGTTATAATTTAAAATATCCCTCCGAAAGGATTTTTATATGGTTGCAAAAGAAGTAAAGCTTATTGAATATTCAAAAAATGTTGATCTGGGAAACTGCATAACCCATGCTGTGGGTGCGGTTTTATCCGTTGCGGCGATTATCGCCATGATGATTTCCGCACGGGGAACAAGGCAGATTGTTTCTGTTTTGATTTTCGGCATTACGATGCTCACGGTTTATACGGTTTCGGCCGTGTATCACGGAATGAAAAACGGTGAAGCAAAGAGAATTGCAAGACTGCTCGACCACTCCGCAATTCCGCTTCTGATTGCAGGCACAACCACTCCGTGCGCTCTTGTTGCATTGTATGATATCAGCACCGTGCATGGAATTGCCGTTCTGAGTGCGGCATGGTTCTGCGCTTTGTTCGGACTTATTTCAAAGCTGTTTTTCTTTGAAAAGCTTAAGAAAATTACCTATGCGGTTTACATAATCTGCTGCAGCGCAATGCTTTTCAGCGCAATTCCCGTTATGGATAAAATGGAAAAAGGCTCATTTGGACTCATTTCCCTGGGCTGTGTGCTCTATCTCATCGGAGCAATTTTCTGTTATCTCGGCGTAAAGCGTGAAAAATTCCATGTGGTGTTCCATGTTTTTGTGCTTCTTGCAAGTGCTGTGCATTTTTATGTTATATATACAATTATAATAAGGTGACTTATGAACGAAGAAGATAAGCTTCTGCTTGCTAAAATCCGTGACAGGGCAAGGCAATGCAGCGATAATTCAATGATCACAAACAGCGTTTTTCTCGATATGAGAGAGCGTTCCGTTGTTGCGTCTTCACGCTTTGATGCACGGATGATTTTTTACGGCGGATTTGAAGATGCCGAAAGAACAACGGCGGTTTTTCTGCCCGAATATGTTGAGGCAGGAGATTTGCAGGAGTTATTTGAATATTTTGATGAATGTTCGGAAGCTGACCCTGTTGCGATTGTTGAAATCGAAAAGGATAAGTTTTCCCCTGCACTTTCACACCGTGATTATCTCGGCGCACTGATGGGTCTCGGCATAAAAAGAGAATTGACGGGTGATATCATCGTTTCCGAAAACGGCTGCAAAATGGCTGTGCTTGAAAAAATTGCACCCTTCATCGTTGAAAATCTCGGCAAGGCGGGTCGGGGCACTCTCAAAGCAAAAATCATTCCGTCGGGCGAAGCGAGAAAAAGCACAAAAGCCGTCGGCATTCCCGACAGCTTTACCGTTTCGTCAATGCGCCTTGACAGCGTTGTTAAAAATGCCTTCCATGTTTCAAGGGGCGATGCCTGCGCCGCAATTGAAGCGGGTCTTGTTTTTGTCAATGACCTCGAATGCACAAAACCCGACAAAAAAATTTCAGAAAATGACAAGGTTGTTTTCCGAAGGAAGGGCAGAATTATTGTGAAAGATTGCTCATCGGTCTCCAAAAAGGGCAGAGTGATTGTTGAAATAACAAGGTTTGTTTAATATTATTTTTGGGGTATCTTTCGCAGATATCCTGTTTTTTTATGCATTCCTACAAAAACACAAACAAAAATTTGTGTATTCTTACAATCACAAAATAATTATTTATTCATTCGTAAAAATTACTAAAAAAAACATTGAAATGGTAAAACTTTTGTGATATAATCCTATTTAATACGGTATAGTGTTAAATAAGAATTTTTAATTTTTAGTCCGTTGCGGAATTTGCGGACTTATATATACCGAATTATATTCAACCCCAAGGAGGAATTTCTTTGAAATCGTACAGCGCAAAAGACATCAGAAACATCGTTCTTGCCGGTCACGGCGGACGAGGCAAAACAACTCTTGCAGAGGCAATGCTCTACATTTCCAATGCAACAGACAGACTCGGCAGAGTTACAGACGGCAACACCGTTATGGACTTTGATGCAGAAGAAAAAAGACGTAAGTGTTCAATTGCATCCGCAATTGCTTCATTTGAATGGAAAAATACAAAGATTAATATTATAGACACCCCGGGTCTTTTTGACTTTGCAGGCGGCATGAGCGAAGGTATGCGTGCAGCAGGTGCTGTTCTCATCGTTCTTGCATCAGGCTCCACACTTGACGTCGGCGCAGAAAAGGCTTACAAGGCTGCAACAGAAAGAGGCATCAACAAGATGTTCGCAATCACAAAGTGCGACGCTGAAAATGCTCATTTCTACAAGACATTCGATTCTCTTCAGGAAGAATACGGCAACAAGATTTGTCCCGTTGTTGTTCCTTATGTTGAAGGCGACAAGGTTATTTCTTATGTTGACTTCTCAAGAAACGAAGCTTTCTCATACAAAGACGGCAAGCGTTCGGACGCTCCCATGCCCGAAAACGATGAGAGAACAAACAGAATGAAGGAAGCATTCATCGAAGCAGTTGCATCCGCTGACGAAGAACTCATGATGAAATTCTTTGACGGTGAGCCTCTCACCGATGAAGAAATCGACAGAGGTCTTAAGACCGGCATTCTTGCAGGCGATATCTGCCCTGTTTATGCTTGCTCGGGTTATCAGCTTGAAGCTGTTGACCTTATCAATAACAGCATCGTTCAGTCAGCTCCCGACGCAGCTTCCGTTGCATCCGAAGGCGACCTTACCTGCGACGAAAACGGACCTCTTGCAGCTATCTGCTTCAAGACCGTTGCTGACCCCTTCGTTGGTAAGATGTCATATTTCAAGGTTATTTCGGGTAAAATCACTCCCGATACACCTGCATATAATGAACGCACAGGCGAATCCGAAAGAATGGGTAAAATCGTATTCCCCAAGGGCGGCAAGCAGGAAGAAGCTGCAGCTATCCTTGCAGGCGATATCGGTATCGTAACAAAGCTTTCAGGCTTCAAAACAGGCGACACAATGTGCGCTCCCAAGTCGGATATCAAGCTCAAAGGCGTTTCCTTCCCCGCACCCTGCCTTCCCATGGCTGTCAAGGCTAAGAAGAAGGGCGAAGAAGATAAGGTTGCCGCAGGTCTCAACAGACTCGCAGAAGAAGACCTTACCATCAGCTACTACACAAACACAGAAACCAAGGAACAGATTATCTCCGGTCTCGGCGAACAGCATCTTGATGCTATCGTTACTAAGCTCAAGACAAAGTTCGGCGTTGAGGTTGACCTTGCAGTTCCCAAGGTTGCATACAGAGAAACAATCAGCAAGAAGGTTGCCGTTCAGGGCAGACACAAGAAGCAGTCAGGCGGCAGCGGCCAGTTCGGTGACGTTTGGGTTGAATTTGAACATATTGATTCCGAAGAATTTGAATTTGCAGAGAGAGTTGTCGGCGGTTCAGTTCCCAAGAACTTCTTCCCTGCAGTTGAAAAGGGTCTTCGCGAAGCAATCCTTAAGGGACCCCTTGCAGGTTATCCCGTTGTTGGTCTGAGAGCAACTCTTTATGACGGTTCATCACATCCCGTTGACTCAAACGAAATGGCATTCAAGATGGCTGCAAAGATTGCTTATAAGAACGGTATGCCTCAGGCAAATCCCAAGCTCCTTGAACCCTACGGCTCACTCAAGGCTTATATGCCCGGCGACAATCTCGGTGATATCATGGGCGATATCACAAAGAGAAGAGGCCGCGTTCTCGGTATGGGACCCTGTGAGGATGACCCCAAGATGCAGGAACTCGTAGCAGAAGTTCCCATGGCTGAAATGGGCGATTTCGCAACTGTTCTCCGTTCCGTAACAATCGGCAGAGGATATTTCTCATTCGAGTTTGACCACTATGAAGCAGCTCCCGAAAATGTTGCTCAGAAGGTTATCGAAGAAGCAAAGGCTAACGCAGACGACGAATAATTCAATAAACAATCTGCCCCCGAAGCTCACAGAGCCTCGGGGGTTACTGCACTCAAAAGATTTTTACTTGCCATTATAAGTAAAATATGGTAAAATAATAATATCATCGCAAACCGAAAGGAGAATTTATTATGATAGGTCTCGGCAAATGGGCATGTACCGTTAATACGATGTTTTTCTCAGGCGAAGTTAAGATAAAGGTTTTTGACAATAACGGCGAATACGGTTTTGACCTCGACATCCCCGGATTTGATGTTCCCGATATTGAAATCAAGAGCGTTGAAGAGGATGACGATTCCATTTTTGCAGTTGTCAGAACCTCTCTCCTCCCTGGCAAGGATATCGAACTCACTATCAACTTTGACGAAGATGAATTTGACGGTTTCCTTAAAATCCCCTACATTGGCAAGGTTAAATTCAAGGACGGTCACAGAATAGAAGAATGAAAAATTCAGGCTTGCACAAAAAAGTGCAAGCCTGTTTTCATTGGTAATTAATTATTTGTAAAGAGGACCGTAGTTTTCGCAAGCTCTGAAGTCTGCGCCTTCGAGGTCCTTTGTTCCGAATGCGCCCCAGCAAGCAGGACGGAAAATCTTTTCATCGGGAACGTTATGAAGAGCTACGGGGATGCGGAGCATTGATGCCATTGTGATGATATCGGCACCGATGTGGCCGTAGGAAATAGCGCCGTGGTTTGCGCCCCAGTTGTTCATGAGGTCATAAGCCGACTTGAATGCGCCTTCGCCTGTGCATCTGGGTGCGAACCATGTGCAGGGCCATGTGTAGTCTGTTCTCTTCCAGATAGTGTCTGAAACTTCGTCGGGAAGGTTAACAGTCCAGCCTTCAACAATCTGAAGAACGGGGCCGAGACCCTTGACGAGGTTAAGACGAATCATGGTTGCGGGCATTTCAGCTCTTGTGAGGAATCTTGAAGAATATCCGCCGCCTCTGAAATAGCCGTTATCCGCTGCGTTCCATGTTGTAGCGTTGATAATCTTGTCTGCATCTTCTTCGGTAACGTTGTACCATTCTTTCATGATGCCGTTGCCGTTTTCGTCTTTAACTTCGCCGCAAGCGTCAAGGCAGCAAGCGCCTGAGTTGATAAGGTGGATAAATCCGCCTGCATCCTTTGCCTTGCCTTCGATGTCATAGCCTGTAACTCTCTTGACTGCGTCTGCGCTCCAGTGAGTACGAACGTCAGCAAACATCTGGGGTCTGTTGGTGAGCAATTTCATGAAGAGCATGCCGATACCGTTGAGAACGTCGTTTTCTGTTGCAAGAATGTAAGGCTCTCTTGCGCCGTTCCAGTCAAATGTTGTGTTGAGAAGAGCTTCGGGATAGTCACAGTTGGGATAGAAGTCTGTCCACTGTCTTTGACCCTGGAAGCCCGCCGCGATAGCATTGTGTCCTACCTTCTCCTCTTCACAGCCTTTAGGAAGATTAGCGTTTCCGTTCATAAGGTCCTTGATAATGATAGCTGTAAGAACGCTGAAATC
>JAFWYP010000032.1 GCA_017517665.1 Clostridia bacterium | reverse complement strand
TTCAATCTCGTTTTTCTCAAACTTCGCTTTGGTAAAGGCGTAAATATCAACGAAATAATCTTTGTAATACTCCGCCCAAGTATCATACACGGGTTTGTCATATTTTCCGAATTTGTCATTATGCACGCTTTGTGCGTTCATAAGAGCATCAATAATACTGTTTCTAAGCCGTTTACGTGACGGAACAAATGCGAGATATTTACTCTTACCGCCCATTCCTTTTATGTAATCCATACCGAGATAAACGGTGTCGTTCTCATGGTGGAGGAAATAGGTTTTCGGAACTTTATATGAAACCTTGGGAGAAAGAAAATCAAGCATATCCTTCTCTTTGCAAATTGCATCATAGAATTTGCTTGTTTTAACTGCAATTTCAAAAGGCTCGGTTGTGATTTTTACAAGATAAACGCTTCCGCTTGCACCCTTACCGACAGCGCGGATTTGCCTGACCTTCGTGTTCATTTGCTTTTCAACAACCGATTTGATTAAATCTGTATTCATAGAAAATATCCTTTTATATCAAAATAAATCCCATCAGCAGACCACCTGCAAATCCGGAAATATGCTCCCAAGCGGTTGCTTTGCCCATAAACATTCCGCCGACTGTGTAAATTGCTAAAATAATCAATGCAATTGTCGGTACGGGAGAAAAGAAAACAGTTCCGTTTTTGACGGCAAGCATAACAAACACTGCAATCAGACCGTAGATTCCCGTTGATGCACCTTCGCCCTCGTGAAGCTTATACACAAATGCCATATATAAACCCGATATGAACGCAGAGCCGATATAGCAGAGTGCGGTTTTTAACGAGCCGAGCTGAGATTCAACGGCATAGCCAACAATGAGGGTTGCGGTTATATTTGAAATAATGTGCCACGTTCCAATATGGAGAAGTGATGACGATACCAACCGCCAAACTTGTCCCTTTTTGATTTTATTTTCAGACAGATGCAGAGCGTGGTTTATGTAGCCTTTGTTGTGTCCCGACCATAGTTTTTCTTTGAGTGTCACTGTTGCCGTTTTGGGGATGATGATAAAGTTATCAAGTATGAAGATTACAAAAATCAACGCACAAAAAGTTATTGTAAATATCGGCATATCTATTCTCCTTCATAGCTTCAAATGTTTTTCTTCAACCACTCAACAGACTGCTTCAATCCGTCAATGGTCTTTGTTTCCAATACCACACGGCAGTTACGCTCATTGGCAAGGCTGATATAATTTTCAATATTCATTTCACCCGTACCGAGTGCGAGATGATTTTTCTTGCCTTTTGCATCGTGCAGATGAATATGATGCAAGCGGTCTTTGTGTTTCATAATAAATTCTTCGTCTGTTCCACCAATGCCGTGATTGTGTCCCACATCAAAAGTCAGAGCGAAAACCTTGCTTTCCAAAAGCATCTCAATGGCTTCTTTCTGAAAATCTTCATAGCTGTCGCAGTTCTCGATACATATTTTTATGTCGGCATCGCCAATAGCGGTCTCGCACATATTTCTGAATGAAACAATACTTTTGAAATACTGCTCTTTGTATTCCGAGAAAAGATAAACCTTTCTGTCGGGCAGGGTGAAATAAACGCCTTTTGCCATATGCATATTAATCACTCTGACACCAAGCTGTTTTGCAATTTCAATAGTATCGGCAACAGTTTTTGTGTAAGCTTCTGCAACATAAGGATTGAAATCGCTGACGTTCAGATTCTCGTCAAGGTGAACGGTGTAGCAAATGCTGTATTTATCGGCGATGCTTTTGAAATATTCCACGTCAATTTTATCAAGTTGATACTGAGGCATATTCATATTGAGTTCGATGAAATCAAGTCCCAATTCCGCACACAATTTCGCACATTCTTCAAGCGTACTTGTTTCAATCAATGTGGACATACCGTAGTTTGTCAGTTTCATAATTCACCTCTGTCGGGCGTAATTCTTAAATTCCTTGTTGATTTTACTGTAAGAAAAGTTTGCAATCTCTTTTAATGAATGGGATTTCATAAGATATTCAACAAACCGACAGCCGAGATAATATCCGACGTCGGAATAGCCGTTATATGAACACCAATCACCGAAGAAATCCTGAACACTTCCCTTTGCATCAAGACGGCGGAGATATTCATTTTTGATTTCGGCTTCATTTTCACGGCACCAATCAAGCCAACCGTCTTTATCCTGATGATAAAACTCATCGTCACAGCAAAGAATATGCTCACAAACCATAGCAACACCTTCCTGATAAAGCTGCTGTATGGCTTTTCTTCGTTTTGTGAAATCAGGGATATACAAATGACCGTTCATCTTATGCCACAGATGACCGATTTCGTGCAGAATCAAGGCACGCATATTTGTTTCGTCGCCCCAATCCAGCTCGATTATTTTCTCAATTCCGAGAAGAACGGTGTTTTTGCTGTCAAGCGTAGTTGCCCAACCCGCACCGTTGCAAAGTCCGAGATACAGAATGATATTTATATCGGGTTCTGTGTCAAAAAGCTTTGAAAGATTGGCATTCAGAGTGTCAACAACAATCTGAAAATTTTTACTCACGAAATCAATCTTATCTGCATTCAATGAGGCTTCAAGAACGGGAAGAACATCCTTTTTGAAATCATAATCTTTTGCATCTTTTTCACATTTTGACGGCAATTCTTTTGATATTTCGCCTGCATATTTTCTCCATACAGACATGTCAAAGCCATTTGTAAAAAGCGCTTTTATTCTGTTGCAAGTGTTTATGATTTTCATTTTGCAACCTCATCCAAACTGTAAATATATCTGAATGCAATTTTGTCGGAGGAATCGCTTTCCTGACCTTCGAGCTCTTCTTTCAAAGAATTTTCTTTATCAATGATGAACCATATTGTTTTGCAACCGTATTCTGCCGCCGTCGGCATAAAAATATCTGCAACCCATTTCGTATCGTCGGGATGATTTTCAAAACCCGTACGTGTGTCGGCAACATAGTCGCACTTATGCTCTTTGATTATTTCAAGAGCGTATAAAAGCGGCTCACGGTAGTTTTCGTGAGAACAAAACTTCTTCCATTTCACAAATACTACATTGTAGTTTTCTTCGTAATGCACTTCGCAGAATTCGGATTTATACATAAGGTTATCTCCTTAACAGAAATGATTTTTATTATAACGAAAACAAATCAACATATTTTATTGAAATACATTCGTCATTTTGAAAAGTGAATTCAACAATCCACGGCATAACAGTGCGTATTCTTTCAAAATCTTCATATTCAAATGATTTATCATAATAGTTGATAATTGTACTCAAGGCTGTACCGTGACTGCCGATTGCAATGTTTTTGCCTTTGTATTTTTCAAGAACACCATTTAACGCAGAAATATTTCTGCTTTGAACATCATTTAAACTTTCACCGTCAGACAATTTATAATCAAAATCTTTCCATTGAGCTTTGCTGAAAGCCGTAAAATCCTCAATCCAGATGCTATCCACTTTGCGTTCTCTGAAATCATCAATTATTTCTATGTTCAAACCTTTACTGTCGGCAAAGTGTACAACAGTATCAAATGCTCTTTTAAATGGACTTGATAAAACAGCATCAATATTTTTATCCGAAAGAAACTGCGTAACAAGTTCTCTATCAATCATTCCTTTGGCGGACAGTTCTCTTGACATATCATCACGGTTGTGATAATTCGGTTCAGCGTGTCTGACGAAATAAACTTTTGTCATCGTCAAACCTCCAACTCCATAAATCCAACTGTAAATGGTAAATGCTCAAACTTACGTGTTGAAATATGTTTAAAACCAAGCTTCAAATACCATTCTTTTAATTTTGTGTTTTCTTCAATTATTCCGATTGATATTTTATTTCCATCGTAGTTTTTTACCCTTGCAACAGCATAGTCAATCAGTGCTTTACCGATTCCTGAATGGCGAAATTCAGGTAATACTGCAAGGTTATTAAGTTCCCATTCGCCATCATTGCATTTTGTAAGCGAAAAGTAGCCAACAGGAATATCCTCTTGATAAAACAGAAACATCGGTCTGTTATCATCAAATTGTTTTTCAAGTTTATCAATAGTCATAAATGCAGTGTGTGAAGGACAGTTGTTTTCAGTCAAATCGAATTCCTTCGCAACCGTTATGAAACTGCTACGGATTATTTCAAGACAAATATTCAATCGTTCCTTGTTTTCAACTTGGATTATCACAAAATCACCTTATTTCACCGCAAATGTAGCAATATACTGCGGATAATATTTGCCGATTATGTTTCCGCCTTCTCCGTCACGGTCTTCGTACAATGCTTTGAGTGTAAATCCCGCTTTGAGCTGACCGCCGATTTGTTCATCCAATGTATGGCTGAACTGCACGCCGTCACCGTTTGCAATCATTGCGTCAAGTCGTTCCTTCGGCATTTTGAGTGGATTGAACGGCAAGGGATTAACCACTTTCAACGGATCATCTTCTTCAAATAAATAGTCAATGCCGTTATCAAGTCCCGAAAGCAGTCTGCCACCCTTTTTGAGCACACGGTAACACTCGTTCCAGACGTGATAAACATCTTCAATATAGTTGTTTGAAACGGGATGAAAAATCAAATCAAAGCTTTCATCTTCAAAAGGAAGCGTTTTTGACATATCACCTTTGATGATCGTAATGCTGTATCCTTCTCTTTCGGACACCGTTTTCTCTGCTTCAAGCTGTCTGTCGGAATAATCAAATACGGTACACTCCGCACCGAGTTTTGAAAGCACGGGCATCTGCTGACCGCCGCCGCTTGCAAGTCCCAATACCTTTTTATCTTTCAAATCACCAAACCATTCATGAGGAACGGCGATACAAGGAGTAAGAATAACCGAAAAATTATCGGGAGTAATTTTCTCGTATTCTTCATGACTTATGGGCAAGGTGTATTCGCAACCGTCTTCCGCCCACGAATCCCAAGTTTCTGAATTTATTTTAGTGTAGTCAATCATAATCTCACCTTATAAATCAAATCTCTCTTTTATCATTTCCGCAACAACTTCGGGTGCAAGATTTGAGTTGTCAATCTTAATATAATTCGGGAATGTTATCTCGCCGTCATAGCTTTCTGTGCGGTATTTTTTATCGGTGTCAAGCAAATCTTTTCTTGCAAAATCAAGATTTCGCTTTGACGGTTTATGTTCAAGACGGTTTTCTGTTGAGTTCCTTTCAAGCCTTATCTCTTGCGAAGCGACGAGTTCAACATAATAAACTTCTGCACCTTGCTCTTTGAACAAATCGGAAACGTATTTTATGTAGTCCCAATCGCCTTGATGATCAAATGCCCATACATAGGTGAATATCATTCCGTAGTTATTGCTTTTCGAAAACTCCTCAAAGAAAACCTGACGCAATCTGTGTACCGTTTTGCCTTCATAATATCCGAAAATCTCTATAACAGGCTCAATGGTCATATGGTTATGAAACAGCTTGAGGTCTGTGATTTTTGCAAGCTCTTGCCCAACCGTCATTTTGCCGACAGCCAGATTGCCGAATATTATAACCAGTTTCATTGTATCACCTTCATTATTCAAACCGTTTTATTTGTTTTTGAATTCAAATAATTTTCCGTCGGAGCTTTCAAAATATAATGTGCCTAAATCTTCGTTTGCTCCGTAAAGATAAAGATTACCGTGATTATTATTTAAAGTTTTTCTCTCATCTTCGGTTGTTTGCGTCAAAAGATTATAGCTTTTGTCACATCGTTCAATCCATAGCTTTTTATATTGTTCATCAGGAATAATTCTGTTTTCAAAATCAGCAACAGTAAATATTTTGTGCCTTTTGCACCACTCAATATCGTTACGATATTGAAGCAATCCTATATCAGACACAATAATTTCGTCGGTGTCATAAACAACAGGAATAAGTGTAACACCTGATTTGTAGGCTGCATAGGCCCGGCTATGTCCGTCTGTTAAAGTGTATTTGCCGTCACCGAAATCATGAACAGGCAAAGGAGGATACTTTTTGGTATCTTCGGGACAAAACCATTTGTAAATATTATCAAGTTTCTTTTTATTTAGATAAAGCTGACTGACACCTAAATCTGATATCGGCATCAGTTTTATGCCTTGAAATTCTAAGCTCATATATTACTCCTAAATAATAAAAGGCACCTCCGAGAAATACGGAGATGCCTGCAATTCACAGAAAGATATAAGTTACATCAATCGCAAACGGACAAAACGGCTCTCCGATTCATTGTGTTAATCATCATTGTCATCTTGTCCACCTGCCTTTCAGTAATTTTTATTTATTGTAACAATATAAGAATAATTTGTCAACAGTTTTCGATTGTGCTGCAAAAGTGTTGTTTTTAAATTCAAAAGTGTTTAGCAACACAGTTACAAGCAGAGATAACATCAATAGATTTTTTATACCGAACAACCACTTTGTAAAAGTGCGCAATTATACACCGCTTACGGTGCCATTGCGATTTCTTTGAAATTCTCGGAACAAAGTTCCGCTGATTTCATCAGACAAGGTAAACCTTGCGTTTCACTATCTCTTTTCATATGTTATAAATGGTCTCTAAAGTGATAAAATGAAAACATTCCGAATGGTGTATTACTGAATTTAGTTGTTTGCAGAATGAGTATATGATATAATAAATAAAATATTTAATGGGGGCGAAAAAATGGATGTCAGATTTGAAATAGAAAAGTTTATAGAAACAAAAGAAAACAATGGTTCGTTGATGATTACTGGTAATTGGGGTTGCGGAAAAACTTTCTTAGTAAGACAATTAACAAAATCAATAGAAGAAAAAGGACAACATATATTTGTTATTTGTTCTCTTTTTGGGATTGATTCTATAAATAGTTTGCATATGAAGATAAAAGAAAAGCTTTTTTACGAGAAGTTATTTCTTGAAAGCTCTGAAAATGCACAGAAGTTAGCGCACAAAGCGAAAGAAATTGTTACCCCTATCAGCGCGGCTTTGGGAGAAGTGTCAAAAGTCGCAAAAGGTATAAATACTGCGCTTTCAGTTAATATTTATGATTTTGTTAGAGTGGAAAAAGAGGTTGATTGCCGCATTGGTAAAAAAACAGTAACAAAAAAATTGGTCTTGATATTTGATGATTTAGAACGTTCAAAATTAAAAATTATTGATGTTTTAGGTGCGATAAATGATTATTCGGAAAACAAATCAATAAAAACAATTGTTATAGCAGATGAAGAACGAATTAAGGATACAGACTATAAAGATTTCAAAGAAAAACTAATTTCAAGAACGGTTA
Organism: Clostridia bacterium; assembly: GCA_017517665.1. Taxonomy (GTDB): domain Bacteria; phylum Bacillota; class Clostridia; order Oscillospirales; family Acutalibacteraceae; genus CAG-177. The sequence continues at coordinate 2,486 of JAFWYP010000032.1, read as the reverse complement.
AATTAACTCCCGATTATGAATCAATAATCAAATCTATAATAAGTAATTATATAGAAACCGAAAAGGGATACAAGACCTTTTTGCAAGAACAACTTGAGGTGATTTATCAAGTTTTTGAAGAAAGCTCTTCTGAAAATCTTCGTTCTTTAAAATCATATTTGATGGATTTTGAAAGAGTTTTTGCTGCTCTTAAAAAGTGTCAAAACACACAAATAAATAATAGTAAGCTGCTTTATATGTTTGGAGCTATGTTGTTTGGTGTAAAATCCGGGAAATATAAAGAGGGAGAGTATGGATTCATATTTGCAGATTCAGAATTAAGTAAACAACATAGAAACTGGGAAAATAATTATGCATTGAAATCATTAAAAAATTGGATAGTGGATGGCGTATGGGAAGAAGTGGATTTTTGTGATGAAATAAATCAGAAATTTGTTTCTAATGAAATTCCAGTTTATCAGAGCTTTTTATATTCAGATTTTTTTGATTTAGAGAAAACACATATTATTGATGGTTTACCAACAGCTGTTCAAAAAGCAAATAATGGTGAATTATCAGGAGATGAATTGATTTCGTTGTTGGTTAAAATTCATGCATTTAGAAAATATGAAATGGACTTACCTTGTGAAATTGATTATAATAAAATTGATAAAGGTCTTGAAAAAAGAAAACAGAAAATTAAACTGGGAGAAATCAGAGAACCCAAAGGTCATTCCTTTGCTTTTGCTGACAATATAGATGATGAGGCGAAAGCTCTTTATAAGAAAATTGACAATCTTGAAGAAGTTGTTGTTGCTTACAACAATGAGCAAATGCTTGTATCTTATTTAAAGGGTGATAAAAGTGTTTCACAAAGGTCGTTAAAAGGACTAAGTATAGAAGCTTTTAGTGAAGAATTAATGGGTTTGTTTTTATCTGTTTATGATGCAAGTGGTAATGCGCAAAAAAGAGATATAGCCATAATTTTATCTGAATTAAATTTTAATAATCGTTTTTTTGTTAGTGATGAAAATAAAAAAGAAACCAAAACTAACCTTGAAAAATTATTGGTTGAAATAAATAAAAGAATTACTTCTGACACCGATCCAATATCAAGTCTAATATCTAAACATTTTATCGAAAATGTAAAAGAGCTTATAGATAATATTTAATTTACATGTCAAGATAAATTTAAGCCCAACGGGCGCCGCTCGGAGAGAAGATTTTTAAATTTTCTCTCCGATTTTTGTCAGGGGTTTGGGGAAGAATTTCACCAACAAGCGATAAAAAACCGACGAGAAAAATTATGAACGAATTGTTAATTGGCATAATTTGAAAATGAGGTTTTTGCAAAAGTGGGTACAGATTAACTGTGTAGAGGAACCTTTCAGAAAAAACTAGTCAGTTGACGGTATTTATTGTGTTAAATATAATAATCTGAAAGGATTTAAACATTATGAAAAATCAAATTATGTCTTGTGAATTCAACATTGACACTGCTTGTGTTGAAGTAAAACTCATTGACGGCTCAATGGTTTCAATCGGCTGCGATGCAGTTGAAGATGAATATGCCCGTAATATGTACGAAGTGTCGGAACTTGATTATCTTATCTACAACGAGCCGATGAGTTATGTCAGATTACTGTTAAGCGGTAAGATTGAAGAATATTTGCAAAATAATACGGATTATACTCCACTATCTGATATGAGATAGAATTTCAGCCGACAACATCTTTTTGTTGTTGTCGGCTTTTTCTTTTGTTGGCATATAAAATTTACAACTCAAAATCTTGCTTTTGTAACGCATAAAACGCAAAATCAGGGTTATAGGTCAAACTATACGTACCCTTCAATTACCGCACTTCAAACCCCTTATGTATCAACGGTTTCAGAGTCTCTATTTATCTACTTTTCACGCTCTTTTATTTTCATCTACTGTCCCCAAAACAATGTAATAATATAATTTTCAACACAAAACAAAAAGTCAGCAGGCAACATCCTTGCGTGGTGTTGCCTGCTTTTTCATAATAACTTATCTATTTTTGTTCATCAAGATGCTTTTCAGCATCCTGCTCTGCGTAATATGCATTAGCAGCTTCATCAGAAGCTTTGACTCGTTCAATCATATCTTCTTCATAGATGTCGGCATATAAGAAATCTCTTACTTCCACGCGACCTTTTTTTATTGTGCCGTTCTCATCTTTTGGATATTCAAGTACAAAATCCAAAGCATAAAATTTCACATTAGCATTGTCAAATATTTTTTTGACTTCAAGAATCAACTCTGCTAAACGCTCAAAAGAAACAGTTTCATCATTAATATAGATGGTGAGTTTGCCTGCCTTTGAGCCAAGCTCGTTTATGTCATATTTCCCATCGAGCTTTAAATCTTCAATGATTATTGCATAGTTGGGAACAGAAGAATCGTTTGCATACTCTGTAGGAATAAACTCTATATCTCCGTATCCGATATCCTCAACATACGGAAACGATTGGCTGTCTAAAAT
>JAFWYP010000031.1 GCA_017517665.1 Clostridia bacterium | reverse complement strand
TCCGTTTTACACAGGCAGGTAGTGAGGTTTCTGCGCTTTTGGGCAGAATGCCTTCCGCGGTTGGTTATCAGCCCACTCTTGCAACTGAAATGGGTGCGCTTCAGGAAAGAATCACTTCAACAAAGAAGGGTTCAATTACTTCAATTCAGGCAGTTTATGTTCCCGCCGACGACCTTACAGACCCCGCACCCGCAACAACCTTTGCTCATCTTGATGCGACAACAGTTCTTTCAAGAGGCATTGCTTCGCAGGGTATCTACCCCGCAGTTGACCCCCTTGAATCTACAAGCCGAATCCTTTCTCCTGAAACGGTCGGCGAGGAGCATTATGCTGTTGCAAAAGAGGTTCAGCGAATTCTCCAGAGATATAACGAACTTATGGATATCATTGCAATCATGGGCATGGATGAGCTTTCCGATGAGGATAAGCTCCTTGTTCAGCGAGCAAGAAAAATCCAGAGATTTCTCTCACAGCCCTTTGATGTTTCCGAAAAATTCACGGGCTTCAAGGGCAAGTATGTTCCTATAGCCGAAACAATCAGAGGATTTAAAGAAATCATCGAAGGAAAGCATGACGACCTGCCCGAATCGGCATTCCTCTTTGTGGGAACGATTGATGAGGCAGTCGAAAAAGCAAAGAAGGCGTGATTATGAACAAATTTAGACTCACCGTTGCGTCACCCGATGGAAATAAATTTAACGGCGATATAATTAAGCTTGATGTCAGAGGCACCGAGGGCGAGCTTGCGGTGATGGCAGGGCATATACCGTTTACAACCTCGGTTGTGAAGGCTCCTTGTGTGATATGGCTCGATGAAAATACAAAAAAAACAGCCTCAATCGACGGAGGACTGCTGACCGTTGGCACAGATTCCGTAACCCTCCTTTCAGGCTCTTTTAAATTTGATAATTAATAGTTATATTAAATTATTAATAAAATGCAAAAAGCACCTTGCAAAAAGCAAGGTGCTTTAATCTTATTTAAGTCTGTCGTTGATAATTTCTTTAACGGTTTCGATAACTTTGTCAAGCTCAACTTTCATGCTGATTTCTTTATCTCTTGTAACGATTTCGCAAACGCCTTCCTTGAGATTTCTGGGGCTTACGATTACTCTGACGGGTACGCCGAGAAGGTCAGCGTCGGAGAACATAGCGCCGGGACGGATGTTTCTGTCATCATAGATAACTTCCATTCTGTCGTCGAGCATTTTCTGATAAAGGTCATCGGAAACACCCTTGCACTCTTCGTCATCTGCTCTGAGGCAGCAAACCTGAACATGCCAGGGAGCAATGCTCATGGGCCAGATAGGACCGTATTCATCATGATGAGCTTCACATACGGAAGCTGCAAGTCTGCCGACACCGATACCGTAGCAGCCCATGATGGGGTAGTGGAGATTACCTTCGCTGTCGATATACTGCATGCCCATGGATTCGGTATATTTTGTACCAAGCTGGAAAATGTTGCCGACTTCGATACCTCTTGAAATATTGATTGCAGGCTTTCCGCACTTGGGACAAATTCCGCCCTCCATTATCTTTGCAAGGTCAATATATTCAACATCGCCTATATCTCTGCTGATTTTTAGACCTGTGTAGTGATGGTCAAGCTTATTTGCGCCGCATGAAAGGTTATGTGTATTTTCAAGTGACTTATCAAAAAGAACAGTGAACTTTTCACGGTCGAGATTATAAGGTCCGATAAATCCGGCGAAAAGTCCGCAATCATCTGTTATAACTGCGGGATGAACTGCTTCGCCGAGATAGTTTGTGAGTTTTGTTTCGTTGATATCAAGGTCTCCTCTGACAAACACAACGACATACTCATCAGTCATGTTTTTCTGATAAACAACGGCTTTGCAGGATTCTTCAAGAGGAGTCTTGAGGAAGTTGCAGATATCTTCGATTGTGTGAATATCGGGAGTGTGAACAAGTTCAAGTTCTTCTGATTCACCTGTCATTTCATTTTTTATAATACATTCAGCCGCTTCCATGTTTGCTCTGTAATCGCATTCCTGGCAAACTGCGATTGAATCTTCACCGATGGGGGTGAGGAGCATATATTCATGCGAAATTTTTCCGCCCATCATACCGGAGTCAGAAGCAACGGTGATAACTTCAGGGATACCTGCTCTTGCAAAAATGCGTTCATATGCCTTGTAGCAGATATCATAATATCTTTCGAGGTCTTCTTGTGATGTATGGAAAGAATATGCATCCTTCATTGTGAATTCTCGAACACGGATAAGACCGCCTCTGGGACGTGCTTCATCACGGAATTTTGTTTGTACCTGATAAATCATGAAGGGATATTTTGTGTAGCTGTTTGCATATTCACGAACAAGCTGAACAGCAGCTTCTTCATGTGTCATACCGAGAAGCATGGGAGCATCATTTCTGTCTTTGAAACGAAGAAGCTCGCTTCCGATGCTTTCGTATCTGCCTGATTCAGACCAAAGAGATGCAGGCATAACAACAGGAAACTGAACTTCCTGACCGTCAATTGCATCCATTTCTTCTCTGATAATGTTTTCGATTTTTCTGGTGATTCTGCGAAGGGGCATAAAGGAAGAATAAATTTCGTTTGCAACGCCCTTCATATAACCGCCTCTGAGCATGAGCGCATGGCTGTCGATGACGCAGTCAGAGGGCTTTTCCTTGAATCTTTCACCACAAAGTTTATCAATTTTCATTTTGTATAACCTCCGGAAACAAAGACATATATATTTGTATGATATAAATAATCCATAATATTTTACAATATACATAATAAATTGTCAATGAATAATTTATTATGTAATTTAATGATTACGACAATTTTTGTTAAATGTCGCAAAATTGAACAAAAACATCAGGTTTTATAAAATGATGTTACAAATTCTCTTGATTTGTATTGTTAAAAATGGTAAATTATTGATACAGAAACATGAAGGTGCTGGTGAAAAGAATGAGCGGCAAAATCAATGTTATAACAGGCGGTAAGGGACATGTTGGATTTGCTCTTGTAAAAGAACTTGCGGACAGAGGCGAAAAAATAAGACTTCTTCTCCGTTCAGACAGTCCTGTTTTTGATAAAATAGATTGTGAAAAATTCATGGGAGATGTTTGTGACCTGCAGTCGCTTGAAAGAACGTTTGAAGGTGCAGATACCGTTTATCATGTTGCCGGTGTTGTTGATATAAGCGGTAAAAAAGATAAACAGGTGTGGGAAGTCAATGTTGAAGGAACAAAGAAGGTTGTAGAAGCCTGCAAAAAAACAGGTGTCAAAACCCTTGTTTATGTTTCTTCGATTGATGCAATTCCTATGGGTGAGGGTAATGATGAACTTGCCGAAATTTCGCATTTTGACCCCGATTTACTTGAAGGTACATATGCAAAATCAAAGGCTGTTGCAACGCAGTATGTTCTCGATAATGCAGACGACAGTTTGAAGGTTTGCGTTGTTCATCCCAGCACTTGTATAGGACCTTATGATAATAACAGAACATCCAGCATGGCATCGGTTATCAAGCTTTTTTCAAAAGGAATGTTCCCGATGACGTTCGATTTCGGTTCATGCAATTTTATTGATGTTCGTGACTGCGCAAAGGTTATGGTTGCGGCTGCTGAAAAAGGCGGAAACAAGGAATGCTATCTTGCCTGCGGTTCTGTTATTTCTCTTGACGATTTTATTGGTGTTCTTGCCGATGTATGCGGAAAGAAGCATCCGAAAATGGTTCTCAGAAAAGATTTTATTGATAAGGTTATTCCGGTTTATGAGAAAATCTCTGAGGTTGCAAAGCTTCCTCCGATGATTAACGAATATTCAATCAGAAAAATTAATGAGAATTTTAATTTTGTAAATACAAAAGCAAGAAATGAGCTCGGTTTTGAACCGAGACCGCTCAGACAGTCGCTTGTTGATACTGTTGAGTGGGAGAAGAATCATAAGAATTGATTTTGGGGGCTGTTTTCACACAGTCCCTTTTATAATAAATTTTACTGTTGACATTTAAAATATATGGTGATATAATTATCAAAAATCAATATAAAAAACCGTTGAAGCGGAGATAAAGGCAATCATGACTTTACAGAGAGCCCGCGTTGCTGAAAGTCGGGTAAGAAACAAGTTGTCAAATGGGCCGCGGAGGGTGCAGTCAAATGCGCAGTGCGCAGAGTATTCTGCAACGTGACGACATACGTTAGTTGTCGGGGGTATGATAGTATCCCATAAAGTGCACGGCATTGCCGTGAATCAGGGTGGCACCGCGGAATTTATTCGTCCTTGACAGAGCTTTTTCTGTCGGGGATTTTTGTTTTATGAGGTGTTTTTTATGATTTTACTTACAAAACGATGGCGTAGTTTAGCATGAAATCTTAATATTTATAACAACGGAGGAATATATAATGAAACTTAACAATGTTGATTTTGAAACATATTTTAATAATTATCCCGATAAAAACGGTTATTTCGGAAAATACGGCGGAGTTTATATTGATGATAAACTCAAGGTTGCAATGGCTGAAATTACCGAAGCTTATTATTCAATCTGTCAGTCAAGGAAGTTTATTGCCGAGCTTCGCAGAATCCGCAAGGAATTTCAGGGCAGACCCACTCCCGTAACTCATCTTGAAAGACTTTCCGATGCACTCGGTGGTAAAGTTCAGCTTTACGCAAAGCGTGAAGACCTAAACCATTCCGGTGCCCATAAGCTCAATCATTGCATGGGTGAAGCTCTTCTTGCAAAATATATGGGCAAGAAAAAGGTTATAGCCGAAACCGGCGCGGGTCAGCATGGAGTTGCTCTTGCAACCGCAGCTGCATATTTTGGTCTTGACTGTGATATTTACATGGGTTCTGTTGATATCAAGAAGCAGGCTCCCAACGTTGCAAGAATGAAGATTCTCGGAGCTAATGTTGTAGAAGTTACTCACGGTCTTCAGACACTTAAGGAAGCTGTCGACGCTGCGTTTGATGCATACAGCAAGGAATATAAGGACTCAATTTACTGCATCGGTTCGGTTCTCGGTCCTCATCCCTTCCCTATGATGGTCCGTGATTTCCAGAGTGTCGTAGGTATTGAAGCGAGAGATCAGTTTATTGAAATGACAGGTCATCTTCCCGATGCAATTGTTGCCTGTGTAGGCGGCGGTTCAAATGCCGCAGGACTTTTTGCAGGATTTCTTAATGACCCTGTTGATATTTACGGCATTGAACCTCTTGGCAGAGGACCCAAGCTTGGTGACCATGCCGCAAGCCTTAAGTACGGTGAAGAGGGCATTATGCATGGCTTTAACAGCATAATGCTTAAGGATGAAAACGGTGAACCGGCACCTGTTTATTCGGTGGCAAGCGGTCTTGATTATCCTTCATCAGGTCCTGAACACGCATTTCTTCAGGAAATCGGCAGAGTAAAATATGATGTTATTGATGATGAAGAAACAATTGATGCATTTTATAAGCTTTCCCGTCTTGAGGGTATAATTCCTGCTATTGAAAGCTCGCATGCCGTTGCATACGGAATGAAGCTTGCACAGCGCATGGACAAAGGTTCGGTGCTTATCAATCTCTCCGGCAGAGGAGATAAGGATATGGATTATATCATTGAAAATTACGGAATAAGATAATAAATGTGAGAGCCTTCGGATTCCGAAGGCTCTTCAATATTGGTGTCCATAGATGAGACATTGACCCACCGGTTAAGCCGGAGTATGATTCATACACTCACACACAGTAATGTATATCCGCAATCTGATTACGACGACACACCGAGAATAAATATCCATAAAGTAACGGAGGTTTCATAGTCTTTATGCTGTCAATTGACCGAAGAATACATAAATTAAATGAATGAACTTAAATCAGTTTTTTATAAGCACTTGAAGAATTATCTTTTGCGTGATATACTATGAATAAAATTGTAACGGAGGCAAATAAATGAAGAAAAAGTTTTTAAAAATCATTTCAGTAATCCTTTGTTTTACACTTTTGATTTCCGGTGTATCCGTCGGATCTTATGCCGCACTGGAGCAAAGTGTTACCGCTGCACAGGATGAATCAGCCGGAGACGGATTTATGAAGGGACTTTACAATACGCTCAATGTTATTGTTGAAGGTCTTGCAAAATCAATCTGTGCAATTTATGTAAATCCCAAAGATTGGGAAAGTATTGATGATTATAATTCCGATGAAATAGGGTTTATGGCAGGCAGAGATACATATAAGACTTCAGCGGGTGAAAACAATGTGTGGAAGCTCGGCTATTCAAAAAAGAGTATTGTGCCTGATGATGTTAACAACGGAAAGTATAACATTGGCAGAGATTTGCTCAATAAATTTGCTGAAGGCGTTTATGATGACCAATGTATCCGCGTTGCCGTAATTGACGATAACAGCGGCGATGGTGCGGTTGTTCTTGGTGCAATCGACTCGCTCGGTGTTACATCAACCGATATACGCACTATCCGTAAAGCGGTTATTTCATACTGTGAATCTCAGAGTATCAAGGTTGCAAGTATCAATATAAGTGCAACTCATGCACATTCTGCGCTTGATACGCAAGGTGTAAGCACGGAATTTTTCAGAAAGCTTTTCGGAACATTCTGGTGCAATCTGATTGGTTTTAACGGAACATTGGCAGGTCTTGAGACTGCTGAAACATTTAAGCAGCACTTTATTAATGTATCTGTTGAAGCAATCAAAGAGGCTTTTGGAAAAATGGAAGAAGGCAAGTTTTACTTCTCGTCAATTGATATGAGCGAATATTTCAAAGATAAGCGCGGTCTTATTTCAAAAGAAAATCTCCCTGAAACAGCAAGCTTTAAATTTGTTCCGGATTCGGGAAATCCCGCAACATTTATCAGCGATATAACTTGCCATGCAACATCTTTCAGCGCAAGCAACGGTCTTGTGGGTTCAGACTATATCTACTATACCGATGAATATATCAAAAATACGGACGGTGGTAATTTTATCATGATACCCGGCGCTGTAGGTCAGGTTTCACGTGACATTGAAGTTGATACAACAGGTATGACAGAACATGAAGAAAAAGGCGCAAGTGCAAGAACACTCGGACAGCTTGTGGGGACAAAAATAGTTGATGCCGACTATGCAACAGAGCTTTCTCCCGTTATAAATGTAAAACACAGAGAGTTGTTCATCGTACCTGAAAACAGTATTCTTACACTCGCTTGCGAAATCGGACTTGTAAATAACAAGATTTTCTACGACGGATTCCTTATTAAAGAATACTGTATGGCAACTGAAATGGGTTATCTTGAATTCGGCAATGAGATTGCACTTGCTCTTTTCCCGGGCGAGCTTTATCCGGAAGTTTTCTGGGATGATGAAATTACAGGCGGTGCAAATTGGGACGGTACGGAATGGCCTTACGACAGTCTTTCAACATCGGTTGACAACGTTACAACCTATCCTGTAAGTCTTACAAACGATGCTATAGGCTATGTTCTTACCGATAACAATTTTGCCTTTATGGGTCACATTATCGGTGACGGTATTGCAGACGAAACACTGTCTGTAGGCAAACATATCGGCTCATATCTTGTAACAGAATACTTAGCTCTTATTGATTCACTTTGATATAAGTGATTCAGAACGTACAATTGGCATTCTTGTTCCCATAAACAATAACATTTTTGCGTGAACATTTAAAATTAAATCTGAAATATATATTTCTTGAAAAAATATGCTCCCGATTCAACATGAACCGGAAGCATATTTTATTTTGTTCTCAATCCTTTCGGATAGTGATTTTTGGCTCTGCCGTTTACAACCTTAACTCCTCCGACAGAGCAACCGTCAACCATAACAACTGCCCAGCCGTTAATGCAATCTGTTTCAAACTCTTCACCGTGAAGAAATTTTTTTATTTCATCAGATTCAGCAGAAAGATTGATTATTCTATTAAAATATTTTCCCATAGCCATAAAAAATTGATGATGGGGGAGTATGTAGTTCTTTTTTATCTCTCCGATAGTGATGCCGCAGCAAAACGCCGCGCCTTTAGGAATTTCAAAATCCGGTGAAAAATAAACAGGATTGCCGTTGTACGACAGAACATGAGATTTGTTATATTCGGAAAGTGTATCATTGAGAAATTCTTCAACAATTCTGTCAATTTTACCATCTGATTTTTTTATATGTTTTGATTCAGAAAAAGTGTCAAGAGTGTTATGAAGAACAGCCATAAACTGACCTTCACCTTTGCTTACATGCGGGTAGAAACGTCTTGTAAATTTGATATCCTTGCATTCACACCCTTCAAATTCTATGCCGTCAACCGTATGTTTTATGATTCTTTTGTTTACGGGAACAAGCTCGAATTCGGGATGGTTCTTCAAGAAATTATCAACTGTCATTTCGTTTTCTTCAACAGAAAAAGTACATGTTGCATAAATAATATATCCGCCGTTTGTGACGAGTTTTGCTGCATTATCAAGAATTTCCGACTGTCTTTCAGAGCACATAATAACATTTTCGTTGCTCCATTCATTAATTGCTGCTTCTTCTTTTCTGAACATACCTTCGCCTGAACACGGTGCGTCACACATAACCAGATTAAAGGCTTTAGGAAATGTTTTTGCAAGTTTAGCGGTATTCATACAGGTCACTACACAGTTGTTAAGTCCGAGCCGTTCAATATTTCCTGTTAAAATTTTGCATCGTGACGGTATAATTTCATTGGATACAAGTATACCGTTCTCGCCAAGCTTATTCTTTAATTGCGTACTTTTTCCTCCGGGAGCAGCACACATATCAAGAACTTTCCAATCGGGTTCAATATCAACACATTCGACAGGTGCCATTGCGGCAGGTTCCTGAACATAAATCATTCCCGCATGGTGATAGGGATGATTTCCGATTTTATCATAATCGAGATAAAATCCGTTTTCTACATACGGAATTTTCTCTTTTGAAAATATGTTGATTTTTTTGAAATCTTCAAGAGTAATCTTATTGGTATTAACTCTAAAAGCACGGACCGGAGAATCATTAAGAGAATTTATATATTCTTCATAATCGTTTCCGAGAATTTTTTTCATTCTATCCGAATATTCACGCGGTAATTCTTTCATTCATTATCTCCGTTAATCTTCATTTCAGCATAGAGCATACACATTCCGACAGCGGTTATTGCTGCTGTTTCTGTTCTTAAAATTCTTTTTCCGAGCGAAACAGGCAAACCGCCTGATTTGATTGCCAAATCAATTTCATTGAGCTCAAATCCGCCTTCCGGACCGATGAGAATACCCACAGACATTCCTTGATTTATATTTTTTAATGCGTTTATTGTTGATTTCATTTCATTTTTACATTCATACGGTACAATAAAAACATCAAGTTCGGAAGCTTTCAAAAGAGCTTCTTTATAGCTTAAAACATTATGAATAAAGGGTATAGAGGTGCGTTTGCTCTGTTTTGCGGCGCTTTCGGCAATTGACTGCCAACGTTCGGTTTTACTTTTCTTTTTCTTATCGTCAAGTTTTACAATGCAGCGATTCATTTCAACAGGATATATTCCGTCAACGCCAAGTTCAACAGCTTTCTGGATAATTAGCTCTAATTTGTCACTTTTAGGTAAGCCTTGAAAAAGAAATATTTTAATCGGCAGACCAGTGTCCTGATAACTTTCTTCAATAATTTCAGCAATGACACTTTCGCATTCAAAATTCTCAATTCTGCAAAGATTACTGACGTTATTTTCGCTTACCAAAAATTCGTCACCGATTTTCATTCTTAAAACATTTTTTATATGATTATAATCTGCACCGCCTATAATATAACGATTATTGTGCTTGTTGCCTTCTTCAATAAAAAAATTAAACATTTAAACACCATCTTTCGCGAGATATTATAACAGATAATCTTTTTGTTTACAACAAAAATTTGTTAACATGAAATTCTATTAAAGATAATTGATTTTTTGACTAATTGTAAATAAAATATTATTGATAACTATAGACTTTTTTAATGTTTAGTTGTAAAATGTAAAAAAAGCATATAACGTGCCTGTTTTATTTTTTAAAATAAAAATTATAGAGATAGCATGTTTAATGAAAAATTATCTATAATTATATCTTCGATTATTGTTTTTACAGCATCGACAATTTTGATTTTTTCTTATGCAGCAACCGACGGAGCAGAAGTCGGAATGAACAACAGAGTGCCGGAACTTTCGGTACTTTCTATGAATGCACAAAAGATGAACAGATGATTCCGATGTCAATGCAGCTTTATGTCAGAGATTAGAGCTTATTGTAAACCAAGAGGAACAGCTTCATTGGCGGATTAACGGATTCAGTATAAACGGTGTACATTATCCGATATCGAGTATGACCTTAATTTTTTTGTTTACAATGCCCAATGAGGAAATGCTTCATGCATTATGTGAAGCAATTGACAATAATTACAGACATAATGTAAAATATATGACAGACGCGCTCAAGGTTACAGTTGTACGGTAACTTTAAGAATCGAAATCAGGTGATAATTAAAATGAAAAGAAAATATATCTTACAGTTTTTTTCTGTTTTTCTTGCAATTCTTATATTTTTTATAAATCCCGTTTCTTCGTATGCTGCAGAAAATTATACTTTGAATTCTGTTGAAGAAACACGAAAAGCTGTTTCTGATGAAATTGTTGAAATAGCAAAAGCAGAAATCGGGTTTTATGAAAGTGATATCAACAAATTTACAGATTGGTATTATGGAAGAAACACAGAATCGTCATGGTGCTGCATTTTTGTTTCATGGTGCGCTGCTCAGGCGGGTGTTGTTGATTCTGCCATACCGCAGAGAGCTTCTTGTGACGCTATGAGAACATGGTTCAGACTTCGTAATGAATACTATCCGATTGACAGTTTTTATATTCCTCAAAAAGGGGATATAGTTTTTTATAATGTTGATGTTGACGGTACAGATAATGTTAATCATGTTGAAATTGTTACTGAAAACGGTTATTTGCTTTACAATGATACGATATGTGTCAGATCAATCGGAGGTAATACATCCAATCTGAATTATCAAGGCAGTCAATATGTTATGGAAAAATACAGACCTGTTGATGGTCCAAAAGCGCAGGTTGTCGGTTTTTGTCATCCTTCATATGAAAAAGGCGAGCAACTGATCGGAAAAATAAATACATATTCAGATAAAATGCGCAATGAAAACATGAAATATATCCACTCAAAATTTATTTCTTTAATTAGTTATTTAGAAAGCATCTGGTATGATATTTTCAATGTTTTTTATAATACAAAATTGTTTTGAAATATTTAAAATTCACTCGCGGTTATTCGTGAGTGAATTTCTTATTTGTACTTGAAAAATATACATAATTTTGATATAATATTAACAATTATAGATTACAATGGAGGAAATATGGCAGGTAAACTTATTGTTATTGAAGGACTTGACGGAAGCGGCAAGTCAACACAGGAAGAATTGCTTAAGGTGAAGCTTGATCAGATAGGTCTTAGTGTTAATTTTATAAAGCTTCCCAATTATGATGATCCTGCATGTGAACCTGTTAAAATGTATCTTGCAGGAAGATTCGGAAACAAACCCGATGATGTTAACGCTTATGCGGCATCCGCATTTTTTGCTGTAGACAGATATGTAAGCTATAATTGTTATTGGAAAGATAAATACCTTAATGATGAAATTTTTCTCGCCGACAGATACACAACATCAAACGCATATCATCAGCTGACAAAAACTGACAGAGCAGATTGGGATTCATATCTTGAATGGCTTGAAGATTTTGAGTACAACAAAATGGGTATTCCCAAACCGGATGCTGTAATTTATCTTGATATGCCCATTGAAGTTTCCCAGAAGCTTATGACAGGCAGATATAACGGCGATGAATCTAAGAAGGATATCCATGAAAAGAATGTTGAATATCTTAATAATTGCCGCAAAGCAGCAGACTATGCTTGCAATAAACTTGGCTGGATAAGAATAAACTGCAGTAAAGACGGTAATCCTCTGCCTATAGAAACAATTTCGGCAGCAGTATTTGACGCCGTAACAAAGGCAATAGGGATAAAATAATGATCAGACTTTCCAAAATCGATGATATTCCAGGGATTATTACCTTATGGAAAGAAGCGTTCGGTGATTCCGATGAAGATGTACGCTTTTTTCTTGATGCACATTATAAACCTGAAAATACAGTCGTTAATGACTGTGACGGCATAATAACTTCTGTCTTGTTTTTACTTGACGGATATATGCATATCAAAGGATGCGATTATCCGTCATACTATATTTATGCCGCGTGCACACTTAAAGAATATCGTGGCAGGGGACAGATGGCAAAACTTCTTGATTTTGCAAAAAAATTATCGCAAAACCGAAAAAAATATTTTATATCATTAAAACCGGCTGAAGAATCGCTTTTTGACTATTATTCACGTTTCGGATATAAAACGGTTTTTCATAAAAAAACAGCTGTGTTTAATTGTGCTGATTTTTGTACAAATGCAAATATTATATCAGAATCGGACGACTTTGAACTGTCTGATATCAGAAATTCTTTTTTAAATGAAAATGATTATTTCAAATGGGATCAATATTCCGTTGACTACGCAGTAAAACAAAATGAATATTACGGCGGATATATTTTTAAAAGCTGTAAAGGGTATGCACTTTATAGCGTGAATGAAGAAGTTGTCACTGTAAAGGAAAATACTTTTACACCGGATTTGCTTGTTGATGTTATAAATACAATTGCAGATAGACACGGTTTAAATTCAGTAAAAGCTGAGTTTCCCGTGAGTTTTAATACATCAGATAATATATTTGAAATATCAAAATCCGGTATGATTCTTCCGCTGAATGATGATGCTGACCGTTTAATTAGTTTGATTGATAACGCTTATCTCGGACTAACGCTTGATTGATTTGGAGGATTAATATGTTATATATTTTTTTTGCAGACGGTTTTGAAGAAGTTGAAGCTATAGCTACTATGGATGTTCTCAGAAGAGCAGGCATTGAAACCGTAAGTGTCGGAATCGGCTCAAAAACAATAACGGGTGCACATAATATTCCTGTTATTTGTGATACAACTGCAGATAAGATTGAATTCAACAATTCTGTTGACGGAATTATTTTGCCGGGAGGCATGCCCGGCACAACCAATCTTATGAACTCCTTCATAGTTAACGATTTTATTGATTTATGTTATAAAAACGGTAAAATTATCTGTGCAATTTGCGCTGCTCCCATGATTCTCGGCAGAAAAGGTCTTCTCAACAACCGTGAGGCTGTTTGTTTCCCGGGTTTTGAAGATGAATTAAAAGGTGCCGTTCTATCCGAAAAATTTGTCTGCAATTCAAACGGCATAATTACCGCAAAGGGTATGGGAAGTGCTGTTAATTTCGGACTTGAAATAATTTCCGAAATTAAAGGAAAAGAAATTTCCGAAAAAATTAAATCAACATTACAGTGCTCATGATTAAAAAAAATAATTACAGAGATTTATACTCCAAAATCAGAAACAATATTTCTGATGAAGAGAGAAAGAATATTAACGGATGTATATATCATAAATTTATTGAATCTGATTTTTGGAAAAATTATAATTTATTTCTTATTTATATTTCAGTTAAAAATGAAATTGATACATCGGAAATTATCCGTTTCCTTTTTGAAAACGGAAAAAAAGTTGCTGTCCCGTATTGTTCGGGTAATAATATGCATTTTTATTATATTTCATCAACCGATGATCTTATAAAAGGTAAATTCGGAATACCGAGTGTTGATAAAACAGCCTCCTTAAAAGTCAAAAATTTTGATAAATCATTATGCATAGTTCCCGGACTTTCATTTGATAATAATGGTAACAGGCTTGGTTATGGCGGTGGATTTTATGATAGATTTTTGTATAATAAAAAAATTACAACGCTTGGTCTTTGTTATGAAAAATGCATTTGTAAAGAATTACCTGCAGAAAACTTTGATATAGCAATTGACTATGTTTTAACAGAAACATGTCTGAGGATTAATAAAAGCTAAGGGGGTTTCTACATATGGATAAAGATAATAAAAGAAAATTTGAAGTAAATATTGAGGATGACGGATTTCTTAATCCTGAAGACCTTGATAAACTTACTCCGCCTCTCGTCACACCTCCTAAGAAGAAATTTGAGGTTCATATTGATGACAGCGAATCCGTATTGTCAAATTTTGACGATCAGCAGCCAAGATATAACGGCGAAATTTATTTTTCCAACAGAAAGCCTGCGAAACGTCAAACTCAATCTGTTCCTGCACAAAGCAATGCACCTTCGCTGAAAAATTATAAAACCCGTCGTGCAGCAAGTGCTGTTACTGCTGTTTTCTGCGCAGTTGTTATTATTTTTTCAACAGCTTTTTCTGCTTTTGCCATTTCATGCATAAATGATATTCTTGCGTTCGGAAGAAGTGATGAAAAAGTTCAGATTAACATTCCAAATGACGCTACTACCGATGAAATAATTGATATATTAAGTGATAATGATCTCATAAAGCAAAAAACATTTTGCAAAATTTTTTATAAGACTTTTGATTATATTAAAAATATTAACAAAAAGAAAAAACCTGCAGACCCGGTGTATTACGGTGATATATACTATGTACAGAAAAACCTTGGTCTTGAAGGATATCTTACAGAATTCAAGCAGATCGCCGGTACGGCGGATACTGTAACACTTGTTTTCCCTGAGGGCTGGACTTTATATCAGATTTTTGATAAAATTGATGAATTCGGAGTTTGCAGTAAAAGCGAACTTCTTGCTTCTGTAAGCGGGGCAGACTTTGACTATGATTTTATTAAAGAAATCGGCTCTGTTCCTAACAGAACATTTACGCTTGAAGGTTATCTCTACCCCGACACATATGAGTTTTATGAAAAAAGCAATGCAAACGGTGTAATCAGAAAATTTCTTGATTCATCAAAATCAAAATGGACTGAAGAATATGAAGCTCAGCGTGAAAAACTCGGAATGACGAGAGATGAAATAATCATTATTGCATCTATTATTCAGCGTGAAGCAGCAAACAAAACTCAGATGGGACTTGTTTCCTCTGTTCTTCATAACAGATTAAGTCATCCTGTTTCATGGCCTCTTCTCGGTTGTGACTCAACAAAGAATTATGTGAAGAATTATATTAAACCTAATACAACACCCGATAAGGCTGCAATTTACGAGAATTATTATGACACATATATCAGCCAGGGTCTTCCTCCCGGACCGATTTGCAATCCAGGCGATGATGCAATTAAAGCAGCTCTTTTCCCTGATGATACCGATTTTTATTACTTCCGTCATGATAAATACGGCGAAATTTATATGGCAAAAACCCAAACCGAGCATGACAGAAACGGTATTGAAGTTTTAAGAGTTAACAGCCGTTAGGAGTAAAATTTATTTATGACAAATATTTTAAAACCTGAAATATTAGCGCCTGCTGGTGATTTTGAAAGACTTGAGGCTGCTGTTGAATATGGTGCAGATGCAGTGTACCTCGGTTCCGATTGCTTCGGAATGCGTACTGCAGCGGCGAGTTTTGGCGGCGATAACCTGAAAAAAGCGTGCAAATATGCTCATTCAAAAGGTGTTAAAGTTTATCTCACCTGTAATACTGTACCCAGAAACAATGAGCTTTCCATGCTTCCTGATTTTTTGAAATATGCTGCAAATTGCGGTGTAGATGCGTTTATCATTACTGATATAGGTGTGATGGGATTTGCAAAAAAATATGCACCGGATGTAGAAATCCATATTTCAACTCAGGCAGGAATCACAAATTATGCGGCTGCAAACGCATTTTATGAAATGGGTGCAAAACGCATTGTTACAGCAAGAGAATTATCTCTTGAAGAAATAATTGAAATCAGAAAAAACACTCCGTCTGACCTTGAAATTGAATGTTTTGTACACGGAGCAATGTGCGTTTCTTTTTCTGGAAGATGTCTTTTGTCAAACTATATGACAGGCAGAGATTCAAACAGAGGAGACTGTGCGCAGCCTTGCCGTTGGCGTTATTCACTTGTTGAAGAAAAGCGCCCCGGTGAATATTTTCCTATTGAACAAGATAATACCGGCACATATGTTATGAATTCACGTGATATGTGTCTTATTGAACATATTCCCGAGCTTGTTAAGGCAGGAATAAACAGCTTTAAAATCGAAGGCAGAGCGAAATCAGCATATTATACAGCAGTTTCTGTTAACGCATACAGATGTGCAACGGACAGTTACGCCGAGTCAGGTTTTTCGGATGAATGGAAACCTGAGCAGTGGATAATTGATGAGGTAAGGAAAGCAAGCAACCGTCAATACTGCACCGGCTTCTATTTCTCAACACCTATGGATGATGCGCAGATTTTTTATAACGGCGGATATGTTCGTGAATGGGATGTTGCTGCTATAACTGAAAAATGGGAAAACGGAATTCTTTATGCTTCTCAACGCAACAGATTTTTTGAGGGCGATGAGCTTGAGGTAATGATTAAAGGTAAAAAGCCGATTAAAGTTACTGTTGAAAATCTCAAAAACGAAGATGGTGAGAAAGTGGATAACGCACCTCATCCCATGATGAAGTTTACAATTGACTGTTCCGTTGAAATACCTGTCGGATCTTACCTCAGAATGGAAAGAAAGAACGGTGTTATACTTTGAGTTCATACATTCCGGTAATATTCATTTTCATTTTTTTATTCTTTTTGTTCAGAGAAGAAAAATCTTGTAATATCAGAAGAATCATTAAAAAGCGTAAGAAAAGAGGCGATATTAATATGACTGATATTTTTGCTAAATATATCGGAAAGGACTGTGTTGTTTATACTTCAAACAGTAACTCATCTGTAATAGAATGTAATATAACGGGAGTAAATGATAATTGGTTAAGTATAAGAACCAAAGACGGTGATGAAGTCATAAATTTTGATTACATAGTCAGAATAAAAGAGC
>JAFWYP010000030.1 GCA_017517665.1 Clostridia bacterium | reverse complement strand
ATCGAAAGCAATTACGGCAGCCTTGAAGAACTCAAACGAGCAAAATATATCATTTCGGTTGTTATGGCAAATGTCAAAGCATCAGAACAAAACCAACCTCAAAATGAAAGACAAAATACCAAAGCACAAAATCAAAATATTGAATAATGAAAGGAAGATTCTTATGACAGAAAACATTTACGAGCCCATCGAATTTAATTATGATCCTTACGATTTATGCGAACTCTACGAACCGATTTTTGAGCCGCCCGAATCTTTCATTGAGGAATGTGAGATTTATTGGTCAAACATCAGTAAAATCATGCGAAGGGTTTCACAGCACAAAATCGGTCACACCACATATATCGTGACAACCAAATTTTCAGGCACAGAAAAAATTCTCGATAAAGTTAAGAGAATGATTTTTGATGATAATGAGGAGGTTTCCGGGTGACAAACGAACATCTTTATGATATAATCGAAACGGACACAATAAAAACGTCAGCTGACTCACCCGAAAAGGAGGACAACACAATGAGTCAGCAAAAAATTACCATCCTTTATTGCCGCCTCAGTTCAGAGGATTCTTTGGATGGCGAATCAAATTCAATACATAATCAAAGAGAATTCCTTACCAAGTATGCAGCCGATCACGGATTTACTAACACAAAAATCCTTGCCGATGACGGTTATACCGGAACTAATTTCAACAGACCTGCAATACAGCAGGCTTTTGAGATGATTGAGCAAGGACTTGTCGGCACGTTCATTGTTAAAGATATGAGCCGATTCGGCAGAGATTATCTTCAGGTAGGTCAATACACAGAGTTGTATTTCCCGAGCAAGAATATCCGTTTCATCGCAGTGAATGACGGTGTTGACAGTGCAAAAGGCGAAGATGATTTTACTCCGTTCCGAAATCTGTTCAACGATTTCTATGCGAAAGATACGAGTCGAAAAATCCGTGCGGCATACAAGCACAAATCAAATAGTGGCAAGCACATTTCAAATGCTCCCTACGGTTACATTGATGACCCTGATGAAAAAGGAGTATGGTTGCTCGACGAAGAAGCTGCTCCCGTTGTAAAAAGAATTTTTGATTTGGTTCTTGACGGAAAAGGCATTGAGCAGATTGCAAGAATTCTGCAAAACGACTGTGTACCAATTCCTAAAGCATTGTATGCGAGACGAAAAGGAACACCCGAACCCGAGAATCCGTATCTGTGGTGTACTGAAACAATCAGAAATATCATTTCAAGGCAGGAATATACGGGTTGTATCTGCAATTTCAAAACCTATTCCAAATCATACAAACTTAAAAAACGATACAAAAACGATGCCGAGGATATGGTTATCATCCCTGATGCTCAGGAACCGATTGTAACTCAGGATCAATGGGACAGAGCGCAGGAACTTCGTCAGCACAGAAGAAGGCAGACAAGTACGGGCAGACAGAGTTTATTTGCAGGTTTGCTATTCTGCGGTGATTGCGGTCACAAGCTGAACTTTATGACAGCACGTAGATATGACGAAGACCAAGGCAGATATATCTGTTCCGAGTACAGAAGCGGAAGAGGTTCTTGCAGTTGCCACTTTATTCGTGAAATTGTAATCAAAGAGCTTGTGCATAAACATCTGAGAGAAGTGCTTGCATACATCAGAGAAGATGTCGAAGGATTCCGTGAAGAATGGATTGCTCAAAAAGAGCTTGAAAAAGGCAAAAGCATAAGTGCCGAGAAAAAGAAACTCGAGCAGACACGGAAAAGAATTAACGAAATCGACTTTCTGATGCAAAAACTGTATGAGGATATGGCATTCGGCATAATGAGTAAGGAAAGATACGAGAAATTTGCAAAAAATTACGAGGAAGAACAGAAGAAACTGGAAAAAGAGTTTTCGGCAATGCAGTCACAGATTGAGAAAGCCGAAGCTGTAATCAGCAATATTGATTCATTCCTAAGTTTGGTTGAGAAATATGTTGATATCCCCGAACTTACGCCGAAGATAATCAACGATTTCATAAAGAAAATCGTTGTGTTCGAAGCGGAAAAGATAAACGGAAAGAGATATCAGAGAGTATACATTTTCTTCAACTTCGTCGATGAGATTGATATTCCTGCATCATTCTCCCTCGAAATACCGCTGATTAAAGCAAAATATGCGGTTCTTTGCCATGGTCTTGACTTGGCTTCATAACCAATATTTCAAGAAAAACAACAAAAATTCACCAATGGTTCCTTAAGAGTGTAAATATACCCACTCGCCCTGCTTGCAAAGATAGTGAACGGTGAAAACGGAAACGAATTTGCAAGCGTGATTTGCGAGAGTGTATACACACTTGCCCTGCTTGCAAAGAATGTGAACAGGTGAAACAGGAACGATTTGAAAGCAACTTTTGGCAAGGTTGTATCCACATTTGCCTTGCTTGCCAAGTTACAAACATGAGCAAATTGGCAAGCGAAAATGTAAATCCTGCGTAGGTTTGCACTGCTTGCCAAAGAGTGAGCAAGCAGTAAAACAAGGTGTTTATCAATAAAGATTTATATAAAAATCAGCCTGCAGAATTGTAAAAATCCGCAGGCTGAAACTGTTTCTGAAATTAAATTATGTCATATCTTCTGTTTACAATTTCATATCCGTAATCAACAGAAGTAAAGTTGCCGTGAGTTCGTGCATAATCGCCGTGTTGAATATCATCAAAGGGCAACGCACCATTGTTCAATATATCGTTGGTAACAAAAGCGAATATTGTGCGATACAAATTATCGCTTTCTTTGCCATCGGCAAAACGGATTGCACAGCAGTTGTTGAGCCGCATTCCGTGAACTTCATCAATGCCGCATCCGGCAACGGCAATCAATTCTCCGTTTTCAAAAACCCCGTATTCAAGATTGTTTTCATCAAGATAATCTTTATCATTGAGCAGATGATTTATATAACCGTCTTTCTTTCCGTTTGCCCATTTGAGAATTGTTTTTTTATCGGAAGGATTCAGCAAACGGATAACAATTCCGTCGGGCAGTTTTGCTTCAATCGGTTCGCCAAAATATAACGCTTGCGGTGTAACTTTCAGTTTTTCTTCAACTCCGTAAGACTTCAGAATTTCATAAATTTCTGTTTCATCTTTTGTTGAATAAAATGCTTTTCTTTGAGGGAATCGTTTTATCCATTCCGATAAAAGTTTAAAATCATCCGTCATAATTTTAATATAACTTTTACCGTTTCCGTTGTCACCGATTCCGATAAAACCGTTTTCAAAATCTCCGTTCGGTGCGGCGATTTCAAGACAGCAATATTTTATTGTTGTGCAAAAGTAACCATATCGCTTTGCATCTTTTTCAAGAAGATAATCAATAGCGATGTCGGAATCAACAAGTTGAAAATCGGGGTTACTGTGAATGAAACGGGCAGCAACAGTTTTGTCTGTTATCTCTCCGAGATACATTATCTGATTTTTCGTTTTGGAACGGTATTCGCTCGGAGTAACTCCGTATTTTTTCTTGAATGCTTTTGTGAAACCTTCGTGAGAATCATAACCGATTTCAAGAGCAATTTCCAAAACGGATTTGTCTGTGGTACGAAGCAATTTTGTTGCATTTTTTAAACGGACATAATTCATATACGCTGTCACGGTAAATCCCGTGTGAGTAAGAAATATGCGATTGAAATAATCAATGGAAAAGCCTGCGTTTGCGGCAACGTCTTCAACGGATATTTCGTTGTCGGATGCATTTTGTTTTGCAAATTCAACAGCTTTGAATATGAGTTCTGTGTTCTCCATAATATATTCTCCTGTGTTCAGATTGATTGTAAAAATCGATTTCTACAACGCAATTATATCTGCAAACAAAAATGTTTTCTTGAACAGAACCGCCTTATTACTCTAACATTGATATAATTGAATTGAATTCTTCCGTACTCTTTAACTCATCGGATAAAGGATATTTTTCAATCATACGTTTCTTTACGGTTTTCTTTGCACAATATGTGCTTCCGAGAGTATGTTTGTCAAATTGTTTCCCTTCAAAAAGTTTTGAGTGCATTGTGCTGATTCTGTCCATATTGTCAAATTCAACAGCAAGCTCTGCTGACTTTTTCAGATTTACAAGCGCCGACTTAACATCACCTTTTTGTGAAAATCTGATTGCAATATGACCGTAATTGTGTATCATTACTTGCCACAGTTTTCCGTAATTGCCGTCATCATAAATGAAATTCAGAAAATCAATTTCTTTTTTACACATTTCCATTTTGAAATCGGTATCAAAACTATCATTGAAAAAGTAATAGCTTTCCAAGTGAGTGTGTAGTAAAAGAATTTCTTCCTCAATGGTTTTTCTGATATTTTCTTCACGCTCAGGATGAGTTTGCGGATAAAAGAAAGAAAAGGTTTCTTTGCTGTCACGCATACGGGGCATTTGCAATATAATTTTTTCACAGTCATCAAATGATATTTCGTTGCCCTCTTTCTTTGAAAGTGAGTGATACAACTCAATCAATGCTCTTTTTGACATGATTCGTATTTGGTCATCGGTGCAGTTATGCTGAATATTTTCATATATTGCCAAAACTTCGGATAATCTTTTGCTTTTATCGTCAGAATAGCGTGAAAGATATGCGATGTATCTGATTAAAACACGGAAATCATTGGGGAATTTTTCTTTCAGAGTGCTGATTAAATCCCACATCAACTTTTTATCGGTCAAATTATCGTATACTTCGATTTGTTCAGCAATTTCGGCTTCGTTTTCCGCTTGATTTACACCGAGCAATTCATCAACACTTACATTAAAAAACTTTGCTATCGCAGGTAAGGTGGTTATATCGGGGTATGTATCACTATTCTCCCATTTGCTGATTGTCTGATAAGAAACACCGATAAAATTTGCGAGTTTTTCCTGCGTTAATCCTTTTTGAGTTCTCAGTCTTTTCAAGTTTTCGCTAAAATAAATTTTCATAAGTTCACCTCAAATTAAATTCAGAAGCGCTTCCTTGATTAAATTTTACATTATGTATTTGCATAAATCAATAACGCCTTTTGAGAGAAAAAGTCTCGTAACAAGAGAAAGGCTTGTGTTGTTTGTTTAGGCAAAAAATTTCGCCTAACCCCTTTCAGTTCATATGCAAAATTGTAGTTGACATTTATAATTGTTTGTGCTACAATGATTACACAATATAATATTAGGAGGTGAAACGATGGAAATCATCAGCAAAAGGCTGAAATCGCTCCGTGAAAGTGTGGGTCTTTCCCAAAACAAACTTGCTCAGATTTCGGGAATGAAGCAGTCGAGCATCAACCGATATGAAAACGGCTCGGCAACACCTTCGCCTGAAAATATGGTTAAGCTTGCAGATTACTATGATGTGTCGCTTGATTATATCTACGGCAGGACAGATAATCCGCAAGGCAGACTGTATGAACACAAAACAAAGTACAGTCCCGAAATGGAAAAGTTTGTTGAAATGTGCTTTGACCCCAACTCCAGAGCAAACCATCAACTCAAGGCAACTCTTCTGAAACTTTTGAGTTCTGAGGGGGTGACAGATGATTGAAAGCAGTTATCTACGCACGATACTCCACAGAAGGTCAGAGAGAAGAATCCATTGAGGGTCAGTTGAGAGAATGTACACAGTATTGCGACAAGAACGGAATCACGATTGTCCGACATTACATTGACCGTGCGTTTTCCGCAAAGACAGATAACCGACCCGAGTTTTTGCAGATGATTAAGGACAGTGCAAAAGGCTTGTTCGATATGGTTATCGTCTGGAAACTCGACAGATTTTCCCGCAACAGATATGACAGTGCACACTACAAAGCAACGCTCAAAAGGAACGGCGTAAAAGTTGTATCGGCAACAGAAAATATTGCAGATGGTCCTGAAGGAATTATTCTTGAATCGTTGCTCGAAGGTATGGCGGAATACTACTCTGCCGAACTTGCAGTCAAGGTAATTAGAGGTCACACAGAGAATGCCCTGAAATGCAAATACAACGGCGGCACTCCGACTTACGGTTACACGATTGATGAAGAAAAACATTATCAGATTAATCCGTTGACCGCACCTGTTGTGCTTGACATCTTTAAAATGTACGATGACGGAATGATAATGAAAGAAATCCGTGACCGACTCAACGAACTCGGTGCAAAGACAAACAAAGGTGGCGACATTGACCTTAACTTTGTTTCGGGTGTTCTTCACAACCGAAGATATATGGGTGAATACAAGTATCGTGACATTGTGATTCCCGACGGAATCCCCGCCATCGTTCCGAAAGACTTGTTTGACAGGGTTCAGGAACGGATGGAGAAAAACAAAAAAGCTCCGGCTCAACGTAAAGCCGAAGACGATTATCTGCTGACAACAAAATTATTCTGCGGAACCTGCGGTGCATTTATGGTTGGCGAAATAGGAACAAGTAAATACAAGAGCAGAAAATACAGATACTACCGATGTGCCAACACAAAAAGAAAAAAGACTTGCAATGCAAAACACAAATCAATCCGTAAGGATAAGATTGAATATGTTGTTATCAAGTATGTCAAAGAAATGATTTCAGACGATGATTTTGTAAAATACTTTACGGAAATGGCGTATGAAGCACAGGGACAGGAATGCGGTGAGTTGCCGATGATGAGGAAACAGCTTGCTGACACCGAAAAGGGCATAGAAAATATGCTGAATGCCATTCAGGCAGGCATTATAAATGACTCTGCAAAGCGAAGACTTGATGAGCTTGAAGAAACGAAAAGAAAACTTGAATTGAGCATAATTCAGGAAGAAATCAAAAAACCGACTTTCTCTTATGAACAGATAATGTTCTACATAATGAGTTTCAGAAATATTGATACGAATACTCTTGAAGGTCGCAGAGCATTAATCGACAGATTTGTAAACAGTGTAGTCGTTTATGACGACGAAATTCTCATAAATCTTAATTACCGAAAAGGCGCAAAGCGTGTTTCTTTCCAAGAGATTGAAACCGCTTGCGCGGGTTTGGATATATCATCTTTACTCCGACCATATTGAGTATTCATAAGGGATTTGACCTGTGAATACTCAATTTTTTTGTAATCGAAGCCCTCAAAGGGTGCAGTAAATTCTGCACTCTTTTGGGGTTGTCTTTTTTAATGTAATAAAAATTGTTATTTTAATAAGCAGAAATTTTCATAATAAGTTTAATAATAAAGGTTAATGCCTTAAGATTTACCGATAAATCAGGCGGTTGAAAAGCTTCTTGTGATGCACCTGATGAAATTCCGCCGATATCGCCTAACTCACAGTAAACTGTATCAACATCTCTTCCTTCGCCCGTAAAGCAGTCAGCGGCAACAAGCATCTCTTTTCATTGAATGTAAGTGTTGCTTTATTATTGTTTTATACTCATTAATAATACATATTGTAACTTTTTACTATGTGTGATAAGATAAAATACAGCCTGATGATTACAGTGGAATATATTACAGATATGTTGTTCCCGAAACGGTGAAAATCGAACTTGAAAATCTTCCTGACAGCAACTGCACCTTTGAGGTTGTTGCGTAAAACTTCTACAGTATGCAGTCTGAGTCGATGAAAAACACGCTGTAAATGAGGGAATTTGAAAATGAGAAAGAGAATGGAAAAGAGGGAAAACTTTTATGGCTTGTACATCAGTGCTTGTTTCGGCAGGTACGGTGAATGCATCGGCAACGGAAACCGACTGCGGCGGAAAATGCGGACATTCGCCCGTAATCGTTCTTCCGGGCATAAATCATTCACCCACATATCTTTATAACGAAAATGATGAACCTGTTATGTATAATGGAAGCCATATCGGAGGCACTCTGATGATTCTCAACGAAGCGGCACTTTCGGCGGGTAACATTGCAAAACTTATTGCAAGTGCATTCGCAACAATCGCTTTCCAGACAAACATCGGGCTTGATAAGGTTGCATATAATTTTGTTTCCGAAATATTCAAATACCAAAGGTGTGACGAAAACGGCAACCATGTTGAAAATCTCAAAACTCAGAGATGGAACCATTCTCTTGAAAAGATGACCGAGGATGAACTTGACTGGACTTACAGAATGGTTCCCATAAAAACGCTTGTTGATGAAATCGGAGAGGATCATGTATATTTTTTCACATTTAACCTTGTGGGAGACCCCATGGATTCGGCTGATGAACTTGACGAATATATTGAAATGGTTAAAAAGCAGACGGGTCACGATAAGGTAACACTTCTTCCCGTCAGCCTCGGCGGCACGATTCTCACCGCATATCTTGATAAGTACGGTCATGAAAAACTCGACCGTGTTGTCAATACGGTTGCCTGCCTTGACGGCACAGACATTGTTGCCGATTTCTTTGCAAGAGAATGGCGCCTCGACGATGAATATCTCTATCATCAGTTTATGACAAATATTTTTGCAGAGTCGAAGGGAAGCACAACTCTCGGATATCTTATTAATTCAATTCTGCATATCATACCGCGTTCGGGCGTCAATGCGTTTCTTTCGGGTGCGATAAGCGGTATTCTTGATACTCTTATGCTTAACTGTCCTCAATTCTGGGCGATGCTTCCGTCATACAGATATGATGCACTTGCCGCAAGATATCTCGCCGACAAACCCGTTCTCAAAGAAAGAACGGACCGTTTTCAGATAGCACGGCTTAACCTCAGGCAAAATATTCTTGATGCGGTTGCAGACGGCGTTAAGGTTGACTCAATCGCAGGTGCAAATCTTGACCTCGGCGAAGAAATGTATAGATATTTCAATATAGTTGCTTCCGCTGAAAAGGTCAATTCCGACGGTATAGTCAATCTTTCGTCAACGACCCTCGGTGCAACGGGTGCGGCAGGCAAAAGCACCATTGATGATGTTGACTACGAAAAGAATACCCGTTGCACAAATCCCGACCACAACCACGTTTCGCCCGACAATATGGTGGACACTTCAACGGCACTTCTTCCCGAAAACACATGGATTTTCCTTGACCAACACCATGAAGTCGGATATAACGATGTTGTT
This sequence comes from Clostridia bacterium, assembly GCA_017517665.1. Taxonomy (GTDB): domain Bacteria; phylum Bacillota; class Clostridia; order Oscillospirales; family Acutalibacteraceae; genus CAG-177. The sequence goes on along the minus strand of JAFWYP010000030.1, from coordinate 49,443 downwards.
CTTAACCTTGCAAAGGCAATTATTCTCGGCGAAGTGACGAATGTCAACGATAACCCCGAGATGTATCCGCAGTATAACGGTCCATGCTATACTCAGAGCATACGCCGCTGGAAGCTTCCCGATGCAAAGAGAGTTGACCAATCAAATCTCAGCGAGGAGAATAAAGGCGAGCTTAATGCGGCTATAGTGGAAGGGGAGTCAGTCCTTAAGCTGACCGTTGCAGACCGGTCGAGAGTTGAAGCAGCAGAAAAGAGACTTATTGCAATTCTCTGTAAGGTTGGTGCTGAAGGATATGATAATCCCGAACCCGAAAAGCCCTCACCTATTGCCACGATTCTTGAAGATATAACCTATGCCATGAGCAAGGGTTCGCTCTTACTTTTCGGAGGCGGAAGCCTTATTGACAGATTGCTTTCCCCCATCAGAAAATTAATCAGACTTATCACAAAATAATCAAAAAGCCTTGCAGACTTCAGAGTTTGCAAGGCTTTTTGATTAATATAATGCCGGATGGAAAAAATTACAGACTTTTCCCATAAATTCACAAATTGCAACAGTATAGGGATTGATTGCATTCATATTATTTTCTCCTTATACCGACCAATCGCTGTCCATAAACCGTGTCTGGCGGTAAGGGAATGCTCTGAAGAAATCATCGGCATTGCCATTGATTTCAACGCCGTCTATGTAAATTGCGGTTTTTGCGGTGTGACCTTCGCCTGCAAGCATGAGCCTTGCGGCGGCAGGTGCGGTCAGAGCTATGTCGTAATCACCTTCTGCTTTATGCGTAACAACGGCTTTTCCGTCCTGATATTCAACCTCAAAAATTCCGTTGTTCTGCTCGAATTCGTCTATGCTCAGAATACGGAATTTACCGTATTCTTTCGGGTAGCTGTTGTTTTCAAGAAGTTTTTTCAAATTGTAAATTCTTGCTGCAGTACTGCCGTTGAATTCATAGGTGACGCCGTCGATTCTGTCGGCTATGCAGGCAAACCCCGAACCCTGATACTGCATTCTGACAAAAAGATCTTTAACTATTCCGTCATAGTTGCGCAGAAAACCGATTATTCCGTAAACCGCTTCAGGAGATAATGCGAAAAGTTCTTCAACATTGAGCTCATTCGGTCTTTCGACAGTGAAACGAACATAGCCGTCTGCCTTTCCGTCTGTATCATATCTCATATATGTGTAGTCTGCGCTTTCAAGGGGTGTGTCGCAGAAATACTTTTTTTCTTCGCGCAGGGTCATCAGATTTTCTCTTAATGCACATTTTGTGTGAAGCTCTTTCAGGTCTTCAAACTGTTCGCCCGTATAAAGAACTGCATCGGTGTTACGCGGAATATGCCTGAGGTTTTCAAACGGAACTCTTATTGCGAACATACGGTTAAGATTTGCATAGCCGAATTTTTCATAGTATTCAATTGAAAACGGATGCAGGAACCCGATTGTCCAATCGTTTTCAAGGGCAGTTTCACCGATTTTTTTCATTATTTCACGGACACTGCCTATTCTTCGGTGCTCAGGCCGGCTGCAAACACCGCTTACCACAATTGAGTTGAGGAGATTTCCGCAGTAGTTGGTTTTGAAATCAAATATTTCAACGCCTGCGATAAGCTTACCGTTTAAAAACGCCGCAAGAACGGGAACCTTGACCGTGCCGTCCTTTTCGGCATTGAATTTCCATGCAAACGATGCTGCCGAAACCTTTTGAAAATCGGCAGCTTCGTCAGGTCTGATATATCTTATTTCCATAGAATCACCTTAATTCTTGCTGACGCCAATCTGTGCCTCGGCTGCAAGTCTGAGCATTTCTTCGTTATCGCTTTCAACCGCATCCGACATCAGTTTGCGGCGTTCAAGAAGCTCTGCATACATTTTTTCTTTTTTATCGTTGTCGAGATCATAGAAAAGCATGGGGATTATTCCGAGAGAACCCGTTACGGCGGGAATAATTGTGAACATGGCGAAAAGGAAGAATTTAACCTTGTCGGTCTGTTCCGTACCCATTCTGAATGCGTTTGCCTCATAGCCTATCATTTTTTTGATGGCGGTAGTAACAACCGTGCTTGTATTTGATGAAACCTTTTCGGCTATTCCCTTTGCAACGGAAGCCATAGCCTCTGTTCTGTAGCCGTTTTTCCATTCGCAGTAATCCATAGCTTCGTTATACATTTCCGTTCCGATGACGGACTTAAGACCGTAGAAGAGAGTCCAGATGAGCTCCCAGAGAGCCATTGCAAATCCCATGGGAACAACTTTCTGATACATACCGCCCGAATAGTCCTTCTTCATGCCGATACAGCCGAAAAGGAAGACGGGAACATAGAGAATATTGCCGACTTCTTTTGCGAGAATGTAAAGCAGACGGCTTGAAAAGTGTCTTCTCATCCAGGGCACCCATGCATAGCTAGCAGGGCTTATCGGTGCGGCGGGAATGCCTGCCACAAGTGTCATTGACGAGAAATGAAGAACGTCGGTATAATAATCGTCTTCGTTGCCCTTGATTGCAAATCCGCTGAGGAAATCCGAAAGAGTTATCAGGAGCAAGGGCTTGTTTTTGATAACCGATTTTATCGACATGAGAACACTCGGTGTCTTTATGGACTGCATGACTCTTTCTTCGGAGTTATAGAAGAACCAGAATGACGAGGCACTCGAAGCAATGGTTGTAAAACAACCCATTCCCACAAAAAGATTGGTGTAAGCCTTTGCAAGCTTGCCTGCATCGTTGAGATACATGCTTCTGAGAACATCAATGAGAATGGTTACCGCTTGTTCGGGCAGCTTTTCACCAAAGACACCCGATGCAAAGTTCGCAAGGGTAATCAGCCTTGTTCTGTCATTCGGATGAGGCGTTATGGTTGACATAAGACCTGTTCTCGAAATCGTCTGGAAGGTGGAGATACCCTCTCTTACAACCGTCAGAATCAAATAAAATGCGAGTTTGGTTATATCGGTCTCCGATGTCCCCTCAAAAAGATGGGGCATGAGCCAATAAAGACAGGTCAGAACACAGCCGGGAATTGCAAGAAACATCAGATAAGGTCTGAACTTACCCCAGCGGGTTCTCGTTTTGTCAATAACGGTACCGAAGAAAATATCATTAACGATATCCCAAACGCTGTTGATGGTGTTGACGATAGTCTGCAGACCGAGGTCAACGCCCACGATGCTGGTGATGAAACGGTTTGAGAAGATATTGATGTTAAAGCTCTGTGCAGCATCCCAGATTATGAATCCGACGGATTCTTTTGTTCCGACATACCGACGGTCCTGCGTTTTTGAGGCAGCAGATTTGTTCTCTTTTTCCTGTTGCATACGGCGGAGTTCTTCAAACGCTTTTGCGTTTGACTGAAAGTCGTTATTTAACGGCATGATTTCACTCCCTTATTTTTCAATCAGCGGGTTCGGATTTATACTATTTAACAATCTCGTTAAGTGCACCGATAACTGTTGAGCCTGCCTTGCTTCCTGCTGAAAGCATTTCTTCATAGTGACGCTGGGGTTTGCCCCAGAGCTTTTCGCCCAGTTCGGTATTCCAGAGTGAATCGGCAATGAAAGGAGCATAGTCGTTATCGGGAACGATATATCCGATTGCATCGTTGCAAAGGCCCATAACAAGAACCGTTTTTCCTTCGCCGATGATATCTGCTGTATAATCGAGAGTCCAGTCCTCGCCGAGATATGACTGTGTTTTGTCAACAACGTTGCCGTAAACAAGCTGGGGAACAAGCTCACCGGGAACGGTAAGCATAACTATATCCTTGCCGATTTCAAGATAACCGACTTCAGTGATGATTGAATAGCCTGCAGGTGCGGATTTGTCACGGACAACCGTCATTCCGAGAAGACCCGAAACGGCGCCGAGCTCCATGAGTCCGTATTCAAGAGGAACGGTAACTTCCTTCATTCTGACATTAAGCACGGGTTCAATGCGCACTGCGTTTTCTTCAGCTTCAAGAATAATTCTCGCAAATTCATAGCCGAGCTTCTTTGCCTCAGCATAATCCGCCGTTCTTGGGTCAGCTGCGATTTCCGCTTCAATTTCAGCCAGAATCGACTCTGTCTTAACACCGCCTTTATTGACCGAAATCGGTGCCTGTGCGCCCTGAATAAACATGAAATTCATGCCCTCGGCGTTGATTTTGTGTTCAATATAATTGGGATAGTCGGCTGAAAGAAGCTTGGTTTCTCTGTTGATTGTCGTGGGATGTCCGCCGAAATTTGCAAAAACCGTGGGAGCCGATTCTTGATTATCGGGAACAAACTTGAAACAAGCAATAACATGCTGATAGCCTTCCGTATCGTATCTCTTGTTGAAAATATAACCGTATTCATCATCAAGATAATTGTTGTTTCTTTCGCTGTAGCCGATACCCTTGGTTTCAAAATAATAAAGCTCACCGGGTTCTTTGTTCATATATGCTTCAACAACCGCATCGGAAGCGCCGTCAATCATATACTCATAAAACTCGGGGTCGATGCTTCTTGTTTTTTCAACAAAAGGCATGAATGAAAAGAGATTCTGAAAAACGGTTTTGATAAGAGGTTCAAGACCGAAGCCCTGAGTGTCGATAACCGTGTGGCAGTGTGTGCTGTTGATATTGATTGCAACAATATCGCTTTTGACGCCCTTATCCTTAAGCTTGCGTTCCGCTTCCGCACGGATTGTGCGTACATCCGCATTGCAGACACCTATGCCGTCAATCGCAGCCATAACAACCGTGCCTCTGCCCGAGTTATCGCTGATTGCAATTGCATTTGCACCCTGGTCATCGTAAACACCGTTGATTTTCTGGGTGAAATATCCGCCCGTGTAGTATTCCTTTGAACCGTCCTTAAGGTTTTCAGGAACCATGCTTGCCTTGCCGAAGCCGAGATACCATTTTGCATTTCCGGCGGGTTCTTCAAGGAAATTTTCAGTTCCTTCATAGAAATTTTCGGTTTTATATTCGTCAACGTTTTCAAAATTCTTGGGAAAAAGTGCACCGAATCCCATGAAAACTGCATTGAGAAGTCCGTTAATTGCATTGGTGCAGAACATAATTCCGCTGTTATCCATAGCTTCAGCATCGGATGCGTTTGCAAACACCGTGCTTGTAAGCATAACGGCAATTGCGAGAACAAGAGAAATTATTTTTTGAACTTTTCTTTTCATGTGACATTTTCTCCTTTGTATATATTTTTCGGCTTTTGATGGGTTTTGCGTTCTTTTGTGAGATAATCTTTCATTTAACTGATGCAGAATGAAATACTTTTGATGTATATGTTATCTCATTATCGTAAGCAAAAGGGAACGAAAAAAATAAAAACATTTAAACAGTATTTTTTTGAATGTTAATTATATACTACTACATTATTAAAAAAATGTAAATGTTTTTGTTTATTTAAACAAATATTAATCGTTTTATATTATATTTCATGTTTGAAATTGCGGTTTAAAAATTCCGGTATTAAGGAAAATACAATCGTTTGTTTAAAGGTTAATTATGAACGAAACTCACAAGATTTCATTAAAAATTTTTTCTTGATATATTTGAATGAATGATGTAAAATCAGAAACAAAAGAGGTGTAGATTTTGTTTCTGAACAGTAAAAATATTTCAAAAAAAGACATATTTATTTTCGCATTAATGGGTCTGACCGCGGTGCTGATTACTGTTGCCGGTGTTGTTTACCATCAGAATTTTTTTCGCATTCTTCCTCTGTATGTTTCGCTAATAATAGGAATGCTTCAATCACGCATTAACCGATTTGCAAGCCTTCTCGGAAGCGTTAATTCGTTGCTTTACGGCGCGGTTTACATATTCTATAAATTATACGGTTCGGGAATTTCCGCACTTCTGTTTTCGTGTCCGATACAGCTTATCACATTTATACGCTGGAATAAGAACAGAAGCGGAGAGTCAACCGTTCTTCGCAGACTGTCCGTTAAATGGCGAACCATTATGCTTGCCGTTTTTGCAGTTTTTCTGCTCGCAATGTGGATATTGCTCCCGTTAATCGGTTCACAGTATGTTTTCCTTGACAGCGCAACAACCTTGCTTGGGATTTTAATCTATTTTCTGACTATGTTCGCTTTTGTTGAATATACATCATTTATGATTATTAACGGAATAATCAACATTTTTCTGTATATTCAGATGCTGCCCGATTCTCCCGAAACAATGACTTATCTTATTTTCTCGGTTTATTCTTTTATCTGCATCTGCTTTGCTTTCTTTGAGGCAAGAAAACTGTATAAAATCCAGAAGAATTCCGACGAATAGAAAACTAACCCCTGCTTACAAATCGTCAAGCAGGGGTTAGTTGTTTACATAAGTTTTCTTGCAAGGTCATTAAGGAAAAGCTCGTTTTCAAGAGAAACGGGAGTTGTGTCTTTATTGATATGAACGAATTCTATATCCATAATTCTTGCAAAGTCGCGGAGCATTTCTGCATCTGCATCGTATGAAAGTACGGTGTGATGTGCACCGCCTGCAATAATCCAGCATTTTGCGCCTGTGCAAAGGTCGGGCATAGCCCTCCACATAACTCTTGCAACAGGAAGATTGGGCATGGGAAGAATGGGCTTGACGCATTCGATGTCCTGACAAATCATTCTGAGTCGGCCGCCCATGTCAACAAGGCTTACCACAACCGCAGGACCTGCCTTGCCTTCAAAAACAAGTCTTGCAGGGTCACCTTTACCGCCGATTCCGAGAGGATGAACTTCAATTCGGGGCTTGTCTGCCGAAAGGGTGGGGCAGACCTCAAGCATATGAGCACCGAGAGAATATTCCATACCCGGTGCGAGGTTGTATGTATAGTCCTCCATGAAAGCAGTGCCGCCGTTCATACCTTCTGTCATTGCTTTCATAACGGCAGTCATGGCAGAAACCTTCCAGTCGCCTTCACCGCCGTAACAGTAGCCCTGCTCCATAAGCCGCTGACTTGCAAGACCGGGAAGCTGTTCCATGCCGTGGAGGTCCTCAAATGTGTTTGTGAATGCTTTGCAGCCTTGCTCGTCAAGCATTTTCTTCATTGCGATTTCTTCTTTTGCCTGATAACGAACTGCGTCAAGATTGTCTGTTGCAAAATCATATTTTTCTGCGTACTCTTCCATAAGCGCATTAACTTCGGCTTCGGTAACGGCATTGGTATATTCAACAAGAGTTCCTACAGGCCATGTATTTACCTGCCATCCGAGAACTTCCTGAACGCCGACTTTGTCGCCTTCGGTAACCGCAACATTTCTCATGTTATCACCGAAACGCATAACCTTAAGGCTTTTTGAGAATGCCGCACCTACAGCGGAACGCATCCATTTTCCAAGTTCTGAAAGGACTTTTTCGTCCTGCCAGTAACCCATGATAACCTTTCTCGGCATACGGAGTCTTGCAGCGATGAAACCGTGTTCTCTGTCGCCGTGTGCAGCCTGGTTGAGATTCATGAAATCCATGTCAATTTCTTCGTTGGGAATATCTCTGTTATACTGTGTTGCAAAATGGCAGTAAGGCTTCTGAAGCTCTTTGAGACCATTGAGCCACATCTTTGAAGGTGAGAAAGTGTGCATCCATGTGATGATGCCTGCGCACTTATCGTCAAAGTTTGCTTCTTTAACAACCTGAGAAATTTCCTCTGGAGTTTTTGCGGTTACTTTATATACAACCTTGCAGGGGAGAAGAGAGCTTTCGTTCATTTTGTCAGCCATTTCGGCAGCACGTTCAGCAACAATATCAAGAACTTCGGGACCGTAAAGGAACTGACTGCCGACAACAAACCAGAATTCATATTTTTCCATATACATAAAAATCACCCTTTGCGTTTTTGTTAATTTTACCATTATTCCCTTTCTGTGTCAAATAAAATAATACTTGAACTGATTAATTATTTCTGCTATAATCTTAAAGATAAATAAAACCGATTGGAGTGACCGGTATGAGTATGAAATATGTAATCAAGTATAAGTCTGCAGGTGAGGTTGTAACAACCAATGAAACCGAGAATGATTTTTATTCTCTCGATATTACAGAAAATGCAGACAGATACACTGTTGTTCTCAATCCCAAACGAGATTTTGAGCTTGTTGATTTTTATGCAGAAACCGATTATGAGTTTGTGAAGAATGATTGGTTCTTTGCGGGCGGATATCAGTCATGGACAAAATCAAGAGAATTTCAGTGCGGACATATCCAGAGAGGCGTAACAAAGCTTTCAAAAATTCATCCTCTCGCAACCCATGCCGCAAAGCTTTTCGGTGACCAGTATATTGTTGACTATTCCGAAGTCCCCGGCGAATTCCACAGCCATTGCTATACATACATCAGAAACGGAAAAAAAGTTAAGCTTTTCGGTTCTTTGAGCGAAAAAACAGGCTTTACTTATTTCAAAGTAAAGATGAACGATAATTATTTTTCGATTCATAAGGATGTTCTCGGCAAGCTTGTAACGGAACCCTATACCGTGTTTGATGTCGTTTATTATGAAGGCGGATACGAAGAAGTATTTGATAAGTATTTTGCAAAGTTTGATATGCCCGAAACAAGAAAGGGTCTTATGACCGGTTATACTTCATGGTATAACTATTTCCAGAAGATTGACGAAAAAATCATTCTCCGCGACCTTGAAGGTCTCAACTGTGCAAAGAACGAAGTAAATATTTTCCAGATTGACGACGGTTATGAAACATTTGTGGGTGACTGGCTTGACCATTGCGAAAAATTCCCCAACGGTATGAAGTATATTGCCGAGAAGGTTCACGCAAAGGGCTACAAGGCAGGTATCTGGATTGCTCCTTTCAGCTGTCAGAGAGTTTCAAGAACGGCAAAAGAACATCCCGATTGGCTCATCAAAGACGAAAAAGGCAAGCCTCAGATAGGCTGTATCGGTTGGGGCGGCGCATATACTCTTGATATCTATAATGATGAAGCGAGAGATTATATCAAGCATTTCTTCGATGTTATCCTTAATGACTGGAACTATGACATGGTTAAGCTTGATTTCCTCTACAGCCAGTGCATTTCACCCAGAAACGGCAAGTGCAGAGGAGAAATTATGTATGACGGAATGCAGCTTCTTCGTGAATGTGTCGGCGATAAGCTTCTTCTCGGCTGCGGTATCCCTATGAGTGCTGCAATCGGTGTCTGCGATGCCTGCCGTATCAGTTGCGATGTTGACCTTACTTACACCGGAAAGATTTATAATCATATCCATGTTAATAACGAAATGCTCAGCGCACAAAGCGCAATCAACAACTCAATCTTCCGCCGCCATCTCAACGGCAGAGTGTTCATGAATGACCCCGACGTATTCTTCCTGAGAAATCACAACCTCAAGTTTAACTGGGAACAGAAGCATCTCCTCGCAAGAATAAACAACCTTTTCGGCAACGTTCTCTTTGTTTCCGATAACGCAGGTGAATTCAATAAAAAGCAGGTTGAATACCTTAAGAAATACTTCAAGAAAACAGGCGAAGTTGTTAAGTCAGCCGAATACCTTGACGATGAAATCATCAGAATTGAAATTGATGATAACGGCAAGGATAAGGTTCTTGAGTTCAATCTCAAGAGAGGCGAGCTTATCAGAGATAACTAAAACATAAAAAATCTCCTCACTGCTCATTGAACAGTGAGGAGTTGTTTCTTTACTGCATTAAATCTTTGTACTGATAAACCTTAACATAGTCAACGATGAATTCGGAATCATCTGCAGGCTTGTTTTCTCTTTCCGACGGAATACCGTTTTCACCTTTCATTTCAACAGAGAGGATGAGATATTCTTCATTCTGACTTACTCCGCCGAAATCGGTACGGAAGGTTTCAATGCCGTTAATATAGAAAATATATTCGTTTTCGTTCCATTCAAGACCGTAGGTGTTGAATTCTTCATAGGGATTGTTTTTTAAAAGGAACTTGGTTGCACCAAGCTTCTGATGAGCATCTCCGTAACCGTCAAAATGAAGATTTGAGGTTATGGCGTTTTCGGGGAAATCACCGTAGCAGTCGCTTTCAAAAATATCAATTTCCGTGCCGTCCTTTCCGTTTCCGTCTGCATTATAAACTCCATCATTCATAAGCCAGAATGCGCTCCAGATATCCGCGCCTTTCGGAAGAATGCATCTGCATTCAAAGTAGCCGAATTTCTGACTGAAACCATCGGGCGAATCCGAGTCGGTATCAATTCCTGCAGTATACCAGCCTGTACCTTTACCGCCCATTCCGTCTTCAAGATATGTTACGGGGATAATAAGATTACCGTTTTCTGTTTTTGCAAGATACTGATTCCAGTAGCTTCCTTTTCTTGCCTCGGTAGTGTTTCCGTACTGATAGTGTCCCGACCATACGCTTCTGTCAAGCTCACCGTCAAATTCCTCGGTGAATGTTTCGGTGAATTTATCCATATCAATCTTTTGACCCATGGGATAGCAGGGGATATCAAGAGATACACAGATGAATATTATTATAGAAGCCAAAAATGCTGTGATGCTTTGTAAAAAATTCATATAAATTCTCCTTGCTTTGTATAGCGTTTATACGATTTGATTTCTCATTCAGAATGGGAATTACGATGATTACTATGAAATTGCTTATTTTTCTTGTTAATAATTATAAATTTATATTTCGCAATAGTCAAGTTTTATGTTGAAAAATAAAAAGAATTGTGATAGTATTTTCTATCATAAATAATTTGAAGGTATTAAAAAACATGTATTATTTTCTTGTGATTATTGCGGTTGTGCTTTTTTCCCTGCAGTTTCTTTTCAATCAGAGATTTGAAGAAAGCAGAGGAGAAAGCCTTAAATCCGCACTTGAATTTTCGCTTTATAAAAGCGTTGTTATTGTTATTATAATGCTGATTATCAGCGGCTTTAAGGTTCAGATAACAGCTTTCAGTCTTGTGATGAGCGTGATATACGCTTTCTCGGGAATAGCGATGACGGTTTTCAGCATGAAAGCTTTTGCGGTTGCAAACCTGTCGGTTTATTCCGTTTTTTCAATGCTCGGCGGAATGCTTCTGCCGTTTGTTCTCGGGGTAGGATTCTATAATGAAGAATTAACCGTTTTTAAGGTTATCTGCTGTGCATTGATTGTTGTTTCCGTTCTTCTGAATATCAAAAAAGGCAGTCAGAATAAAAAAGCTATTGTTTATTACATGGCTGTGTTTATTCTCAACGGCATGGCGGGGGTTATTTCAAAAATTCATCAATCCTCCGATTTGCCGCATTCCGACAGCTCGGGATTCATGATGCTGACAAGTCTTGTGACAGTTGCGATTTGCGCATTATGGCTGTTGATAAAACATAAAAAAATTCCTGTTATCAAAGGTAAAGAGTTTCTTTTTGCTTCGGGTTACGGTGTGTTTAACGGTATAGGAAATCTGTTTTTGCTTATTTCTCTTGTACATCTTCCCGCATCCGTTCAATATCCGCTTGTCACGGGCGGTGTTATGCTTTTCTCAACTCTGATTTCTGCGTTCAGAAAAGAAAAAATAGAAAAAAAAGAATATATCGCTGCCGTGATTTCGTTTGCGGCAAGTGTTTTAATGGCATTTTAGGAGGTACATATGGAACTTGTATTTGTAACAGCTTTAGGCGTAGGCGGCGCAACGGTAATAGGTGCGATTATAGGTTTTATTTTCAAGGGTATTTCCCACAAGCTTTCCGATATGGTTTTATCTTTTGCGGCAGGCGTCATGCTTGCGGCGGCTGTTCTCGGTCTTATAATTCCTTCGCTTGAATACGGCGGAAAATACGGACTTATAAAAACGATTATTGGTATTTTTGCCGGTGCAATCTGTCTTAATCTTATTGATAAACTTGTGCCCCATCTTCACAGACTTGCGGGCTCGGATATTGAAGACCATAAAAAAACAAACCTGAGTAAGGTTTTGCTTTTTGTTATGGCAATTGCAATTCACAATCTTCCTGAAGGCATTGCGGCGGGTGTCGGTTTCGGGTCGGGAGATAATTCCCGTGCGCTTATTATTGCGGCAGGTATTGCTCTTCAGAATATTCCCGAAGGTATGGTTATCATAACTCCCATGCTTTCGGCAGGTGTAAAGCCGGGCAGAACATTTATTATTGCGATTATTACGGGTATAGTTGAAGTTATCGGTACATTAATCGGTTATTTTGCAGTAAGCTTCGCCTCGGTAATTCTTCCTTATGCACTTGCGTTTGCAGGCGGTACAATGCTTTATGTTGTAAGTGATGAAATGGTAATTGAAACACACCATGAAAGCGAAAGAGGTGCAACCTATTCTCTTCTTGTTGGCTTTTGTGTTATGCTTGCTACCGACGTTTTGCTCGGATAAGGTGATGGAATGTATAATGAGCTTTGCAAATTATTTCTGAACATTGATAATAATGAAAGCATTATTCTTGAAAAGGGTAAAGTTTATCATGTCAGACAAGATGATTCCTTTGAATTTGAAGGATATTATTGCACCAATACAGCAAAAAAGCATGAAAATCCGAACGGTCTGCGACGTACCGCAATGTTTTTGAAAAACAAGAAAAATATCGCAATTGACGGCAACGGTGCAACTGTTATTGTTCACGGCAAAATGACTCCGTTTCTTTTTGATAACTGCGAAAACATCGCGGTTAAAAATCTTACCGTTGATTATGCCTGCCCTACAATGGCTGAGTTTAGAGTATTGTCAAATGAAAACGGCGTTTGCAAAATAAAAATTAACCCCGACTGTCTTTTCAGAATTGAAGATGACAATCTTATCTGGCAGGGTGAAAACGATAAAAACGGCAATCCTTATTGGGAGGATTTATATAACGGTACCCGCAGACATATCAAGGTTTTTGATCCCGTAACAGAAAAGTGCCGCGATTTCAGAAGAGATAATCTCAAATTTGAGAAAATCGAACGGATTGATGATTATACACTTAAAGTGCAGCTTGAAAACAAGGATGTTGCTTTTGAAGAGGGCTGTATTTTTCAGACGAGAAGTATCATCCGCGACCAGACGGGTGCATATTTCAACCGATGCAAAAATCTTCACCTTGAAAATCTGCGCATAAAATTCATGCACGGTCTTGGCATGGTTTCGCAGTTTTGTGAAAATATCACTTATAAAAACTGTGATTTCACTCCCGCAGACGGAAGAACAATTGCAAGCACCGCGGATTTCTTTCAATTCTCAGGCTGTAAGGGAAATATTGTTATTGATTCGTGCAAAGCATGGGGTGCACAGGATGACTGTGTGAATGTTCACGGAACACATTTGCGTATCGTTGAACAAAACACAGATGAAAACAGCATAACTGTTCGCTTTATGCATGATGAAACATGGGGATTTCAGGCATTTAAAAAAGGCGATGAACTCGAATTTATAAAGTGGGATACGCTTATTCCTTATAACAAAGCAACAGTTGTTGATTACAAGAAACTGAATGATACCGATATTAAGTTGATTGTTGACAATATTCCCGACGGAATTGTGCTTGAAAAAGATGTTGTTGAGAATGCAACATGGACTCCGAATCTTCATGTTTCAAACTGTGATTTCGGACCGACTTCGGGCAGGGGAATCCTATGCACAACAAGAGGTAAGGTTGTGATTGAAAACAACCGTTTCAGAAATCTCTGGGGTCCTGCACTTCTTATCGAAGATGACTGCAATTTCTGGTTTGAATCGGGTTATACCAAAGAAATTATTTTCCGCAACAATTATGTTGAGGCTTGTGAATATGCGGAAATGTGGGAGAATGCACCCGTTATCAGATATACTCCGAAGGTCATGGATGTAAACTCATCGGCGTATGTTCACGGTAAGCTTGTTTTATCGGGCAACACATTCAAAAAACCGAGAAAAGGCAGGCATTATATACATCTTGAGTATCTGCGCGAAGCGGAAATAACGGACAATCATTTTGATGCTCCGTATACCGTTGTTACGGATGTTGTCGGAAACGTTATTGATAACAACAACAAAATATAAAAAATGCTGTCTTACCTTCATCGGGCAAGACAGCATTTTTTATAAATCTGAATAGTTTATTTTTTTATCTTTGAAATAGTATTCTTTGTCGTATTCGGTGATTTCACGAAGAACTTTGCACGGATTTCCTACCGCAACAACATTTGAGGGAATATCTTTTGTTACAACACTTCCTGCGCCTATAACAACATTATCGCCGATTGTAACACTGGGAACAATTACCGCACCTGCGCCAATCCAGCAGTTTCTTCCGATTCTGACAGGAAAGTTATACTGATATGTTTTTTCGCGGAGCTCGGGGTCGATGGGATGCCCTGCGGTTGCAACAACCACATTCGGTCCGAACAATGTATAATCGCCGACATATATGTGAGTATCGTCAACAAGAGTTAAATTGAAGTTTGCATAAACACCTTTCCCGAAGTGGCAATGCTTTCCGCCCCAGTTGGCATGAAGGGGAGGCTCGATATAGCAGTTTTCGCCTATTTCGGCAAACATTTCCTTAAGCATTTCATCGCGTTTTTTCAGTTCTGTAGGTCTTGTCTGATTGAAATCATAAAGCATATCAAGGCATTTAAGCTGTTCTTCCATTATTTCATCATCGCCGGGAAGATATAAATCTCCCGAAAACATTTTTTCTTTCTGAGTCATTTTTATCTCCTTGTCTGAAATATACCCGAATTATATCATATATTCTGTTTTTAGTAAACTGAAATTATAAATGTTGATATAAAAATTAATGTATGATAAAATAAAAGCATCAAAGATAAAGGGGTGTTTTTATGTCAGAGAAGTGGGTTCAGGTTTGGGGTCAGGCGCATTCCGCATTTTCCTTCTTTTATTATCCCTCGTGTAAAAAAACATACAGAACAGTTATAAAATCATCGGTTTCGGGCAGACAAATCCGTGTTGAGCTTTCAAACGAATGTGCCAAAAATGCTGTGCTTATTTGTGCTGTGACAGTTGCAAAGTGTGACAAAGACGGCAATCTTACGGGTGAACCCAAACGTGTAACCTCAAGAGGTATGGGTGGCTTCTGGCTTAAAGTCGGTCAGACTGCGACAACTGACCCCGTAAAGCTTAATATAGGAGTAAATGAATATTTCTGTGTCAGCATCTGTGTTGAAAAGGGTGCGCTGAGAAGCGGCAACCTTATTGATAATGTTGATGTTATAACCGTTAAAGGCGATGCAACAAGAGAAAAGAACATTGTAAATCAAAGAAGAGTCAGAGATACGGTAAGGGAAATTGCATCGAAGGTTCTCGGAATGTATTTCCATAAGCCTGTTCCTCTTATACAGTCTGTTCAGCTTCTGAACAGTGAAGATGCAAGAGCGATAACCGTTTTCGGCGATTCAATCAGTCAGCAGGGCTATTGGACAAATGCATTTGCCGAGAGAATATACGACGAATTTCCCGGGAAATATTCCGTAATAAATAAGTCGATTATGGGCAACAGAATTCTCAGGGATTTCGGAAAAAGATTTATTTGCAAAGGTCTTTTCGGAATAAGTGCGCTTAACAGACTCGAAAGAGATGTACTTGCCTATGCAGATACGGAATATGTTGTTTTTGCGTTGGGTACAAACGATTTTCTTCAGTATAACACCATTGCCGCACCGAAAGGAGATAAACCTACGGCGCGCGAGGTTTTTGATGCAGTTGTTGCAATAAATAATAAACTTATTTCCGAAAACAAGAAGATGATTGTTTTCAATGTTATGAATTTCGGTGAATGCTTTGATTCAAAGCCTGAAAAAGAAGAGATGGTAAAAGAATATAACAAGCTTCTCGAAGAAAACAAGCATCTTTTTCATGCGGTATATAATCAGGCGGATTTATGCATAAATCCCGACAAACCGAATTGTTCAAAACTTGAATATCTTGGCGGTGACAAGCTTCATCCGAATAAAAAAGGCGGAAAGCTTGTTGCGGATAACATAGACCTTGATTGGTTCAGATAAAGAAAAAGGAGTTGCGTTTCCGCAACTCCTGAAATTTTTATTACAGCTTCATTGCAACGTCCCATGCGCCCCAGATAACGGTACGGAGATTGCCTACCTTTGCGGCATCGCCGATAACATGAACATGCTTGCTCTTGGGTGCGAGGGGAGTGGGAACATAACCTACGGACATGATAACAGAGTCGGCAGGAATATCATAGGTCTTACCTTCCTTATCCTTAACCGTTACGCTGCCTTCCTTGATTTCACAGAGAGAAGTTTCAAGGTGAACGGGAACTTTGTTTGTCTTGAAGAAATCTCTGAGATAGCTTGTGTTTGCGAGTGCAACACCGGGAGTTGTAACAAGGTCATCCTGCATTTCGATGATTGTGGGCTTTTTGCCCTGAAGATAAAGGTCATAAGCGATTTCACAGCCTGTAAGACCGCCGCCGATGATTGTTACGTTTTCGCCGACCTCTGCCTTGCCAAGGAGGAAATCAACTGCTTCGATTGCAGTGTCTGCGCCCTTAACGGGAATCTTTCTTGCCTTTGAACCGGTTGCAACGATAACTTCGTCTGCACCGAGTGAATTGATATCCTTAACTTCTGTGTTCATCTTGATTTCGATAGGATGCTTTGCAACTTCGCGGATATACCATGCGATAAGGTCACGGTCTTTTTCCTTATATGAGGGAGCAGCGGCAGCAATGAATACACCGCCGAGCTTGTCGCTCTTTTCATAAATTGTTACCTTGTGACCGCGTTTTGCACAAACGATTGCAGCTTCCATACCGCCGATACCGCCGCCGATAATTGCAATATTCTTTGCCTTCTTTGCGGGTTTGATATTGTATTTCTTGGACTGCATTGTCTGGGGATTCAATGCGCAGCGTGAAAGACCCATTGTGTCCGTAAGGTCCTGAGTATTTGCATGACCCTTTGACGATGAGAAGTTGAAGCAAGCACTGTGGCAGCAGATGCAGGGTTTGATGTCTTCGATTCTGTCTTCAAGAATCTTTGTAATCCATTCAGGGTCTGTGAGGAACTGACGTGCAACACCGACACCGTCGATTTTGCCTTCTGCAACTGCTTTTGCACCTGCATCGGGTTCCATACGTCCTGCGCAGACAACGGGAATATCAACAAACTTTTTAATGTGTGCAACATCTTCGAGGTTGCAGTTCTGAGGCATATACATGGGGGGATGTGCCCAGTACCATGAGTCATATGTACCGTTATCGGCATTAAGCATATCGTAGCCCGCATCCTGGAGATACTTTGCAGCCTTTTCGGATTCAGCCATGTTACGGCCTACTTCTGTGTATTCTTCGCCGGGCATTGCGCCTTCGCAGAAGCCCTTCATCTTTGATTCAACCGAATAACGGAGAGAAACGGGATAATCGTTTCCGTAGGCTTCTTTGATAGCTTTAACAACTTCTGCTGCAAAACGGTATCTGTTTTCAAAGCTTCCGCCGTATTCGTCAGTACGCTTATTAAAGAATTCGATTGCGAACTGGTCAAGAAGATAACCTTCGTGAACAGCGTGAACTTCAACACCGTCAACGCCTGCATCCATGCAGAGTTTTGCGGTTTTTGCAAATGCTTCGATGATTTCGTGAATCTGCTCAACTGTCATCTCGGGACAGATGATATCGTGTGCCCAACGTGAAGGCTGAGGGCTGGGTGATGCAAGCTCATGCGAAGTGTCAAGAATAGGCTTTAAAACGGCACGGGTGAATTTGTTTTTATGAAGAGGTGCAATAAGCTCTGTGATAGCCCATGAACGGCCCATGCCTGCAGTAAGCTGAACAAAAAGCTTTGCGCCGGTCTCGTGGATTTCGTCCATGAATTCCTTGAGGTCCTCAAACATCTTGGGATTCTGCCAGAGCCATTTGCCCCAGAATGTATCACGAAGAGGAGCGATACCGGGGATAATAAGACCAACATTGTTTTTAGCTCTTTCAAGGAAAAGTTTTGCAGCTTCCTTGTCAAAGTGGCAACCGCCGAGTTCAAACCAACCGAAAAGTGATGTACCGCCCATGGGGCACATAACGATTCTGTTCTTGATTTCAACGTTACCTATTTTCCACGGGGTAAATAATGCTTCATACTGCTTATCCAATGAAAAACACTTCCTTTTTAATAATTTGTTAACAAAAATAACCACTATATATAATAAAATAATTGACGATTGATGTCAAGATTATATTATTAATATTTCATCAAGAATATATTATTTTGCAATTAGATTTTTATTTACAAATTGTTCACAAACAAAAATTCACATTTCTTCGGTCTGATTTGTTTCTATAATGAACGTTAAAAAGGAGGTGTTCCGGGCTTGGCGCAGAAAAAGACGAAATCCGAGGAAGAAGTCACTGAGCTTGTCAATAAATACGGCTCACTGATTTTCAGAATATCATATTGTATTCTCTGCAATGTTCAGGATGCGGAGGATGCGGTGCAGGAAACCTTTCTGAAATATTTAACAAAGTCACCCGAGTTCAATGATGAGGAACACTGCAAAGCATGGCTGATAAAAGTTTCCGCAAATATCAGCAAAAATATGCTGATGTTCAGACTCCGGAGAGAAACTGTTAATATAGACGATATTGAAAACATCGGAATTGCTCAGGATGATTATGAAATTTTCGGACTGATTATGAATCTTCCCGCTAAATATAAAGTTGTCATGACGCTGTATTATGTTGAAGGATACAAGTGCAAAGAGATTGCGGAAATTATTGATGTTAACGAAGATACGGTAAGAAAAAGGCTTCAAAAAGGAAGAGAATTACTAAAAAAAGAATTTGAAAAGGAGCAGTTATTATGATTGAACGTGAAATCAGCGAATTTATAAGAGTTGTCGGTTCTCTTTCTCTTTCCAAATCAAAAAAAGAGCAGATTATTGATTGTTTGCTTCAAAGCAGTGAAAACCGTAAGGAATCGTCAGGTAAATATGTTGCTGTTGCATCTGCGGTTGCATTTCTTGCAGTCGGCACATATTTATTTGCGAAAAATATAAAACAAGATATAAATGTTATGTGAGGTTTAAAATGACAGAGACAGTAAAAAATCCTTTTTTTAGTTTTGAAAACAGCAGTTCACCCCTCGGCTTTGATGTTCCGGATGTTTCCATGTTCGGTATGCTCGGAATTACGGCAAAAAATCAGCCTGACTGCCTTGCTTATGAATATTTCGGAACAAAATGCACCTATAAAAATCTTATTGAAAAAATTGAAGATATTTCGGGTGCATATTATTCTCTCGGTGTACGCAGGGGAGATATCGTAACAATTATAATGCCCAATACACCGGAAGCCGTTATAAGCATTTATGCGCTTAACAGAATAGGTGCTGTTGCAAATATTCTTCATCCTCTTTCTGCACAGGAAGAAATTATGAACCATATCAACAGAGTCAAAAGCAAGGTTATTCTCTGCGTTAACATCTGCACCGAAAAGCTTTCAAATGTAATTGATAAGACGCGCGTTGAGAAGGTTATCGTTGCTTCACCCGGTGAAACAATGCCTGCTGTAATGAAAACTCTTCTTGCAATCAAAAATTTAAAGAGTTTCAGATATGACAAGAACGATAAGAGATATATGTCATGGAGCGAATTTGCAGGTAAATCAAGAAAGGTTGCGGAATACCGTCCCACGGGCGAAGCAAACAAGGAGGTTGCCGTTATTCTTCACAGCGGCGGCACAACGGGAACACCTAAAGATATTATGATTTCAAACTATAATTTCAATGCTTTCGGCATTCAGGCTGTTCTTACCTTAAGAGACGTTAAATCGGGCGATAAGATTCTTGCAATTCTTCCGATTTTCCACGGCTTCGGTCTCGGTGTGTGTGTTCATGTTTCATTCTGCTTCGGTGCTTGCTCGGTTCTTATTCCGCAGTTTAACGCAAAGCAGTTTGCAAGTATTCTTAAAAAGCATAAGCCCACAATGATTTTCGGTGTTCCAACTCTCTATGATGCACTCCTTAAGGCAAAGGGTACAGACAAACTTGACTATTCATTCCTTAAATATGCAGTCAGCGGCGGAGACACTTTGCCTGAAAAACTTGAAAAGAGCGTGAATGATTTCCTTGCTTCTCATAATTCATCCATTAAAATCTGTGAGGGCTACGGCATGACAGAGGGACTTGCTGCACTTTGTCTTTCAGTTGGCGATAACTATAAGTCAAGAACAATCGGCAAACCTCTTATCGGTACTGAAATGTGCATCGTTGAACCCGGCACAACCAATGTTCTTCCTGCAGGCGAAGACGGTGAGCTTTGCGTAAGCGGTCCTACTGTTATGATTGGCTACAGAAACAATCCCGAGGAAACCGAAAACGCACTCCGCATCCATGCTGACGGCAAAACATGGCTTCATACAGGTGATATGGCTATGATTGATGAAGACGGCTTTGTTCATTATAAGCTCAGAATTAAGAGAATGATGATCACATCAGGCTTCAACGTATATCCCACTCAGATTGAAAGCGTTATTGAAGAGCTTGATTATGTTGATAAATGCGTTGTTGTTTCCGTTCCTCACCAGTATAAAAAAGAGGTTGCAAAAGCTTATATCGTTCTTAAGAACGGAAAAGAAAAAAGCGATGCAACCAAAGAAGAAATCCGTGCATACTGCAAAAAGAAGCTCATGCACTACAGCGTTCCTTATAAGTATGAATTTGTTGACCTTCTTCCCAAAACAGCATATAACAAAATTGATTTTATGAAGCTTCAGAAGGATAGTGCAAAGGAGGCTGTTTGCTGATGGCAAAAAAGCCGAGAACGTGGGGGTTTAAATTGCTTTCTCCGTTGCTTCTTACCTTGTTCAAGCTTTACTACAGTCCTAAAGTTTTCGGAAAAGGAAATATTCCGAAAAAGGGTGCAGTAGTCATATGCAGTAATCATAAGCACGTTCTGGACCAGTGCTTAGCCGCTATGGCAACTCACAGAGTGATTAATTATATGGCTAAATCGGAGTATTTCAAAGGCTCTTTTGCGTGGTTTTTCAAACTTACCGGTTGTATCTGCGTGAACAGAAACGGACACGATGAAGAAGCTAAGGCTTCTGCAAATGCGGTGCTTGAAAACGGCGGTGCGCTCGGTATTTTCCCCGAGGGAACAAGAAACAAAACCGATGATTTGCTCGGTCAGTTCAAATTCGGTGCTGCATCTCTTGCGTGTAAAAACGAAGCGATGATGGTTCCCGTTGCGGTTACGGGCGAATATAAATTCAGAAGCAAAACACTTGCATCAAGAATCGGAAAACCGTTCTCAACAAAGGGCATGACCGTTGAAGAAGCAAACAAAAAGCTTCACGATGAGATAGTGAAGCTTATCAATGAAAATCTTGCAGAAGGCTGCGGCACTCCCGAAGAATTTGAAAGAGCAAAAAGATATTTCGTAGAGTAAAATAATGACCGTGTACGATTGACGTACACGGTTTTTTGTTGTTGAAACAGTTTGCTTATCGTGCTATAATTTAACTCGGTAAAAGGGGGGAGTGGTTATTATTAAAAATGTTATTTTTGATTTAGGCAAGGTTTTAATCAATAACGATCCGAGCGAATATTTAAGAAAATACGGATATGATGAAGAAAAATATCAGGCTTTGCTTGATGCAATATGGACAGATTCTCTTTGGGGAGATATGGACATAGCAAAGTATGAGAGCTTCAAGGATATTATCGAAATCTATGTCGAAAAACATAAGGAATTAGAGCCTGAACTCAGAAGATTTTTTGCTGAGGATTGGATGGAGCTTTATGTTGCATACGAAGACACGGTGAAATTCTATAATGAAGTTTACAGTCAGGGTTATGATATTTATCTGCTGACTAATTTCTCAAAAGACGGATATGAATACATCAGCAATAAATTTTATTTCTTCAAAAAAGCAAAGGGTGCTGTTGTTTCGTCACATTTAAAAATTGCAAAACCCGATATGATAATTTATAAATATCTCTTAGAAACATATAATCTCAATCCTGATGAGTGTGTTTTTATTGATGATTCGATAGCAAATATCAGGGCCGCAAGTGAACTCGGCATATACGGAATTGTTTATACGGATATTGAGAATTTGAGAAAAGAGTTCAATAAATATATGAAATGACTGATAGAAGGAAGTGAGAAAATGCCTGCTGTTTACATAAAGCAAAAGGGATTTAACGGACATATAAAAGAAATACTCAATTCTATGCCCGAACTGCCCGAACACAATTGGCTGATAACAGATTTGGAATGTTATGATTATTGCGGTTGGGACGGTTGCGAAAAATGGACAGAAAGCAGACTTTTCCTTTCTGATGAAGAATTACGTCACGATGTGAATTTAAGGGATATGCAGTTTGTGTGGGGTGCATTTTCCGCCTTGCCGAAAAGCATTACCAAAGAGGAAGCATTAACTTATCCCGATATCGGATTTGCCGAAGATTGTGACGGACTTTTTATCAAAAACACTATACTTCCGCAACAACAGAATTCAATTCTTGAAATATGGTCGGTAGATTCGACATATGTGATGGTTGTTTCACATAACCCCGATTATCTTAAAACGTTTTATAATCTCGATTGTGAAGTTCGCAACGAGGAACTTAATAATCAGAAAATGAATTCCGAACTTTGCAGAATCAGAAATGCATTAAAAATGATAAATTCAGATATCCCCGAAAACAAAGCAGATGCAATCCAATGGCATTGTTGGAGAAAGCTTTTCTTGAATTCCGATAAATATCACGACGACGAAGCCGTTGCTGAACAGGTTAAGAAATCAATGGAGTATATAGAAGAAAAAGGTTTTTACGACAGCGGATTTTATTGGAATCCGTTTGAAGCTTAAGATATAAAACGGAGATATATTTATGAATTTTTATAAAGAAAGCGAAATGTTCAACCAAGCGGCAGAGTATTACGATAAATACAGACCCGGTTATCCACAAGAAATTATAGATTCATTAATATCTGTTACGGGAATATCCGATAAATCTGATTTGTTGGAGATAGGTTGCGGAAGCGGTAAAGCTACAGAACAGTTTGTCGGAAACGGTTTTAATATCCTGGGTATTGACCCTGGTGAAGATTTGGTTCGTATCGGTAACGAACGATTCAAAAACGAAAGCATCAGTTTTGCTAAAGGCAGATTTGAAGAATACGATTTTGAGCAGAAAAAGTTTGATGTTATTTATGCGGCTCAATCATTCCATTGGGTGCCTCAGCCAATCGGATATAAAAAGTGTGCTGAGATTCTGAAGGATAACGGTTACATAGCTTTGTTCTGGAATATGTATGTTCTTTATGACAACGATTTGGACAAAGAACTGCTTGAAATATCAAAACGGTATGGCGGTATAGCAGATTTTGTTACGGAATCCGAATGTGAAAACAGAATCGCTGCTATTGTTTCACAAATAGTTGATTCAGACCTTTTTGAAAAGCCGATTGTAATCAGAAAACTGTGGAAACAAAACTATACTGCTTATGATTTTTACGGTTTTGCATTAACGGGCAACAGATTTATGCAAAACACAGATGAAGATAAGAAAAAAGCATATAACGATATTGTTGCATTAGCTGAAAAGAACGGTGGTATAATAGAACGCCCGTATTTGTGCGTGCTTTATATAGCAAAGAAAAGGTAATTTGTATAACGCTTTAAGGAGGTTGAACAATGCCAGATTCAATTGAAGATTACAGAAAATTAATCGAACAGCCTTGGGGTAAGATGTTCTATGATATGATATTCCGTCAGTTGAATTTACCGAAGGATAAAATGTTGAGCATCTTGGATTATGGTGCAGGTTTTTGTGTTACGGCAAGTTATTATGCAGAAAATCATAATGTAACTGCATACGAACCAAACCCCGAAATGTTCGAGAAAAGAGTTGACGGTGATTACAGACTTATCACAAGCAAAAACGATTTAAATAAACTTGATGAAAACAGTTTTGATATTGTGATTTGTCATAATGTTTTGGAATACGTTTCAAATCCGATTGAAATATTAAATAAGGTAATAAAGTTTCTTAAACCGAACGGTATTCTGTCAATAGTGAAACATAATCTCAAAGGCAGAATACTTGCACAGGGTGTTTTCAGCGATGATCCTGCCGGTGCATTGAGTTTGTTAAATAGTCAATCTGATAACGGAACCAACCTTTTCGGCAAAAGGGGAACATACGATAATGATATGCTCCTGAACTTTGCTGAAAACAACAGTCTTATCTGCGAGAGCATATTCGGAATAAGAACTTTCTTTGCAATGTCAACAAATTTTGAGATAAAATATACCGATGAATGGTATAAGAATATGCTTGAACTTGAAATGCAAACTTGTGATATTGATGAATATAAGAACATTTCATTTTTTCATCATTTGATATTCAGAAAGGTATAATGGCTCAATATGACATTAGAATCTTTAGTTATTAATTTCAGAAACGCAATCGAAGTCGCCAAAGATAATAATGAACGAGGCAGATTTTTTATAAAGTTTCCTGTGGGACAGTGCGGACATACAAGTGATATGTATCTCAATATTTAATAGATAATGGATATGGACCTATAACATATGTAAACGGAACTTATTATGGTGGTTGTGAAAATGGTTATTCTCATACTTGGCTTGTTGTAGAAAATAAAATTATTGATATAACTGGCGATCAATTTAAATATCATAAGATGCCATTAACAAATGATGTTCCAATTTATATTGGAGATATGACAGATTTTTATCGTTTATTTGAAGTTGATCATAGAAATAAGCACGAGCATTTTGGTATTGATAGGAAATGGATAAATTACTCTGAATTAATGGATTGGTATAACATTATTAAAAAATACTTGTAGCTTATATTTAGCGTGATATTATTTCTGCAATATAATGAGAGAATAATGAGCAAAACAAAAAAGAGCTAACTGACATAAAATCAGTTAGCTCTTAACTTTTAGATAATTCAAATGTTGCCAAAACGTTGCCACGGAGCATTGTTGAAACCTCAAACCCGAGGTGTATCAACGCTTGTGCCGTTTGGTTGTATTATTCCCACTCAATTGTGCCGATCGGCTTCGGGGTGAGGTCGAGGAGGACACGGTTGATGCCTTCAACTTCATGCGTGATTCTGTCGGTGATATGATGAAGAACAGAGTAGGGGATTTCTTCGATTGTTGCAGTCATAGCATCTGTTGTGTTTACAGCACGGATGATTGCGGGCCAGCCTTCATAACGCTTTCCGTCTCTTACACCAACACTCTTGAAATCGGGAACAGCAATGAAATACTGCCAAACTTTTTCTGCAAGTCCGCAGTTGTCAAATTCTTCACGGAGAATAGCATCAGCTTCACGGAGTGCATGAAGTCTGTCGCGTGTGATTGCACCGAGGCAACGAACGCCGAGTCCGGGACCGGGGAACGGCTGACGGTAAACCATTGCGTGAGGAAGACCGAGAGCTTCACCTACAACTCTGACTTCGTCTTTGAAAAGAAGCTTTACGGGTTCAACGAGTTCCATTTCCATATCTTCCGGAAGACCGCCAACGTTGTGATGAGCCTTTACACCGTCTGATTCGAGAATGTCGGGATAAATTGTACCCTGTGCAAGGAAGGAAATTCCTTCAAGCTTTGCGGATTCTTCGTCAAAAACCTTAATAAATTCATTACCGATAATTTTTCTCTTTGTTTCGGGGTCGGAAACATCTTTGAGAAGGTCGAGGAATCTGTCCGTTGCATCAATATAAATAAGGTTAGCGTCGAGAGCTTTGCCGAAAACTTCGATAACCTGCTCGCTTTCGCCCTTGCGCATAAGACCGTGGTTAACGTGAACGCAAACAAGCTGTTTGCCGATTGCCTTGATAAGAAGTGCTGCAACAACGGAGGAATCAACACCGCCTGAAAGAGCGAGGAGAACTTTTTTATCTCCGACCTGAGCTCTTACTTCTGCAACCTGCTCTTCAATAAAAGCATTAGCAAGCTCGGGGGTGGTGATACGTGCCATTGATTCGGGTCTTACATTACTGCTCATATTTTTAACCTCCGTTAATATATATTAATTGGTATAGTTATCGAAATAGCCCTGAACAAGAACGATGGGTGTGCCTTTGTCACCTGAACCGCTTGTGAGGTCACAGAGGGAGCCGATAAGGTCGGTGAACTGACGGGGAGTGGTTCCCTGAGATGCCATATCACCTACAAGGCTGCTGCCGTCCTTGGATTCGATTTTCTTTGAAATAGCTTCCTTAAGAGCATCGCCTGAAAGGTCTTTGAAATCATTATCTGCAAGATATTTGAGCTTGAGTTCGTTGGGAGTGCCCTTAAGACCGTCTGTATATCCGGGTGAAACAACAGGGTCTGCAAGTTCCCAGATTTTACCCTGAGGATCCTTGAATGCACCGTCGCCGTAAACCATAACTTCAATATTTTTGCCGCTTGCTTTAATAAGAAGTTCTTGCGTCTTTTTTACAAATTCATTGCAGTTTCTGGGGAAGAGCTTGATTGTATCCTCAGTTGATTTGTTTGAACCGAGAAGACCGTAAGTTTCATTAAATCCGTTTCCGTCAACAGATGATGTGAGTATATCGTCAAGACCGCAAACAGCCTTTGCACCGGCAGCCTTAAGAAGACGCTTTGTTCTCGCTCTTGTGTGTATATCGCAAGTAAGAATGCAGTCTGCGTAATCAAGAATGCTCTTTGCCTGATTTGCAAAAATAATTTCGCATTCGGCACCTGCATCCTTAACAATCTGTGAATAATAGTCTACATAATCAACACCTGTGAATTCGTGCTTGTTTTCGCCGAAAAGCTCACGGTATTTTTCGAGAGAGAGTACGTCGCTGTAAGGATTAACACCTGCTTCGTCGAGCTGGTCATAGGTAAGAAGATGGTTACCTACCTCGTCGCTGGGATAGCTGAGCATAAGAACAACTTTCTTTGCGCCCATTGCAATACCCTTAAGGCAGATTGCAAAACGGTTTCTTGAAAGAATCGGGAATATTACACCGACTGTTTCTCCGCCAAGTTTTGTTTTAACGTCTTTTGCGATTGCATCAACGTTTGCGTAGTTGCCCTGGCTTCTTGCCACGATTGATTCCGTTACTGCCACAACGTCTTTGTCACGAAGCTCAAAACCGTCACATTCGGCAGCTTCCATAATGCTGTTGCAAACGATTTTTGCAAGGTCGTCACCCTCACGGATGATGGGGCAGCGAATGCCTCTTGAGATTGTGCCTGTTTTTCTTTCCATAAAAAGACCCCCTGATTGATTGGAGATTTATAATAAAAATACTTTATTATTTTATCACCGGAATAGTTATAAATCAATAGTTAAAATAAATATTATTTTAATTTGTAATTAAAATTGTTTTGTGTTTTTTATTAAAATAAAAGTTCCCTTTGACATCAGAGTCAAAGGGATATACTTTTATTGGGCAAATTCGTTTTTTACAGCAGCAATTACCTCGTCAACGTCAGATTTAACAACAAGCATGGAGATTTCGATTTCAGATGTTGTAATCATTCTGACGTCAGCGTCAACACTTGCAACGGCTTTGAATACTCTTGCAGATACACCGGGAGTGCCTCTCATTTCTTCGCCGCTTACAGTTATTTTGCAGTTGCCGCTGCTTACACTTATTTTTGTTTTGGGAGTGCGTGAACGAAGCTCGGAAGCGATTGCGAGAACGGATACAAAATCTTTGTCATTAACGGTAAACGAAAATCCGGAATTTGCACCGCTTACGGGAAACTGAGAAATCATATCAACATCAATGCCTGCATCTGCAATCATTTTGAAAACATCTGCCATATGTGCAATATCTGCAGGTGCATCGCAGAGTGAAAAAAGAGTGACATCTTCAGTTACAAAAATATTATCAACAAGCTTCATTTTATCTACTCCTGAAATTTATTTAAGCATATCGGTCATGTTGTAAAGTCCTGCAGGCTTTCCGCAGATGAACATTGCTGCGTTTATTCCGCCTGTTGCAAAAAGCTCTTTGCTTCTTGCGGAATGTGAAATTTTGATTATTTCATCATGACCTGCAAAGATTATTTCGTGCTCACCGGTAATTGTGCCGCCTCTGACAGCGTGTATGCCGATTTCCTTTTTAGTTCTCTTTTCGCGCTTTGAATGACGGTCATATTCATATTTTATATCTCTGTCAAGCTCGTTACGGATTGAATCGGCAATCATAAGAGCCGTACCGCTGGGGGCATCAATTTTTTGATTGTGATGCATTTCTACGATTTCGATATCGAATGAATCGCCGAGAACCTTTGCGGCTTTTTTTGCAAGCTCACAAATAAGATTAACTCCGAGTGACATATTTGCGCTGAAGAACACGGGAATTTTTGTTGATGCATTTTTGATAAGATTAATCTGTGCATCGTTGAGACCCGTTGTACATATTACGGCGGGGATTGAATTTGCAACGGCGAATTCAAGCAAGCCTGCGAGAGCACTCGGATTTGAAAAATCAATGATTACATCGGTTTTATCAATTATATCTTTTGAAACAACGGCGGGGGAGGAAAATACGGGATATCCGTAGCGCACTTCGTCGAAAACATCAATGCCGCCGATGATTTCGCAATTGCAGTTATCGGCAATGCTTAATGTGACGGCTCTGCCCATTTTTCCGTTGCAGCCGCTTAATAAAATTCCTGCCATTTTAAATAATACCTCAATTAATTATTTGACAAGACCGTAGTTTGCAAGAACCTTTCTGAGGTGTTCTTTTGCAGGTTCGGTCATTTTATAAAGGGGAAGTCTGCAATCGCCGACATTCATTCCCATCATGTTCATTGCTTCCTTAACGGGGATAGGGTTAACATCGCTGAAAAGAACATTGCAAAGAGCAAGATAATCAAGCTGAAGCTTTGCGCTGCCTTTGAAATCACCTTCAAGGTACTTTGCGGGAATTGCGTGAGCAATTTCGGGAACGATGTTTGAAAGAACGGAAATAGAACCCTTGCCGCCGAGAGACATAAGTGCTGTTACCTGGTCGTCATTTCCCGAGTAAACCGAAAAATCCTCACCGCAGAGTGAAATTGTTTTGGCAACGGATGAAATATCGCCGTTTGCTTCCTTTGTGCCCACGATTCTTTCGTGATGTGAAAGCTCAAAGTAGGTTTCGGGAGTGATGTTAACACCTGTTCTTGAAGGCACATTATAAAGAATGATAGGAACGCTTACGTTATCAGCTATATGATTGAAGTGCTGAATAAGACCTCTCTGTGAAGTCTTATTATAATAAGGAGTAACGGAAAGAAGAGCATCAACGCCTGCCTTTTCAGCTTCGTTTGAAAGCTTTACCGCATAGTTTGTGTCGTTACTGCCTGTACCTGCGATAACAGGGATTCTTTTGTTGACAACATCAACCGTGAATCTGATAGCTTCAGAATGTTCTTCGTGATCAAGCGTTGAACCTTCACCTGTTGTTCCGCAGATAATGATTGCATCTGTTTTGTTTGCAATCTGGAATTCAAGAAGCTCTGCAAGCTTATCGTAATTAACCTTATTATCTTCTGTAAACGGTGTTACAATCGCTACACCTGCGCCTGTGAAAACAGTCTTTTTCATAATTGACTCCTTTCAATAATTAAAACTTTGAATCAATATAACCCTGTGCGCAAAGCTGTTCAGCCATAAGAACCGCACCGCCTGCAGCACCTCTGAGAGTGTTGTGTGAAAGACAAACAAATTTATAGTCGAACTGAGTATCTTCTCTGAGTCTGCCGATTGAAACTGCCATGCCGTTTTCAAGGTTTCTCTGAAGCTTTGTCTGAGGCATGTTGTCTTCTTCGAAATAGTTGAGGAACTGCTTGGGTACACTGGGAAGCTCAGCTTCCTGAGGATAACCCTTGAAGTTCTTCCAGATTTCTTTCATTTCTTCGATTGAAGGCTTGTTTTCAAATCTTACGAACACAGCAGCCATGTGACCGTCTGAAGCGGGAACGCGAAGACACTGTGCGGTGAAGTTGGGTGATGTTGCGGGGACGATTTCATCGCCTTCGATTTTACCCCAGATTTTGAGGGGTTCTTTTTCGGATTTTTCTTCTTCGCCGCCGATATAGGGGATAACATTATCCACCATTTCGGGCCAAGTATCAAATGTTTTACCTGCGCCTGAAATAGCCTGATATGTGCAAACAAGAACATCCTTAACGCCGAACTTGTTGAGGGGATAGAGTGCGGGAACATAGCTTTGGAGTGAGCAGTTTGATTTAACTGAAATGAATCCTCTCTTTGTGCCGAGACGCTTTCTCTGTGA
Source organism: Clostridia bacterium (assembly GCA_017517665.1). Classification (GTDB taxonomy): domain Bacteria; phylum Bacillota; class Clostridia; order Oscillospirales; family Acutalibacteraceae; genus CAG-177. The sequence continues at coordinate 19,297 of JAFWYP010000030.1, read as the reverse complement.
ATTGATGATTTCAGCGTGGCTTGTGTTGAGTTCGGGAACGATCATGGGAACGTCGGGAGTCATTCTGTGTGCACTGTTGTTTGAAACAACGGGGCATTCAGCCTTAGCATATGCTTCCTCAAGAGCCTTGATTTCGTCTTTCTTCATGTCAACTGCGCAGAAAATAAAATCAACAGATGCAGCGATTTTTTCGATATCTGCAGTTGCATCCATAACAATCATGTCTGCCATTTTTTCGGGGATATCTGTTGCCATGCACCATTTTGCACCGACAGCTTCTTTATATGTCTTTCCTGCGGAGCGGGGGCTTGCTGCAAGAACAGTAACATCAAACCAAGGATGGTTTTCAAGAAGGGTAGCGAAACGCTGACCAACCATACCTGTTGCTCCTACGATACCGACTTTGTAATTCTTCATAACATTAACCTCTTTTCAGAAAATATATACTCAAATTTTAGTCATTATGAACCTTGACAAAAACTTTTTATAATATTATGATGATATCACAACTTGCTGTATTAAGTCAAATAATTATTTATACAAATATAATGGAATTTTTAGAAATAATTTGAGGATTTTGAATGAAAAGAAGCGATTTTTACTACGATTTACCGAATGAGCTGATTGCACAGACACCTCTTGAACCCCGTGACAGCTCCCGTCTGCTTGTAATGAACAGAAAAAGCGGTGAGATTATTCATCGCAATTTCAGGGATGTTATTGATTGGTTCAGACCCGGTGACTGTCTTATACTTAATAATACAAAGGTGCTTCCCGCGAGAATGTACGGCGAAAGAATTGATACGGGTTCCGTTGTTGAATTTCTTCTCCTTAACCAGAAAGATTACGATACATGGGAGGTTATTACCGGTCCGGGGAAAAAGGCGAGAGTCGGTCATAAATTTACTTTCGGCGGAGGAATTCTTACTGCCGAAATTATCGAAGTTCTTCCCGACGGAAACCGTATTGCAAAGTTCGGTTTTGAGGGCAATTTCTTTGAGGTGATTGATAAGGTCGGCGAGATGCCTCTTCCGCACTATATAACCGAAAAGCTTGAAGATAAAAACAGATATCAGACTGTTTATGCCAAAGAAGAAGGCAGTGCAGCCGCACCTACCGCAGGTCTTCATTTTACACCCGAACTCATGCAGAAAATCATAGATAAAGGTGTTGAAATCGGATATGTTACGCTTCATGTCGGACTCGGTACATTCAGACCCGTCAAAGCTGACGATATAAAAGACCATCATATGCATTCCGAGCATTACCATCTGCCTGCAGAAACCGCCGATTTGATTAACAAAACTAAGAAAAACGGCGGAAGAGTGTTTGCCGTGGGAACAACCTGCTGCCGTACTCTTGAATCTGTTGCAACATTTCATGGTGAAATAAAAGAAGATGACGGCTGGACGGATATCTTTATTTATCCCGGTTATGAATTCAAATGCATTGACTGCCTTATAACCAATTTTCATCTTCCCGAAAGCACACTTATAATGCTTGTCAGCGCTTTCTGCGGATATGAGAACACAATGAATGCATACAAGGTTGCCGTTGAAGAAAAATACAGGTTTTTCTCGCTCGGTGACAGTATGCTGATTTACGGAGAATAAACTATGTATAAATTGATTAAAAAAGAAGGCAACGCAAGAAGAGGCGAGTTTGCTACCGTTCACGGTACGGTGCAGACTCCTGCTTTTATGAATGTTGCAACCTGCGGCGCAATAAAGGGTGCTTTGTCTGCGGTTGATTTGAAGGAAATCGTCTGTCAGGTTATGCTGTCGAATACTTACCATCTTCATGTCAGACCGGGTGATGAGCTCGTTAAAGAAATGGGCGGACTTCATAAGTTTTCGGCATGGGACGGACCTATTCTTACCGACAGCGGCGGATTTCAGGTTTTTTCACTTTCTTCATTAAGAAAAATTCAGGAAGAGGGTGTCTATTTTCAGTCGCATGTTGACGGAAAACATATTTTTATGGGACCCGAGGAAAGCATGAGAATTCAGTCAAATCTTGGTTCAACAATCGCTATGGCATTTGACGAATGCGTTGAAAATCCTGCGAAATATGAGTATTCAAAGCAGTCCTGCGAAAGAACGACACGCTGGCTTATACGTTGCAAAAATGAGATGCAAAGACTCAATTCTCTGCCTGATACAATTAATAAAAATCAGCTTCTTTTCGGCATAAACCAAGGCTGCACTTTTGACGATTTGCGTGTTGAACATATGAAAGAAATCGCAAAACTTGACCTTGACGGCTATGCAATCGGCGGTCTTGCTGTAGGCGAGCCCAAAGAGGATATGTACCGTATTATTTCGGCGGTTGAGCCTCATATGCCTGCCGATAAAATCCGTTATCTCATGGGTGTGGGCACTCCGGGAAATATCATTGAAGCTGTTTACCGCGGTGTTGACCTTTTTGACTGCGTTATGCCCAGCAGAAACGCAAGACACGGACATCTTTTTACAAAAAACGGTATCATAAATCTTAATAATAAAAAGTACGAAAAAGACCCTCTTCCGATTGACCCCGAATGCAATTGCCCTGCCTGCAAAAGCTTTTCAAGGTCGTATATCAGGCATCTTTTCAAAGCAAAAGAAATGCTTGCAATGCGTCTTTGTGTTATTCATAACCTGCATTTCTATAATATGCTTATGCAGGAAATCCGTGACGCAATTGATTCGGATTCGTTTGAAGAATACAGAGCAAAATATGTTGATTTGCTTGATACAAGAATTTAATTATAAATTATTTGATTTTACTATTGCATATTTTAATCATTTAATGTATAATATCTGCATTATGTTTTGGAGGTTATACCAATGAACTTTATTTCACTTATGGCTCAGATGGCAGGCGGCGCAGAAGGCGGTGCACAGCAGAATCCCATGTCAATGGTTATCATGATGGCTGCTCTTTTCGGCGTTATGTATTTTGTAATGATCAGACCCCAGAAGAAAAAACAAAAAGAAGAGCAGAATATGCGTGACAACATTCAGGTTGGCGATGAAATCACAACAATCGGCGGCATTGTCGGCAGAGTTGTTACCGTTAAAGAAGATTCTCTCATTATTGAAACCGGTGCAGACAGAAACAAGATGAAGATTACTCGCTGGGCTGTTTCACAGAATAATACTGCAAACGAAAAGCTTGAAGCTGAAAGACAGGCTGCAAAGGAAGCTGCTGAAGCTGAAAAGCAGAAGAAAATGGAAGAAGCTGCCGAAAACAGTAAGAAGAACAGAAAGAAGTCCAAGAAAAAGGATGACACTTTCGATTCATAATCCGAATAATAACATAACTTCTCTCATATTATTTAGCAGTAATATGAGGGGAGTTTTTTTATGGCTAAAAATTCAAAAAGCAGCCGTTCCAAAGAAAGCGATTCTTTGAATTATAAGAATATCTTAATCGGGTCTGTTCTGGGCTCAGTTTTGTTTTTTGTGCTGATTTCATTGTTTTCTCTTATGCTTTTGAAATCCGAAATATTATCCGCATCGTTCTATATGTCCTCAGGTCTGATATCGGGTGCTGTTTCGGCATTTATCGGCGGCTTTGCCGCTGTCAGACCCGTTAAGAAAAACGGTGCAGTTGCGGGTGCTCTTGCAGGATTTATTCAGGCATTGATATGTTCGGCGGCGGTGTTTTTTATAAATGACAATAATTCGGGAACAAGCATATTTATTCTGATGGGTCTTATAATCGCTTTTTCTGTAGCAGGCGGTATTTCAGCCGTAAATCTTAAAATAAAAAAGAGATATTGATGAAAAGAATAGTTATATTAATAATATTTTTGCTTGTTTTGTGTTCTTGCTCCGTTCAGGAAAAGATGAGCACGGAAATATTTACGGAACGTTTTTCTGAAGCGAGCGAAATGTTTGATTTTGAAGACTGTGAAAAAATATACGGTGAAAACAGCAATATTGTAATTATAAATGATAAATACGGAACTGAATATGTTTTTGAGTTTTTTACAGACGAAAACAATAATATAAACAAAATCAGCTTTGCCTGCACTCAGACAGACAAAGCCGAAAATTTTGTGGTATGTTTAAGAGAAATAATAGATACATATTCACCCGATGAAAATGCGGACGATGTTATAATGTCATTAACGGAAAACGGAAAAATCAGAAACAAGTTTACATATTATGAAACTCAATGGTATTCATATGCATCGTATTCCGACATGAACGGAATGTGTTTTTTTGTTAAAAACAAAAAGTTTATTGTTCCGTCAACGGTTGAATTCAGCCTTAAACCCAATGACAAAAGCGGATTTTAACCGTTTTTATTCATTTTCTTTTCGCTTATAAACCCTGCACAGCAAGCGGTTCCCGCAACAAGGCAGACACAAAGCATAATTGTGAAAACTGCATTCCAGCCGAATGACTGTGAAACTGCACCGAGGGTGTATGATGTTGCTGTGCTTCCCACATAGCAGAAGGTGTTGAGAAGTCCTGCCGCAAAGCCCGCATTGAGCTTTTGACGGTAATCAAGGGCAAACATGCTTGTTATGACATTGTTTATCATAGCCATTCCACAGGCAACACCGATAAAGCAGAGCATTATTGCAACAATGCTGTGTGTTTTGAGTGAAAGGAGAATACCCGAGCATAAAACAGCAGAAATAAAATAGAAAATAAGATTCATAGCCGCATGGGAAGCAATTTTCTCATGTACTTTTTTGGCAATTGCTGCACCGAGTGTTGAAACCAGAGGCAGGCAGAGTGTGAGAAGAATTGAGAAGGACTGCGATACACCGAATTCCTCATAAAGAACAGAGGGAACCCATGTGTTGATGCCGTCTTTTATAAATCCGTTTGCAACACCGGCAAAAGCGGCGAGTAAAAGCGCAAGAAGAACAATTCTGCTCGTCTTGATTTTATCCGATTTTTCGGCTGCGGTTTTTGCATCTGGCTTAACGGAGGGTCCGAATAAGAACAGCCATATAAATGCGCTGATAAATACAACTGCCGCCGCAACGTAGAAAACGGTGTGCCAGTTTCCGTTTTTAACGGAAACCGAAGAAATTCCGTATGCAAGGAAAGTGCCGATTGCAACGGTTGTGCTCATTGCAAGGATTGCCTTCGGAAGCTTTTTGTCGGAAACAAAATCGGATAATGTTTTGATAAGCGTGCTCCATAAAACAGACTGTACTATGCCGTTTCCGAGCCATATGTATTTCATGACGGATATATCATTGCATAACGGCATGAGAAGATTGAAAACGGATGAACAAGTCAACGATAAAAATATCATGATTTTGGCGTTGTATTTCTTTGAAAGAATACCGTTGATTAACTGACCTGCACCGTATGCAAAGAAAAAGAATGAGCTGACAAGTCCCGCATCGGCTTTGGTTACTCCGAGGTCTGAAATAATTGCAACGATTGATGCATTGAAATTGAGTCTTCCCACATATGCGGCTGTATAAGCGAGCCAGCATATAAATATGATTTTGTTTTCTTTTTTACTGTCAGTTTTAGCGATAGAATTCATGTTATTACCTTCTTCCAAAACGATAGTCTATCACTTTTGATGAAGAAGGTCAACACAAATTATTGACAAACCGACGATAAAAATATATAATTAAAATATCCTGACACGAGGAAAGGATTTGTTCCTTCCGATTGAAAGGTGCATAATATTATAAATACATATTTTATAGTATAACTGCGCCTTTTCGGGTGCGGTTATTTTTATTTCGGAGTGGTTAAAATGGAAAAGAGAATTGCCGTTGTGGGTATAATAATCGAAAACAAAGATTCTGTTGAAAAGCTGAATTCTTTGCTTCATGAATACGGTGAATATATCGTCGGCAGAATGGGTTTGCCATACAGAGAAAGAAACATCAGCATTGTCAGTCTTGCCGTTGATGCATCTCAGGATATCATCTCGACAATGACGGGCAAAATAGGAAATATTGACGGAATAAGCGTCAAAGCGGCTTATTCAAACAAGATTTATGATGATTGATTTAATTAATAAACTTGAAAAAGAACACAGTCTGACCGCAGATGAATATAAATATCTTATTGATAACAGAAACGAAGAATATGCTTCAATGCTTTCTGAAAAAGCAGTTGATATCCGCAAAAAGATTTACGGTAATGCCGTTTTTATCAGAGGTCTGATTGAGATAAGCAATATTTGCAAAAACGACTGTCTGTATTGCGGAATAAGAGGCGGCAACAAAAATTGCGATAGATTCAGACTTACCAAAGAGCAGATTTTATCATGCTGTGAAAACGGGTATTCTCTCGGATTCCGAACCTTTGTCATGCAGGGCGGAGAGGATATGTATTTTTCGGATGATGTCATGTGTGATATCATTTCCGAAATAAAAACAAGATATCCCGATTGTGCAATTACTCTGTCACTCGGTGAGAGAAGCTATGAAAGCTATAAAAAGCTTTTTGATGCAGGTGCAGACCGTTATCTGCTTCGCCATGAAACTGCGGATAAAGCTCATTATGCGAAGCTTCATCCCGATAATTTATCCTTTGATAAAAGAATGCAATGTCTTGAAAATCTAAAAAAAATCGGATTTCAGACGGGCTGCGGATTTATGGTCGGCTCACCGTTTCAGACGAGCGAGCATCTTGCAAAGGACTTGAAATTCATTGAAGAATTTAAACCCGAAATGTGCGGAATAGGACCGTTTATTCCACACAAAGATACCGTTTTCAATAATTATACCCCCGGCACGGTTGAACTGACCTGTTATCTTCTTTCAATAATCAGACTGATTTCTCCGTCAATTCTTCTGCCTGCCACAACCGCACTCGGAAGTATTGACCCCGTCGGCAGAGAAAAGGGCATACTTGCTGGCGCAAATGTTGTTATGCCGAATCTTTCACCGCTTGACACAAGAGTAAAATATTCGCTTTATAACAATAAACTCTCTTCAGGTGCCGAGTCGGCACAAGGCAAGGCAATTCTTGAAGATAAAATAAACTCCATCGGCTACAGAATCGTAACCGACAGAGGCGACTACAAAAGAATTTAATAAAAGGAATGATATATTATGGCAATTTACAATCCAAAATCATTGAAAGCCGAAGAATTTATCAATAATGAGGAAATTCTCGCAACACTTGAATATGCAGAGCAGAACAAAAACAACGTTGAGCTTATCGACAGCATTCTTGAAAAGGCACGTCCCCGTGTAACCGCAGACGGCACGGTTTGCAGCGGACTCACTCACAGAGAAGCTTCGGTGCTTCTTGCATGTGATATTCCGGAAAAGGTTGAACAGATGTATAAGCTTGCCGAGGAAATCAAGCTTCGTTTTTACGGCAACAGAATCGTTATGTTCGCTCCTCTTTATCTTTCCAATTACTGCGTAAACGGCTGTGTTTACTGTCCTTATCATCTTAAGAATAAGCATATTGCCCGTAAAAAGCTTACTCAGGAAGAAATCAAAAATGAAGTTATTGCGCTTCAGGATATGGGTCACAAGCGTCTTGCAATCGAAGCCGGTGAAGACCCTGTAAATAATCCTATTGAATATATCCTTGAAAGCATCAAAACAATATATTCCATCAATCATAAAAACGGTGCAATCCGCCGTGTTAATGTTAATATTGCGGCAACGACTGTTGAAAACTATCGAAAACTTAAGGATGCCGGAATCGGAACCTATATTCTTTTCCAGGAAACATATCATAAGGAAAGCTATCTCAAGCTTCATCCCACAGGTCCGAAGCATGATTATGATTATCATACCGAAGCTATGGATAGGGCCATGGAAGGCGGAATTGACGATGTCGGACTCGGCGTTCTTTTCGGTCTTGAGCTTTATAAATATGAGTTTGCGGGACTTCTTATGCACGCAGAGCATCTTGAGGCTGTTCATGGCGTAGGACCTCACACAATCAGCGTACCCAGACTCAAAAGAGCCGATGATATTGACCCCGATACATTTGATAACGGTATCTCCGATGAGCTTTTTGAAAAGCTTATTGCCTGCATCAGAATTGCCGTTCCATACACAGGAATGATTATATCAACACGCGAATCCGAGGCTGTCAGAGGCAGAGCACTCAATCTCGGTATTTCACAGATAAGCGGTGCATCAAGAACGTCCGTGGGAGGTTATACCGAAGAAGAAAGACCTCACGATTCCGAGCAGTTTGATGTTTCCGACCAGAGAACGCTTGATGAGGTTGTACGCTGGCTCATGGAGCTCAAACATATTCCTTCATTCTGTACCGCTTGCTACAGTGAGGGCAGAACAGGCGACAGATTTATGGCACTTTGCAAAAACGGACAGATTCTCAATTGCTGCCACCCCAATGCGCTTATGACTCTAACCGAATATCTCGTTGACTATGCAAGTCCCTTGACCAAGAAAATCGGTTTTGAAATGATTGAAAACGAACTCAAGAAAATTCCGGGCGAAAAGGTCAGAAAAATTGCAACGCAGAATATTGAGGATATCAAGAATTCAAACCGCCGCGACTTCAGATTTTAATAAAATTATATTGCAGGGCAGGATGCCCGCATCCTGCCGTTTTGGAGATTAAATATGAGTCTTAACAATACTGTTTCAGCTGAAAGAATCCATATCGGATTTTTCGGACTAAGAAATGCAGGTAAGTCAAGCGTTGTCAATGCTGTTACCGGTCAGAGTCTTTCTCTTGTTTCCGATGTTAAAGGTACAACAACAGACCCCGTAAAAAAAGCAATGGAGCTTCTTCCTCTCGGGCCCGTTGTTATTATTGATACACCGGGTGTTGATGATGAGGGAGAGCTTGGCGAAATGCGTGTCAAGCGTGCGAAGCAAATGCTGAATATTGTTGATATTGCCGTTCTTGTTGTCGATGCACCAAAGGGAATTCAGACTCTTGATAATGAACTGATTTCGCTTTTTAAAAAGAAAAATATTCCGTATATTGTTGTTTTTAACAAATCCGATTTATTATCTGAAATTCCCGGGAACAAAGAAAATGAGATTTATGTCAGTGCCTTCAACGGTGATAACATCAATCTTCTGAAAGAAAAAATTGCTTCATTTGCAAAACAAAAGGAAAACAGCAAAAAAATCATTGCTGATCTTATTGAAAAAGGAGATATTGTTGTTCTTGTTGTTCCGATTGATGAATCCGCACCCAGGGGCAGACTCATTCTTCCTCAGCAGCAAGTGATAAGAGAGCTTATAGAAAACGGAGCTGCTGCGGTTGTCTGCCGTGATACGGAGCTTTCCGAAACACTTGATTCTCTCGGTAAAAAACCGAAACTTGTTATCACCGATTCGCAGGCATTCGGCAGAGTGTCCGAAATAACTCCCGATGATATTCCGCTTACCTCTTTTTCCATTCTTTTTGCAAGATACAAGGGTGACCTTGTTTCTGCGGTAAGAGGTGCGGCAACGCTTGATAAACTCAAAGACGGTGATACCGTTCTTATTTCGGAAGGATGTACCCACCATAGGCAGTGCAATGATATCGGTACGGTCAAATTGCCGAACTGGATAAAAAATCATACGAAAAAGAACGTTGATTTTGCTTTTACATCAGGTGGAGAATTCCCCGACGATCTATCGGATTATGCGTTGGTTGTTCATTGCGGCGCATGTATGCTAAATGCCCGTGAAATGCAGTCAAGAATGGGATTTGCTGCCGATTGCGGTGTTCCTATGACAAATTACGGAACGGCAATCGCTCATATGCACGGCATACTCAGAAGAAGTGTTGAACTTTTCACCGATGCACTTAAAGAACTTGAATAGGATGTTGAATTAATGAAAAAGATTACTCAGGTTGTTGCCGCACTTATCAGAGACGGCGATAAGTTCATGATTTTTCAAAGACCCGAGAGTAAGACAAGAGCTTTTCAATGGGAGTTTGTAGGCGGGAAGGTTGAAGATGGCGAAACTCTTGAAGAAGGTCTTATCCGTGAATGTATGGAAGAAATCGGTGTAAAAATTACAGTTGGAGATATATTCATGGAAGTTGACCATACTTATCCCGATATAGATATTCATCTCACCCTTTTCAATGCAGAAATCGCAGAGGGTGATGTTAAAATGATTGAGCACAACGATATCCGCTGCATAACTCCCGATGAAATTGATAACTATGAATTTTGCCCCGCAGATGATGAAATTTTAAAGAAAATCAAAAAAGAATTTTAAGGATGAAAGCTATGATATTTGAAAAAGCGCAGAATAGAGCCAAAGAACTCCGTGATTTGCTTAATTATCACAGCCACAAATATTATGTTGAAGATAATCCCGAAATAGGGGATTACGAATACGATATGCTTCAAAGGGAGCTTGCGGAAATTGAAAAGGAATATCCCGGGCTTATAACACCCGATTCTCCCACACAGAGAGTCGGCGGAAGCGCTGACGGACTTTTTGAACCCGTTGTTCATGCAGTGCCGCTTGAAAGCCTTCAGGATGCGTTCAGTATTGACGAAGTTAAAGCGTTTGATGAAAGAGTAAAATCCGTTTTTGCCGATGCAGAATATGTTGTTGAGCCGAAAATAGACGGTCTTTCCGTTGCACTTGAATATGAAAACGGTGTGTTTGTCAGAGGTTCAACCCGCGGTGACGGTTTAACGGGTGAAAACGTAACTGCTAATTTAAGAACGGTGAATTCAATCCCTCTCAGGCTTAAAGAAGATGTTACAATTGAGGTCAGAGGCGAGGTTTATATGCCCAAAAATGTTTTTGCTTCTCTTGTTGAGGAACAGGAACTTAATGGTGAAAAAACATTTAAAAATCCCCGTAATGCGGCGGCAGGTTCACTCCGTCAGAAAAATCCGAAGATTACCGCTTCAAGAAATCTCGATATTTTTGTTTTCAATATTCAGCAGTATCAGGGTGAGGGAATTACAGGTCATAAGCAGTCGATTGATTATCTGAAAACTCTCGGCTTCAAGACTATACCTTTCTATAATAAGTTTAATAACATTGACGATGTTATCAAAGAGCTTAACAGAATAGGCGAAATCCGTTCTTCTTTGCCGTTTGATATAGACGGCGCGGTTATAAAAACAGATTCATTTGCACAGCGTGCCGAAATCGGTAGTACATCGAAATTCCCGAAATGGGCACTTGCATTCAAGTATCCTCCCGAAGAAAAGGAGACAACTCTTATAGATATTGAAGTTGCAGTCGGCAGAACGGGTGTGCTTACTCCCACAGCTGTTTTTGAGCCTGTTCTTGTTGCCGGTTCAACGGTTTCAAGAGCAACGCTTCATAATCAGGATTTCATCAATGAAAAGGATATAAGACTCGGTGACAGAGTTGTTATCCGAAAAGCAGGGGATATAATTCCCGAGGTTATCAGGGTGGTTTCACATACTGAAAACAGCGAAAAATATCTTCTTCCCACAGTTTGTCCTTCGTGCGGTGCAAATGTAATCCGTGAAGAAGATGAAGCGGCTGTGAGATGCGTTAACCCCGAATGTCCCGCACAGCTTCTTCGCAATCTTATTCATTTCTGTTCAAGAGATGCAATGGATATTGAAGGTCTCGGCGATGCGATTCTTGAAAAGCTTGTTTCAAACGGCTTATTAACAAAAGCAAGCGATATCTATACTCTCAAAAAAGAGGATTTCATGACTCTTGAAGGTTTTAAGGATAAATCATCGCAAAATCTTGTTGATGCAATTGAAAAATCAAAATCAAATGACCTTTCAAAGCTTGTTTTTGCGCTTGGAATTCGTCATGTCGGTCAAAAGGCGGGTAAAATTCTTGCAGAGCATTTTGAAACAATGGAAAACCTTATGAATGCCGATGTTGAAACAGTTGCTTCAATTGAAGGTTTCGGCGGTATTATGGCGCAGAGTGTTGCGGATTTCTTCTCGCTTGAACAGACGAAACATGAAATTGAAGCTCTTGCGGCACTCGGAGTAAACATGGTTTCTCAGAAAGAAAAGATTGATAACCGTTTTGAGGGTAAAACCTTTGTTCTGACAGGTACATTGCCCACATATTCACGTAATGAAGCAAGTGAAATAATTGAAAAATTCGGCGGTAAAACTGCTTCATCTGTTTCAAAGAAAACAAGCTATGTTCTTGCAGGCGAAGAAGCGGGCAGTAAACTTGTCAAAGCTCAGTCACTCGGTGTTACAATCATCACAGAAGAAGATTTTAATGAGATGATAAAATAATGCTTGCAAATCAGAAATATATGTGATATATTATTTAGGATATTTCAAACGCAATGATCGGGAGAGTAGGTAAAATCAACTCACTGCAGAGAAAATCCGTCATCGGCTGAAAGCGGATTGTGAAGTGTTTTACCGAAGTTCACCCGTTAGCGGTGAGGCTGAAACAACAGTAGGCTTCAACGGCTGTCCCCGTTACGGACAATGAGCGCACGGCTTATGCCGTGAATCAGGGTGGTACCGCGGATTTTATTCGTCCCTCGTCTTTTGACGGGGGATTTTTATTTTGTAAAAAATGAAAGGATTGATATAAATGTTTGAAAAAACCGCAGAATTAAAAAAGCTGTTTGAAGAAAAACTTTCGGCAGTAACTGCAACTTCTGAAATCGAACAGTTGAGAATTGAGTTTCTCGGCAAAAAAGGTTCTGTTTCCTCGCTTATGCAGGAACTTCGCAATGTACCCAACGAACAGAAGAAAGAGGCAGGTCAGGCAATAAACGACACAAAGCAGTTTGTTGAAGCTGCAATTGCCGCAAAACTTGAAGAACTCAAAGCTCTTGAAGAACAGAAGCTTATCGACAGCGCAGAAAGCTATGACGAATCCATGCCCACCGATGCAGGTCTCGGTTCCTACCATCCCATCACTCTTACAAAGCGCAGAGTTGAAAATATCTTCCTGAGCATGGGCTTCTCAATTGAAGATTATTCCGAGATTACCGATGACTATAACTGTTTTGAGGCACTCAATATCCCGAAGCATCACCCTGCAAGAGATATGCAGGATACTTATTATCTCAGCACAGGTCAGCTTCTTAAAACTCATACATCTGCCGCACAGAATACAATTCTCCGTAAGTATGCCGCAAACCTTGAAAACGGCAATCCCATCAGAGCTATTTTCCCCGGCAGATGCTTCAGAAACGAAAAAATTGATGCTTGCCATGAAAACACCTTCTTCCAGATGGAAGGAATCATGGTTGATAAGGATATCTCAATTTCAAACCTTATTTATTTCATGAAAACAATGCTTTCCGAGGTTTTCCAGAAGGATATCACAGTAAGACTCCGCCCCGGTTTCTTCCCCTTTGTTGAACCCGGTTTTGAGCTTGATATTCAGTGCACAATCTGTAAGGGTAAGGGATGCCCTTCCTGCAAAGATTCAGGTTGGCTTGAACTCTGCCCCTGCGGCATGATTCATCCCAATGTTCTTACAGCGGCAGGCATTGATCCCGAAAAATATATTGGATTTGCATTTGGTCTCGGCATGACAAGACTTGCAATGATGACCTACGGTGTTAAGGATATCCGTGTATTCAACAGCGGTAACCTCAAATCACTTTCACAGTTTACCGCAAACTCATTCACCAGACCTGAAGAAAGCAAGGAGGCATAAGAAATGTTTGTATCAATTAACTGGATTAAAGATTATGTTGACCTTGAAGGTCTGGATATTAAAAAGCTTATTGAAAGTTTTACTCTTGCAACCGCAGAGGTTGAAGATATAATTATCAAAGGTGAGGATGTTCAGAACGTTGTTGTTGGTGAAATTCTTTCCGTCGAAAATCATCCCAATTCAAAGAAGCTTCACCTTCTCAAAGTTAATGCAGGTGAAAAGGTTTGCAACATCGTTTGCGGTGCACCCAATGTTGCTGTAGGTCAGAAGGTTGCTCTTGCTCTTGCAGGCGGCAGAGTATGCGGCGGTGAAATCAAGGTTGCAACCGTTGCAGGCTATGAATCAGAGGGTATGTGCTGTTCAGAAAAAGAGCTTGGTCTGAGCGATGATCATGCAGGAATCATGGAACTTGACCCCTCACTCAAAAACGGCACAAACATCAAGGATATTTTCCCCATCGACGATATTATTTTTGAGGTTGATAATAAATCACTCACAAACCGTCCCGACCTTTGGGGTCATTACGGTATTGCAAGAGAGCTTGCCGCACTTGCAGGCAGAGAACTCAAGCCTCTTGAAATGGGTGACCTTTCATATGACGGCGACGATAAAGTTGATGTTACAATCGGCAGAGAAGACCTTGTTTACAGATATTCATGCATCAAGATGGATAATATCACAAAGAACAAGAGCCCTCTTGATATGAGAATCCGTCTTTACTACTGCGGTATGAGAGGAATTAATCTTCTTGCAGACGTAACAAACTATATCATGCTTGAAATCGGTCAGCCTACTCATGCTTTTGCAGGAAATTCCATTGATAATATTGTTGTAACAACTCCCAAGGAGAAGATGAATTTCAAAACTCTTGACGGCGTTGAAAGACTTATCGACGAAGAAACTCTTATGATTTGCAACGGCGATACACCCGTTGGCATTGCAGGCATCATGGGTGGTCTTGAATCCGAAATTGTTGAAGATACAGGTTCGGTTGTGCTTGAAAGCGCAAACTTCGACGGTGTAAGCATCCGTAAATCTTCATCAAGACTCGGTCACAGAACAGATGCCAGCGCAAGATACGAAAAGATGCTTGACCCCGAGCTTACAATGGCTGCTGTCGGCAGATTCGTTAAGCTTGTAAAGGATATTGATTCGGGCGCAAGAGTTGCTTCAAAGGTTACGGATGAATATGTAAGAAAATATCCCGAAATTTCTCTTTCATTCGATAAGAAATATGTTGACCGTTACACAGGTATCGACATCAGCGATGAGCAGATTATGAAAACACTCACCGCACTCGGTTTTGCTGTTGATTTCGATAACGGTGAATATACCGTTAAAGTGCCTTCATGGAGATCCACAAAGGATGTTACAATCAAGGCTGATATCATTGAAGAAATCACCCGTATCTACGGCTATGATAATTTCAATATATCAACAACAAGCAGTCCTCTCAAACCCGTTCCCAATGATTATGCACGAATGGAAGACGATGAAATCAAGGATATTCTTGTAAAAAAGTACGGCTTCCATGAAGTTCATTCATATGTATGGTGTGACGGCAGAAAATTCAAGAAGCTCGGTATTGAAGTTGAGGATAATGTAAAAGTTCTCAACATTGAAAACTCCGATAACGGTGTTCTTCGCAATTCAATGCTTCCCACTCTTCTTGTTATGGCTCAGGAAAACAAGGATTTTGCCGATAAATACGGTATCTTTGAGGTTGGCAGAGTTGTTGCCGGAACAGACGAAAACGGTCTTTGCAATGAAAGAAAGCATCTCGGCGCAGTTATTTACGATAAGAGCGGAAATGAAAAAGCCGCATATCTCAAGGCTGTTGAAATCATAAACTGCATTATAGGAACTGTTAAGCAGAAGATTACAGCATATAATAAGATTACTCCCGAACACGCATGGCAGCACCCCAAGAATACTGCTGAAATTCTTATTGACGGTGTAAAAGTAGGTACACTTTGCGCACTTCATCCTGCAAACAAAGCAAAGTTTGACAAAACTGCAGCTGCTGTTTGCTTTGAAATTGATATGGATAAATTCAGCACTCTTGATGCCGCATCAATCCATTTCGCCGAGCCCAGCACACAGCAGTCAACTTATTATGATCTTTCACTTGTTCTCGGTGAGAATACTAAGTATTCCGAACTTGCAGAATGCTGGAATTCATTGAGTCTTGCAGAGCTTGAAAGCATAAAGGTTATTGATACCTATGAGAAAGACGGCTTTAAGAGTATAACCGTAAGACTTAATTTTGCCGCTATGGACAGAACGCTTGAAATGGAAGAAGTTCAGGGTTGGATTAATATAATTCTTGAAAATCTTGCTCAAATCGGCGTTTCTCTCAGAGCATAAGTTAAAAGTTAAAAAAAACACTTGTTTTATTTGAAAACCTGTTATATAATAGTTAGGTAACGGAGGTGACCGAAATGACTGATAAAACAATAAAATTTTCAATTAAAGATGAAAATGAGGGTGAGATGAAGCAAAATCTTCTCGCTGTTTATGAAGCTTTGAACGAAAAGGGTTATAACTCAATCAGCCAGATTGTCGGCTATATCCTTTCCGAGGACCCGACTTATATCACAACACATAATAACGCACGCAGTCTTGTCAGAAGACTCGACAGAGATGAACTTCTTCAGGCTATGGTTAAGTGCTATCTCGGAATTAAATAATTAACCAGAAGGAGTGATAACGTGGCAAAGAAAAAGTTTCTTATGTATAAGGGCAGACCTCTTGTCAGAAGCGGTAAAACAATTTATTACGGCTATATGTCCGACCCTTATGTTGTTATAATGCAGATAACCAGCACAAGAGAAATCAAGGGTGTTGAGGTTGCTGACAGAGTTGTTGTTCAGCTTGTCAATACAGACCCTGATGTCAGAATGAAAGACAAGATTGTCAAGAAAGCAGAGCGTAGAGGCATCTACAGCGCAATGGATATCGGATGCATCTGGCTTGAGAGAGAACTCAAGGAAACTGCGTAAAAACCAAATATTATCATAAACTGACTTCGTTGTTTCAACGGAGTCAGTTTTTTTCTGAACAATATTTGTCATGACTGTATAAATATTTTGTTATAACTTGAAAATAGGAAATTCTTATAATATAATTTTAAATAAGAAAAACGGAGGTGCTTGTATGAACGCGAAATATCCTGATTTATTATCACCCGGAAAAATAGGAAATGTTGAGCTTCGCAACAAAACAGTTATGGCGGCAATGGGAATGAGCCAGGCGGAAAACGGATTTGTCAACAAAGCTGTTCTAAATCACTACGCGGAAAGAGCAAAGGGCGGAGTGGGTGCAATAATTGTTGAAGTTACCTGCGTTGATTCTCCTTTAGGTCTAAACACAAAGGGCATGCTTGTGATTGATGATGATAAATATATTCCCGGCATGGCACAGCTTGCAGATGTTATACATGAAGGCGGATCAAAGGCTTTTCTTCAGATTTCTCACACGGGCAGGGGGGCAAGAAGAAAAATTATCGGCGCTCAGCCTGTAGGACCGAGTGCCGTTGCGATGCCATATTCATATATGATGGGTCTTGCAAATGAAACTCCCCGTGCATTGACAATTGATAAAATAAAGACTATTGAAGAAAAATATGCGCAGGCTGCATTGCGTGCTAAAAAGGCAGGCTTTGACGGAGTTGAAATTCATGCGGTCGGTTATTATCTCGGACAGCAGTTTTTGTCAAAAACCGCAAATGTTCGTACCGATGAATACGGCGGAAGCCGTGAAAACAGAATTCGTTTTCACCTTAACATAATCAGAAGAATCCGCGAGCTTTGCGGTGAGGATTTTGCAGTAATCGTTAAGCTTTCCGTTATTGAAATGGGCAAAGACGGCGGTATTTCTATGCTTGACGGTCTTTACTACTGCAAAAAGCTGCAGGAAGCAGGTGTAGATGCTATCGAAGTGCTCGCAGGTATATGGTCAAGCGAAGCAGGGAAAAATCAGAAGCCCGAGTCTGCATATGCCGACTGTATGGCTGTTGCGCTTTGCCTTGTTATGAAAATCGGACTTGCTCTTACGGCAGGCGGAAAGAAAATAACTCTTATCGGTGGCGGACGTGCGCAGAATCCTGTTGCTTCCGAAAAAGCGCTCAAATCGGGTCAGTGCGACCTAATATTCATTGGTCACGGCTTGCTTGCACAACCCGATCTTGTCAATCTTATTGACGAGGACAGAGAGAACGAAATCAGACCATGCATAGGCTGCGGTCATTGCATTGACCATCAGCTTCAGCACGGAGAGAGAGCAATCTGTTCGGGTAATGCCGTTTTGGCAAGAGGGGATAATGACCACACAATCATACCTGCCGCCACAAAGAAAAAGGTTGTTGTTATCGGTGCAGGTGTCGCAGGTGTTGAAGCGGCGAGAATAGCGGCTATGAGAGGTCATGCGGTTGATATTTATGATGCGTCAAATGAGGTCGGCGGACAGATGAATCTCGCTTGCAAGCCTCCTTTCAAACAGCATCTCGGACTTATGAAGCCTTATCTCGAAAGACAGCTTGAGCTTCACGGAGTAAACGTACATCTTGGCGAAAAACTCACAAAAGAAAATGTTCTTGCCCTGAATGCCGATGTGGTTGTTTGTGCAACAGGTGTTAAGAATGAAGAGCTTAAGGTTGAAGGTGCCGAAAGGGCGGTCAATGCCGTTGATATTCTCGGCGGTGCACCGAGCGGAAAGAATGTTGTTGTTATCGGCGGCGGTTCAATCGGCTGCGAAACAGCGGAATTCCTTGCAAAACATGGCAAAAAAGTCAGCATAATTGAAATGACAGATACCCTTGCAGGCAATACGGGCAAAACTGCACAGACAATTCTTCTCGGACATCTTAAGGGCAACGGTGTGAATCTCCTCACGGAGTCAAGGGTTGAAAAAATCACTGCATCCGATGTTCTTTATAAGTCGAAAGACGGTAAAACAAATTCTGTCAAAGCCGATACAGTGGTTGTCGCAATCGGCAACAGACCCGAAACATCGCTCTACGATTCTTTGAAAGATGAAGTTAAAGAAATATATAATATCGGTGACTCCAACGGCGGCGGAATAATCCCGAATGCTGTTTATGAGGGATATACCGTAGGAAATATGATATAAAAATGACCCGTGCAGTCCAAACTGCACGGGTTGATTGTTTATGCAAATATTCCTGCAAAGAAATTATATATAACCGAAATTGCATGGAATACCGTTCCTGAAATTCTGAGTGATGCCGTGAAAATTGCAGGGATTTCAATATCATTTCCTTTTGCGTTGATAACGGGTGCGACATTGTTTCCGAGAGTCAATTCATAAAGCTTATCAATAATCTTTTGTGCAATTATCTCGTTGCCTTTTGCGCTGGGATGAATTTCATCATCGGCATAGTTTCCCATATCGTCGCCGAGTGCACTACCAACATCAACAATAACTATTTCACCCGGATTTTCGGTGTTGTAGCGTTCGATTGCGGCGTTTATTCTGTCTGCACCTTCCTGATACGGTGCTCTGAGATAACCCGACTGAGGATTATAAAGAGTCTGCATGAGAATAACAGCATCGGCATTATGTGAATTGATGATTTTGATTATCTCGCATAAGTTGGTATAAAAGCCGTCTGCGATTTTATCGTATTCGCTGTGGTCACCCAAAACAATAGAATCAAACATAAGACCGATGAGATTGCTCATAAGGAAATCATTGCCGCCGATTGAAATGCTGATAATGTCGGCTTTTTTCAGGTCTTCAACAACTACATCCTGT
>JAFWYP010000029.1 GCA_017517665.1 Clostridia bacterium | reverse complement strand
TTTTGTTCTTTGAAAACTGAATAGCCGTCCGAACGGGATATGACTTCGCCATGACGCCGAAAGGCAGAGCAAGCGACGCTGCGGTGAGACTCCGGGGCAGGCACACAAAAACGACGTTCGGGTAAAACGGCAAAACTCGTTTATTGATAACTGCACGCACTTTTCAAAAAACGCATTTTATTGCTCTCGTAGCATTGCGAGCTTTTCTTTTGATATTGTTTTCATTTTCTCACCATCCTTATTGCTTTTGAAACTGTCCTCTCGTTTGTTGTCAAATCAATGTAGGTTTCCTTTGCATCCGTTATGCCTGCCATTGTAAAGCCGTACTTATTGAATGCTGCAAGAATTGTGATGAGTCCGCTGAAGTTACTTGAAATTGAAAACTCATTGATTTTGTAATAATTCAGGTTGTCGACAATACCTTCAATGTCATGTTCCCAAATAACATCATAAAAGTTTATCAGATCATTCCCTGCTTCAAGGCTGTGTTTGTATGCCCAGAACAGCCTTATGTTGATGTTTTCTTCTGACGAATTTGTTTTTTCTGCAATCACTTTTTCAATTGCCGGAATTGGTGTTTTCATAGTAACATCTCCCTTGTTTATAGTAGTGACATATTAACTCTGAAAACACATATTATCCAGTTATTTATGAGTATATTCTGTACAAAAATTCATATTATCTTTTGTTGCTTTTCTGTTTGACTAACATCTGTTGAGTATTTTATATGGACAAATTTAATTCTATATGATAATATTATAATGAAATAAAATAAAGGAGTAATGAAACAATGAAAAACGTTTGCGTAATCACAGGCGGCGGCAGCGGTATGGGTCTTGCTGCAGCGAAATTTATGCCCAAAGAAAAAATTATCGTTATCTCAGGCAGAACCGTTGCAAAGCTTGAAAATGCAGTTAATGAACTCAAAGAATTAGGTTATGAAGCTTATGCTTTTGCCTGTGACACATCAGACCGTGAAAGCGTTAAAAAGCTTGCCGAATATGCGGCTTCACTCGGTGAAATCAAGAATGTAATCAATGCCGCAGGCATTTCACCCGCAATGGGCAGTGCAGGTGATCAGGAAAAGATTCTTCGCATCAACGCTCTCGGTACTGTTTATGTTAATCAGGAATTTTCAAGGAAAATGAACGCAGGCAGCGTTATCTGCGATATTTCTTCAAACTCAGCTTACTCGCTCCCCTCATTCATTCTTCCGAAAAAAGCTTATCCTCTTGCCGAAACAGATGAAGCGGCTTTCCTTGCAAAACTCATCAAAAGAGCAAACATGGCTAAAACCGATTATGAAAAGAACGGCTTTGCATACGGTCTTTCAAAGAACTTTGTTTGCTGGTATGCCGCAAAGAGTGCATTTGACCTTGGTCCGAAGGGCATCAGAGTTGTATCTCTCAGTCCCGGTCTTATTGCAACAGATATGGGCAAGATGGAAGAAGAACACGGCGGTTTCCTTATCAAATTATCCTGTGAAGAGCGTATGGGTAAACCCGAAGAACTCGGTTATGCAATCGCAACTGTAGCTGACGAACGCAACGGCTACCTCGCAGGTGTTGATATTCTTTGTGACGGTGGCAGCACAAGAGGTCAGAAGGAATTCAAAAAGAAGAAATAATTGTTTTTTATCCTAAAACAAAATATTTTGATTTATCAAAAACACACAAAAGCAACAGCCTGAAAACTGTTGCTTTTTCTTTGTTTGAATATTATAATCAAATCAACAAATCAGAATTTGCGGAGGTTCCAATGGAAATATTAAAATTTGATTTGAATAGCCCGGGCAACAAATTTAAAATTCTTAATGCGACTAACGGCGGACCTTGGCACAGAAGGCATGCAAATGACCAATTCCGCAGTAATTTTGAGGATTATAAGTCAGCGCGGATTCCATATAGCAGGAATCACGATTCTGCTGTTTGCGGCATTTACGGCGGTCCGTACAGCCATGATATTACATGCATTTTTCCTGATTTCGATGCCGACCCTTATGACCCTGCATCCTATGATTTTGCGTGTACGGATGAAAGTATTTTAGTTTGTCTTGATGCAGGCACCGAAACATTTTTCAGATTAGGTCAGACAATTGAGCATCAGATAAAAAAGCACGGCACTGTTCCGCCTGAGGATTTCAAAAAATGGGCCGTTATCTGCGAACATATTATCCGACATTACAATGAGGGTTGGGCAGATGGCTACAAACTCAATATTAAATACTGGGAAATCTGGAATGAAGCTGATCTTGACCCTGACGATTCATCGAACAAGCGCACCTGGGGCGGAACAAAAGCAGAATTTTTTGATTTGTTCGAAATTACCGCAAAGCATCTTAAAGAATGTTTTCCTGATTTGAAAACAGGCGGTCCTGCACTTGCACATAACGAAGAATGGGCAGAGGATTTTCTTCAGAAAATGCAAAAAAGAAACGTACCGCTTGATTTCTTTTCCTGGCATATTTATTGCACAGAGCCTGTGCATATGGCTCAAAAAGCAGAAAGAATAAAATTTCTTTTAAACAAATACGGTTATGAAAATTCAGAAAGCATCCTCAACGAATGGAACTATGTAAAAGGGTGGGAAGAAGAGTTTGTTTACACTCTTAAAGCAATTCACGACATTAAGGGCGCATCATTCACATTGGCTTGTATGTGTACTTCTCAGCATTCTCCCATAGATATGCTTATGTATTATGACACCCGTCCCTCGGTTTTTAACGGTGTTTTTGATTTTTACACTTATGAAAAGTTAAAGGGATACTATGCTTTTTATTGGTACGGTTTCCTTTATGATTGTGAAAAAGAAATCCCTTCCCAGAATGAGATTGAAAATATCTATTCTCTTTGCGGTGTGGATAAAAACGGGAAAGCAACAATTATACTTACTTATTACAGCGATAATGACTCTTTGCCCAACAAAAAAATTTCGTTGGATTTGGGTGAAAAGGGGTTATACGAAATATATAAGGTTGATAACGGGCACAGTGGTGAGCTTACAGAAGTTACAGATAACCTTTCGTTTGAGCTGGAGCTTTACAGCATGGTGCTTATTAAAGAAAAATAAAAATCATTTTCATATTTTGGTATGTGTGATA
>JAFWYP010000028.1 GCA_017517665.1 Clostridia bacterium | reverse complement strand
TCCATTTCCTCTATTTCTACTGCCTATTATCGCTTGCCACTCGTGCCCTTTTTTACACTTCCACCATACTTTCTTATCACTATTAGGCATTACGTCCATAGGTGTTAAGCCATTGTTTTTTTCATAATGCCATTCATTTGCCAGAACAGGATTCACCGTTTGCAAATCGGTTTGACCCTTAATGGCGATTCGTCCCGAACAATATGGGCACCCAATACCGTTGTTTCTACTATTTATTGATGCTTGCCACTCGTGTCCTTTGCTACAAACCCACCACACTTTTTTATCGCTACTAGGTATTACATCCATAGGCGTTAATCTGTTGTTTTTTTCATAATTCCATTCTTTTGATAAAGTGGGATTTAACGTTTGTAAATCGTTTTCCCCTTTAATAGCAAATCGTCCTGAACAATAAGGGCATCCGCGCCCACCATTTCTGCTACCTATCGTAGCTTGCCACTCGTGACCTTTTTGACATTTCCACCAGACTTTTTGCCCACTATTAGGCATTACATCCACAGGAGTTAATCCATTATTCTTTTCGTAATTCCACTCATTTGCTAAAGTACGATTGACTGTTTGTAAATCGTTATAGCCTCTTAAAACTTTTTTACTCGAACAATATGGACATCCGTGTCCATTATTTCTATCCGCTATACTCGCTAGCCATTCATGTCCGCAGGAACCAAGCCACCATACTTTGCGATGACTATTTATAGTAACGTCTTTAGGTGTAATATCGCTGTTTTTTGAGGGATGCCATTGTAAAGCAATTTCAGGCATAAGTGTAGATAAATCATTATATCCGACAAGCACTTTTCTTCCAGAGCAAATAGGACATTGATTCCCTGCAATACGACTGTAACACGCCGCTTCCCATTCATGTCCCTTGTCACATTTCCACCATACTTTCTTTCCACTACCAATAGTTAATTGCGATGGGGTAACATCTGTATTTCTATCCCAGTTCCATTCTGCCATCAGTTCGGCATTATCAGTTATATATTTCTTTTCTGCCATAACTTTGGCACCTCACTTTTTGATTTGAATATCTTTTTGTAAATTATACCATAAAATTATTCAATAGTAAACACAACTTAAAATTCAAACTATATGTATAGAACGAGTTTAGATTTTAACACATCTCTTGCCGACGGTGACGAATACTCTTGCCGACCATAGAGATATTTATGCTCGGTGTGCCGTCGTCTTTTCGTCGTCGAAAGTGGGGTTTGAGTATATTTTAGTTGATGTGAAAACAAAAGAAAAAAGCCACAAGAACCTTAGTTCTTATGGCTTCTGGCGGAGAGCAAGGGATTCGAACCCTCGAACAGGTTATAGCCCGTTACACGATTTCCAATCGTGCTCCTTCGACCAGCTCGGACAACTCTCCGTATCTGCAAATCAAATGCTTATATATTATATATGACCGTTTTGAAAAAATCAAGTGTTTTTTTTATTTAATTTGCATTTTATATAAAAACTTCCGTAACAGCAAGTGTGTTACGGAAGAAATTTTTACCACACAACATTAACGGTTAATCCATCAATCGAATAAGTTACATCGTTCATATAATGATTATCAATTGATTCACAGAATGCTCGGAGCATTTCTTCGTCTGTCATTTCAATAGAGAATTTCATTGTAAGACTTTCGGGAAAATACATTCTGTCACTGAGGTTAAAACCATTAACCCACCAATGCATCATCGGACCTTCATCAACAAGAATCTTATCGCCATGAAGAATCTGCATTGACATATTCAGCATTTGTTCGTCATTGGCACAATCATAATAAGAACCGGATTTTGATTTATCTCTGCAATAAACCCCGACTTCGCCGCCGTTGGCTACTGTATAATTGCCTTTCCAAATCTGAATCATATATTCCATGCCGTTATAATCAAATTTAAATCTTCTTGTTCTGTAATTAAAAAATACAGGCATGGAAGAAGCGGCAAAATCATAGAAAAGGCAAAAACCAAAATTACGCATCCAGCAATCAATAGTCGCATAAACAGTCATTTCGGAAAGATTCATATTGAATCCTGAACCGACTATTCCGTCAGTTCCGACATTAGAACATTCTCCTGTTTCTGTGTTAATCAGCAAACCGGGATAAAATGTTTCTTGTCCCCCATCTTTATATGTAAGTCGGATATATGCTTCATATACTGCAGGATTAGATTCAGACTGTTCAGCGTAAATTTCGCATTTCTCAATAACGCTCATATACATTCCGATTATACCGTAAACAGCCGATAAAGCGGTATTACCCTGAGAATTATATTCGTCTCTTTTTATATACATCTGAGTTCTGAATTCGGCAGTATCAATTTCAAAGGTATTTGTAATAAAATCTGCAAGTTGATTTGTTTCGGGAAGGTTATTAAGAATCTGAACAAAATCAAGTCCGCTTTTTTCAGCAATATAGCTGCTTACTTCGGTTAAGAAAACGTCAACGGTAACATTAAAATTCTGCTCAGGCAGCATCCAGGTACCAGTAACCAATCTGAAAACAGATTTTATTACATTAAATATATTGTAAAAATCTTTAGTTGTAAAAACAGGAACACCTTCGTCTATAAGAAGCTGTTTGATGTTTATGGAATTATTTGAATTATGGGAATCAACGGAAAATGCAGAAACTGAAATGCTTGCCGATAATGCAATAATTAATGACATGAAAACTGCAATAACTTTTTTAAAAACTCTCATCGGTCACTCTCCTGTTACAAAATATATCATATAGTATCATATTAATGACAATAATACAATAGACATTTTTTCAAAAAGTTAATTTTTATAAAAAAGCAGCCGTGATAAAACGACTGCTTTAATAACTTTAAAAAAGACCGCTGATTTTTCCGTTTTCGTCAACATCAATTTTTTCTGCCGCAGGAATCTTGGGAAGACCGGGCATTGTCATAATGTCACCGGTAAGAACAACGATAAAGCCTGCACCCGCAGAGATTTTAACGTTCTTAATTGTAACAGTAAAATTTTCGGGTGCGCCGAGTTTTGAGGGGTCATCGGAAAAACTGTACTGTGTTTTTGCCATACACACAGGGAGGTTAGCATATCCCATAGCTTCAAGAGCGGCGATCTGCTTCTTTGCAGCGGGAAGAACGCTTATTTCGTCACCGCCGTAAATCTTCTTGACAACAGCTTCGATTTTATCCTCAATTGAACCTTCAAGTGCATATGAGAAAGTAAAATCGTTGGGTTGTTCACAAAGATTAACAACCTCTTTTGCAAGTTCCTCACCGCCCTTGCCGCCTTCTGCCCAAACATTTGAGAGAATAACATTAACACCGAGTTCTTTGCATTTCTCAATAATAAGATTAACTTCAGCATCTGTGTCGGTGGGGAATCTGTTAACAGCAACAACACTCGGAAGTTTATAAACATTCTTTATATTGGATACATGACGGAGAAGATTGGGTATACCCTTTTCAAGAGCTTCAAGATTCTCGCCTGAAAGTTCTGTTTTGGGAACTCCGCCGTGCATTTTGAGAGCTCTGATAGTTGCAACAATAACAACGGCAGAAGGAGCGAGACCTGCATAACGGCATTTAATATCAAGGAATTTTTCTGCACCGAGGTCTGCACCGAAACCGGCTTCGGTAATGGCATAATCACCGAGTTTCATTGCAAGCTTGGTTGCCATAACAGAATTGCAGCCATGAGCAATATTTGCAAAAGGACCGCCATGAACAAATGCGGGTGTACCTTCAAGCGTCTGAACAAGATTAGGTTTAAGCGCATCCTTAAGAAGTGCGGTCATTGCACCTGCAGCATTAAGCTGACCTGCCGTAACAGGTTTCTCATCATAAGTATACCCCACAATTATTCTTGAAAGACGTTCTTTAAGGTCTGTAATTGAAGTTGCAAGGCAAAGAACAGCCATAATTTCAGATGCAACGGTAATATCATAACCATCTTCTCTGGGAACACCGTTAACTCTTCCGCCGAGACCGTCCGTAACAAAACGAAGCTGTCTGTCGTTCATATCAACGCAACGCTTCCATGTGATTCTTCTGGGGTCGATATTGAGTGAGTTACCCTGATAAATGTGATTATCAAGCATTGCAGCAAGAAGGTTGTTTGCTGCGCCGATTGCATGGAAGTCGCCTGTGAAATGAAGGTTTATATCTTCCATAGGAACAACCTGGGCATATCCGCCGCCTGCCGCACCGCCCTTAACACCAAAAACAGGTCCGAGTGAAGGTTCACGGAGTGCAACCATAACATTTTTACCTATTCTCTTAAGACCGTCTGCAAGACCGATTGTCGTTGTTGTTTTTCCTTCTCCTGCGGGTGTTGGGGTAATTGCAGTAACAAGAACAAGCTTTCCGTCTTTTTTGGAACCTTCATTAAGAAGTGAAAGATCAATCTTCGCTTTATAGTTGCCGTACTGTTCAAGATATTTTGAATCAACACCTGCTGTTTCAGCTATTTCGGTAATGGGTTTCATTTTAACGGACTGCGCAATTTCAATGTCTGTCATCATAAAAAACATCCTTTCAAATAGAATAAGGCAATCTTATCCCAATAAAGATAAGATTGCCCAGACGGTCGGCATGAATCAGATTTTTTGCTCCAATGCAGTTCACTCTGCTTAATCCGTCAGTTACAAAAAATCTTTAATTTTTTTTATTTTATCATAATTAATTAAATATGTCAAGAGAAGTACACATAACTGATTTTAGACAAAAATGATGAATAAGTGAAAAAATTAATAATCAAAACAGTTGTTTTATAAAAATACTTATGATATAATTTTGATTAGATTTAATCAAACGGAGGTTTTGTCAATGAAATACGATGTTGCCATTGTAGGTGCAGGCGTTATCGGTTCTTTAATTGCCAGAGAACTCAGCCGATACAACATAAGAATTGCTCTTGTTGAAAAATGCAATGATATGGCAATGGGCACTTCAAAAGCCAACAGTGCAATTGTACACGCAGGATTCGACGCCAAACCCGGTTCACTCAAAGCAAAGCTTAATGTTGAAGGCACTGCACTGATGCCTGAACTGTGCAAAAAACTTTCAGTTCCTTTTAAACCTGTCGGTTCTCTTGTTGTTGCATTTTCAGATGAAGAAACAAACACTTTAAAAGAACTTCTCGAAAGAGGAAAAATAAACGGAGTACCCGGACTTGAAATTTATGATTCCGATAAACTTCATGATGTTGAACCTAATATCAACGACGAAGCCAAGGCTGCTCTTTGGGCACCTTCGGCAGGAATTGTCTGCCCTTATGAACTCACGATTGCAGCTGTTGAAAACGCAGTTGTGAACGGTGTGGATTTTATCAGAAACTTTGAAGTTAAATCAATTGAATATTCAGACGGTGAGTTTTCAGTTTCAGACGGAAAAGAAACAATAAATACCAATTATATTATTAATGCTGCCGGCGTATATTGCGATGAAATTGCCTCTCTTATCGGCGATACTTCCATTCATACAATTCCCAGGAAAGGCGAATATATGCTTTGCGATAAATCAGTCGGAAAGCTTGCCAATCACACTATTTTTCAATGTCCTTCAAAAATGGGCAAGGGAATTCTTGTTACACCCACCGTTGACGGAAATCTCCTTCTCGGACCGAGTGCTTTAGACATAGAAGATAAGAACGACGTTTCCACAACATCTGAAACTCTTTCCGAAATTCTTGAAATTGCAAAGAAGTCAGTCCCCTCTTTAACAACCCGCGAAGTTATAACTTCTTTTGCGGGTCTCAGAGCACATTGCAGCAAAAATGATTTTATTATAGAACCCAGTGAAAAAAATGATAAATTTATTAATGTTGCAGGCATCGAATCTCCGGGTCTTTCTTCTGCTCCTGCAATTGCACTGTATGTTAAGGGTATAATTCTTTCAAAAATAAACGCTGAAATCAAATCAGACTTTATTGAAGAAAGAGAAGAGCCTGTTCGTTTCCGTCATATGACAAATGACGAGAGAAAAGCTCTTATTGAAAAGAATCCTGCTTACGGCAGAATTATCTGCCGCTGCGAAACAATCACAGAAGGTGAAATTCTCGATGCAATTCATGCTCCTGCAGGCGCAAGGGATGTTGACGGTGTTAAAAGAAGAACAAGAGCGGGCATGGGAAGATGTCAGGGCGGATTCTGCGGTTCAAAGGTTGTTGAACTACTCGCTAAAGAGCTTGGTGTTGAAATCAACAAAATAACCAAGTGCGGCGGAAATTCAAAGATTCTTTATGAAAGAACAAAGTGAGGTGTGAATGATGCTTAATTATGATATAGTTGTTATCGGCGGCGGTCCTGCAGGTATGGCAGCCGCTCTTAAAGCGAAGGAATGC
The DNA here is from genome assembly GCA_017517665.1 of Clostridia bacterium. Lineage (GTDB taxonomy): Bacteria > Bacillota > Clostridia > Oscillospirales > Acutalibacteraceae > CAG-177. Next base: position 24,770 of record JAFWYP010000028.1, on the reverse strand, counting down.
GGAGTTGACAGTATTCTCATTCTTGAAAGAGCTGAAACTCTCGGCGGTATCCTTGAACAATGTATTCACACAGGATTCGGACTTCACTATTTCGGAGAAGAACTTTCAGGACCTGAATACGCAGACAGATTCATTTCGCTCGTCAATGAAAAAAATATAGAATATAAAACCGATACAATGGCTCTTGAAATAACAGAAAACAATGTTGTTTATGCTGTAAATAAAACTGACGGTCTTCTTGAAATACAAGCCAAAGCTATAATTCTCGCAATGGGCTGCCGTGAAAGACCCAGGGGCGCACTTAACATCGCAGGAACAAGAGCATCGGGTGTTATGAGCGCGGGCACTGCACAGAAATATGTTAATATTGACGGTTATATGCCCGGTAAGAAAGTTGTTATCCTCGGTTCCGGAGATATAGGTCTTATCATGGCAAGAAGAATGACACTCGAAGGTGCTGAAGTTAAGTGCGTATGCGAGCTTATGCCTTATTCAAGCGGTCTTACAAGAAACATTGTTCAGTGTCTTGATGATTTCAATATTCCTCTTTATCTTAGCTGTACTGTTATCGACATTCACGGTAAAGGAAGAATTGAAGGTGTTACAATTGCAGATGTTGACGAAAACCGCAGACCTATTAAAGGAACAGAACGTTATATAGAATGCGATACTCTTCTTCTTTCTGTTGGTCTTATACCTGAAAACGAGCTTACAAGAGCAGTCGGTATTCAGCTTGATCCCATCACAAGCGGTGCTGTTGTTGATGAATACAGAGAAACATCACACAAGGGAGTGTTTGCCTGCGGAAATGTTCTTCATGTTCATGACCTTGTTGACTATGTAACACTTGAAAGTCAAACAGCCGGCGAAGGCGCTGCAAACTATGTTCTCGGCAAATCATCTGAAGCCGAATATATTGAAACAAAAGGCGTTAACGGTGTTCGTTATATCGTTCCTCAAAAAGTCAACATCAAAAATGAAGGCGATATAAAGCTTTATTTCAGAGTAGGACAGGTTTATAAAAACGCAAGAATCGTTGTTAAATATAATGGCGAGGAAATTATTTCGCGTAAAAGACCCAGACTTGCTCCGGGTGAAATGGAAGATGTTCTTATTAAAAATGACATGCTTAAAAATTTTGCCCAGGGCGGTAAAATAGAGATTTCGGTGGAGGTATGATTCATGCAAAAAAATATTATTTGCGTTGCATGCCCTATGGGATGCGGTGTTACTGTTGATATTGATGATAACGGTGAAATTCTTTCTGTTACCGGAAACACCTGCAAACGCGGCGATGCATATGCCAGAACCGAATGCACAAATCCCGTCAGAAGTCTTGCAACAACCGTTAAAGTTGACGGCGGAATCTATAATGTTGTTCCCTGCAAATCCGCCGGAGCAATTCCTAAAGAAAAAATAATGGAGTGCATGAATATTATCAATAATGCATCTGCAAATGCCCCTGTAAATCTTGGTGATGTTCTCATTAAGGATATTCTCGGAACGGGAATTGATATTGTCGCGACCAATCATTGCCCTGCTAAATAAAAGGAGTTTTGCCGATGAAAAAATTTACTGCTGTTATATTAATTATTTCATTGGTGCTTTCGGCAAACGTTCTGGCTTTTGCCGATTTTAACGCGCCAAAGCTTACAAGGGATGAGTGGAACATGATTTACGATTCATATTATCCGTACAATACGCTTCCCATGCTTTGCGTCGGTGCCGATGAAACTCAGGTCAGTCTTTGCTGGCATGCAGACAAAACAAATGCCGTTTCCTGCGTAAGATTATCAGAAAATGAAGACATGACTGATTATAAAGAGTTTAGCGGAATTAAAACAGATGCAGAAAAAAACACACAGGTTGTTTGCCGAGTTACAATTGACGGACTCAAAGAAAACACCATATATTACTATCAGTGGTATACAGGAAATGAATGGAGTAAAATCTGCAAATATGAAACAAAGTCTTTTGGGAATCACAAGGTGCTTGTAGTGGGCGATATTCAGATTGCTGAGGACTGGAGAACTGACAGCGATACTCAGTCCGATATCGGTTTCAATTGGAACAATGTTCTCGCAGAAGCTCTCAAAGAAAACCCTGATATCAGTTATCTTGTATCTCCCGGTGATAACACATCAACGGGTAAAACCGACGCTGAATGGCAAACTCTTCTCATGCCCGAAGCAATAAGGAGTCTTCCTCTTGCACTCGCAATCGGAAATCATGATAAAAAAGGCATGACGTATAATTATTATACAAATATGCCGAACGAGTATTACGGAAAACATTTCAGAGGTCTTGACAGAGACTTTTGGTTCCGTTACGGAGATGTCCTTTATCTTTTTTATGATTCAACATCCGGCGATGCTCCTGATCATATGGCAATGACCAAAGAAGCGGTATCATTGAATCAAGACGCAAAATGGAGAATAGGCGTTGTTCATCACGGCATTTACGGTGCGGGTGATGCAATCGGTGATACTGAAACCGAGCTTCTTCTGACAACAATTTTTGCACCTGTTTTTGAATCATATGATTTGGATTTTGTTATAACAGGTCATACACATTCGCAAGGCCGTTCTCATTTCATGAAACTCGGCAAAGTAGTTCAGAAGGCAGAAAGCGGAAAAACCTATACCGATCCCGAAGGAATCATTTATCTTAACTCAAATTCTGTATGCGAAAGAGTGTATATGGATTATGAAGCTGACCATCTTGCATACAGCTTTATTGAAAACGATGTAACAACATACACAACACTCGAATTTACAGATAATAAAATGATTGTCAAAACAAGAAGAGGAGATAACAGCGAGCTTCTTGACAGCATTACTATTGAAAGAACAACATCCGAACGCAAAGAAAACAGTATCGGAAATGTGATTTACAGATTAGCGTATAAAGTTGTTGAATTTGTTGGACTGATTTATGTCAAAATTGATGAACTTATCAAGTATTTCGGATAATATATTTCCACCTTCATTTTTGAAGGTGGATTTTTTTGAAAAAATTTCAAAATATACTTTAAAATGTTTTTAATTTATGTTATAGTATATAAGATAAAGTTGAATATTGTCATTTTGCACTAATTATTCTTGAATTGTTGATGCATATATATGCTGATTATCATTGACTTAATTAATGTTTAAGTGTATAATTATTCAGAATTGATGTATATTATGTATTTTATTTGCTCTGGAGGAATATATGAAGCACTTACTTAAGCTTATGGATTTGAGTCCGGACGAGATTAATGAAATTCTCAATCTTGCAGACCAGCTCAAATACGAAAAAAGAAACGGGATTGAGCATCATCACCTTAAAGGAAAAACTCTCGGTATGATTTTCACAAAATCTTCAACCAGAACGAGAGTTTCTTTTGAAGTTGGTATGTACGACCTTGGCGGTTCTGCTCTTTTCCTCAGCTCTAATGATATTCAGCTCGGAAGAGGTGAACCTGTTGAAGATACCGCAAGAGTTCTTTCGGGATATCTTGACGGAATTATGATTAGAACATATAAACAGAGTGATGTTGAAACACTTGCTGAATACGGTTCCATTCCCATCATCAACGGTCTTACCGATTACTGCCATCCCTGTCAGGTTCTTGCTGATCTTATGACTATCCGTGAATTTAAAGGTTCAATCAAAGGTCATAAACTTTGCTATATAGGCGACGGCAATAATATGGCTCACTCACTTATTGTCGGTGGTATTAAAATGGGTATGTCAGTCAGTATAGGTTGTCCCGAAAGTCATCAGCCTGATTCCGATATTATGGAATGGGCTTCAAAGAACGGTGATTTTGTCTGTACTTCCGATATATATGAAGCAGCCAAGGATGCTGATGTTCTTTATACCGATGTTTGGGCTTCTATGGGTCAGGAAAGTGAAGCAGAAAGAAGAAAGAAAATTTTTGCAGGTTATCAGATTAACGACAGCTTAATGGCTGTTGCAAAACCCGATGCAATGGTTCTTCATTGCCTTCCTGCACACAGAGAAGAAGAAATTACCGCAAAAGTTTTTGAAGAACATGCAAAAGAAATTTTTGAAGAAGCTGAAAACAGACTTCATGCACAGAAGGCTGTTCTTGTTAAACTTCTTAAAGACTGATTGATTCTAAGGGGGTTTATATATGCCAATCAATAAAGATATAAAAAAAGTAATGGTTATCGGCTCGGGTCCAATTGTTATCGGACAGGCTGCTGAATTTGACTATGCAGGTACTCAGGCTTGCCGTGTTCTCAAAGACAAAGGTCTTGATGTTGTACTTGTTAATTCAAACCCTGCAACAATCATGACCGATAAGGCTCTTGCAGACGAGATATATCTTGAGCCTCTCACAGCCGATACCGTTAAAAGAATAATCGAAAAAGAAAAACCCGACAGCCTTCTTGCAGGTCTCGGCGGACAGACAGGTCTTACCATTGCAATGCAGCTTAGCAAAGACGGTTATCTCGAAAGCCAAGGTGTTAAGCTTCTCGGTACAAACGCAGAAGCAATTGATAAGGCTGAAGACAGAAAGATGTTCCGTGATACCATGGAATCAATTAACCAGCCTGTTATTCCTTCTGAAATTGCTAATGATGTTGAAACAGCACTTGCGATTGCGGAAAAAATCGGTTACCCCATAATCATTCGTCCCGCATTCACTCTCGGAGGTGGCGGCGGCGGTGTTGCCAATAATCCCGAAGAGCTTGCAGTAATTGCAAAAACAGGACTTGATCTCTCCCCCATCACTCAGGTTCTTGTTGAAAAATACATCTTCGGCTGGAAAGAAATCGAGTTTGAAACTATGCGAGACAGTGCCGGTAACTGCATTGCTGTCTGCAGCATGGAAAACTTTGACCCTGTTGGTATTCATACAGGCGACAGTATTGTTGCTGCTCCTGCTCTTTCTCTTACTGATGAAGAATATCAGATGCTCCGCAAAGCTTCTCTTGATATTGTTGATGCACTCGGAATTATCGGCGGATGTAACTGCCAATTTGCTCTTGACCCCAACAGCATGGATTATGCTGTTATTGAAGTTAACCCCAGAGTTTCACGTTCATCAGCTCTTGCAAGTAAGGCAACAGGTTATCCTATTGCAAAAGTTACCGCTATGCTTGCACTTGGCATGACTCTTGATGAAATCAGAAATGAAGAAACAGGACTTGACTGCGCTTCATTTGAACCTGATGTTAAATACATAGTTGTTAAGCTTCCCAAGTGGCCTTTCGATAAATTTGTTAATGCGAGCCGTATGCTCGGCACACAGATGAAAGCCACCGGCGAAGTAATGTCAATCGGTCCTACTTTTGAAATGGCAATCATGAAAGCTGTCAGAGGTGCGGAAATCTCTCTTGACACTCTCAATGCCGTTCCCAAAACAAACGCTCCTCTTGTTGAAAGACTTAAGAATACTGACGATATGCGTCTCTTCTCTGTTTTTGAAGCAATCAAGAGCGGTATGCCAATAGAAGAAATCCATGATATAACAAAGATAACAGAATGGTTCCTTCTTAAACTTAAGAATCTTGCCGATTTTGAAAAGTCAATCGAAAACTGTAATATTGATGAAGAAAAATATAATCAAGGTAAACTTTACGGTTACACCGATGCTGCTCTCAAGAGACTTTCTGGCGTTAAAGAGCTTCCCGCTCACAAAGAAGCTGTTTACAAGATTGTTGATACTTGTTCGGCAAACTTTCCTGTTGCAGCTCCCTATTTCTATTCAACATATGACCGTGAATGCGAAGCACGTCCTTTCCTTGAAAAAAGCGAAAAAGAAAGAATCATTGTTCTCGGTTCAGGTCCTATCAGAATCGGTCAGGGTATTGAATTTGACTATTCATCCGTTCACTGTGTATGGACACTTAAAGAACTCGGATATGAGGTTGCAATTATTAATAACAACCCCGAAACCGTTTCTACAGACTACGACACAGCAGACAGACTTTATTTTGAGCCTCTTACTCCCGAAGATGTTATGAACATCATCAAGGTTGAAAAACCCATCGGTGTTGTTGTTGCCTTCGGTGGTCAGACCGCTATCAAACTTACTAAATTCCTTGATGAAAACGGAATCAAGATTCTCGGTACATCAGCTGACGGAATTGATACCGCAGAAGACAGAGAACGTTTTGACGCTCTTCTTGAAAAGTTTGCAATCCGCAGACCTAAAGGTATGGGTGTTATGACAAAGCAGGAAGCACTTAATGCCGCAAACACTCTCGGTTATCCCGTTCTCCTCCGTCCTTCCTATGTTATCGGCGGTCAGAATATGACCATTGCTCACGAAGATGCCGATGTTAAACGTTATATGGATATCATCCTTTCAGGTGAAATAGAAAACCCCGTTCTTGTTGACAAATACATGATGGGCACAGAACTTGAAGTTGATGTTATTTCCGACGGTAAGGATGTTCTTATTCCCGGTATTATGGAACACGTTGAAAGAGCAGGTGTTCACAGCGGTGACTCAATCGCTGTTTATCCGCCTTACAACCTCAACGACAAAATGAGAAAGAACATCATTGAATGTTCCGAAAAGCTTGCTCTTTCACTCGGTACAAAGGGTCTTGTTAATATACAGTATCTTATTTATCATAATGAACTTTATGTTATCGAGGTTAATCCCAGAGCTTCGAGAACAATTCCCTATATCAGCAAGGTAACCGGCGTTCCCATGGTTGATATAGCTTCAAAAGTTATGGTCGGTCAGTCACTCAAAGACCTCGGTTACGGTACAGGCCTGTATAAGACTCCCCCCTACTTTACAGTAAAAGCTCCTGTTTTCTCATTTGAAAAGCTTTCCGACGTAAACTCAATACTCGGACCCGAAATGAAATCAACCGGTGAAGTTCTCGGTATCGGTAAAACAATGGCCGAAGCACTCTTCAAGGGTCTTACATCAGCAGGTTTTCACATTCAGCTTCCAACAGCAGAAAAAGGAATCGGAATTCTTCTCAGCGTTGATAAGCATGATATTCTTGATGCTGTTTCACTTGCAAAGAAACTTGATGACCTCAAAATTAAGATTTATGCTACAAAAGATACAGCAGATGCAATTTCTCAGCTTGGTATTGATGTTGAATATGTCAGAGGAATGAATGAAGGCAACGATATCTTTGAGCTTCTTGAAAGCGGCAAGGTTAATTATGTTGTTTACACAGGTGCCCTTTATGACTCAACAATGGGAGATTATATTGCTCTCCAGAGACGTGCAATCCAGCTTTCAATCACCTGCATTACTTCTCTTGACACCGCAAATGCACTTGCAGATATTATTGCAAGCCGCTTCAATCAGGAGAATACAGAGCTTGTTGATATCAACGATATGCGTTCGGAAAGACGTACACTCAAGTTTGCAAAGATGGATGCATCGGGCAACGACCATGTAATTATTGAAAATTTTGATAATTCCATCACTTGCCCCGAAAGCCTTTGCGTAAGCATTTGTGACAGACATCACGGTGTTGGCTGTGACGGTGTTGTTCTTATTGAAAAATCCGATGTTGCTCAAGTTAAGATGAGAGTGTTTAACCTCGACGGCAGTGAAGGAAGACAGGGCGGTAACGCAATTCGTTCAGTTGCTAAGTATGTTTATGATAAAGGTTATGTCGATTCAGATTCCGATACAGTTTCAATTGAAACTGCAAGCGGAATCAGAACTGTTGAACTTTATGTCATGAACGGAAAAGTAAGTTCTGTTTGCGCAAACATGGGTAAAGCAGATCTCGAAAACGCTGTAACAGGATCAAAGGGTCAGAATAAATTTATAAATGCTCCCGTTGAAATTAAAGGCGAATCTCATAATATCACCTGTGTTTCCATGGGTAACCCCCATTGCGTTGTTTTTGTCCCCAGAGTAGATACAATTGATATTGAAAAAATCGGTCCTGCATTTGAAAAGGCTGATATCTTTGCTCACAGAGTAAATACAGAATTTGTCAGAGTTGTTAATGAAACAACAATCAAAATGAGAGTCTGGGAACGCGGTAACGGCGAAACACTTGCTTGCGGAACAGGTGCTTGTGCTGCAGCTGTTGCAGCAGTAGAAAACGGTTACTGCAAGAAAAATACAGATATAACTGTAAAGCTTCCCGGCGGTGACCTTATTGTAAACTACAGCGATGACGGCGTACTTCTTACCGGTTCAACCAAACTCGTATTTGAAGGTTCGCTTGAATATTAATCCTTAAAGAAATATCACCCCTCATTTGAGGGGTGATTATTATTATTAGACGAAAACCACCGGCAGTGCTGGTGGTTTTCGTCTTGCAATAAAATAGCGGCATGATAACATGTCGCCAAAATGATTTATCTAAACCACATCTTGTTTTTTTATGCCAAATATCATTCTGAGTATTCCATTAAATATTTTCGGACTTCTTACGACAACTATTTTCATTGAGAGGCCTCCCCTTTCCGTCAATATCGGCAAAGGCTCAAGCCTGCAAGAATCATAATTGCCACAATTATCAATACAGCAATTTTATAGGGAAAAAGTGAAGCAACTATCATTCCGGCTGCAAACGAAATGCATATAATTCCTCTTGATTCATATCTCAAAAAATCACCGTCCGAATCAGCTTGAGTCTTTACTCATTACATTATAATCACGGTAATGATTTTTCGTTACATTTTACTTTTTTCTTATTTCCCACTCTTTAATATTTTTTGCTTCTTCCATCATAACACAATAACTTTCATGTCTGGAAGCAGAAATATCCCCCTCTTCAACAGCCTTTAATATTCTGCAACCTTTATCTTTCATATGAAGACACGATGTGAATTTGCATTGACCGATAAACTGTTCGAATTCTTTAAAAGAATAAGGTAAATCATCTTTTAATATCAGTTCGTTTTCATCAATGTCAAACGAAGAAAATCCCGGTGTATCAGCAACATAACCGTCAGCAACTTTTATCATTTCACTATGTCTTGTTGTGTGCCTGCCTCTGCCAAGCTTATCGCTTATTTCACCTGTCTTAAGAGACAAAGTTTCATCTATCGCATTTAATAAAGATGACTTTCCGACACCACTGTTGCCGCAGAATGCGCTTATACAGCCTTTTAATTCATTTTTAATTTCATCAATTCCTTCTCTGTTGACACATGAAACAGCATATGCTTTGATGCCTGCTTTTTTATAAATATCAATATATTCCGAAGCATCTTCCAAATCATTTTTTGTAAAAACAACAATCGGTTCAATATTTTTAACTGTTGCAATGGCGGTTAATCTGTCAACAATTAACAAAACAGGTTTTGGTTCACAAACAGATGAAAGAATGAAAAGTTTATCAACATTGGCAACAGGAGGTCTGTCAAGCGAATTTTTTCTTTCATGAATTTTTTCAATTGTATTCTCTGCTTTATCGTTAATGCTGACAGTAACCTTGTCACCCGCAAGCGGTTTTAAACCTGATTTGCGGAAAATTCCGCGTGCTTTGCACTCAAATATGCCTTCGGCGGTTTCAACATAATAGAAACCGCCGATACCTTTAATAATAAATCCGTCTTTAAGCATCATATTCCAAATTCTTTTCCGACAGTAAGAATAATTTCAGTGTCGAGAGGATAAGTTGCTGTAACACCAAGAATGCTCTGCGATGAAGCCGACGGTGACTGTGAAACTACTTTGTTAACATCGCCGTCTGAAGTTACAATTTTATCATCTTTCTTAATATTATGGAAACCGAGAGCATTGAGTTGAGCAACAGCTGTTTCATACGAAAGTCCTGTTACAGAAGGCATAGCCTTTCTGACTCCAAGGTTGATACTTGATGAATATACACCATTACTTATTACAGCAGGATTCTTAGTAAAATCCACGATACAAGTATAATATTCTTTATCATCAATATACACTTTTACAGAAACATCCGAACCGCTGCCCTGAATATCTGTTGAATATTCTTTACCGTCCATAAGAAGTGTTTTTGTTGTAAAAGATTCATTGTTAACAAAAACCTCAAAATTACCTCTTGTGCTTCCGGATGATGGAAGATTGATTGTAAGAGTGGCAACACCCACTTCGGGAATACCGTTACTTGCAATCAGCTTTACTTTGCTTCCCTGTATTACCTTTTCACCTGCTTCAGGTTCTGTTCTGATAACAGTTCCTGCTGTTTCAGAACTGTTTTCATATACAACTTCGCTGTCAACAGTAAGTCCTACAGATTCAATGATAGCTTTTGCCATTTCAATATCCCAGCCGACAGCATTATCAGGCACCTGAATCAAATCTTCGTCACTTGCAAAATAAATTGTTATAGTTGTATCCTTACTGACTTCAGTATTAGCAGTAGGTTCGGTTTTTATAACAGTTCCAAACTCCTGAACAAGGTTAAGAATCGGAAGAGACTGAACCTTGAAACCTTTTGATACAAGAGTTTCTTTTGCAAGTTCATGCTGGTATCCCACAACATCGGGAACAACCAGTTCCTGTGCATTATCTGCAACCGAAAGAGTGATAACATTGTTTTCGGGAGAAACCTTAAGTCCTCCGGCGGGAGCCTGGAAGAATACAGAACCGTCTTCATACGAGCTGTTTGAAACTGATTCTACGATAAATACAAAATCTTTTTCGTAATCACTGCCTGCAATTTCTGTTTCATAATTTTTACCGAAGAAATTAGGTACAACAAGCATATCAGGCTGGAATACATCGGTGAAGAAATAAAGAAATACAAAAATAAACAACGCAAGAACAAGCAATCCGATACCAACACCAATTGCAACAAGTCCACCTTTCCTGAACGTTCTTCCTCCTCTTCAAAATCTGAATAATCAGGTTGATTTGTATTCTGATATGATGTCTGCTGAGTAGGAATTGTGTTTACATTCGGCTTTTTGGGAACAAACTTGGTTGGGTCATTGTCAACAAAGTAATCACGCTGAAATCTTATGGTCGGATTACGTTTGAATTCTTCAATGTCGAGAAGCATTTCAGCAGCCGTAAGATACCTGTCTTTTGCATTTTTCTGCATTGCATGCATAACTATCTGCTCAAGTCCAACTGGAATGCTGCTGTTAAGCTCTCTCGGACGTTTAGGGTCGCTCTGAAGCTGCATAAGTGCAACAGATACCGAATTATCGCTTTGGAAAGGAAGCTGGCCCGTAAGCATTTCATAAAGAACAACACCGACAGAATAGATATCTGCTCTGTCGTCGGTTGTATCACCTCTTGCCTGCTCAGGGCTTATGTAATGAACAGAACCAATAGCACTGTCTGTCATCGTTTTTGTATCACTATAGCTGAAACGTGCAATACCAAAATCAGTAACTTTAATGTTACCATTTGAAAGAAGCATAATATTCTGAGGCTTGATATCTCTGTGAACAATACCTTTATCATGAGCATGCTGAAGCGCACGAAGAATCTGCATGGTAAAATGAACGGTTTCTTTTATACCAAGCTTACCCTGCTGTTCAATATATTCTTTTAATGTAATTCCTTCAACATATTCCATAACAATATATTGAAGTCTGTCACCGTAGCTGACATTAAAAACCTTGACTATATTAGGGTGGGATAGAACTGCAATTGCCTTTGATTCATTTTTAAATCTTCGACGAAATTCTTCATTTGCAAGGTATTCTTCCTTTAAAATTTTAACAGCAACGGTTCTGTCATCAATATTATCATAAGCTTTATAAACAACAGCCATGCCGCCAACGCCGATAACTTCTTGTATTTCATATCGGCCATCAAGTCTTTTTCCGGTATAATTATCCATATAAACTATCCTTTCAGAAACTCAAATCAAAACTATACTTAATATTCAACAATAACAACTGTAATATTATCCCTACCGCCGTTACTGTTTGCAAGATTAACAAGCCTGTCTGCATAATTATGATAACAATCATCGGCAGTAATATTAACAATGTCTTCATTACTGACATGATTTATTAATCCGTCAGTACATAAAATCAGTACATCATTTTCAAAGAAAGTTTCTTGACAAAAATCAACTCTAACAACATCATCAACACCCAGAGCACGTGTTATTATATGTTTATCAGGATGTTTTAAAGCTTCTTCAGCAGAAATCTCGCCGTTTTCAATCATACGTTGAATAATCGAGTGGTCTTTTGTAAGCTGATATAAATTATCACCTGATTTTTTATACGCCCTGCTGTCACCTACATGAGTGATATATAACTCATTATCTTTAACAATGGCAACAACAGCGGTTGTTCCCATTCCAAAATATTTTTCATCAGTACGGGATAAATTAAAAACAAATCTGTTGGCACTTTCAACCGCAGCAATAAGCAATGTCTTAATTGAAATATCGCTCATATCAGAATAATAACGTTCAGTTATATATTCTTTAATGGCCATAACAGCCTGATTGCTTGCAAGTGCACCTTCAGCTGCACCGCCCATACCATCGCAAACAACAGCGATAACAGCACCGTCAAGTTCAAACGCAGTATATGAATCCTGATTGTTTTCACGAACAAGACCGGTATCTGTGCGTGCGATTATTTTCATATTTTATCCCCCTTTTTCCTGTTTTTGTTTTCTTTAAGTCTGAGCTGTCCGCAGGAAGCATCAATATCTGAACCGAGTTTTCTTCTGACTGTTGCATTAATACCGCTTTTAGAAAGAATATCAATAAACTTTTCTATTCTTTCCGGTGTGCTCGGTTTATAAGGACTTTCCGCTACCTCGTTAACAGGAATAAGATTAACATGACAAAGCATTCCTTTAAGCTTGGACGCCAAGAGCCTTGCACATTCATATGTATCATTAAAACCTGAAAGCATAGAATATTCAAACGATATTCTTCTTGAGGTTTCATTTGTATATTTTCTGCAAATTTTCAAAAGTTCATCAACAGAATATTTTTTGTTAATCGGCATAATACCGCTTCTTATATCATCGCTTGGAGCGTGAAGAGAAATCGAAAGCGTAAGCTGTAAATGCTTACTGAGAAGCTCTTCAATTTTCGGTACAATTCCGCAAGTTGAGAGAGAAATATTTCTCATAGAAATATTAACGCCCTGCTCATCGGTGACAAGTTCAAGAAACCTCATAACATTATCATAATTATCAAGAGGTTCACCCATACCCATAAGAACTATATGAGAAATACGTTCACCGATATCTTTTTGAGCCGTATACAGCTGAGATAAAATTTCGCCGGCAGTAAGGCTGCGTTTGAATCCTCCAAGTGTTGAAGCGCAAAACGCACAGCCCATCTTACAACCAACCTGCGATGAAACACAGATGGTATAACCGTATTTATATTTCATGACAACGCTTTCTATGAAGTCACCGTCATGAAGCTGAAATAAATATTTAACAGTATTATCAAGCTTTGAAACCTGTTTTTTTTCAATTTTGCAACAGTGTATCGGGAGCTTTTCTTTTAATTCTTCACGAAGATTTTTCGGAAGATTGGACATTTCATCATAATCACTTACAAGATGTTTATGAAGCCATTCATAAACCTGCTTTGCACGGAATTTCGGATATCCGAGAAAAACAAATTCATCAGAAAGCTCACCAAAAGTCATTGAAAGAATATCTGTTTTCATTGTGCACCTCCGTTTTTAACAAAAGCTGCAACAAAGAAACCGTCAGTTGAATGAATATGAGGCATCAATGTAAGATACTTTTCCTTATCACTGTGTCTTGGTAATTCACGTAAAATATTAACTGCAGTAAACTCGGGATGTTCATTCAGAAATCTGTCACACACATCGGAATTCTCTTTCGGATTCAAAGTGCAAGTAGAATATATAAGTCTTCCGCCATTTTTAAGATAACGCGTAGCATTACATAATATACGATACTGCAAATCGGGTAAATTGTCAATATCTTCGGGTTTTTTGAACCTGATTTCAGGTTTTCTTCTGATTATGCCAAGTCCCGAGCAAGGTACATCACATAAAACTCTGTCTGCAAGACCGTAATTCTCATTAAAGATAGATGCATCAGAAAGATATGAAAAAACATTTGACAAACCAAGTCGTGAAGCACCGTTTCTGATTAATTCAACTCTTGACTGATAAATATCAAAAGCTCTGACAATACCTGTATTATTCATCATTTCAGCAATTGTAAATGCCTTACCGCCCGGAGCAGAACAAAGGTCAAAGATTGTTTCACCGGGTTTGGCATCAACAGCCATACAACAAATTTGTGATGCATAATCCTGAACATGAAAAAAACCGGCTTTATATGCCGAAAGTTCATCAACGGCACATGTTGATTTAATTATTAATGCATCGGATAAAACATCCGATTTTTCTGCAACAACGCCCTCTTCAGAAAGCCTTACAATCAAATCTTCTGCATTAATCTTTGTTGTATTGCATCTGATAACAAGAGGTGCTGCTTCAAGAGATTTTTCAGCAAGTGCTACGGCATTATCATAACCGTAAGAATCTATCCAAAGACTAATCAACCATTGAGGACATGAATATTTGATTGCAAGATATTCAGAATCATTTTCAGCACTTTCAGGAAGCTTCAAGCCGTTATCCGCAACACGGCGAAGTACAGCGTTAACCATTGATGCCGCGAAATTTGATTTATTGACTTTAGCAAGGTTTACACTTTCGTTAACAGCAGCTCTTGAAGGAACTTTATCCATAAACAAAAGCTGATATGTACCCATTCTTAAAACAGTATGAAGCTCAGGCTTAAGCTTTTTAACAGGTTGATTAAGATAAAGACCAAGATTGTAATCTATAAGAATGAGTCTGTCAAGTGTACCGTAAACAATGTTGCAAACAAAAGCTTTATCCCTTTCATCAAGTCCCGGATTCTCCTTTAAAAGGCTGTCTACCACAAGATTGGAATATGCTCCGTCTTTATGAACTTTTAAAAGTGCGTCAAATGCGATTTGTCTTGCACTCTTCATATATTCAACGTCCTTTCGGGATTAGTTTCTTCTGTTGTTAAATCTGAGCACCAGTCGAAGAAGGTTTGCTATTGCAACAACAAGCGAAGCAACATATGTCATTGCAGCAGCGGTAAGGACTTTTTTAGCGCCTGAAATTTCATCATCATAAAGAAGGCGTGTATCATCAATAACATTTATCGCTCTGCGGCTTGCATTGAATTCAACCGGTAATGTAACAAGATGAAATACAGCAATAAGAGCATAAAGCATAAGTCCGATTGTGATGAGAGGTTCAAAACCGAGAAAATAACCGAGAATTGCAAGGGGAATTCCGAGAGAAGAACCGATGTTGCAAACAGGAACGAGGGTGTTTCTGACTTTAATCGGAACATAATTCTCAGCGTGCTGTGCGGCATGGCCTGCTTCATGACAAGCAATTCCGACGGCAGCAATTGAAGTTCCCGAATATACTTCGGAAGAAAGTCTTATAACTTTTGTTCTGGGGTCAAAATGGTCGGTAAGCTTACCTGAAACCTGTTCAATTCTGACATCATTTATTCCGTAATGTGTCAAAACAGCCTGTGCGGCATATGCGCCTGTTATTCCTCTTGAATTACCTACTTTAGCAAATTTATTATAAGTTGATTTAACCTTTATCTGTGCAATCATTGCAAGAATCATTGCAGGAATAACGAGAATTATATAATAATAATCATAAAAGAAAAAAGGCATTTCATAATCTCCTTTCAGAATTATTCAAATTTTTCTCCTGCATTAAGAGGATTCCCTCTCAAATAATCGGCGGAGGACATTGCTTTCTTTCCTTCTGCCTGAATGCTGATTATTTCAATACATTTACTGTCGCCGCATGAAACGACAAGGCGTTTGCCCGCTTCAATGATTTCACCTGCCGAGCCACCCTTATCATTAACTTTTATACTGCGGAGTATTTTAACTTTTTTACCGTTAATAACAGAGGTTGCAGAAGGCCAAGGATAAAGACCTCTTATTTTATTATGAACTTCACTTGCAGATAAATTCCAGTCAATCGGTGACAGTTCCTTGGAAAGCATTGGCGCATAAGTGAATTTATCGTGGTCTTGTTTTACGGGATTCAAATTATTATTAACCATACATTCAATTGTTTTTTCTAAAACATCAGCTCCAAGCGCTGAAAGTTTATCATGAATATCCTCGGCTGTTTCATTTTCTCCGATTTCGATTTCTTCTTTTAAAAGCATATCTCCCGTGTCAAGTCCCTCGTCCATCTGCATGGAAGTTACACCCGTTTTTTTACAACCGTTTATAACTGACCACTGAATAGGTGCGGCACCTCTTAATTCGGGTAAAAGCGAAGCATGAATATTGATGCATCCGTACTTTGGATATTCAAGAATTTCTTTCGGAAGTATTTTTCCGTAAGCAACAACTATTACCAATTCAGGATCAGCTTCTTTAAGCATTTCAAGGGCAGAGCCGTCTTTCATTTTCAAAGGCTGATAAACAGGAATGTTGTTTTCAACTGCAAGACATTTTACAGGCGGCGGAGTTAAAACCATTTTTCTGCCCTGAGGTTTATCGGGCTGTGTAAAAACACCGGTAACCTCATGTCCGCAATCAATAAGCTTCTGCAAACAAGGAACGGCAAAATCTGGAGTTCCCATAAAAACTATTCTCATTCTTTAATCTCCTTAATAACACGCTGAGTAAAAACAACGCCGTCAAGATGGTCAAGCTCATGGCAAAAGCATCTTGCCTTGAGCCCTTCCCCTTTATAAATACACCATTTACCGTTTCTGTCCTGTGCCTGAACTTTAACAACAGCGGGCCTGCATGTTATACCTGATTCACCGGGAAGCGAAAGACAGCCTTCCTCTTCAAACTGTTCGCCTTCAGAACTTATTATTTCAGGATTAATGAGTTCAATATATCCGTCGCCGCAGTCTATAACGACAACTCTCCTTAAAATACCAACCTGCACAGCAGCAAGTCCGACTCCGTTTGCATGATACATTGTTTCTTTCATATCATCAAGAAGCTGCCAAAGGCGGTTATCAAATTTTTCAACTTTACGTGATGTTTTGGCTAAAATCGAATCACCGATTTTAACAATATTTCTTATTGCCATAAATATCAATCCTTTCATGCATTGATATATAAATGTATTAATTTTATAAAGTACTGTCCGGATTAATATCCGCATAAACGGTAACGCTTGAAAAACGTGAATCCGAACCTGTATTAACAAGTATTTTAGAAATCATTTGCCTGAATCTCTGAGAATTCCTGCATTTGATTATTAATCTGTATCTGAATTTTTCATTTATTTTTGCAACTCTGGACGGCATAGGTCCGAGAGTAATGATTTTCTCGCCGCTAAATTCATTTTTTACACATTTTTTCAACTGTTCAAGAACATCGTTTGAAGCAGTTTTAACCGCATATTCATTTTCTCCGACAAATCCGATAACACAAATATCACAATAAGGCGGATAAACAAGAGCTTTGCGAAGCTTTATTTCAGTTTCAAAAAACTCATCATAATCCTGTTTTGCCGCAAGGCGAATTATTTCATTTTCAGGAGTTAATGTCTGTATCACAGCCGTTCCTTTATATTCTCCCCTGCCGGAACGTCCTACAACCTGTGTTAAAAGAGAGAATGTTTTTTCAAGACTGCGAAAATCATCATTATATAATTGCTGGTCAACCGAAACAACACCCACAAGAGTTACATTAGGAAAATTAAGTCCCTTCGCAACCATCTGAGTACCGATCATAATATCATATTCTCCGTTTGAAAAGCTTTCAAGAAGCTTTTCATGAGAATTCTTTCCCGATGTAGAATCAGTATCCATCCTGATAATCTTCGCTTCGGGAAAAAGCGTATCAAGCTCATCCTCGATTCTCTGTGTCCCGAATCCCGAAAGCCTTACAGAATTTTCACCGCATTCGGGACAAACGGTATTCATGGGAACAGAATAACCGCAATAATGACACATCAGTCTGTTATTTGAAATATGATATGTCATAGAAATACTGCAATGAGGGCAGCACAGAACTTCTCCGCATGAATTGCATGAAACAAAAGTATTAAAACCTCTTCTGTTAATCAAAAGAATTGACTGTTTACCGTTTTGAATGTTATTTTTCAGATATTCATATAATGTTTCACTTATTGTACCACTGCTGTTAACCTTCGGTTCTGTTCTCATATCAACAGTTATAACCTCAGGCAAAACAGCGTTACCGTATCTGTTTTTTAAAGTGCAAAGCTCATATTTGCCGTTGAGAGCCATAGCATAGCTTTCAACGCTCGGAGTAGCAGATGCAAGCAAAAGATGACATTTATTATATGCCGCTCTGAATTTTGCAACATCTATTGCATTATATCTCGGAGTCTGTTCGGATTTATATGTGTGCTCTTGTTCCTCATCAACAATTATAAGACCTAAATTATCGGCAGGAGCAAACACCGCACTTCTTGTTCCGATTATTATTTTAGCTTCACCGTTTTTAACTCGTTTCCACTGCTCAAGTCTTTCACGAGTGCTTAATGCGCTGTGAAAAACGGCAACATTTCCGCCGTATCTTTGAGTGAAAAGTGAAAGTGTCTGTGGAGTAAGTCCGATTTCAGGAACCATAACAATAACAGATTTACCTGAATCAACAACACTGTCAATCACGCTCATATACACCGAAGTTTTGCCGCTGCCTGTTACTCCGTAAAGAAGAGAAACAGATGCTTTATCTTTTAATACATGAATTTTGTTGAAAGCAATTCGTTGTTCATCGGTTAATTCAATTATAGTTCTTGTTCCTTTTTTATCTTTAAAGTCATTCAAAGATAAAACTTCATGCTCATAAAACTCGGCAAGCCCCTTTTTCACCAATGCCGAAGCAACGGAAGGAGTGTAACCGGTAAAATAACAGAGCTCTTTTACGCTCGAACACTCCATATCGCGAAGAAGAGCAAGCATTTCATTTTGTTTGGACGATAATTTAACGGTTTCTGTCTGCGGAATATACCGTATCATCTTAACGGTCAAATCGCCAAGATTTCTGACCGCATCGGTATTCGATAAAAGAAATCCCTTTTTAAAAAGAGCTTCAGTCAAAGATTTGTCAACCTTCAAAGATAAAGCTTTGAAAATATTATCGTTTTTTACAAAAACAGCTCTGTCTTTCAGATAATCGACAATTTCTCTCTCAATGCCTTCAAGCTTATTGAATTCATCAATGTTACAGTCAGGATTATATGCATATGAAACAACCATCTTATTATTAATTCCGGAAGGCAACATTGCCTTTGCAGCCTCATAAAGCGTACAAAAAGTTCTGTCCTTAATCCATCTTGCAAGTTCAATCAATTCATCACTTAAAAGCGGAGAGTTATCTATTAAATTATTAATTTTTTTTAGCCTTTTACCGTCGGAATAATCGGTTATGTCAAAAACAAAACCTATTCTTTTTTTGTTACCGTTTCCGAACGGAACAGTAACCCGGCAACCTTTTAAAACATGAGTTTCCAATTCGGGAGGAATAATATAATCAAATTCTTTATCAAAGGATAACACGGTTGATTCAACCGCAACCTTTGCATATTTCATCCGATATTCCTCCCTTCAAATATTTTCACAAAAATCAGATGTTTCTTATTTCTTCGGGTTCAACGATAACGTAGTCACCAGCAAGGATTTCCTCAAGTGCCACACTTACAGGCTTTTCAGTCATAATTACTTTGTTTTCTTCTGCTTCTTCAGCGATTTCCCTTGCTCTCTTTGCTGTTGCGGTTACAAGAGAATAACGGCTGAGATGGTTTGTAAGAACACCTCTTAAATCGGGATTAAACATTGTTGATTACCTCACTTAATATTTTTTTATTTCTGTTTATTTTCAGTCTTTCTGCATTAATTATCGTTTCAATTCTATCAACGGCATTATCAACAGTATCATTAATTACAAGATAATCATACTCAACGGCTCTACGTATTTCCTCGCGAGCGATAACAAGCCGATGATTAACCGTTTCATCATCCTCTGTGTTTCTGCCTCTGAGTCTTTCTTCAAGAATTGCCGTTGAGGGGGGTGCAAGGAAAATACTTACCGCATCAGGATAAAGATTTCTTATTTTTTCAGCACCCTGCACTTCTATTTCAAGAATAACCGCAAGTCCTTCTTTGAGCATTTCATCAACGGGGTCTTTCGGTGTACCGTAAAGATTATCGGCATATTCGGCATATTCAAGCATTTTGTTATCCGAAATCTTCTTTTCAAAATAATCACGGGTAACATAATAATAATGAACACCGTCAATTTCGCCTGATCTTTTTTCTCTTGTAGTCATAGAAACAGAAAGCTTGACATCATTGCGATTCTGAAGGACTTTTGAAAGAACTGTTCCTTTGCCCGAGCCTGAAGGACCGGAAAAAATAATCAGAATACCATTATCAGTCATTTTCATCCTCCTCATCATCAAGCTCGTCCATATCGTCATTCAATCTGTTTGCGACTGTTTCACTCTGAAGATATGTAAGTATAACATGGTCGCTGTCTGTGATAATAACAGCTCTTGTTCTTCTGCCGTGAGTTGCATCAATAAGAGTTCCCTTTTCCTTGCTCTCCTGAATAATTCTTTTTATCGGAGCGGACTCGGGACTTACAATTGCAACAAGACGGCCCGCATTAACCATGTTACCGAATCCGATGTTGATTAATTTCATTGAACTTCCCTCCGTTATTCGATATTCTGAATCTGTTCACGGATTTTTTCAATTTCCGCTTTGATATCCACAACTCTGCGTGCAATTTCCACATCCTGTGCTTTTGAACCGATTGTATTTGCTTCTCTGTTTAGTTCCTGAACAAGGAAATCCATTTTCTTGCCGATCGCTTCATCTGAATCAAGGAAAAGTCGGAGCTGGGAAACATGACTGCGAAGTCTGACTGTTTCTTCGGCAACAGCAATTTTGTCAGCAAAAATTGCTGCTTCGGTGAGAATTCTTTGTTCATCAATATGAGCATCGCTGAGAAGCTCTCTGAGTCTGCCGAGAAGTTTCTCATTATATTCAACAACAGTCTGAGGTGAACGTTCCTCAACAAATTCAACATTTGAAATAATATTGTCAAGTCTTGAAAGAACATCCTCCTTAAGTCTTGAGCCTTCACACTCTCTCATAGAAATGAATCCGTCAAGAGCAGACTGTGCAACAACGCTTACTGCTGCCCAGATTCTATCCTCATCTGCAGCCTGCTTACGAACAGTAAAAATGTCACTTACTCTTGAAATATCCGATACTTTGATGTCGTTTTCAAGTCCGAAAGATTCGGATAATTCCCTGTAAGCATCAAGATATCCTTTTACAAGATTATGATTAAGTGAAATTATTGTATCGGGTTCCTCAACAGCTTCAATCTGAACAAAGCATTCCATTTTTCCTCTTGTTAACTTACCATTAAAGAAGCTCTTGAGTTTTTCATCAAGAAATCCGTATGTTCTTGAAAGTTTGGAAGAAAACTCAAAATATCTGTGGTTGACGCTTTTGATTTCAACCGTAATATTCATACCGTCTACAAGCTGCTGTGCTCTGCCGTATCCGGTCATACTTTTTATCATTTTTTACATCTCCATATTTTTGTTAATGTCCGCAGGTACATCCCGAAGTAAGAGCAACGGGAATCTCAACGCTGAGAATATCTTCACCACTGAAACCAAGGCGTAAAAACGCTGGCGAAGCAATGTTTTTTTCAATTTTAGCAATATATGCGTATCTGTTTGCGGCATAATTCATAGCGGCTCTTGCAAGACCTTCCGTTATAACATCGTCGTTACAGTCAACTGTTAAAAATACCATTTCAAATCCATTGATTTCAAAAGCACAGAAACCTGATTCTGCATCGTTTTCAACAGCTTTGATACCAATAACATTATTAATTTCATGAGGAATAAATCTAATCATTTTGAGCCACCGCCTGTTCTCATTCCGGCAGCTTTAAACAAAGATTCAACCTCCTGAGGAGTCAAATCTCTCCATTGACCTGTCTGAAGCATTCCGAGTTTAACAGGACCAACTGCGATTCTTCTCAGACGGGCAACCTCAAGATTCAACGCTTCACACATACGGCGAATCTGTCTGTTTCTGCCTTCATAAAGAACAATCTCAAGAACAGCTCTACCCTCTTCTTTAGAAACAATGAACACATCTGCAGGTGCCGTCATTCTGCCTTCGATTTCAACTCCTGTTGCAAGAATATCAACCTGCTCAGAAGTAGGTTCGGGTCTGACGGTTACGCGGTAAGTCTTAGGAACATGCTTTGACGGGTGCATCATTGCGTTTGCAAACGCGCCGTCATTTGTCATTATCAAAGCACCTTCGGAAACTCGGTCGAGTCTGCCGACAGGATAAATGCGTTCCTTAACATCCTTGACAAGCTCAAGTACACACTTTCTTCCTAAATCATCGTCTGTCGTGGTCACATAACCTCTTGGTTTATTAAGAAGGATATATCTCATGCTTGACTGCCTGATAACCTTTTTACCCTTAACTATTACGGTATCTTTTTTAGGGTCAACGGAATCGCCGACCTGGGCAATACATCCGTTTACCCTTACAGCACCGTTTCTTATCATTTCTTCCGCCTTCCGTCTTGAAGCAACTCCGGCTTCGGAAAGAAATTTTTGTAATCTGATTTTATTATCTGCCATTAAGTTCACCTGTGAACGCCATAGCAAAGGCGTAAATTAAAATAGCTCTTGATTTTGTTTAAAAACTCTGAAAACTTATTCTCTTTTTCTTTTACTTCATTATTTTCCGGATTATATTTCTTAACTTGTGATTCTCCGTCTGTAACAAGAGGAATTTCATCCACAATTTTTCCGTTCAGACTGAAAATTGCCGTTCCTGCAATTTTTCCGTTATCAATTGGCGCATATTCAAATTGCTTTACTACAAATCGGTATGAATACATTTTGCCTTTGACACCAACAGGCTGACGGGAAAGCTTAAGAGGCAAGTAGCTTTTGTCTCCCCCAAAAACTTTTAAATTTATACTCGGCAAATCACACTCAATCGGAACAGACTCACATTTTGAAAAACCGAATTCAAACATTGAGATATGGTCATTCCAATCATCACCCGCATTAAGGGTAACGGCAACAAGAGTTATCCCGTTTCTTTCAGCCGCACTTACAAGACATCTGCCGCTTTTCTTTGTGAAACCGGTTTTTATACCGATTGAGCCCGAATACTTCCAAAGCAATCTGTTGTGATTTGTAAGTGTACGCGGATACGGGGGATTTCCGTATGTAAGTTTAGCGGATTTTTGAGAACAGATGAATCTGAACTCGGGATTCTTTATGCTTTCGGCTGCAAGTAATGCCATATCAAAAGCAGTTGAATAATGCATTTTATCATCAAGACCCGAGGCTGTAACAAAATTGGTATTGTTCATACCTATTTGCTTTGCGCGTTCGTTCATGATTTTTGCAAAATTCTCAGGTGAGCCTCCGACAACATGTGCAACGGTATTGGCTGCATCATTACCGGACTGCAGCATCATCCCGTAAACAAGTTCGCGAAGAGAAACACTGTCACCAATCTTAAGACCCATTGAAGTTCCTTCAACGGAAACCATTTCAGATGTAACAATTATTTCTCTTTCAGGAGTTGCTTCTTCAAGTGCAATAAGAGATGTCATTATTTTTGTGGTGCTTGCCATTGAAAGTTTTTTGTTTTCGTTTTTTGAAAACAAAACTTCACCGCTGTTGACACACATAAGTACAGCACTTTGAGCCGAAACACCGATTTGATTTGCTTTTGCCGTTATATCAGTTGAGAAAAAAACAATAAAACATATCAATAAAGAGAATAATTTTTTAATCAAATATCTCACCCTCACAATTAATAAATATTAAAATATATGCGAGAGTGATAAATTTAATAATCAGACTGTGGGTTCTGAGTTATTCATATAATCGTTGATAGCGTTATCAACGGTGTTATCTTTATTCTTAAGCTGGCTGATAACATCTGTTGCCTTATCAACAATATCGGGAACCATACCGATAACTCTTTCAACAGAACCTTCTGCAGCATTGATGTATTTAACCGATACATTGCCGTTATTTACAACAAGGAAAGCAACGGGAGAAATAGTGATGCCTGCTCCGCCGCCGCCGCCAAAAAGTTCCTGATTGCTTTTTGAGGGGAAATCTGTACCGCCCGATGCAAATCCGTATGTTACCTTTGAAACAGGAATAATCTGAATTGTTTCACTGATTTTAATGGGCTCACCTATGATTGTACTTACGTCTACAAGGTCCTTAATTTTCTCAATTGATGTGCCGAGGATTCCTGATGCTGATTGTTCTTTCATTTTGTTTTCCGCCTTTCTGAATTTAATTATTATTTATAATCTGCTTTTCCACCGTAGGTTTTTGAACCTTGCTGTGCTTAAGCAGCTTTATAATCACTTTGAATAAAAGCTCAAATGCAAGAATTATAACTGCATTGATAAGAGCTATCGGTCTTACAGATATTTCCGTATGTAATCTTGCAACGTTTTTTCCGTAAATAAAATCAGGATTAATGTTTATGCTGTATTTTTTTACTCTCATTGTGCTGACAATAAGACCCATTGCCGGAAAAGCAGCCGAACAAACTTTACCGTATTTTATGGCCGTTTCTGCAGAATCGCCTGCACCGACATCAAGTGAAATAAACAGTTCCTCAAAAAGGAATGCTCTGCCGATTCTTTTAAACATTCCGCCGAGTGCTTTTGCAGCATCCTTAAGAAGCTGAACAACACCCGATACTCCACGATTACGATAAAACCTGACAAACATATTATCTTTTTTCTTTTTAGGTTCTTTGATAATCTCGCTTTCGTCTTTCGGTGTTTCCTCTTCTTTTT
>JAFWYP010000027.1 GCA_017517665.1 Clostridia bacterium | reverse complement strand
GCGTTATCTCCATTTCAGGGCCTTCAAAATCACGAAGCTCACCCTCACCGTCAAGGCGGAAGGTTCCTTTTTCATCAATGCTCCATGTCAGAGTGCCGATTTTTCCGCTATACGGCATTGCCTGCGCAACCGTTAACGATACTTGTGACTCTGTCATACTGTAAGTCGGCTTAGTTGATGTCGGCTCCGTCCGACCGGTTTCGGCTTGTGTTGTTGAAAAAGTCGTCATTTCATCTGAAGTCGGTTGGCTTTCAGGGTCTGTTATAAAGAACACGGCAAGCAATATAGCAGCAACAACCGAAACTGTAATTATCCAAAAACCCGTTTTTTTGTAGTTCAGAATATTCCTGATTCTGTCCTTAACTGCAACCTCTCCGAACGCAAGAGGATAGGAGTAAATTGTTTTTCGGCTGACGCTGAGATCAAAAAGCGTTTTCGAATATCGCTTCTTATCGTCGGTATCAAATTCTTTTATTACCTTTTCATCACAGGCAAGTTCAATATCCACGCAAAAAAGCTTATATGCTATCCAACAAATCGGGTTAAACCAATAAACGATCAGCAACACATAGCCCAAAAGCTTTTGCAAATGATCAAAGCGTTTAAGGTGTGCTTTTTCGTGAGCTATTACATATTTCGCCTGCTCTGAATCTATACTTGACGGAAGAACGATTTTAGGCTTAATAATACCGATAATGAACGGCGTGTCAATACCATCGCAACGGTAAACGCCTTCTGTCAATTCAATGCTTTCTTTTAATCTTTTTGATAAATTAATATAGCTGATAAGCGAAAAAATTACAATAGCAGCAATTCCTATAAACCAAATTATCGAACAGATAAAAAGTAATATCTGAACGGGGTTTACACTTTCACCTATTTTGGGGGCAAGATTTTGAGATATAATTGGATTTATAACATTATCAAATGTTTCAAATCCGCTGTTGACAGAGGGAGATGGAGAATAAACTATATCTTCGGGTATTGGTTTTGCACTTGGAATAAGGCTGACTACGCTTTTGATTGACCAAGGAAATATAAGGCGGAAGGCAACCAATCCCCAAAGTGCCGCACTTATATATTTTGGTGATTTTCTCAGTAAAAAACGGACAAATATAACTGCGCAAATCAGCCAAGTAGCAGAGAGACTCATATTAAGGATTTTTAAGAATAAGTCCATAATCATTCCTCCTTAAAAGAATCAATCATCGCTCTGATTTCATCAATCTCTTTCTTTGAAAGTGCTTTTCTTGCAGTGAAAGCAGCAAGAAAGGCAGGCAGAGAACCGTTAAAGTTTTCCTCAACATAATTGTTGCTTTGCATTGAATAAAAATCACTTCGAGATATGAGTGAGGTTACGGTACCTTTTTCATTTTTAAAAATACCTTTATCGCATAGCCTTTTTAGCACCGTGAAAGAGGTTGTTTTTTTCCATTTTAGTCTCTGTTCGCTGATTTTCGCAAGTTCAGAAGATGTGATTGGTTCATTTGACCAAATAATATCCGCAAAATCCGATTCAACAGAACCCATTTGCAAAATTTTCATAGCAACAACTCCTCGCCTATTCTACATATTGTAGTACGTGCCTATACTACAATATGTAGAATGAAATGTCAAGGGCTTTTCGAAGATTTCTTTCGAGAGATTATTTGTTTCTCGTCCTTCGAATCCCGATTACAATCGGCAAACAAAAAAAGAACAGACACTACGAAAAGCATCTGTTCTTTCTTTGGCGGAGAGTTAGGGATTCGAACCCTAGGTGAGTTTCCCCACACAGCATTTCGAGTGCTGCACCTTCGACCACTCGGACAACTCTCCGTATATTTGATTTGTAACTCAAATATATTAACAGATAAAAAGGTCTTTGTCAATTGCTTTTTGTGAATTTATCTTACGGCAATCCAAAGTGCGGCGTTGAAAGCAAGAAATATTATATTGACTGCGGAAAAGATAAGGATATATCTTCCTGACGAAATATTTTCTTTTGCAACGAGCTTGAACGAAATAAGGCTTGCCATTGAGGCTATAAGCGTGCCGAGACCTCCGAGGTTAACTCCCACAAGCAGGTTTTTGATGTTATCAGTGAATCCCGAAAGAAGTAATGCGGCGGGGACGTTTGATATAATCTGACTTGCCGCTATTCCTGCAAGCACTTCGTTTCCGTTTACCGTTTTGCTGAGAAATTCGTTTACCGCGCCTATGTTTTTGAGATTGCCGATAAATATAAAAAGGAAAATGAATGTCAGCAGAAGAGAATAGTCAACCTTCATCAGAGCTTTTTTATCAAAAACAAGTATAGCCGTAACCGAAACAGCAAGTGTTATTCCGTATGGAATTACTCTGAAAACGGTGAGAATTGATACGGCAAAGAGAACTGCGTATATTGCACAGAAACCGACGTTGATTTTGTCAGCTTTTTCTTCAGAAGCAATATTGATTTTTTCTTTTTTGATGAAAAATGCCGAAACAATAAGGAGCATAAGCGAAAGCGAGGCATAGGGGAGTACGGTTATGAAGAAATCGCCGATTGTCATATTGAATGCGGAGAAAAGATAAAGGTTTTGCGGATTTCCTACGGGTGTAAGCATACTGCCTAGATTAGCGGCAACCGTTTCAAGCGTAACAAGCGGAATAAGAAGCTTTTCGCATCCCGAAAGCTTGAGCGCGACAATTGAAAACGGAACAAAAGTGATGAGCGCAACATCGTTGGTTATAATCATGGACGAAAAGAAGCACAGCATGCAAAGCCAGAGGGTAAGGCTGCGTGTTGTACCTGCAAGGCGGAGAAGCTTCGAGGCAAGAAGCCTGAAAATGCCGAGTCCGTTCAAACCTGCCATGACCGCCATCAGGCAGAGGAGCAGGGCAAGAGTGCGGAAATCTATGTAATCAATATATTCTGCGTTTGGCATTACGATAAAAGCGGATGCTGCCGCAAGAATAAATGAAATAATGAGAACAATCTCGTTTTTGATAAATGATTTTATCTTTGCCATTTTATCACCGTTTCTTTCTGTGAAAAAGCACCCGACGCTTTGCATCAGGTGCTTTCTGGAGCTACTGGTCGGACTCGAACCGACGGCCTGCGCATTACGAATGCGCTGCTCTACCAACTGAGCCACAGTAGCAAGTGTATATAATCTGCAAAATATTATATGATAAATTTTTTGAATTTGCAAGAGTTTTTTATCAAAAACTTTTGCGGTAACAGTTTATCAATAAAAGCTTTACAATTTTGTTAATAAATATTATTAATACATACTTGATTTAATGCGGAAAATAAGTTATTCTATATTAGAAGCCGTGCTTCACAAAACAGGACATATTGCGGGCTGTATACATATTATTATATAAGCGTAATCCGCAAACGGAGGAGAATATATGAAAAGAAACATAATTGCAGTTGCTTTGGTTTTTGCAGTGCTTATGAGTTTTGCATCGTGCAAGAAGCTTCCTCAGGACAGCGAATTTGTTTATGAAAGCCAGGTTTATGTTGTTGACGATGAAGGTGTTACCCATAACCTCAAAACCGAATACAACGAAAATGGCGAGGAAGTTTATTATTATGAGGATTATAACGGCAATAAAGTGACCGTTGCAAACAAGGATGTTGTTGTTAAAACAACGAAGGTGCGCAAAACAACCGCACCTGCCGCATCTGACGGCAATTATGAGCTTACACCCGAAGAGCAGTCATTCCTCAATGTGTTCAACGATCCCGATGCGTTTGAGAATCTTGCCGATGAAACTCTGACTCAGCCCGAGCTTGAAATTTCCGATGAGCTCATTCCCGAGGAGGATTTCAAGGAAATTGAAGTTGAGATTGACAAAGACGGCAATCCCAAGCACGAAGATGTTGAAAAGAGATTCACCGACATCATTGAGGGCGGGAAATTCACTTTTGACCTTGTTATAAAGAGCGTATCTCCGGAAGATGAAGTGATTATTCCGATGCGTCTTATCCGCGACGGCAATAAGATGTATTATGAAGTGGCTGCACCTGTCAGCGAACAGGGTTCTGTTAAAATGGCACTCCTTTTCCGCGATAACACCTGCTACATGATCATTCCGAGCATGAGAGCATACATGAAGTCGCCCGTTGAAGATATGGACCAGATTCTGGATGTTGATATAAATGATCTTGTCGGAAGCGAAACCGAAGATAAGTCCACATATATATCCAGCAACGAGGTTGAAATAAACGGCAAGAAATATATATGTGATATTTATGAGAGTGACGGAACAACTGTTAAATATTACTATTCCGACAAGGAAATAAAGAGAATTGAAATGGTTTCGCCCGACGGAAAAACCGAAATCGTTGAATTTAACGAGGTTTCCGATAAGGTTGATTCTTCAAAGCTCAAGGTTCCTTCAGGATATTTTGATATGACAAATCTTATGAAGCAGGACTATTCCGCATTTTCGGGTATAGTTGCAACAACAAAAAAACGATGAGAAAATGTGCATTGATAACGGGTGCATCGGGAGGAATAGGCAGCGCGATTGCTCTTCGCCTTGCAAAAGACGGATTTGATATTGCCGCCTGCTATTATTCCGATGAAAGCGGCATTAAGAAGCTTGAAGAAAAGCTTGCTCTTTCGGGAGTCGTATACCGTATTTATAAAGCCGATGTTTCCGATATGAAATCAATTAAAGAAATATTCGCAGACGCCGCCGAGGTTTTCGGGGGCGTTTCTGTGCTTGTCAATAATGCAGGAATGGCTCAGCAGAAGCTGTTTACGGATATAACCGAAGCGGAGTTTGACAGAATTACCGCAGTCAATTTCAAAGGCGTTTTTAACTGCTGTCAATGTGCTGTGCCGTATATGGTAAACAGAAAAAGCGGAAAGATAATCAATATTTCTTCTATGTGGGGAGTTTGCGGTGCGTCGTGTGAAACGGTTTATTCCGCAACAAAAGCGGCTGTTATCGGACTCACAAAATCGCTTGCAAGAGAACTTGCGCCGAGTAATATTCAGGTTAACTGCGTTGCACCGGGCGCGATTGATACAAAGATGAATTCAAATCTTTCCGATGACGATAAAAAAGCCTTTGCTGAAGAAATTCCCATGGGAAGATTCGGTACTCCCGAAGAAATTGCAGGGGTGGTTTCTTTCCTTGCAGGCAGGGATTCGGACTATGTGACGGCACAGGTTATAACTGCTGACGGCGGATTGACATAGTCATTATGCCGAAAAAATTCATGGCTTTTTAGTTATAGTTCACAATTGATTTAATATTTATATTGTGTTAAAATATAGTATATCATTCTGTTTGGAGGAAAGTTTATGGCAAAGTGTCCCAAGTGCGGCAGAAAGCTTACTTTATTTGATTGGAAACCCAATTGCCCCGATTGCGGTGTTAACCTTGTATATTACGGCATGGAAGAAAGACTTCTTGATGAAGCAGATGCGGCTGAAGCAGAGCACGCAAAACTTCAGAAGAGAATCGACAGACTCAAGGCTTCTTTCATCGGTTCAAAGCTTACAATTGCAAGAATCGTTCTTACTCTTCTTCCCATTGCAACTCTGTTGCTTCCTCTTTGCACGATTACATACAGCGGTCCGTTTATTGAAGAGGTAACAAAAAATATAGGTCTGATCGAGCTTATCAATGTTATCACTTCTCTTGATATTGATGCATTACTTACCATGCTTGGATCAGGCATTGTAGGAACAAGCTTCATTGGCTATGCAGGCGCTCTTGTGTGCCTTCTCCTTTCGGTTGTGTTTATAGTTATCAGTCTTCTTATGCTGATGCTTGCTTGTTCACCCAAGGGCAACCCCAGAAACATTACTCTTAATATCATCACAATTGCTCTTGCAGTTGCATCACCCGTTTTCTTCAACATCTTTGCAACCAACATTTCCGCAGTTTTCCCCGATTTCGTAAGCGGAAAAATCGGTTTCGGCATCTTCGTTTATATCGCAGCGCTTGCACTCCTTCTCGGAATCAACATTATCATTGCAGTTAAAGGCGTTAATGTTAAGTATAAGCAGTGCTATGTCGGCGGTATTCCCGCAGAAGAGTATTTTGAGCTTGTTGAAAAAGGAACAGACAAAGCTGTTATCCGTCAGATGATGGCAGAAGCTCTTGAAAAGAAAGCTACAGATGCAGGAAAAAAAGAAGAAGTTAAAGAAGAAGCAAATGCATAAAATTAACAGGTGTGTCAGCCGGCACACCTGTTTTATGTTTATCGACATAAAAATCCGTTGACAAAACTGTTTATATAATGTAAAATTTTACTATCAAATTATTGGAGGTAATTACCATGGTTTTAGCTGCTGTCGGCAAAAACGGCACAGGCAAGGATTTCTTCCTTGAATATGTTGCAAAGACTTACGACTTCCCCATGATTTCAATCGGTGACGTTGTAAGAGAACTCGCTGCAAAGGACGGTCTTGAACTTACCCGTGACAATCTTCATGCTACATCAAAGAAGTATATGTCCGAAAACGGTCAGACCTTCTTCCCCGAGATGATTGTCAAGAAGATTAAGGAATCGGACGCTCCCAACTTCCTTGTTTCGGGCATTCGTCCTCCTTCAGATATCGAAGTTTTCAAGAAGGCATTCGGCGACAAGTTCGTTCTTGTTGACGTTGTTATCAGCGATGACGAAGTACGTTATCAGAGAATGCTTGCAAGAGGCTCCGAGAGAGACGGAAAGAGCGTTGAAAAGCTTCGTGAAAACGATATCCACGAAGAGGAAATCTTCCACACCAGCGAAAGCGAAAAAATGGCTGACTACATCATGAAGAATGACGGAACGGTTGACGATTTCTACGCAGGAGTTAAGGATTTCTACGATAACTATCTTAAGGCAAAGCTTGACTGATAAAAATGTGCCCTCGGCGAAAAGCCGAGGGCATTTTTATGACTTATCAGATTATTTCAAAAATACGGTTAACACCCTGATTTGCTGTTTTGAGGATAACATTGAGGATGCTTTCAATCTTTGAGGGTGAATCGTCTTCAAGAACACCTGCGTCTATGAGAGCAACTTTAAGTGCATTTTCCGCTGCAAGCCATTTTTCTGTGCTGATAATTGTTTCATCAAGCTGTTTGTTGATTTCTGCGATAGCGTCTTCAACAGCAGCTTTTTCATCTGCGGAAACCTTTGACTTATCTGCTTCTTCCCATGTTTTGATGTAAAGCTTTGCGGTGTTGATAAGTCTGTGTTCATTGAACTGGGGATATTCTTCGGGGTTTGAATATACATCGTGCATATTGTTATCTGTCATTGCACGGATGGCAAGCTTGAGAACAACATCGTTGTTGGGAAGCTGTTCGTGAGCCTGACCCTTGAAGAACCATGTTGTGCAGGGGAGAAGACCTGTTGTTGCGTCAACAACACCATCGGGTGAAAGGTGGTTGTGTTCGGGGTTGCTGCAGTATGTGCCCTTAGCCTTATAACCTTCGCCGAGAGTTGTGCCCAAATCGGCAAATGTTGTGCCCATTGCAGGAGAAGCAGCGTGAATAATCTTATCGGCGTTTGTTGTTTTGTAATCCTTGCAGAGAGCAACAAGGGGTTGATCGTAGCAGCATACGTTCATAACTTCACAGCCCTTTGACTGGAGGGTTCTGAGGTTCTTTTCGAAGTTTGCTCTTGAATTCATGAAGCTGTCAACCTTTTCAAGAATAGCGGAATATTCGGGGTCGGTGAGCCACTTTTCTCTTGCTTCGGGATAGTAAGAGGTGGGGCAGAGTGCCCACATGATTGTTGTTCTGCGAAGACCTACATCAGCAACACCCTCTGCAAGACCGCCGAGTGCTGACTTAAGAACATCGTCGGGAAGTATGCGGAGAACCATGTTGAGAAGATAGCTGAGGGGTGTGTCGCCCATAAGGCTTACAAGGAGCTCTTCATAAAGAACGTTATCATCGTAGAAAACGCTGAGATTATTTGTAAGAAGGTCGCCGATGATGTTTGAGCCGTCAATTGCGGGAGCGATAAATACTACCTTATCAATGATATCAAGGTCTTCGGGATATGTGTTGAAATGATGAACAGCGATTGTTCCGCCGAGACTGATGTAGCAGATTTTAACCTTTTCTGCACCTGTCTGGGGCATAACAACGTTGTGAATATAGTTGTGGAGCTTATCTGTTTCGTGGATAACATCGCCGAATGAGTCGTAGCCGAAATAGTAAAGATTGTCTTCACCGATGATTTCACCGAGCTCCTGAACGGGAAGGAAGCCGTAGTATGCTTCCTTGACAGCGGGATCAAGCTCGCTCATAGGGCATTCGTAGCAGGGGACTTCAACTTCCGTGAGATAATTGCCCTTGTTATCCTTGTGGAGAACATAAAGTGCGTTGTAAGCGCCTGTTCTCATAGCGTCGGTAAGACCGCAGTCTCTTCTTGTGATAATCGAAAGAAGAAGTTCGGGAAGAGCTTCTTTAACAAGAGCCATAACGTCAATTTCGAGAGGCCAGCCTGTGACATAGCCGTTATCGTCAGGAATTCTTTTGCCGTTTTCGTCAAGCATGTAAGTATCGTTCTGGCTCATGCCGTGAACAAGAATAACGGGAGTTTCGGTATCGAAATCCTCGATATGCCCTGTTTTTGCGGTTGTGACTGCTTCGGGAGTATCTGCATATGCCGCAACGGAAAATACCGAAAGCATCATTGCAAGAACAAGCAATGCACTGATTATTCTTTTCATTTTCATTTTTTTTGACACCTCTTGAATGTATTAGTGTTTTGCACTTAACAGAAGTTTAACACATTTTTAGTATTAATTACAATTAGATTATCATACAAGGATTTGCGTTCATTTTTGGTTAAAAACACCAATCAATGTTACAGATGTAGCATAAACGTAATTGACATTTGAAAAAATCCTTAATTTGACATAATTATTGCGTTATGATATATTATAAAAAGTTTTGAAGAAGAGGTGTTTCCCGTGGCAGCTTATAAAAATAAAATTGATTTGCATATGCATACCCGCAGTTCGTTTGACGGACATTATTCCGCAGAAGAGATGTGTGCATCAGCGGTCGCAAACGGTCTTTCCGTTATTGCGATTACCGACCATTTTGATGTTGATTTTTTTGAAAGACACAATCTTGATACACGTCAGAAAACGAGCTATGAGGATATAATTTATGCAAAAGAAGTTTTTGCAGATAAAATTACGGTTCTGAGAGGCATTGAAATGGGTCAGCCGACCTATGACATACCTCTCACCGAAAAATCGCTTGCAAGATACGAATATGATTTTGTTATCGGTTCGATTCATAATCCGCGAGGAATGCCCGATTACGGAGATTTTGACTACAAAAATATGACGGAAAACGAAATTTACTCGGCACTTGACAATTATTTTGAGGAAGAATTTGAACTTGCAAAATGGAACGGTTTTGACACCTTCGCTCATCTCACATATCCCATGAGATATATCGTTCAGGCGGGCAGAAATGAGATTGAGCTGAGCCGTTATGACGATATAACGGATGAAATTTTCAAGGTGCTTATCGCAAACGGAAAAGCGCTTGAAATCAACACAAGCGGACTCCGCCAGCCTATCGGCAAAACAATGCCCACGGAGAATTATGTGCGCAGATTCAAAAAACTAGGCGGTGAATTCCTTACTCTCGGTTCGGATGCTCATTTCACCGAACACGTCGGTGCAGGCATTGACAGCGGCTACGAAATCGCCGAAAACTGCGGCTTTGAATATGTTACATATTTCAAGAATCGCAAACCCGTACAGGTTAAAATCGAAAAATAATCTGAGGTGAAAACATGACAAAAATCGTTGCTTTTTTTACAGCTTTGTTTACATGGCTCGGAGTAGTACTTTTCCCTGCACAGCCTGTTGAGGGCGTGTTCGGAGAAACAAACGAAAGGGTACAGACGGAATTTGACGAAGGCGAGTTTGTTATGGGTGAACATGACCTTGTTGTTTCTCCCGAAGGCAACGACAATAACTCCGGTACGCTTGATGCACCGTTGAAAACATTTGAAAAAGCAAAAGAGCTTCTTAAAAGCTCTGATTCGGACGAAACCGTTACCGTGTGGTTCAGAGAAGGAACGTATGAAATAACCGATACCGTTGAATTTACTTCGGCAGATAAGGGTAATGTTCTTTATCGCTCATATCCCGATGAAAAGGTAGTTTTCAGCGGCGCAAAGGCGATTTCAGGTTGGAGCGAAACCGCTATCAACGGAGTCAACGCTTTCGTAACGGATATCGAGATGAATTCCGAAGGCGATTATTTCCGTTCGCTTTTCAAAGGGAATAAAAGACTTCAGCGTTCCGTTTATCCTAAGGAGGGATTGCTGAAGGTAGCTGACCCGAAAACCGATGAGGCGGCAGTTCCCGAAAATGAAGCAAACTTTTTCACGAAATCGGTTGTCTTCTATGCAAATTCCGACGACGTTCTTGATTTTGCAAATGTAAAAGATGTTGACGTAAGAATTATGCATTTCTGGTGTGATGAGCTTCTTCCTTTGTATTCGGTTGATGCCGTAACAGGAAGAATCGAAACAAGAAAACCTACCGCAATGACAATAAGAGTTGAAGACAATTATGTTTTTGAAAACGTAAAAGAGGCTCTCGCTCTTCCCGGCGAATGGTATCTTGACCGCACCGAAGAAAAGCTCTACTATATCCCCGAAGAGGGCGATACCGTTGAGAATACCATACTTTATGCAGGCGTTACCGAAAAGCTTATGACATTTAACGGTGCAGACGGAATTTCATTCCAAGGCATCAATTTTGAAAAGACCGACTGGGATTATGTCGGTAAAGACGGTTCGTTTTCGGGCAAGGTTTTTGATGAGTCACATCCTTTGTATAAAAATATAGACTACGGCGCAACCCATCCGCAGGCGGCTTTTGAAACACCTGCAGCAATCAATATCATTGCTTCATCGGGAATCAACTTTACGGATTGCGTTTTTGAAAATATTTCATATACAGCCGTCAAATTTGACAAGGCATCGGAAAACTGCAACATAACAAGCTCCGGGTTCAATGAAATCGGTGCAAATGCAATTTTTATCCACGGCGATTTTGTTGTTCCCGCAACAACGAAGAATATCAATGTCAGAGATTGCCATATCAGCAGTTACGGAAGAATATTCAACAATGCAATCGGTATCCTTCTCACTCATGCAATCGACTGCGACCTTACAAACAACGAAATCCATGACGGATGGTACACCGGTATTTCTGTTGGCTGGAACTGGGGATATTCGGATAACTCAACCAACAACATAAATATCAGCAACAACCTTATCTATGATATCGGCAACGGCTGGCTTTCTGATATGGGCGCGATTTATACGCTCGGCATTCAGCCTGATACCGTTATCCGCGGCAATGTTATTTACAATGTCGGCTGTGACGAAGGCAGATACGGCTACGGCGGATGGGGTGTGTACCTCGATGAAGGTTCAAGTGGAATTCTTGTTGAAAACAATCTTGTTTATGACTGTTCTTCGGAAACCTTCCATCAGCACTACGGCAAAGATAATATTGTAAGAAACAATATCTTTGCATTCGGCGGCGAGGGTGCATTCCTTATAACCAGAAAAGAGGACCATAATTCATTGACGCTTACCAACAATATCCTTGTTGTTGACGATGCTCTGATTCATCCGTTCAATCCCAAAAAAGACCAGTTTGTTGATAACAGCAATCTTTATTGGGATTATACAAACGGCGGAAATGTGTATTCGGGAGATTCACTTGATTTCTTTGAAAGAATGACGTTGGTTATCATGACCGCAAAAGGCTATTATAACAATGCGGTTTATGCAGACCCGCTGTTCAGGGATGCGGCAAACCGTGATTTCACTCTTGCTGAAAACAGTCCCGCACTCGAAACGGGATTTGAGCCGTTTGAATATAATGCAGGTACAATAACAAAGTTTTGATTTTTTTACGGGGTTCACAGATGTGAGCCTCGTTTTTCTTTTGTAACAAAAAATCCGTGCTGTCAATATAATGAAATATTGAACGGAGGTTTTGATATGGACAGAAGAGAAATGGAAAGACTTATGGATAAATACAAAGCCGAAATGCTGGAATTCAGCAGAAGAAACTCATCGGTGCACAGCGATGAAAGAACGCAGGAAATGAAGGATGCGATTGAAGATACGGGTACGTTTGAAAGGGACAGAAGCAATCCTCTGCCTCTTGATGAACAGCCGCGCGAGCCTGAGGTTTCCGAGCCGGAACAGATTGTTCTGCCTGCTCAGACACAGCCTGCACAGGAGGAAATGCGAAATGACATAACCGCTGTTGATGTTGCGGAGAATCTTCGCAGAGCGTGTGCCTCGGTAAATGAGAATTCAAGTGCCGAGCAAAGGCAGAGATGCAGGGATGTCAACGATTTTCTTGTTGAAAACAGCGAGAGGGGTTCTCTCAAAGTTCAGGCTTATGCAGCGGATCAGAGCTTCGGCATAGGGAGCGCAAGGGTTATGGTTTTTGTTGAGCTTCCAAGCGGAAATATTGCCGTGTTTGACGGCCTTACGGATATTGACGGCATAACGCAGACAATCAGCCTTCCTGCACCGCCGAGGTCTCTTTCGCAGGCGCCTGCGGCAAGCGGTGCAAGATTGCCCTACTCGGTTTATTCGATTTATGTTGAGCATCCCGATTTTGTGCGTGAGGTTTTCACAAATGTTCCTGTTTTCTCGGGCGTTGAGTCGATTCAGCCTGTCAGAATGCTTGCGAAGTCCGAGGGTCTGGAAGAGCCTGCACCCATAGCCGTTGATGAAAGCGGATTCACCGCATTGCAAAGGCAGGGTGAGTGATATGGCGGTAACACCCGTAATTCCCGATTATATAACGGTGCATCTCGGCACACCCAATTCAAACGCAAGGAATGTCACCGTGCCGTTTGCTGACTACATCAAAAATGTTGCATCAAGTGAAATTTATCCTTCATGGCCCGAAAGTGCAATAAGAGCAAACGTATATGCGCAGGTTTCTTTTGCACTGAACAGGATTTTTACCGAATATTACCGAAGCAGAGGGTATAATTTTGATATAACAAATTCTACCGCATACGACCAGGCGTATGTTGACGGCAGGGATATTTTTTCCAATGTTTCGAGAATTGTTGATGAGCTTTTCAATGATTATGTGACAAAAGGTAATCAGATTCAGCCGTATTTCACCGAATACTGTGACGGAAGAAGCGTTACCTGCCGCGGACTTTCGCAGTGGGGCACGGTAACTCTTGCAAATCAGGGCAGAACTCCGTATCAGATTCTGCAGAATTATTACGGCAATGATGTCAATATTGTCAGAAATGCTCCTGTTAAAAATGTTCCCGAATCGTATCCCGGCAGACTTCTCCGCCTCGGGTCTTACGGCGGCGAGGATATCAGAACTATTCAGCGTCAGCTCAACAGAATCAGAAGAAACTATCCGTCTATTCCCGCAATCCCCGATGCAAACGGCTTTTTTGATGCTGCAACCCGTGCGGCTGTTATTCAGTTTCAGAGGATATTCAACCTTGCTCCCGACGGAATAGTCGGAAAAGCGACATGGTATAAAATCAAGCAGATATATAACGCTGTAAAGAAGGTATCCGAGCTTTATTCCGAGGGCATAACAATCAGCGAGGTTGAACGAATATTCAGTGAAACTCTCAGACGTGGAGACAGGGGCAGAGATGTGCGTGTTATACAGTATTTTCTTAATTTTCTCGGATTTTTCAACGACCGTCTGCCGCAGATTCAGGTTGACGGAATTTTCGGTCCCGCAACTGAAAATGCGGTTCGTCAGTTTCAGAGTCAGTACGGTCTGACGGTTGACGGAATAGTGGGCAGAAACACATGGAACGCCATTCTTGATGCATATTACAGCACTCTGAATTCTCTGCCCGATGAATACCGTTCATATTCGTCGCTTTTATATCCGGGATACACTCTCACAACGGGTACAAGCGGAAATGCCGTGACGCAGATACAGACATTCCTGCGTGTTATAGCGCAGAATAACAATGCCGTTCCGCTTATTACGGTTGACGGCGTTTTCGGTGACAGAACGAAGGCGGCTGTAATTGCCGTGCAGAGGCTTGCGGGTATTCCGCAAAACGGCGTTGTGGGTCCTCTGACATGGAATGCAATAGTCAATCTCTATAATGAATACAGATAAATAATCTGATAATAATAAAGTAGGGCGGGGGCTTGCTCCCGCCGTATTTTATAATCGGAAGGATTGAAAACGGAGATGACGTTTGCTCAGGACTACACAAGCAATATTTCCATGCTCGACAGTGAACTCCGCCTCAAGGACAGCTTTGACCTTGTGGGCAGGGATTTGAAGATTGATAAACACAACGCAAAGCTCTATTTTGTTGACGGCTTTTGCAAGGATGAAATCATGGTGAAAATCATGTCGTATTTTCTGAAAGCCGAGGAGAAGGATTTTAAAAATCTCAAAACGGCAAGGGAATTTGCGAATAAATATGTTCCCTATGTTGAAACGGATGTCACCTCAAGCGTTTCCGCCTTTGTGAAAGCTGTTCTTTCGGGCGGAATAGGAATGGTTGTTGAGGGATATTCCGATGCGATAATAATAGATGCAAGAACCTATCCCGTGCGCTCCGTCGGAGAACCGGATAACGATAAAGTTCTCCGCGGACCCCATGACGGCTTTGTTGAAACTCTTGTTTTCAACACCGCGCTTCTCCGCAGAAGAATAAGAGATACAGCTCTTACAACAGAAATTCATTCCGTAGGTAAGGCTTCGCAAACGGATGTCGTTATCTGCTACATGAAGGGTAAGGTCAATGACAAAATGCTCAAAGCTTTGAGAAAAAAGCTTGATTCCGTGAGCATAAATTCACTTACCATGGGTCAGCAGAGCCTTATTGACTGTCTTGTGCCCAAACAGTGGTTCAATCCTTTCCCGAAAGTCCGTTATACCGAAAGACCCGATGCCGCGGCGGCAAGTATTCTTGAAGGCAGCATGGTGCTGATGATTGATAATTCACCTGCCGCAATGATTATCCCGACGGGAATTTTCGATTTTCTTCAGGATACGAATGATTATTATATGTCGCCTGTCATAGGTTCTTATATGAGAATAATCCGCATGGCGATTTTTGCAATGACGATGCTTCTCATTCCCGTGTGGCTTCTTCTTGTGCAGAACCCCGAATTCATTCCGCCGTGGCTTGAATTCATAAAAATCGAAGAGCCGAACACCGTTCCGATAGTTGCTCAGCTTTTTATTGTTGAAGTTGTGATTGATGCCATGCGTCTTGCATCAATCAATACTCCGCAGTCGCTCAGCAGCTCATTCGGCGTTATCGGTGCGCTTGTTCTCGGTGAATTTGCTGTTTCCGCAGGCTGGTTTGTGTCCGAAGTCGTACTTTATATGGCGTTTGTTGCTCTCACCAACTTCACACAGCCGAGCTATGAACTCGGATATGCGTTCAAGCTTTTCCGAATGATGCTTATAGGTCTTATTGCTCTTTTCAATCTCTGGGGCTTCATTGCGGGAATACTGCTGATTATCGTTGAGCTTGTAACCACAAAAACCGTTACGGGTCAATGCTATCTCTATCCGCTTATACCTTTCAGAGGCTCTGCACTTGCTAGTCTGCTTTTAAGAAAACCGCTTAATAATAAGAATAACTGATAAAATTCCCCTGTGCCGAAACACAGGGGATAATGTTATTTATTCATAAGAACTCTCATGAAGAGTCCGCCCTGAACCGTTCTGTGACGGAAGGAAACCCATTTGCTTGTTACTGTGTCGTACCAGTCTGTCATGGGCACTCTTGAGGGGCTGTCGTTATAAGCTTTCCAAAGGGGCGCGATAAACTCTTCAAAAACCTTGTCGGAGGATGCCATCGAAGCTGTCCACACAAGCCAGTCGGATTTTGTGTAGTCTGCTCTGCTGTCGAGGGGCATACCGTATTCATTAAAATGCTTCATATTGTCTGCGATTTCCGCATCCATGAATTCCTGACCGAAAAGACCGCTGTTCCATACTTTGTCCCAGACCATGTTGTATTTCATCGAATAAGAATCGGGTCTGTCAAAGGCGAGCCTTGTTGTGCCGTCATCATTGACTGCGGTTTTCTTCCAGATTTCCGACATTTTAACCGCTTCTTCGCGGTAATATGCCGATTTTTCATTGTTTCCGAGCATCTTCATTATCATCGACATTCCCTGAAGACCCATGATTGCCTTGAGAGAAAGGTTACAGTTGTGAGCAAGATGACCTGCAAAATCATCCGTGCAGAGCTGATGTCCGGGGTCTGCACCGTGATTTATGAGATATCCGCACCATTTTTCGAGAAGCGGGAGATGTTTATTCGCAAAATCCGCGCTGCCTGTTGCAAGGGCAATGTTTGTTTCCATAATCAGCATATTTCCGCATTCTTCAACGGGCATCTGCCATTTTTCGATATCTTTCTGATTGTTGGCATAAACCTGACCGTTGAGAAGGGGATACTGCCCAACATCGTGCGGTGCGAAGTCGAATTTCCACATATTGCTTTCTGCGAATTTATAAACGGGACGCATCATGCCTTTGACAAGTTCGGGATTATAAATCAGATACATCGGAATTGACGGATAAGAAACGTCAACAGTTGCGGCACAGCCGTTTGAATTGCATTCTTTTGAAATGTAGAGAATGTCACCGTTTTCATCAAGCACGAGCTTATGCGCGGCAATAACCTGACGGTAAGCGAGCGAAAGAAGCTCCGCGTATTTTTCACCGCCTGCCTTAACAGCATCATCATAGAGCTTATCCGAAAATTCCTTGCAGCGGATTTTCAGTTCATCATATTCCTTTGCCGCCTCGGCAATTGCTTCGGTTATCGCCTGACCGTCTTTGTTCCAGTATGAACGCAGATGCTTGCCGAAATATTCAATGCTTTCGATGTCGTCATAAGCAAAACAATAAATAACAGAAGTGTTTTCTTTGAGAGGTGCGGAGATGTTGATGTGGGCATCGCCCCATATCTCGTTGGCATATGCGTTTGCCTCGGGTGAATTGCAGGCGAGATACAGATATCCCCAGTCGATTTTTACGCAGTCACCGCTTTTATTGAGAGGTTTCTGAATCGGGTTGCCCATTTTCATTGCGGTAAGGTTGCCGATTTCAAGTTCTTCGGTAACAACCTCAATGTTGTTTGGTTCATCAAGGCAAAGTTCTTCGCTTGCGGCGATATTTACCGAAACATCATGCTCATTTCCGTCTTTGGACTGATAAAAAATTTCAAGATATGAAACGGGACGGGTGAGGAGTCTGTAATCATCGGGAATAAGCGGAGTCAGAAACTTGATTTTCAGGATGATTTTATCGCTTTCAAAAACCGCTGATGTTGAAAGTGCATCAATTTCAAGCGAGGTCTGAGTAATTTTGTGCATATCTCTGTGGTAGCCGAGGAAAAGGAGATTCTCGCCGTCAATGCTGACCGTGCCGAGAATGGAATTGCCTTTGTCAGACCAATGTTCGGTTTTTGCATAATTAAGCTTCGTGTCGGGAGACCATACGGAAAAGAATGGGTCAACCGTGATAAGCGGTACTGCAGGTGCTCTCAATTTCATTTTTATCATCCTTTCGGGGTGGTATGGTGAAATTATATAATAAGTAAACAAATAAATCAACACTATATAAAACAAAAACTCCGATGAAAAACATCGGAGCATGGCACCCCCTGCGGGAATCGAACCCACAACTGACCCTTAGGAGATCCTCCAGAAGCCGTTTTTGGGTTCCCTTCCAAGGTGCCCTAATCCCTTATATATCAACGATTTCACGCATTATCGAGTTAATCTGTTCCCTTAAAATATCGGCTGATTTTTGCTGTTTTTTCACGTTCCTGTTAGCAGGCTGTTAGCAAAAAGGCTGTTT
>JAFWYP010000026.1 GCA_017517665.1 Clostridia bacterium | reverse complement strand
CTGACCGCCGAGGAGAGAATAATCGTGTCTCTCTTCTTTCATTATGTCGAGAGCCATCTGCATGGTGTCTTTCATATAGCCCTTACCGCGGCAATCCTCGGTAACGGCAACGTTTCCTATGCCGAGAATCTTAAGCTTTCTGCCTGCCGCAACGGCATTGAGAGTGTAGCAGCCGACAGCGCCTTTGATTTCTTCGCCCTCCATGACAACCACATTGTTATATGCAGGTGAATATTTATCCTTGTAAAGCTTCGGGAGAAGCTCCATGAATTTCTGATTGTTGGGGTCTTGGCTGAAGAAAACGGTATCAAGCATTTCGATAAGCTGTTTTGTGTGTGTTTCGGGACATCTGCCCTTGTAAATTTCGCTCATATTTTTTATTCCTTATTTAAGCTTTATAAAATCGTTATAGCTGAGTACTCTGTAATTTTTTCCGTTAACGGGTCTTGCGTTATCTTTTTTGCGTTTTCTGAAAATCAGGATAATCAGAAATACGATAATCAGAATAGCCGCAATGCGGAATATCCATGAAGAAAAAACGGATTTAGCCGTGCTTCCGATAAAAGCAAAGATACTGATTTTGGCATCTATATTTGATACAAGGTCGATTTCCTTTATCACTTCGCCTGCGTACATCACCTTGCCTCTGCATATGATATCGCCTTTTTTGACAGGTGCGTTTACCGACGCGGGAGCATCAATAAGCTCAACAAGAAGGCTTCCTGAGTTTGTGCCCTTGGGCACAAGGCTGTAAACCGTTTCGGCAGGAGAGAGGGTTATGTAGTCAACGGATTTTGCATATTTCACGGGGATTTCGCCGACAACTCTTGTTGTGTCTGCAACGGCAACAAGCTCAATGTTTTTGAAGGTCCATTCAAGCATTTCCTTGCAGTCAAGGAATGAGCCGTTTTCGTTTACACCGTCATTGTCAACGTCGCTGAAGGTTGAATTGAGGGCAACCGCAACGTAATTGTAGCCGTCGTTTGATGCAACAGCAACAAAGCATCTGCCTGCATTTGAGGTTGAACCCGTTTTTCCGCCCTTGACGTATTTGCAGTAATAATCTTTATATGCGCTGTTGAGCATATAGTTTGAAGAATGGAGGGTTCTTGACTGCTGCATATTTGTTTCGGGAAGGACATAAGTCTTTTTCGCAACTATTTCCTCAAATGCGGGGAAAGACATTGCATGGGTGATGAACTTTGCCATATCCGTTGC
The DNA here is from genome assembly GCA_017517665.1 of Clostridia bacterium. Classification (GTDB taxonomy): domain Bacteria; phylum Bacillota; class Clostridia; order Oscillospirales; family Acutalibacteraceae; genus CAG-177. The sequence goes on along the minus strand of JAFWYP010000026.1, from coordinate 15,985 downwards.
GGTAACATACTGATTTTCATGGTCAAGACCGTGAGGATTTTCAAAGTGGCTGTTGATGCAGCCGAGTCTTTCGGCAACTTCGTTCATCATTGAAACAAATTTTGCTCTGTCACCGCCCGAAACATAATCGGCAAGAGTGGTTGCGGATTCGTTCGCACTCACAAGCATAAGGCAGCACAGAAGGTCATAAACGGTAAGCTGTTCTCCGACCATAATACCGCCGAGTGAGCTTCCCGTGCCGTCAAGTTCGCGTATGCATGACTCGGGTACGGTTACCGTTGCGGTCAAGTCTGAGCAGTTTTCAAGAACAACAATCGCGGTTATAACCTTTGTAAGACTTGCGGGCGCGGTCTGTTTGTTTGCGTTTTTGGAGAAGATAACCTCACCGTTATCCGAGCTTACCAACAGAAGGCAGTCCGAATAAAGCTTCATTTCCTCCATAACATCATCGTAAGCGGCATTTGCATTCGTAAAACAGAAAGTGCTTATCAGTATTACCGCTGTTATAAATATACTTAATATCTTTTTCATTTCACAACACCGTTTCAAAAAAATTCGATACCGTGTATTATATCACAGTTATAATAAAAAATAAATACCTAATTTTTGGTTTTTTATCCTTGCTTTTCGCTCTTGATTTTTTTCTGCTGTTGGAGTATATTAATATGGACTATGAAAACAAGGAGTGTGGGGAATGGTATATGTAACCGGAGATATGCACGGCGATATTTCCAGATTTGACTCTCCTGCAATAAAACAGCTCAAAAAAGGCGATACCCTCATCGTCTGCGGCGATTTCGGCTTTGTCTGGGATAACAGCAAAATCGAACAGAAAATCCTTAAAAAACTCGCAAGCAAAAAATTCAATATATGCTTTATAGACGGAACTCACGAGAATTTTGAAATTCTCAATTCTCTTCCCGTTTCCGAGTGGAACGGCGGAAAGGTTCATCATCTCGGAGGCAATCTTTACCATCTTATGAGAGGACAGATTTTTAAAATCGACAACATGACCTTCTTCACTATGGGCGGCGGCGAAAGCCCCGATATTGATATCCGTTTTGAAGAAAATGCATGGTCAAAGCATGAGTTTCCCAGCCGCGAAGAGCTTCTTGAAGGCGCGGCGAATCTTGAAAAGCTCAACTGCCGTGTTGACTACATCATAACTCATGAGCCTCCCGTCAAAATCAAGGGTTTCTTAAAACTCAAGGACAGCGAAACCGCAAGCGTTACGGGTCTTAACACCTATCTCGAAGAGCTTTCCGAAGCCTGCGTTTTCCGACGCTGGTTCTTCGGCTCGATGCATCTTGACAAATACATTTCAAATTCTCATGTTGCAGTGTTCCAGAATGTTATCAACGCTATAACGGGCGAGGTTCAGAGATGAATATTGTAACAAACCTCAAATCTTCTCTCGGCAAAAACGAGGCTTTCCTCATAACCTCTGAGGAAAATATGAGATATATCACGGGTTTTCCGCATTCCGAGGGAAGAGTTTTTATAACAGAAAATGAAGCTCTGTTTTTTGTTGACAGCCGATATATCGAAGCGGTAACAAAGTCCGTAACTTCATGCGAAGTTGTGCTCATGACATCGTTTCACAAACAGCTCGGAGAATATATTGAAAAGCTTGGTGTGAAAACGGTTTTCACAGAGGCAGAGGGGATAAGCGTTGCGGATTTTTCGGCACTCTGCAAGAATATTCCGTGTGAAGTCAAAGCAGAAAAAACAGATGAATTATTAACTTCTCTCCGCCGTAAAAAGAGCGAAGAAGAAAAGCATAAAATTCTCAGGGCGCAGGCGATTGCAGAAAAGGCATTCGACCATATTCTCAGATTTATAAAAGAGGGAGTTACAGAACGCGAAATCGCTCTTGAGCTTGATTTTTTTATGCTGAAAAACGGTGCGGAATGTGTTTCATTTGACACAATAGCAGTCAGCGGAAAAAACACTTCTCTGCCCCACGGTGTACCCTCGGATAAAAAGGTCGCAAGCGGCGATTTTATCACGATGGACTACGGTGCGGTTGTTGACGGTTATCACAGCGACATGACCCGCACGGTTGCGGTCGGTGAAATTTCATCAAAGCAGATTGAAGTTTATGAAACCGTTCTTAAGGCACAGAAAAAGTGTCTTGAAGTTCTCAAAGCAGGGATTTCTGGATTTGATGCAGACAAAGCCGCAAGGGATATAATCGCTGATGCGGGCTATGGAGAATTTTTCGGCCACGGTACGGGTCACGGAGTAGGTCTGCAAATCCATGAAGCACCGAGGCTTTCGCCGAAAAGCAAGCAGATTCTTGAAATCGGCGATGTTGTGACGGTTGAACCCGGAATTTATATTCCCGATAATTTCGGTGTGCGAATTGAAGATATGGCAATTATCACTGAAAACGGCTTTGAAAATCTCACAAAAACGCAAAAAACGCTTATAATTCTTTAATATTAAGCGTTAATTGAAAAAAAGACTTGAAAAATCATAGTGAATAGTATAAAATAGCTGTGAAAACATATAAAAAATACAAGGAGAAATATTTTTATGGTATCAGCAGGCGATTTCAGAAACGGCGTAACCTTCGAAATGGAAGGCCAGGTTTATCAGATTATCGAATTCCAGCACGTTAAGCCCGGTAAAGGCGCTGCTTTCGTAAGAACAAAGATCAGAAACGTTATCGGCGGTGCTGTTGTTGAACGCACATTCAACCCCACCGATAAGTTCCCCACCGCTTACATCGAGCGCAAGGAAATGGAATATTCATATGAAGACGGCGGTCTTTACTACTTCATGGACCCCGAAACCTACGACATGGTTCCCATCGGTGCAGACACTCTCCCCGACAACTTCAAGTTTGTTAAGGAAAACGAAACCTGCCGCGTTCTTTCATACAAGGGCAGCGTTTTCGGTGTTGAACCCCCCACAACAGTTACTCTTCAGGTAACAAAGACTGACCCCGGCTTCGCAGGCAACACTGCTACAAACGCAACAAAGCCCGCAACTCTTGAAACCGGCGCAGAAGTTAAAGTTCCTCTCTTCATCGACGAGGGCGAAATGATTGTTGTTGACACCCGTACAGGCGAATATCTCAGCCGCGGCTAATCAATATATTAATAATTGGAGGACAAAGAAATGACCGTAACAGAAAAGGTTGCATACCTTAAGGGACTTGCAGAGGGTCTTGCACTTGACGAAAGCAAGCCTGAAACAAAAATTATCAATGCAATGATGGACGTTCTCGACGAACTCGCTCTTACTGTAAGCGATCTTGAGGACGGCATGGATCTTATCTCCGAACAGCTTGACGCTGTTGACGAGGATCTCGATGAGCTTGAAAGCTTCGTTTACGAAGAGCTTGACGATTGTGATTGCGACTGCGATTGCGACGATTGCTATGATGACGAAGAAGAATACTACGATGTGGAATGCCCCAGCTGCGGCGAGGTTATCTGCGTTGACAGAGAAATCCTTGAAGAAGGCAGTATCACTTGCCCCAGCTGCAACGAACTTCTTGAGTTTGATGTAGAGTGTGACTGTGACGACTGCGAATAATCAGTGAAACCAAAAGCCGCCTTGCATAACGCAGGGCGGTTTTTAAATGGAGATATAACATGATTAAAAACATTATTTTTGACATGGGCGGAGTTCTTATCGACTATAATCCCGAAAAGACCCTCTACGGTTTATTCGACAAAGAAACTGCCGACATTCTTCTGCGCGAAATTTTCAGAAATCCCATCTGGGCAGATAAGGACAGAGGAATTATAACCCCCGAGGAAATCATGCTTCAAAAACGCAACGCAATTCCCGCAAAGGTTTTCGATAAGGTGTGCGGAATGGTGGATAATTTCTATCCCTATATGCCTCCTTTTCCTCAGATGGTGCCTTTTATTGAGATTCTCAAAGAAAAAGGCTTCGGAATCTATCTTCTTTCCAATGCATCATCGGATTTTCATGAACGCAGAAAGGATATTCCCGCACTTTCGCTCTTTGACGGCGTATTGATTTCCGCAGATTATAAGCTTCTCAAACCCGAAAAAGAAATATACCTCGCGCTTTATGAGAAATTCTCATTAAAACCCGAGGAATGCTTCTTTATTGATGATGTGCAGGCAAATATCGACGGCGCAAAAGCGACCGGTATGGACGGCCATTGCTATTTCCACGGCGATATTGAAATTCTGAAAAAGGATATGGAAAATAAGGGAATATTATGATTTGTTGTATGAGGTCAGATTGAAGTTTTTGATTTGAACGGTGCAGTCATAATTGCCGTGGATTTCAAACCCGATGTTTGTTCCGCCGAAATAAAACTCTTCTTTTGAAATTTCCCTGCCGAAAACATTATCTTCGTTTGCACGCTTCACGGCATCGTTGATATTCTCCGTGAGGTCAACTTCAACATGAACCCACTCATCGGAAACATAAGGCTTGCCGTTTCTGAAAAGCGAACGGCTTTTGAATCCGTAGGTATCCTTCGTTGAAAGGCTGTAAATCATGCAGTTGCTCGCTTTGTCGAGCGCCCAATATGTGTCCTGATATCCTCTGTCATCAAACAGATTGAGTCCGAACCATATGAACTCATGTTTTTCCGTACCTTTCATATAAAAATACGCAAGAAACTGGGCGGCATTGATGCCGTCCTTATTTGTTGTGTCATTAAAATCGGAAAGCTTTATGTCGAGAGAAGCAACGATTCTGTCGGCGGAGCAATTATAGAAAGATTTTTCCTTGTCGGAAAGTGACGCATAATCGCAAATCGGTGACTGTTCAAGCAGAAGATGAGGCCATGCACCCTCTCCTGCAGCTTCTCCGTTATACACATTCGCTGCATTAAGACGAAGCAAAACGGATTTGTCTGCAGGATTATATGTAACGTTTTTTGTCAGACCGTCGGTTATTGTATATCTTTCACTTTCAACGCGGTCTGCCCACAAACATTTTCCTGAATTCCATTGAGCAATCATCCAATCGGGCGTGCTGTTTTCATTATAGACAAAATCGCCGAGCTTCACTCCCGCGCCGTTTTCGGTCTGCTGTGAAACAACCGAAAATCCTTTTTCAAAACCCGTGTCGGCAAAAAGCTGTTTTGACTCATAGCCCTTCAGAGGAATGTTGAAAAGAGAAGAAACTGCGAGATAAAGCATAAAAAACAAAGATAAAATTTTTGCAAACATAATCATCACCGACTTGATTATATCATTTATAAAAATAAAATCAAGATTATATTGACTGCACTCAAAACAAAGTGTTATTATATATACAAATAAATATGTAAAGGTTCAAGACCATGAATTGTTATTCACAAACCGCAAAAACGATTCCCGAATTCATGTCGCTTGCCAATGCAATCAGAAAAACCCGTCTCCCCTGCGGAGTTACGGGGCTTTCGCACATACACAAGGCTCACGTTATCGCTTCGATGTGTATGTGTCTTATGCAGAAGGCAATCGTTGTTGTTCCCGATGAGGCAACGGCAACCCGTATGCGGCAGGATTTAGAGGGTTTCGGAGTGAATGCCCTGCATTATCCTGCAAGGGATTTTTCGTTCCGCACTCTCGAAACCGTTTCAAGAGAATATGAACACGCCCGTCTGAAGGTTCTCGACAAGATGCTTTCGGGCGATTACGACGTTGTTGTTTTGTCGGCAGAGGCTTCAATGCAGCTTACCGTTCCCCCCGCCATGCTCATGAACAGCAGCTTTGCAATAGAATCCGGCGAGGATTATGATTCCGAAGAACTCATACTCAGCCTTATGAAGTGCGGCTACACCCGAAGCGAACAGGTTGACGGTGCGGGTCAGTTTGCACTCCGAGGCGGAATTCTCGACTTCTTTCCTCCCGACTCAAAGCAGCCCTGCCGAATTGAATTCTGGGGAGATACCGTTGACAGCATTTCGTTTTTCGACCCCGAAACCCAGAGAAGAACGGACTCGGTTGACGAAATCCGCATAACACCTGCCCGTGAAATTCTTTGTTCTCCCGAAGCACTTACGGCACTTATAGAAAAGCATATTGCGGAAAACAAAATCAAGGGCGAGGCGCTTAAAAATCTCAATGACGATATAACAAAAATGAATGATGGCATCCGTCTTTCATCGCTCGATAAATATCTTCCGCTGATTTATCCCGATTGCTGCAGTGTTTTTGATTATGCGCAGGATGCAATGCTTTTTGTTTGCGAAAGTTTTGCCGTAAAGGATAAATTCAGCAGCGCATCGATCCTGCTTCTGGAAACAATCAAGGGTCTTTTTCAGGACGGAATTCTCTGCAAGGGTCTTGATTGCTACGGCATAAGACTGCCCGATTTGTTTTATTATTATGAGGATATGGGCGCGGTCTATCTTGATAATCTCCCGAGAGGAAGCTTTGATACTCCTGTAAAAGAGCTTGTCACCTTTACCGCAAAACAGATAAGTCCGTGGAACGGCACACTTTCCGCGGTTGTTGATGACCTCAATGCCGTAAGGCAAAGGCTCGGTCATTCATGCGTTGTGCTTGCAGGTACGGATAAAGCGGCAAAAACTCTTGTTGAAGACCTTGAAAACGAGGGTATTCCCGCGCTTTTCTGCCCCGTACCCCCTGCCGAATTCCCCGAAAAAACAGTTTGCGTTCTGCCCGGAGGATTCTCCGCAGGCTTTGAATATCCGAACGCAAAATTCACCCTTATAACTTACAGAGCAAGAACCGTCACCAAAAACCGTGTTGCTTCAACCAAAAGAGGCAAAAACGCCTTCAACAATCTCGATGAGCTTCACAGAGGCGAATATGTTGTTCACTCGGCACACGGTATCGGTATTTTTGAGGGCATACAGACCCTTGAAGCCTCGGGCACAACAAAAGACTATATCAAAATCCGCTATGACAAGGGCGATAATCTTTATGTTCCCGTAACACAGCTTGACCAGGTTTCAAAATATATCGGACCAAAGAGCGACGATAAACCGCTGAAGCTCAACAAGCTTGGCGGTAAAGACTGGCAGAAAACCCGTTCAAGGGTCAAAAGTGCCGTCAAGGATATGGCGAAGGAGCTTATCGAGCTTTATTCAAAGCGTATCAGCCTCAAGGGTCACGCATTTTCGAAGGATATTGATATGCAGAACGATTTTGAGCGACGTTTTGAATTTGTTGAAACAGACGACCAGCTTCGCTGCATTCACGAAATAAAAAAGGACATGGAAAAGCCCTATCCCATGGACAGACTTCTCTGCGGTGACGTAGGCTTCGGCAAAACGGAGGTTGCACTCCGTGCTGTTTTCAAGTGCATAGCTGACGGTAAGCAATGTGCAATTCTTGTTCCCACAACGATTCTTGCGCTTCAGCATTATCAGACAATCCTCCGCAGATTTGAGGGCTTCCCCATTGAGGCAGGAATGCTTTCACGTTTCTGCACAAAAAAAGAAATCGAAAAAACTCTGAACGGACTGCGCAGAGGTTCGGTTGATGTTGTTGTGGGTACTCACAGAATCATATCAAAAGACGTTCAGTTCCGCGACCTCGGACTGATTATCGTTGACGAAGAACAGCGATTCGGCGTTGCACAGAAAGAAAAACTAAAGCAGAATTTCCCTACCGTTGATGTTTTAACATTGACCGCAACCCCCATTCCGAGAACACTCAACATGGCGATGACGGGAATCCGCGATATGTCTGTGCTTGAAGAAGCACCGCAGGACAGACTTCCCGTTCAGACCTATGTTATTGAGCATAATATGCCCGTTCTTGTTCAGGCAATGGAGCAGGAGCTTCGCAGAGGCGGTCAGGTTTACTATCTCTACAACAGAGTTGAGGATATCGAGAAAAAGGCGGCGGAAATCAAGGCGATGATTCCCGATGCCAATGTTGGAATCGGTCACGGAAAAATGACCGAGGATGAACTCAGCGAGGTCTGGCGCAGACTTCTTGAGGGCGAAATTGATATTCTCGTCTGCACAACGATTATCGAAACGGGCGTTGATGTTCCGAATGCGAACACTCTCATCATTGAAAATGCCGACAGAATGGGTCTTGCCCAGCTTCATCAGATAAGAGGCAGAGTCGGCAGGTCGTCGCGCCGTGCGAGTGCATATTTTACCTTTACAAGAGGAAAACAGCTCAGCGAAATTGCAACACGCCGTCTTGATTCAATCAGGGAATTCACCGAATTCGGTTCGGGCTTCCATATCGCCATGCGCGACCTTGAGCTGCGCGGTGCAGGCAATGTTCTCGGTGCAAATCAGCACGGTCACATGGAAACAGTCGGCTACGAAATGTATGTCAAGCTTCTTGAACAGGCGATAAGCGAGGAGAAGGGCGAAAAATCCGATGTGCCCGAAAAAGACTGCGTTATCGACCTTCCGATTGATGCGCATATTCCCGATGACTATATCGAGAGCGTGCCGCAAAGACTTCAGATTTACCGCCGCATTGCCGACATCAGAAACGATGACGACGCTTCGGATGTTATTGACGAGCTTGTTGACCGTTTCGGAGACCCGCCGCCGTGCGTAGAAGGTCTTATCAGAATTGCGCTTCTGCGAGGCAAAGCCGCATCTCACGATATCTATGAAATTACCATGCAGGGCGATAAGATTATTTTCAAAATCAATTCGCTTGATATGGAAACGGTTTCACGCGCGGCTGCACATTTCAAGGGCAGATTTGTTGTCAGTGCAGGCGGAGGCAAGCCTCACATTTCCGTAAGACTTCTTAAGGGCGAAAACCGTCTGGGTCTTATCCAGCGAGTGCTTGATTATATGGATAAAGAGTAATTGACTATTTACAAATATGTTAACAGTATGTTAATATCAAATTATAAAACCGAGGAAAGGTCGGATATCAATGAAAAAGCTTTTATGCGTAATTCTTTCTCTTGCAATGATTATTTCGTCGTGTGCCGTTATCGCATCGGCATCGGGCGAGGTAAAGGGCAAAATTTCGGATTACCCCGTCATTATTGTTCCGGGCTACAGTTCAACAAACCTCTATTACGGCGACAGCCTTGAAACGGGCGAGCCTGTCTGGGGTCTCAACTGGGACTACGTGCTCGAACGTGTTTTTGCAAGAATTGCAGAGCTTGGCATGGGTCTGGGTGCGCTTACCGTCGGTAATGCGGAATATATTTCCGATGTTCTTGCCGAGGAAATGAATGCACTTTTTGAAAAACTCCGCTGTAATCCCGACGGCACAAGCGCTTACGAGCTTCATCAGGATTATACCGAGGCTGCCGACAAGAACAACGTTCACCTCATTCAGAATTTTCCCGACGGAAAATACAGACAGGAAATTGAAATTTCCGATGAAATAGCCGAATATATCGGTCATAAGAATATCTATAATTTCAGCACCGATTTCAGAATGGGTGCCGAATACTGTGCCGGTTTGCTTGATGATTTTGTTCAGTCCGTAAAAGAACACAGCGGTAAGGATAAGGTTAATCTCTGGGCAATCAGCCACGGCGGTCAGGTTACGGCAACATATCTCAATCTTTACGGCTACAAGAATGATGTAGATAACGTTGTTATGACAGTTCCCGCAATCGGCGGCGCAGGCATTGCTTATGATGCAATGACCGCGAATATAGAATTTGATGAAGAATGTCTTGTCCGTTTCGTTGAAAACGGAACAATGACTGAGGAAAACTATAACTGGCTTGTCAAGGCAAATCAGCTTGGTTTTGTCGATAATCTTCTTAACACACTTTTTCCGAAAATTATGCCCACTCTCGGCTACTGGGGCAGTCTGTGGGATTTCATACCTGCGGATAAATATGAAGATACCAAGAAACAGCTTCTCGACCCCGTTGAGAGCGCAAGACTCATTGAAATAAGCGACCGTTTTCATTATGAAATTCTCCCCACAATGGGCGAAAAGCTCGCCGAATGCATTGAAAACGGAATGAATATTTCAATCATTGCAGGATGCGGCGAAAGAATCGTAACGGGCATGAACGAGGATTCAGACGGCATTATCACAACCAATGCTTCAACGGGCGCAACCTGCGCACCCTACGGCACAAGATTTGCAGACGGCTATGTGCAGAAGAATTCCTGCGGCGGCAAAAACAAGATTTCTCCCAACATGGAAATTGATGCTTCAACCGCATATCTTCCCGATAACACATGGTTTGTTGACGGTCTTTTCCACGGCATGACCTATAAGGATAACTACACAAGAGTTCTCATGATGACTCTTCTTCTCACCGACAGAATCACTGATGTTTATACCGACGAAAACTATCCTCAATTCAAATATTCCACCAACGCATCCCACACCGTTCATGCTGCATTTGACGGCTGTGACGAAGGTGTTCTTACGGGTGATGCCGAAAAGCTTATTGTTACCAACGTGTGCAACAATTCAAAGGTGAATGTTCTTGCCGTTTACTGTGACGGCGCAAAGCTCAAGTTTGACGTTCCCGCATTCAACAGCCTCAATCCCGGCGATACACTCGAAATTCCGTTCTCGGGCGATATTCCCGAAAAATCGGCAACCGTTGTCAATGTTACGGTCTATTACACAATGGACAACATAACTCCTGTCGGCTACAGAACTCAGGGCTTCACCCTCGATAACGGCGCGGCAGCCGAAAAGCAGGAAGGCTATGTCAGCGCAGAGGCAAGAACACCGTTTGACGATATTCTCTTCGGCGAATTCGATGCGTTCCTCAGAATGCTCGGTCTCAAAGAGCTTCTTTCGATGTTCTATACAATTATTTATTGCATCGCAACCTCACTTTCAATCTTTTAAGGAGTTTGTTTTATGGCTGATTTAAACAGTTCAATCTGCATTTCTTCGCTTCATGCCTCCGCAGTTTCGCTTATAGGCGAAGAAGTATATGACTCAACCGAAAAACCCAATGCAGCTATAACTGCCCTTGCAGAGAAAAAGCTCGGCGGAAAAACCGTTGACCGCACGATTATCTATAATCCCGATGCCGTTGCGCTCTGGGTGTGGCAGAAATACACCGAAAAATTTGCGCCTGCGATGATTCGTTCCGATATCGCAATGCCGATGCTATCGGTTATGCCGAGCGTAACTCCCGTCTGCTTTGCTTCGATGTATACAGGTGTCATGCCCGATGTTCACGGCATCAAAAAATACGAAAAACCCGTTCTGACAACCGAAACACTCTTTGACCGTTTTATAAAAGCAGGCAAAAAGGCGGCAATTGTTTCAACGAAGAATGACAGCATTTCCCTTATCTTCCTTGAACGCGAAATGGATTATTTTATCTATGATACCCCCGAGGAAGTCAACAAGAAGGCTCTTGAAATCATTGATGAGGATAAATACGACCTTGTTGTAATTTATAACGGCGACTATGACGGCACGATGCATAAATTCGGACCCGAATCCGAAGAAGCGCTTGCAAGGCTTGATAAAAACATTGCGTTCTATGCCGAAATGGTTGACAAAATCCATACAAGACTTGCCGATAAAAATGTTTTTTACGGCTTCTGTCCCGACCACGGATGCCACGAAATCGACGGCGGCTGCGGCTCGCACGGTCTCGATATGGAAGAGGATATGAACGTTATCCATTTTTACGGAATAAAAACGGCAGAATAATTAGTTTATAAAACAAAAAACAGCGGCTTGCAGATAATAATGCAAGTCGCTGTAATTTTTGTTTATTTGCCGAACATCATGAGCAGGAAACCTGCCGCAACGGCTGAACCGATAACACCTGCAACGTTCGGACCCATGGCGTGCATGAGAAGGAAGTTTGTGGGGTTATACTTTCTGCCTTCGGTCTGAGCAACACGGGCTGCCATGGGAACTGCGGAAACGCCTGCAGAACCGATGAGGGGATTGATTTTACCGCCCGTAACAAGATAGAGAAGCTTGCCGAGAAGCAGACCGCCGATTGTTGAAAATGCAAAAGCGGCAAGACCGAGAATAACAATCTTGATTGTGTCAAGCTGGAGGAACTCTGTGCCGTTTGTTGTTGCACCGACTGTTACACCGAGCATGATTGTTACGATGTTTGTGAGTGCGTTCTGTGCGGTTTCGCTGAGTCTGTCGGTAACGCCGCATTCCTTGAGAAGGTTGCCGAACATGAGCATACCTACGAGGGGAGCGGCATCGGGAATAAGGAAAGCAACAACAACAAAAACAACAACGGGGAAGATGATCTTCTCTGTTTTGCTTACGGTGCGGAGCTGTTTCATTTCAACCTTTCTTTCCTTCTCAGTTGTGAGAAGCTTCATGAGAGGCGGCTGAATAAGAGGAATGAGTGCCATATAGGAATATGCCGCAAGAGCGATAGGTCCGAGAAGGTGGCCTGCAAGCTTTGAGGCAACGAGGATTGCCGTGGGACCGTCAGCACCGCCGATGATTGCGATTGATGCAGCTTCCTGCGGTGTAAAACCGAGGAGAATTGCGATAACAAATGCAATGTAGATACCGAGCTGTGCAGCTGCACCTAAAAGAAGACTGACGGGGTTTGCAAGCAGAGGACCGAAGTCTGTCATTGCGCCGATTCCGAGGAAGATGAGGCAGGGGAAGATTGAACTCTTGACACCTGCGTAAATCAGTCGGAGAACGCCGTCTTCATACCAATGAGCAGGTTCAACGCCTTCGGGAAGCTCAGTCATAAGACCTGCAGGGTCGTCCATAAGACCTGCGCCGGGCATGTTTGCAAGAAGGATGCCGAATGCTATGGGAACAAGCAGAAGCGGCTCAAACTTCTTGACGATAGCAAGATAAAGGAATATGGCGGAAACGAGAATCATAACGGCATTCTGCCATTCGAGAAGGGCAAGGCCCGAGCATTCCCATATTCCTTTGAGAATTTCTGTGATAAACTCCATGCGGATTCTCCTTATGCGATAACAGCGAGAACAGCGTCTGTTTCAACTGTTGAGCCCTTTGAAACGAGAACCTGAGCAACTGTGCCTGCGCAGGGAGCAACGATTTCGTTTTCCATTTTCATAGCTTCAAGAACAAGGATAACGTCGCCTGCTGCAACTGTTGAACCTGCGGGCTTATTAACTGCAAGAATTGTGCCGGGCATGGGAGCTGTGATATTTGTGCCGCCTGAAACGGGAGCAGCGGGAGCTGCTGCAGGTGCGGGGGCTGCTTCGGGAGCAGGTGCTGCTGCGGGTGCGGGAGCTGCAACAGGTGCAACGGGTGCTGCCGCAACGGGAGCGTCTGTAACGTTCATGATAACTGCCTGGGTTTCTTCAACCTCTACTTCGTATGCTTTACCGTTAAGATTTACAACGTATTTCATAATAATTATTCCTCCACTTTTCTGATTGATTTGAAGCTGAGTCTGTCAAGCGGAATACCGCTTTCCTTGCTGACGATAGCCATGATTGTTGCGGCTGTGCGTTCGTCAACATCAACGAGCTCGGTGATGCCCTTGATTGATTTGAATGCAAGTCTTTCAAGAGGGATACCGCTCTGATTGCTTACGAGAGCCATAACAACTGCCGCTGTGGGTTCGTCAACGTCAATGAGCTGAACTCTGCCTGCCTGATATGCAACGGGAGCTGCCGCAGGAGCAGGAGTTGCCGCAACAGGTGCGGCAGGAGCCGATTCAATAACTGTTACTTCTTCGTCATCGGATGAAGAAAGCCTGCCTTCGACGGCTCTTAAAATCTTTGAAAGGAAAACAATGAGAACGGCGAGAACTGCGAGTTCAAGAAGAACAACCGCAATGCCTGCAACCGCAACAAACAATGTTTCCGACATAGTTAATATTTCTTTATCTGCAAACATATTCGTCACCCTCAGTCAATTCTCGTGATTGTGTATGAGAATGTGTTCTTTCTGTCAGCTTCGCGCTTTTCAAAGAAAGCTTCTGCCTGAGTGGGGAATGCGATATATGAAAGAATGTCCTCTTCGCATGTTGCCTTGTCGCCGAGATAAGCCTTTGCTTCTTCCATGCCGGGAGCGAGAGTATCTGCATATCTTCCGGTGAAAGGCTTTTCTTCACCGAGAACAAGCTTCTGGAGTTCTTCACTCACTTTGCCGGGAGCCTTGCCGTATTCGCCCTTGATATAGCTCTTGACTTCCTTGGAGATGTTCTTGTATCTTTCGCCTGCAAGAACGTTTGCGGTAGCCTGAACACCTACCATCTGGCTCATGGGAGTTACGAGGGGAGGATAGCCGAGGTCTTCACGAACTCTGGGAGTTTCAAGAAGAACTTCGTCGAGCTTGTCGAGCTTGTTCTGTGCGGTGAGCTGTGCAACGAGGTTGGAGAGCATGCCGCCGGGAATCTGATAAATGAGAGCGTCTGTCTGTGTGCCCATAACAACGGGATTGAGAAGACCGCTTTCAAGTGCCTTTGCACGGATGGGCTTGAAGAAATCGTTGATTTCCTTGCATACGTTTTCGTCAACGTCAACTTCGTAGCCGTACTGCTTGAGAGTATAAACAAGAGTTTCGGTTGCGGGCTGTGAAGTACCGCCTGAGAAGCATGAGATTGCGGAGTCGATAACGTCTGCGCCTGCTTCAACGCACTTGAGGAGTGTCATGAAGCCGAGACCTGTTGTTGAGTGTGTGTGAACAACGATGGGAACTTTAACGTTAGCCTTGAGAGCCTTAACAAGGTCATAACCCTCTTTGGGACTCATGATGCCTGCCATATCCTTTACGCAGATGGACTGAACGCCGAGAGCTTCAATTTCTTTTGCGAGCTTAACATAGCTTTCAAGGTTATGGATGGGGCTGATTGTGTAGCAGATTGTGCCTGATGCGTGTGCACCGCACTTGAGAGTTTCGTCAACTGCCACTTCGATGTTGCGAACGTCATTGAGAGCATCGAAAATTCTGATGATGTCGATGCCGTTTTCAACGCTCTTTCTGATGAAAGCGCGGACAACGTCATCGGGATAGTGCTTGTAGCCGAGAAGATTCTGACCTCTGAGGAGCATCTGAAGCTTGGTGTTGGGGCAAGCCTTTTTGATGTTGCGGAGTCTTTCCCAGGGATCTTCGTTGAGGTAGCGGAGGCATGAATCAAATGTTGCGCCGCCCCAGCATTCGAGTGAATAGTAGCCTGCCTTGTCGAGCTTTTCAAGAATGGGCTTGAAATCCGAGAAGGGCATTCTTGTTGCGATGAGAGACTGGTTAGCATCTCTGAGCACGGTTTCGGTGAAATTAACTTTCATAAAAACTCATGTTCCTTTCTATATTTAATGAAATAATTATATCCAAAATCAGAAGCCGATGCGTGCTGCGATGTAATCTTCGAGAGCATCGATTGAAATTCTTTCCTGCTGCATTGTGTCACGGTCACGAACCGTTACGCAGTTGTCTTCGAGTGAATCAAAGTCGAAGGTGATGCAGATGGGAGTGCCGATTTCGTCTTCACGGCGGTATCTCTTGCCGATTGAGCCTGTTTCGTCGAAGTCAACCATAAACTTCTTCTGGAGCTTTTCATAAACCTTGAGAGCATCGGGTGAAAGCTTCTTTGAAAGAGGAAGAACGGCTGCTTTGAAAGGAGCGATTGCGGGGCTGAGGTGGAGAACAACTCTTGTGTCGTTCTTTTCAGCGTCGATAACCTCTTCGTCATATGCTTCAACGAGAAGAGCAAGAACGGTTCTGTCAAGACCGTAGGTTGATTCGATGATGAAGGGGATATATTTTTCGTTGGTTTCGGGATCAAGGTAATCCATCTTTGTGCCGCTGTATTCCTGATGTCTTGTGAGGTCGAAGTTGGTTCTGTTGTGGGTGCCGTTGATTTCGCCCCATCCGAAGGGGAAGAGGAACTCGATGTCGCAGGCAGCCTTTGCGTAGTGAGCAAGCTTTTCGTGGTCGTGGAAACGAAGATGCTCGGGATTGATGCCGAGATCCTGATAATACTTCATGCCGTATTCCTTGAAGTAATCATAAAGCTCGCTGTCTGTGCCTTCCTTGCAGAAGGTCTGGAACTCCATCTGCTCGAACTCGATTGTTCTGAAGGTGAAGTTACCGGGAGTGATTTCGTTTCTGAAAGCCTTGCCTATCTGACCGATGCTGAAGGGAAGCTTTGCTCTCATTGTTCTCTGAACGTTGAGATAGTT
>JAFWYP010000025.1 GCA_017517665.1 Clostridia bacterium | reverse complement strand
TCAACAAAGAATATATCTCTCATTATGAATGGTATGAAGATTATCCCGAAATGCTCGTGAGAAGCGAATATAGGGATGTTACCCTTGATAAATCAATGGAGAAAAAATATCCGCATCTTGCCAAGGCTCTCACGGAAACATCCGTTATGAGAAGAAGAACAATGGAAGAAGAAAAGGATAATTTCATCGTTACTGCTACCGAAGAATTTTTGAATGACAGCGAAGCCTTTTCTACCTATGTTTCAACGCTTGATGTTCAGGTCAGGCGTGCCGACAGTGTAGCAGTCAGTATTGTTGAAGATTACAATTCGGAAACCGACAGATCTTTCAACTGCATTAATTACGACACAGAAAGCGGAAAACTGCTTGCTCTTTCCGATGTTGTAACGGATATTGCAAAGCTTCCGTCAATTGTTGAAAAAGTGATTATGAGCCGTATAGGTGAAGAAGAGCCTTTCGGCAAAACCGCCATTCCCGATTATTTCAAAAACACTCCCGAAGATGATATCACTTGGGTGCTTGACTATAACGGCATAACCTTTTATTTCAGACCGGGTGCCATAGCTCCCACGAATTTCGGTGTTCAGACAGCAACCGTAGCCTTTGCGGAATATCCCGATTTGTTCAAAGAAAAATATACTGCCGTGCCCGATGCCTATGTTGTAAGCCTGCCCTTATCGTCACCGTTCTTTACCGACATCACAGGTGACAAACGCGCAGATGAGCTTACCGTTTCGGGTAACTACGACTATGACGACAGATTTTATTACACACTCGGCATATATTCGGAAAGCTCAGACTATGAGGTGGACTGGTTTTCCTATGACCTGAATCCGTATTATGTCAGAACCGCAGACGGCAACAGCTTCCTCTATGTTTTCAGCGAGGAAAGCGAAGAGGAAGACCGTCAGATGATTCTGTGCGTATTCAGCCTCAAAAACGGTGAAATCAAGCAGGTCAGCGAAACGGATATGGGATTGCTTTACAGAGGTAATAATGTTTTTGCCTTGCCGACAGACCCGGATAATCTTCTGCTTGACATCTATGACGGCTCAACAGATTCTGTTTTCTCTGCAGATGAAAACGGTATTCCGATGAAAACCGTCAATGTAAGTTCACCTGAGGAATTTCTGAATGCTATATCGTCAAATACCGAAATAATCATCAAAAACGGTTATTACAATTTAAGTGATTATGTTGAGCAGCAGAGTCAGAACTTCGCTCATAACTTTGTCCGGTTTGATGAATGCTTTGACGGTGCGGAAATCTTTATAAAAGATGTTTCGTTTCTTAAGATTTCGGGCAGCACAAAAAAGTTTTCTGACACAGAGCTTGTTGTTACTCCCAGATATGCTACTGTGCTGAATTTTGAAAACTGCAATAATATTGAAATCTCGAACCTTACTATTGGTCATGTTGATGCAGGTGAATGTTCAGGAGATGTTCTGGATTTTTCAAATTGTTCAGATGTTACCATTGACAACACTGACCTTTACGGTTGCGGCGTTTACGGAATCAGAGCAAAAAACAAAACGGGAAATGTTTATGTCAGCAACAGCACTATCCGAGATTGTTCGGACGGTCCGATGAATATTGCTGATGTTTGCGGTGCGTTTGAATTTACAAACTGCACTCTTACAGGCTCGGACGGTTTCGGTTATTTTGAAAGAGGCGAAAACGGTTCACTTGCTTTCCGTAACTGCACTTTCGGTTATTGGGAAACATCACATTTCATGTTCCTTGAAGATATAACAACCGAAAATTGCATATGGAGCGAAGATTACATATACCCCGAATACGGGTACTGATTTTTATGGCGTTTGTTTTAACGAGCAATGGATTTGTACACTCAAATCCGCAATCAAGGGGTTTTGACCCCTGACACCCCACAGAAAAACATAGTATAAAAAGATAAACTCAGGTGCAGCAGAAATTGAATCCCCTTGCACCTGAGTTTTTTATGTATTTATGATGTAAAAATCAACTCATAATTAACAATCTCCCTTGACCTCGCCTCTATATTGTTCATACGGACAACCCATTCCATTTGGTCATTTGCTTTGAGTTGTTCTGTAATTCCCTCACTGACCGTCACCTGTTCTGCCAGCCGAGAGAACATAGCGGATGCTTGTTCATCAACCTCTTCAAGATGAGTCCGCAATGTTCCTGTCATATGTTCGTTTCGTGAAACCCGTACGAAATATGAAACTGTTTATAAAAGCAATTACCGAATAATTTTAATATGAACTCCGGAGGGTGAAAAAATGTATGATAAGCGAATCGGAAAGAAACCGTATGGCGAATAAGATTCACTCACGCAAGCCATCCGGACCGTCAAAATAAAAAGAGGCTTGCTTTTTAAGCCATTTTGTCATAATCAAAACTTTCAAAATAATCAAAAAATTAACATTAATAAACCCTGAATGGTTTGCAACAATAATAAGGCAAACGCAAATTGAATTTGAAGGGGTGTAAACGAAATGTCAAAGAATAATTCAGTTGTTCCTCAGGCAAGAGCTGCTCTTGACCAGTTCAAGATGGAAGCTGCAAGAGAAGTTGGCGTTCAATCACCTCTCGAATAAAGTGTACGACATATAAACTCTATGACAACATAATCGATATAATGTGCTTTAAAGCTGCCTTTGATTCACAAAGGCGGCTTTAGTTTATTAAAAAATCAAAAAAATTTTCATTTCTGCACTAAAGTACAATGTGCAAACCGAAAAAAGATGATAGAATTACGATGTAAGAATGTATACTGACGAAAGTATACCCATTATAAAACAATACGAAAGGAGAAAATTTTCTATGAAGATTTTCAAAAAAACATTGGCAATTCTTCTATGCCTGATTATGGCGGTCGGTATTGTTCCTCTCTCTGCAAGTGCGGATACGGAGCCGGCGGACTACGTTAAAACGGATTTTCGTTTTGAAGCAGGTCAACCTGTTCCTACAAAAAGAAGTCAGTACACCGTCAAGACAGGCTACATAGCTTCGGAGGGAGTTGAAATCATTCTTTCCTCTTACACCACCGGCTTGGATTATATGCGCGATGGCGTTCGCCTTAACAACGGTGGCGAGTTTACCGAACAAAATTCGGGTACTTTTTTGAAAAATACCGGATATCAATTAAAAGTCTGTTTTACATGCCCGATGTATACCGAAAGAGATTTGGTTCTGATAGCCGGCGATGAAACATACTCTTACTATGATTTTGAATTTCGTTTAGATCGTGTGATGATAGACGGACATAAAACGGAAGTTTGGAATGTTTGCTATTATTATTATATTCCCATTGCCGATATGGCTCAGACGGTTACAACCTATGCCCAGCTTCAGAGCGCACTTTCGCAATACGGCACCAATGCAATCAAGCTCGGCAATGATATAACAAGGGAAATCGGTCTGGGCAAAACAGAAGAGAGTGAAGCAGCCCAGTTTACCGTCAACGGTACCAAGATTCTTAACCTCAACGGCAAAAAGCTCAAGGTTGTTGACCATTCCGACGTATCAAGCAATAAGGACTATACTCTCGACTCAATCAGAACTCTTTTCACCGTTCCTGTGGGCGCTGATTTCACGGTTGAAGACACAAGGGGAACGAGCGAAGTAAAATATGATGCTCACTATATTTCTCCGGCAGTTGCTCGTTTTGATGTTTCAAAATACACGGATATTGCTCAAAGAGATATGTTCCTTGTTTACGGTAAGCTCACTGTAAACGGCGGCACGTTTATTGCAGGCGGTGCAAAGGAACAGTATCTCTCTGATAAATTTAAAAACGCATATCAGATTGCAACGGGTCATATCGTCTGTGTTGAAAATGGTGGTGAAGCAACCTTTAACGGCGGTAATTTTGTCGGACACACAAATTTTGGTTATACTGCAATAGTTGCTCAAGGCAAACTTGTAATAAACGGCGGTGAATATACAAATAACGGTGTTGGTCCTTTCCTTTCCTCTAAAATCAGGAATATAACAATTAATAGCGGCAGTTTTGATATAAACACCTATAATGCAATCCGTACATATCATTCCAGCGGACTGAGCAACAATTGCTCTGACGGTAGTTTAAATAATTTCAATTTCCCTTCTGGCTCTTATGATACCAGCAAAATCATTATGGTGAAGGGCGGTAAGCTTTGTCATAACCCATCTGCTGATTATCTTGAAACTTATAAAGAGGATGACCGTATCGATATTATCACTACTTCTCTTAATGCGTGGCAGAGAAAAGGTAAGCCCATTGTGTTTGACGGCCTCGCAGCTTCTTGTACCTATGTTATAGGTGCTGATGATATTATGTCTTTTAAACTCAACAAGCTTCCTAAATATCTTGTCGATACGGGATACTCGTGGGATCTCGCCGAAGTGCTGTATGACACTACGGGAAAAAAGGTCTATGAATATCATAACAACGGATCCGATTACGATGATGGCACTTTCGGTTTTAAAGACGATTGCAAAACACCGGGAACATATACCTTTTATATCATTGTATCTTTAAAGAATCCGGACGGTAATTACTGCGGCTTCAAAAAATACACGGTGCTTATCAATGCAATCGAGCCCTGCAAAACACACGATTACTATGTAAGCAAAACAACTGCAACCTGCACTGCGGGCGGCACAATCACAGAAACCTGCACCAAGTGCGGTGAAACAAAAACAACAAATGTAGGTGCTCTCGGACACACGTATGAAGAATACGAGGGAGAGTATCAGTGGTCATATGACAGCACTAACCACTGGAAGTATTGCTGGAGATGCGACAAAACCTTTAACAAAGGCAAGCACACCTTTAACTCAAACAGAATTTGCACAGTCTGCGGTCTTGATAACAACTGCGACTACGGCAACGCAATGGATATGGAAGTAAACGAAACTCACCATTGGTGGGCTTGTGAAACTCATGCTCCCGAAGATGCCTGCCCCAATGACCACAAGCTGGAATACGGTGCACATACCGTTTGCCCTGTTGACGGAATGGGCAACACAAGCGCAAACACAACATATAACTGTGCAAGGGGTTACGTCTGCGAAGGATGCGGTCACCATTTTGGTGAAACGGGTAACCACGAATGGGTGCTTTCCTCAACAATACCTGCAAGTTGCAAAGCAACCGGTCTTCGTTATTACAAATGTACCAACAACGGCAAAATTGACCCTCTCGGCAATAAGGTAAGTTGCGGCATGAAGGCTGTCAGAATTCCTAAGACAGAGCACAATTGGACACTTGTCAGCGACACGGCAACCTGCCAGACAGACGGCAAGGCAACTTATAAATGTTCAGTCTGCACCGAAACAAAAACCGTTGATTCACAAAAGACAGGTCATATCTACGGCCTTGTTTCCGACACGGCAACCTGTACTTCGAGCGGCGAGGCAACATATAAGTGCAATACCTGCAGTGCAAGCTATAAGGAAGTTTCACCCGCAAAGGGTCATAACCACATCGAGGATTCCTACGTAGCACCCACAACCGAAGCCGAAGGCAAAATCACCTATAAGTGCACTGACTGCGGCAACACAAAAACAGAAAACCTTGAAAAGCTTTCTGCTATCATAGAGCCTAAAACAAAGACCATCAACTGCAAAGACGGTGTTCTTATCCGCCCGAATTTTGCGGTTATCCCCGAAGGCGCAAAGGTTGAATGGACCGCAAGCAACGGCTGCTTTAACGTGAGCGTTGATGCAGAAGGTAATCTGAAAGCAATTTCAAATTCAAGCGGTGACACAACGTTTACCGCTAAAGTAAAACTTGAAGACGGTACGTATATGACCGATATGTACGGCAACGAGGTTGTAAGCACAACCACCGTTAAATCAAACGCAGGCTTCTTCCAGAAGATTATCGGCTTCTTCAAGAGCCTCTTCGGCGCAACAAAGATTCACGAATAATTCAATTATCCAAGACGGCAGAGCAATCTGCCGTCTTTTTTATATAAAAATAAAAAATATTTTTAAAAAAAGTTTCATTTCTGCACTAAAGTACAATGTGCGATTTGTTTTTATTTGTTAAAATCTAACTGTAATGAGTGTTAAAAGGAGGAAAAGAGCTTGAAAACAATAGTTGTTAACATTCAGAACGGTTTGCTTGCCGAAGCAATAACACGCTCCCTGCGTGAATCGGGCGAGTTCAAGCCGTTTCGCATAAACGGTCACAGCGAAAGCATTCCTTTTGACTGCGAAACTCTTTCTGCCGATATTCTTTTGATGGAAGTTTCCTACGCTCCTTCAACATCTCTTGAAATCCGCCTTAACACGGCAAGAGAGCTGCGTGAGAATCTTCCCAAATGCAAAACCGTAATGCTCTGCGATGAAAATTCCGCACCCGATATTGCCCGTGAGGTTATGCTTGCCAAGAAAGACGGCAGAATAGATGCTTTCTTCTTTTCATCGGTTACTCAAAGCTATCTGAATGCGGCACTTTGTGCTTTATAAGGAGATTGAGATGCTTAAACCTGTTACCAAGGATTTTTCGGATTATTCAACTCTTGAAAAGTTTGAATTTGAGTTTTACTGTGATTGCTGTAAAAAGGCTGTAAAAACGCCTGTGATTGAATTTGTTTCGGGCTTCAAAAGAAAAAGATTTCTGAACGGTGATATGAAAAAAGCCAGAGATATTATTTATGCGGCAGACCACGACAGCGCTTTTGAAAGAGCAAATATCGAGGCAATGTATGAATTGAACCGCTGTGAAATTTGCGGAGCTATGGTTTGTGAAGATTGCACCGTTTACGGCAAAAATCTGAACGGCGGAGTATGCTGCAAGAAATGTGATGAAAGCGAGAAATAACAATATGAAAAACTTAAAAAAACTTACGATTCTTCATTCAAACGATTTGCACGGCGACTTTCTTGCCGAAGAAATTGATTCAAAGCTTGTCGGCGGCGTTTCAATGCTTTCGGGATATGTCAACAAAGTCAGAAATGAAGAGAAGAACGCAATCTACTGCATTGCTGGCGATATGTTCAGAGGCTCGGTTATTGATTCCGAATATCAGGGCGTTTCAACAATCGAAATTATGAATATGCTCTCGCCTGACGTTGTTACCGTCGGCAATCACGAAACGGATTACGGCATTTCTCATCTTCTGTTTATCGAAAAATGTGCGAAGTTCCCGATTATCAACGCCAACTTACATATCAAAACCAACGGTGCAAGACTTTTCAAGCCTCACCATATAATCGAAATTGACGGAATGAAAGTTCTGTTTATCGGCATTCTGACCGAAGACGTTCTTTCGCAGACAAAGAATGACGGTCTTGTGGGAACTTTCGTTGATATTGAAGAAGCGGCGCAGGCAGTCGGCAGAATCTGTAATACATATAATGCGATTGATATTGATTTTACCGTTCTTCTCACACACATCGGATTTGAAGAAGATAAAAAACTGGCCGCAAAGCTCGACCCTGCATGGGGTGTTGATATTATCGTAGGCGGTCATTCGCATACGTTTATTGAAAAACCTGCGGTTGTCAACGATATTGTTATCGTTCAGGCAGGTACGGGTACAGACCAGATAGGCAGATTCGATATTATGGTTGATACCGATAACAACTGCATTGACAGCTACACGTGGAAAACCGTTCCTATCAATGCGGAAAACTGCCCGAGAGATGAAAAGCTTGAAGATATAATCAAGTTTTACAAAAATAAAACGGATATGAAATACGGTCGTATGGTAACAAGATTCAAAAGACAGCTTACCCATCCGTCAAGATACCGTGAAACCGAGCTCGGCGGTCTGTTTGCGGATATTATGCGTGACAGTCTCGGTCTTGACCTTATGCTTCTCGGTTCGGGAAGTGTCCGCACAACAGAACTCGGTCCCATTGTTCTTTATCAGGATCTTGCGGAATGCTTCCCTTACGATGACCCTGCGTATATGCTCCGTGTGACGGGCGAACAGCTCAAACGGATGATAAAGTTTATGCTCCGTGACGAGGTGTGGGGCGGCTCGCATTGCGAATTCTATCAGTTCTCAAAGGGAACAAGAGTTGTCTATGACCGAAACACTCACGAATTCAAAAAGTTCGCCCTTAACGGCGAACCTCTTGATGATGAGAGAATTTATAAAATCGGTCTTCAGCATTTCCATTTCAAGAATCTTGAAAACTTCTTCTCCGTTCCCTATGACGAGGTTGCAAAGAACGGCAAGCCCCGAATGGTTTCAACCTCCTGCAGAGAAATACTTGATGAGTATCTTTCTGTTCACAATGCTCTTGACCGTGAAATCAGCGGCAGACTTATAGTTGAATGATTATGAAGAAGAACAGACCAAAGGGCAACGGATTAATTTCGGCGTTGCTGATAAACCTCGTATTCGACCTTGAATGGACAATTCCTGCATGGATATTGCTTGCGGCTTATTTCATTTTCAAAATATCAATCTGGTGGTTTGTCGGCGCACTCGCCGTATGGGTTATCGGCGTTGCAATCAAAACAGCGGTTTTCTCGTGGCTTGTTCACGTCGGCAATATTCCCGATCCGCCCAAAGAAAACAAAAATCCATATTCATCAAAAGGTTATAAACCTAATAAATAAGGAGGTAATATATGAAAATTCTGAAAAAAGTTGTCTCTCTTGCATTGTGTGCCGTTATTCCTTTCGCTCTTGCATCCTGCTCCGATGAAGGCGGCGAAGAAAAGGTTACTTCAACAACACAAGCTTCGTCAATCGAAAGTACAACGGAGAGCAAAGAAGATTTGTTGGCAAGGGTAATTGAAGCCAATCTTCTTGAAAACCTTCTCAAAAGAAACGAAAGCGTTTCTTTCAAAACGGAATATGACGGCGAATCAACAACAGAGATTTATTTCACATTCAATTCTGAAACAGTCAGAGCGGTTGACCAGAATCTGTACTATGCAGAAGAACACTTGATTGTTGTTGAATACAAAGGAATGAATATGCTGTCTGTTAATAACGGAAGATTCGGTGTCCGTGCATTTTTTGATATGTTCGGAAGCGAAGAAGAAAATGAAGATACGCCGTGGTATAACGACACAATCGCATATCCGCTCATCAATGATAATCTCAGCCTGAGAGAAGAAACTGACGAATATTACATCTTCGAAAATCTTGATGACGACCCCGAAGATGAGCTGTATATTCAGACTGTTTGTTATGTTGACAAACAAACCCTTAACATAGTTAAAACGGTTCACGACAACGACGGATATGTTGTTGAAGATGAGTATATTTACAACGAACCGAATGAATTGATGAATGTACTTGATGATTGGAACGGCGAAATGAAAACCGTTACGGTTGTGTATGAAACATATAAAGACGGAAATCCCGTAACATATACCGAAGAATATGAAGTTCCGTACAGCTGGGAAGTAGTTGCAGATAATAATTTATATGATACCCCTGCATTTTCAGTTTATCTTGACGAAGGCTACACACAGGAATATGAATATCCGGGTGACGGAATTGATTACACAATCTATGTAACAACTGCAATGGGATAAGGAGGTAATGCCAATGAAAAAAATAACAGCCGTTTTGCTTGCGCTGATTATGCTGCTCTCATTTGCAGCCTGCGGCGACAAGGGTGACGGCGAAACAACAACCGATGCGCCTTCGCAGACCGAAGAAGCAAACACAAAGGGTAACAGTTCTGCAAACGACAAGGGCGGTAATAAAGAGGATGACAGCGGAAACCTGCTCATAACTCTTTATAATGCCGATTCAGACGAATATCACGCTCTGAAAGGCAAAATTGAAACCTTTGATACAGGCATTGACAGCGAATACGGTATGACGGGCTTCAGATTTGTTTCACCCAAAAACGGTGTCAAGGTAAGGCTTGAAGGCATTATGTGGTCACCGATTGTCAATGATTTTGAGCGTGACTACACATACCTTGAAATCACAACCGAAAAAGACAAGATTTATGAATTTGATTGCTGTGTTACCGAAACAATTCCCGATTTCAGACTTGTTGCGGAATACGACGGAAAAATATCCGAGTATTATATGTCGATGGACGGCGAATCCGTAAAGAATGTTATTGAAATGACGGGCGAAGAATTCGTTCCCGAAGAAATAACCGAAGATACAGCGTTTTATCAGCTTTGCGTTGCCCGTGCAGCATCGAAGATTTATTATGACGGCTTTGCCGAAAACGATGACCCTGCCGTTGTGTGGGATACCGTTGCTTATGCCGTAACGCTCAACCACGCAAAAACGGTTGGCGAAACATATTATGATGTTATCTCTTTGACAACATGGGAACTTGAATCATATGCCGATTCGATGTACCCCGAGTATAAGGGGAATTATCCTGAAATACCTGAAGAATGCTATGTTGAAGGCAGTATGAAACAGTATTCGGATTATGATGTCACACCTTATCTGTTTGAAAGATTCAGCACAAACGAATTCTACGGCGTTGAGGATAACGGCGACGGAACGTATTCCGTTAAAATCAGAATTGACGATTACAGATTTGAAGGCTATGAAGAATTCGGTCTTGCCGTAATCGTTAAACCCGATGCAAACAGTCCCTTCGGCTACGTAATCACAGATGTTGCTGATTGCGAATTGCCCAGAGGATAAGAATAAATTTTAAAAAATATTAAACTGATTTCTTGAAAGGAGAAATTTATTATGGGACTTATTAAAGCAGGATTAGGAGCGCTCGGCGGTGTACTCGCAGACCAGTGGAAAGAATTTTTCTACTGCGATTCACTCGAAAATGACGTGCTGATGGTGAAGGGACAGAAACGTATTGGCGGACGTTCATCCAACACAAAAGGCAGCGACAATGTAATCTCAAACGGCTCGGGCATTGCAGTTGCAGACGGTCAGTGCATGATTATCGTTGAGCAGGGCAAGATTGTTGAAGTTTGTGCAGAGCCCGGTGAATTTACCTATGATTCTTCAACAGAGCCTTCAATCTTCTCAGGCAAGCTCGGCGATACAATTAAGGAAACCTTCAAAACCGTCGGTAAGAGATTTACATACGGCGGCGACACAGGCAAAGACCAGAGAGTTTACTATTTTAACACAAAGGAAATTCTTGATAACAAGTTCGGCACACCCAATCCCTTTATGTTTGAGGTTGCCAACAAAAGACTCAATATGTACCGTTCCGTTCAGGTAAGATGCAACGGTATATATTCCTACAAAATCACAGACCCTCTTCTTTTCTACACAAAGATTGCAGGTAACGTAGACGATGAATACAGAAGAGAAGAAATCGACAATCAGCTCAAAACAGAGTTCATTTCAGCTCTTCAGCCTGCATTCGCAATGCTCACAGAGCTTGAACTTCGCCCCGCACAGATTCCCGCACACACAACAGAGCTTAAGGATGCGCTCAACAAGGCACTTGCCGTTGAATGGACACAGCGCAGAGGCATTTCGGTTGAATCCATCGCACTTAACCCGATTACTCTCACTCCCGAAGATATGCAGAAGATTAATCAGATGGAAGATGCCGCAACAATGGGCTCAAATCCGTTTATGATGGCAGGCAGAATGGCTGATGCAAGAGCAAATGCAATGGAAGCTGCAGCCGCCAATGAAAACGGAGCAATGATGGGCTTTATGGGTATGAACATGGCAGCAAATGCAGGCGGAAACTTTGATCCGATGGCACTGTATAATGCAGGTGTTCAGCAACAGCAGATGGCACAGCAGCAGGCTGCAGCGGCACCTGCACAGTCAGCTCCCGCAGCACCCGCAAGCGGCTGGAAATGTGCTTGCGGTGCAACGGTAAGCGGTAATTTCTGCACAGAATGCGGAGCAAAGAAACCTGCCGAAGAAGGCTGGACCTGTTCCTGCGGTGCAGTAAACAAAGGCAAATTCTGCCCCAACTGCGGCGGTAAGAAACCCGAAGGTGCACCTCTTTATCAGTGCGACAAATGCGGCTGGAAACCCGAAGACCCCCACAATCCTCCCAAGTTCTGCCCCGAATGCGGTGACATCTTCAACGAAAGCGATGCTAAATAATTAAATTGTAATAAATATTTATTTTAAAAGGAGAAAATTATTATGGGACTTTTTGATAAGAAATTTTGTGACATCTGCGGTGAAAAAATAGGACTTCTCGGCAACAGAAAGCTTGAAGACGGCAATATGTGTAAGGACTGCGCAAAGAAGCTTTCGCCCTTCTTCAGCGACAGAAGAAGCTCAACAATCGACGAAATCAAGCAGCAGCTTGCATACAGAGAGCAGAACAAAGTTGCTCTTAAGTCTTTCAGACCCAACCTCACTTTCGGTGACGGCAAGAAGATTTACGTTGATATGGCTAACGGAAACTTTGTTGTTTCATCTCTCAGCCCCAACAACTGGGATGACGAGAATCCCGATGTTATGGCTCTTTCCTCAATTATGAGCTGCAACCTCAAGATTGATGAGGATAAGGACGAAATCTATACTCAGGGCAAAGACGGTCAGAGAGTAAGCTACAATCCTCCCAGATATAAGTTCTACTATAACTTCATTCTTGAATTTGCGGTAAACAATCCCTATTTTGACGATTTCAGAGTTCAGCTCAATACATTCCGTGTTGAGGGTATGGGCACAATGGAATACAACAAATATCAGCAGATGGCTATGGAAGTTATCAACACCCTCACTCCCGGCAGAGGCGGCGCAATGCCCAATATGATGAATGGCGGTATGCCGATGAATCAGGGTTATGCTCCCGCAAATGCTTACGGTCAGCCCAATCCTTATGCACAGCAGAATCCCTACGGTCAGCCTCAGGCTAATCCTTACGCACAGCAGAATCCTTACGGTCAGCCTCAGGCTAATCCCTATGCACAGCAGAATCCCTATGCACAGCCTCAGCAGGCAAACCCCTACGCACAGCAGAATCCTTACGGTCAGCCTCAGGCAAACCCCTATGCACAGCAGAATCCTTACGCACAGCAGCAGCCTAATCCCTATGCACAGCAGCCTGCACAGGCTCCCGTTGCACAGAACTGGGTTTGCCCCGCTTGCAACGCAACAAATGACAGCGGTGCATTCTGCGCTTGCTGCGGAACTCCCAAGGCTAACTGATGAATAACAGAATGAAAGTTGCGATAACCGTGATTCTGGTCGGTGCTGTTGCCATTGCCGCAGCGGTCGGCGTGTGGTATTACAAAACAAAGTTTTATGTGCCCGATAAAGGCGGAATGGAGCGAGATTTATCCGATACGGTTATTTCCTGCTCCTATTCCACGGGCGGCGGAATGAACGGTGGCTCAATGAGTATGAGAATCTTCCTTAACGAAAACAATGAGGTTTGGTTTGAGTATTATAATCAGCCGTATATCGGTGCTGAAGAAGAATCCGCAAGTTTTCAGATTGACGCCGAAGCATTGGAAAAGATAAGGCGCAAATGCAAGGAATTCGGTGTTCTCAAATGGGGAGAACTCAGACCGAGCGAATTGCAGCTTCTTGATGCACCCACAACTTCCGTGAGCTTTACCTACGGTGATAATGAATATTATTCTGTTAATTCAAGCCGTGAGCTTCCGAAAAATTCAGCAGGTTTCTTCACGGCATTCTATGAAATTCTTGATGAATACAACGCAAGGAGGTAATTAACCTTGTCAGCAATAACTGAACAGAAATGTCCGCATTGCGGCGGTGCAGTCGAATTCAATGTCGGCGCACAGAAACTCAAATGTCCCTATTGCGATGCAGAATTTGATATTGCCGCTATGCAACAGGCGGAAGATTTTGCCGCAAATACGGTTGAACAGATTAACTGGAATTCGCAGGGCAGTCAGTGGGGTGCAGGCGAAACAGACGGTATGAGCGTTTATGCCTGCAATTCCTGCGGCGGCGAAATCGTTGCCGATCAGACAACGGGCGCAACAAGCTGTCCCTATTGCGGCAATCAGGTTGTTATGAAGGGTCAGTTCTCGGGTGCACTCAAACCCGATCTTGTAATTCCCTTCAAGCTCGATAAAAAAGCGGCAAAGGAAGCTCTCAAAAAACACTTCAGGGGCAAAAAGTTTGTTCCCAAGGCATTCCTTGCCGAAAACAAGCTTGACGAAGTAAAGGGTGTTTACGTTCCCCATTGGCTTTTCAGTTGCGATGCGGTTGTCAACGCAACATATCAGGCTGAAAAATATAAGCATTGGTCGGACAGTAAGAACGAATACACCGAAACAACCGCTTACAATGTTTACAGAAGCGGCTCAATCGGCTTTGACAATGTTCCCGTTGACGGCTCAACAAAAATGCCCGACGACCTTATGGAGTCAATCGAGCCCTTCAATCTCAACGAAGCCGTACCTTTCAACACGGCGTATCTTGCAGGCTACCTTGCAGATAAATATGACGTTGACGTAAACCAGAGTATGGGCAGAGCAAACGAGAGAATTCAGGCAAGCGCACTTGATGCGTTTGAAGATACCGTTGAGGGCTACAATGCCGTAACTCCCATGCAGGCGGCAATGCAGGTTGCAAACGGCTCATATAAGTATGCTCTTTATCCCGTGTGGATTCTCAATGTAAAGTGGAAGGGTCAGAATCACACCTTCGCAATGAACGGTCAGACGGGTAAATTCGTCGGCAATATCCCCACGGAAGAAAAGAAAGCCAAGCTCATCGGCGGTCTCGGCGGTGCGGCTGTGGGCGCTCTTATCTACATAATTATCAACATTATTTCATCACTTTAAGGAGGTGCGGAAGAAATGACTAAAAAGATTTTTGCAATTCTTGTTGCGGCTACGGTCTGCCTTTCAATGGCGCTTTCCGCATCGGCTTATACAAGCCAGTATGTTTATGACCCTGAGTATAATCTTTCCGACAGCGAGCTTTATGAACTCAATAACTATGCCGCAGGCATAGAAAACGAAAGCGGTTATGCTCTTGTTTTCTGCATTATCTCCGATAACGGCGGTATGTCAAACGCTGAGTTTGCCGAAGAAGCATATTACAGCTATACGGATTCAAAAGATGCAGTTGTTTTTGTTCATAACGAAACAGAGAAGGTTTACAACTACTATATTGCAGGCGATGAAAAAGGAATTTTCAGCGAAGCAGTTATCAATGCAATGAAGACTGCTTATGATACAAACGAAAGCTACTACGGCGGTATTATGGGATTCTATGCGGCTGCCGAAACTGCACTTGAAGCTCCTTCTTATAACACCGCACCCATAGGCGGCAATGCGGTCACAAACGCACCCGGTTCCTATGTAACCGAGTTTGAAAAGGTTGAAAGAACACTTCCTCTTGTTACCGACGATGCAGACCTCATTCCCGATGGCGTTGAAGCGGAGCTTCTTGCAAGATGTGAAAAAATTGCAGAAGAATATGAAATGGAAGTTGCAATCCACACAACTTACGATTTCGGCGGACTTATAGCTGAGGCTTATGCCGATGATTACTATGATTTCAACGGCTACGGCTACGGTGAAAACGATGACGGTATGCTTGTTGTATATAAGCCCGGCGAAGAAGGCGAAAGAGAAATTTATATCACAACCCACGGTAACGGCTCAGGTGTTTTCTTTGAGGGAATCAGAGACGGCATCATTGCCGATATGAAGGATTACCTTATTGCTGAAGATTACGAAAAGGCATTCAACACATACCTTGACAGAGCGGAAGAACAGCTCAAGCCCGGCACTCCCGTTATCTGGCTCTTTGTTCTTGCACTTGTCGGTGCAGTTGTCGGTCTGCTTATCACAGGCTCAATGACTTCAAAGAACAAGAGCGTTGTTGCTCAGAATCACGCAAAGGTTTATACCCGTCAGGGCAGTATGGTTGTTACGGGCGCTCAGGATGTATATGCATATTCGTTCGTTGACACAAAGCCCAAGCAGACAAGCGACAGCAGCGACGATGACTCAACGCACACAAGCTCTTCAGGCAGAACTCACAGCGGCTCGGGTGCAAAATTCTAAGGAGTGATTATATATGGCACTTTTTGATATGTTCAAAAGCAAAGCGGAAAACGCTATTAAAAAGAGCGTGAATTCTGCTGTAACACAGGGCTTCAACAAAGCAACATCAGCAGTCAGCAATCTCGGAAACAAGAAAGAAAAAATTGTTTTTTCTTCTCTGCCCTCATCTTTTGAGGAGTTTGCTTCTCTGCCTCAGGCTGCTTTGTCAACTCCGTTTGAAACAGCCGCAATGACCGTTCTTGCTTTCTGCTATTATCCGCAGAATAAAGACCTTGCTTTGCAGATGGTTAACTTCCTTCGTGGACCAAGACCTTTAAGCGGCGGAGATATATCCTTTATTGCAGACAGATTCCGTGACAGCGATTACGTTCCCCGTTCCTATTTTGAGGGCTCAACTCCTGCAAACGATTATACTCCTGCAGAACCCTATACAATAATCGTAAGCGAAAGTCCCTATTCATATCAGAACGAAGGTTATGCAACGCTTTATATCACATCGGGCGGTGCAGACGCTCCCAGAAGCGTTCAGATGCGCAAGGCAAAGGACGGCAAATGGTATCTCTGGGAGCAGTTTATTCTCGTCGGTATCCGTCAGCCGGAAAGCGCAAACCCTTGGGCATAATCGGAGGTGAATTAAATGGAAGCTTTTAACGGAATTCAATTTGACGGTCGTTTTCATACCGAAGTGATTCAGGGTACATATAAACTGTTTACAGAAGTTAAGTTTACAGCAACTCTCATTATTGAGATTGCGGATCCTGATAAGTTCAATACTATGTTCGGCGGTCAGCTTCCCGTTGATATTATTAAGACAGATGCATCACGTGTTGCTGAAATGACCTTCACAAAAATGTTTGCGGAAGGCTGCTCTGTTGATGAGCTGAAATATAAGGCAGACACACAGGCTGATTTGATTTTGCAGGATTTCGCAATTGCAGGCTGGGAAGCAAGAGCAGGCATCAGAGCAACCGCAATAAATGATGTGCTTATCGAAATTGACCCCAAAACGGAAAAATTGCTTTCGACGGCTGCGGCAATAAATTCAGCTCCCATTTCCGCAACCGCACCTGCACCGCAGGGTAACGCCGTCTGGCAATGTGTCTGCGGCAATAACAATTCGGGAAAGTTCTGCACGGAATGCGGAACCAAAAAGCCTGAAGATTGGGTTTGTTCCTGCGGAAACAGAAACAAAGGCAAGTTCTGCACGGAATGCGGAAAACCTAAAAGTTAAGGTGATTTTTATGAAAAAAATTATTTCAATTTTACTCGCAATGCTTATGATAATGCCGTTTGCAGTTCCTTTTGCGTCTGCGGCGGATGCAATCGGAACAATAGCCGTAACAATTGAAACTGACGACCTTGGCGGCAAATCGGTTGACAGCTATGCAGATTACGTTACTATCGGAACTGAAGGTGTAATTTTTGAGGAATCAAACGGCCCTGCTGTTGAAGCCTTCAACAAAACAACTGAAAGCTATGATTCCGAATTTGAAGGCGGCAATTATTATATTTTTACTGTTAAGCTTACCGAAGCACCTTATTATGCGTTGCCCGCTGCGGGATCATTTGCAGAGGTTGAGGTGAACGGCAGTAAATATGCCGCAATGGTTCAGGAAAAAAGCACGGGTTCAGGTACTATTTCTTATATTTCACTTGAAGTTGAGCTGTATGTCGGCGACCCGATGAAAAACCTCAAGGCGATTGATTTCCACGTTCCCGCACCTGTTGCAGGTGCCGTTCCTGCAGACCTTTCGCAGGTAACTGCAGATAATATGGGTGTAATCATTATCGGCATTGAATGGTTCCCCGAAGATCCCGTTTTTGTTGAGGGAACACAGTATACGTTCCAGCTTGCTCTTGAAACCGCAGAAGGTTTTACCTTTGATAAAAACATTTATCTCAGCCACGATATGGCGGATGCGGTTAAAATCGGCAGCGGAAAGAACGAGCTTAAAATGAGCTACACATTCCCTGCAATACCCGAAAAGACCAAGATAACCGAAATCAACGCAACAGTTGTTGAACCCGTTGCGGGTGAAACACCCTCAGACGTTGTTGCAACAACGGGAACGGGCTACACCGTTGCCTTGTATGATTGGTATCACTTAAAGGATCTGATGGGAACCATTACCGAGTTTGAAGGCGGCAACACTTATCATGTGCAGGTTATATTCACACCCGAAAGCGGATATGTTTTTGCGGATGATGTAACAGCTACGATCAACGGTAAAGCCGCAGACCTTCGCTTATCAAATTCAAATACGGGAGCAAAAATCTTTGACCTTGGATTCGCTCAGCTTCCCGTTCCCGAATATGACATCAGCGTCACAAACGGCACAGCTTCGGCTTCAAAGGCTGTTGCAGGCACAACCATAACTCTCACAGCCGATGCCGCACCTACAGGCAAGGTATTTGACAAATGGGTAGTAACAGGTGCAACTGTTGCAGATTCATCAAGTGCAACCACAACTTTTGCAATGCCCAAAAATGATGTTACCGCAGAGGCAACATATAAAGATAAAACATATAATGTTGCAGTTGCAAACGGTACAGCTTCAGTTTCAAAGGCTGTTGCAGGCACAACCGTAACTCTCACAGCCAATGCAGCTCCTGCAGGCAAGGTGTTTGATAAGTGGGTTATAACAGGTGCAACCGTAGCCGATACATCAAAGGCAACCACAACTTTCACTATGCCCGAAAATAATGTTACCGCAGAGGCAACCTATAAAAATGTTGTTTATAAAGTAACCGTAACGAACGGCAAAGCATCAGCTTCAACTGCAGTTATGGGTGACAGCATAACATTTACCGCAAATCAGATTGACGGCAAGGTGTTCAGCCATTGGGAAATCAGCGGTGCAGCTGTTGCTGATAAGAACGCAAAAGAAACAACCGTAACAGTCGGCACATCCGACGTAACAGCCGAAGCGATTTATGAGGATTGCCCCTGCAAGTGCCATCAGGGCGGCATAGCAGGCTTCTTCTATAAGATAGTTCTCTTCTTCCAGAAGCTTTTCGGCAAAAATACAATTTGCGAATTCTGTGGCGCAAAGCACTGATTTTACTTAAAAAATATTGAGGAGATAATAATATGAAAAAGTTTTTAGCAATTCTTATGGCTCTTGCAATGCTTCTTTCATTTGCTGCCTGCGGCGGTAACGAAAATCCCGAAACAACACAGCCCACCGAAACAACAACCGAAGCTCCCAAATTTGATGAAACCGTTGTTACAGACGGCAAAACCAACAGGCTCACAATCAGAACTCCCATTGGTGAGTTTGCTTTCAACGAAGCCAACACAGAGGGCAACTTCCTTGCACAGACAAATATCGTCAAATGCGGTACTCTTGAAAATGCAGAAGTGAATATCGGCGTTGCCTTTGCAGTTACTCATGCAGCATACGATTCAGTTCACGATTACGTTACAAAGAGCTTCAGAAATAATACTATTTTTGAAGAAGGTAAAATCGGCGAATTCACAACATATATCCGTCAGAACGGACCTTCCGCAATGCAGATTATCGTTTGCTTCAACAACTTTGAGTTTGCTATGCTTGAGTTCAATCTTCCTGCAGGCGCAAAGAGGGACGATTATGCGGCACTCCGTGCAGGCGAACTCTTCAAGACTGTTTATGAAAATCTTACAATTGAAGCAGGTGCGGCAGAAGTTGAAAACACCGATGCAGACGAACCCGAAGCACCCGCAAACGGACCTATTACAACAGATAAAGGCTTTGTAACAGTTACTCCTGCAGGCGGCTTTATCTATGACGAAGCACAGTCGGATAAAAGCTCACTTGCTTTCACCAACACTTCTCTCGGTGCAAATGCCGCTGTTTATGTTTATGACGAGCAGAGCATGGAATACGAAGTTCAGAAAAGGCAGTTCGGCTATGCATATCCCAATAAGGAATACACATCGGTAACAATCGGTGCAAACACTTACGAAGCAATCGAATCCAACACAGGTGTTACATATCTTGTAGCAAAAACATCAACAGGCAATGCAATGTATGTTATGGTATGGAGCTGCTCTGTTGCAGATGCAACACCTCTTATCGAAACAATCGTAATTAACTAAATCTTACGGAGTGGCCGTTTTCGGCGGTCACTCCGTTTATTAATCAAAGGTGATTTTATGAAAAAGTTTATATCGCTTGTTCTCGCAGCTGCTATGATTTTCAGTTTTGCGGCTTGCAATGCAGATAAACCCGAAAACCTCGTAAATGAATCAACAACAAGTGCAGAAAATAACAATTCAGCAGAAAAGAAAAATGACATGGAGTTTCTTTCTGTTTATACGGAAAAAGCCTATGAGTATGAAACATACACTGAAGATTATTACTATCTGACAGAGGTAAACTATCAGAAATTGCATCTTTCAGAAGAAAATAAAAAAGAATATCCCCGCCTTGCAAAAGCTCTTGATTCTCTTAATGCTGAAAAAACAGAGTTCTATAAGGATAAGGCAAAAGAGCTTGATGAGTATGCATCGGAACAGCTTGATTATTATTATGAAGACGGCGAACAGCCTGCGGTTTACACCGCAAACAACGAATACTTTCTCCAAAGAGCAGATAGCGTTGTTCTGAGTATCAGAAGCGATGCCGATGAATTTTCGGGCGGTGCGCATCCAAACTACGGCTATGGCGGATATAACTTCGATACCGTAACGGGTAAAGAACTTGTTATAACCGATGTTATGACCGACATTTCATCTCTTCCCTCAATTCTTTCGGAAAAGATAAATTCAAAAGATGAATTTGCAGACGGATTTTTCGGAAATCTGGAAGAAGTTCTTTCGGAATATACAGCAGAACAGTTTAACTGGACAATCGGTTATCAGGGTGTAACTTTTTATTTCAGTCCCTATGAAATTGCATCCTTTGCCGCAGGTCTTATTACCGCAACGGTTTATTTTGACGAATATCCCGAGCTTTTCAATAAGAAATATACGGTTGCCCCCGAATCCTGTGCCATAACACTTTCCGAATGGAACGATGTTGAGTTCGATATGAATCCGTCTGACGGTAAAAAAGATACTATCAGCGTCGGTCTTTCGTATTACACGGAAGAAGGCTCATATAAAGATATCAGCATTAATCTCAACGGTAACGAATTCACGGTTGAAGATGTTTATGCTTTCAGCGCTGAATATTATCTTGTCAATTCAAAAGGCAGATATTTTGTTTATCTTGTGCCCCACGGCTTTAACGATTACACAAACATTCTTATTTATGACCTGAACGGCAATGAGATAAAAGAAGCAGGTGAACTTGACAGAACAGCTTTCGGCAGTCTGGTCTGGGAGGATGAAAACGAAGATACCCATCAAGCGAAGCTTCTTTTCAATAACCCCACACAGTTTGTTCTTGAAACAACCTTTGATATTCTCGGAACATACGCTGCCGATAAAACCTACACCGTGAATTCCGAAACAGGTATGCCCGAATCGACCGATGAATTCTATACCATAGACAAAAGCTTCCCGTTCGTTCTTACATCAAAACAAGCTTTCAACGTTAAAATTCTTCCCGATATGAAAACCGAGCTTATCAAAGCAGGTTCAGAATTCACGCTTCTGCGTACAGACGGCAAAACATACGTTGATGCAAAGCTTGATGACGGCAGAGAATGCAGAATTTATGTTGAGAGAAACAGAACGGATTATCAGCTCTGTATCAACGGAATACCCGAATATGAGCTTTTTGAAGAGATTTATTACGCAGGATAAAAAGGAGATAATTTAAAATGGTTAAAAAAATAACGGCAATTATGCTCGCTCTCATTACTGTTTTTGCAATGATGAGCATATCAATGACTTCGGCATCAGCCGCAACAAAGGTTATTGAAATCAGCAAGTTCCCCTCAATCTATTACGGAGAAAGACTCAGAAGTTCAGATCTCACCCCTTGCTTCCCTTCGCTTGACTACAATCAGAAGCCATATTATTCGGTAATCATGTCAACAGAGGTTCCCAGTTGCGACGGCGAGATAGCTGACCCCGAAAAGGAATATTATGTGCTCACAACATTCTATATCGGCGGCTATGAGCTTCCCGCAGATGATGAATTCAAAGTTGTATATGACGGAAAAGAAATTCTGCGTTATAATTTCAATTCCTATCTTCCCAGTGACAGTGCATATTATCTTTATAATCATGGCGGTAACGGCAAAGCAATGTGCATTATAAGAATCAAACTCGGTGATTTTGAAACACCCGGAACTGATATCAGCGTTATAAACGGAAAGGCTTCTGCTTCAAGTGCAGTTATCGGCAACGTTGTAACAATCACGGCAGATCAGATTGACGGCAAGATTTTTTATTGTTGGAATATCACAGGCGCAACCCCCGAAGATTATTATGATTCCGAAACAACGTTCACAATGGGAGTTTTCAATGTTTCTGCAGAAGCAGTTTACAAAGATTGTGAATGCAAATGCCATAAAGGCGGATTTGCAGGCTTCTTCTACAAGATTGTTCTTTTCTTCCAGAAGCTCTTCGGAAATAATCTTGTTTGCGAATGCGGAGCAGAGCATTAAAAATTGAATGTTTTATCGGACGGCAGAGAAATCTGCCGTCTTTTTTAAAAAAATGCACGAAAGTACGATGAAAAAATTAAATAACTATGATATAATGGTATTTGTAAAAAATCGGCAAACGGATGTGATGTTATGAAAGATTTCAGCAAAGTAAAGTTCAAATGGACATTCCGTGATTATCAGCAGGCAGTGCTTGATAATTCGCAAAAGCATCTGAAAGATAAAAGAATACATATCGTTGCCGCGCCGGGCAGCGGCAAAACCATTCTCGGTCTTGAGCTTGTCCGCAGGCAGAATGCACCTGCGCTCGTTATGTCGCCGTCGGTCACAATCCGTCAGCAGTGGGGCGAAAGATTCGTTGAGGCTTATCTGCCCGAAACCGAAAATTCTGATGAATATATTTCCTATTCACTCACAAATCCGAAACTGATAACTTCAATCACATATCAGGCACTTCATGCCGCTTTCACAAAATCCGTTATGGAATCCGAAGCGGATGAAGATGAGTTTGAAGCCGAAGAAACGCAGGATTTCAGCAATTTCGATTTGCTTTCGGAAATCAAAAAGGCAGGCATAAAAACAATCTGCCTTGACGAGGCGCATCATCTCAAAAGCGAATGGCAGAAGGCTCTTGAAAAGTTTGTTGCAATGCTCGGCGAAGGAGTAACAATCATCGCTCTCACCGCAACGCCGCCCTATGACAGCACACCTGCCGAATGGAACAGATATCAGACTCTCTGCGGAGATATTGACGAAGAAATTTTCGTTCCTCAGCTTGTTATGCAGAAAACTCTCTGCCCCCATCAGGACTATATATATTTCAGCTATCCCACCGCAGAAGAATCGCAGATTCTTGCGAATTACAAGGCAAAAGCATCGGCTGTTACCGATGAAATAATCAGAAGCGGTCTGCTTTCAAAGGCTTTGCAGGTTTCAAATGCGGCAGGTAACGAAGAAATACTCTATGATAATCTTGCAGGATTCAAATCGCTTGTCTGTGTTGCAAAACAAGGGAATGCCAATATTTCAAAAAGTCTTGAAGAAAAGGTTTTTGAAGGCAGAAAAGCACCCGTTTATTCAATAGCAGAAGCCGAAAAAGCATTTCAGTTTATCATTGATAAACCCGATATCTTCACAGAAGAAATCAGCGAAGAATTAAAAGCAATTCTTTCAAAAGAGGCTCTTATCGAAAAAAGAAGAGTCCGCCTTGCATCAAGCGATAAAATCAATAAAATGCTCGTTTCCTCAACGGGTAAACTCGGAAGTGTAAATAAAATTGTTGCAAGTGAATACGCAAATCTCGGCGATTCTCTTCGTATGCTCATTCTTACCGACTACATCAAAAAGGATATGCTGAAACTTGTCGGCACAAACGAAGAAATCCACGCTCTCGGCACGGTACCCGTGTTTGAATCAATCCGCAGAACAAATCCTGATATAAAGGTTGCGGTGCTTTCGGGTACACTTGTGATTCTGCCCGATTCAGCCGTTGAAACTGTGCAGGAAATCGCATATAACGAAGGTGTGCCGTGCAGAATAAAGAAGCTTGAAAACACAAATCACACCGAAATCATTTTCAGCGGCTCAAACAAAAATAAGGTCAGTATCATAACAAAAGCATTTCAGCTTGGCGTTATCAATGTACTTATCGGAACAAAATCCCTGCTCGGAGAAGGATGGGATTCGCCGAATATCAATTCACTCATTCTTGCGAGTTTTGTGGGCAGCTTTATGCTTTCGAATCAGATGCGAGGCAGAGCAATACGAATTGATAAAAAGAACCCCGAAAAGGTGTCGAATATCTGGCATCTTGTGACCGTTGAGCCTGATTCAAAGGACGAAATCATCAGCGACGATTTTGAAACGATGAAGCGCCGTTTTGCCTGCTTCCAGGCACCTGCATATAACAGCGACGTTATCGAAAGCGGCACGGACAGAATAGATATTCTCAAAGCTCCCTATGATGCAAACGGACTTGAAAGCATCAATAATCAGATGCTTTCACTTGCCGCCGCAAGAAACGTTATGTCAGGCAGATGGAATGCCGCCGTCAAAGGCAAAGCAAGACCCGAGATTGAAGAAGTCAGCGAAATTCCTGCAGAGGTTCAGCCTGCAAGTGCCGTTCATAAGAACAAGATTTATGCAATCATTCTTGCAGTTCTGATTGTCCTTGCGATAATCATAATCGCAACATCGGGTTTCTTCGGCGGTCTGCTCGGATTCATCATTGCGGCAATATCTTCTGTATTGCTCATCAAATCCGCATCGGTTGTTATGAAGAATTCTTCACCCGAAAAAACCGTATCCAATATTACTAATGCAATTCTGAAAACGCTCAAAGAAATCGGTGAAATTGAGAGCAGAGGAGCAACCGTTTCGGTTAAGAAATCCGAAAAGAAGAACACAGTCAACTGTTCTCTTTCAAAAGCAACCGTCAGAGAAAAGAACGTGTTTGCAAAGGCGGTTTCAGAGCTTCTTTCACCCATTGACGATCCGAGATATCTTCTCATCGGCACAAAGGGTATTTCAAAACTCACAAGCAGAAACTACGTTCAGAGCTATGCTTGCCCGTCGATAATTGCAGTTAATAAAGAAACTGCGGAAATTCTTGCAAAGAACCTCAAATCCGCAGGCGGAAAGTTTGAACTCGTTTTCACAAGAAACGAAAACGGCAGAAAAGAACTTTTCAAATGCCGTAAGTATTCTTATATCAACGCAAACAGCAGATTCGTAAAAAATAAAAAGATAGTGAAATAAAAAAAGCAGGCAGCATCGTTATTGATGTTGCCTGTTTTTGTATCCGAAATCGAAATGAATTTAAAAGTGGAAAAAACAAGACCCGAAACTCTTTATATATCAACGGTTTCAAAGGGTGGTAATTGAAGTGTACGTATAGTTTGACCTCTAACCATAATTTTGCGTTTTATGCGCTACAAATGAAAGAGTTTAATCATTAAGATGTTTTATCCACATATCCAACCATGAAGCGATTATTTCTTTTCCTTCATCAGGAGAAATGAAATAATCGGTATCAGACTTTTTGTCACTCATATGCAGACTGTTGATATATGCATTCGGATGGTTTTTTTGCTCCGATTTCAAATCTTTTTTGTTTCTAGATTGTTTGAATTTATTTTCATTATATCACTCTGTGTTATTCCGTTTTATGGTCGTTGATAACAAGTCCGCTTTCACGCACTCTTACCGCAAGCTCGGTGCGGTTACGGAAACCTGTTTTGTCACGCATATTCTGAATGTGAGCCTTGACGGTACGCACGGACATACCGAGTTTTTCGGCTATATCCGCATCGGCTTCGCCGTCAACAACCTCACGCAAAACAAGAAGCTCTTTTTCCGTGAAATCAACGTTGAGTGCTTCTCCGAGTCTGAGTGAGGGTGTTGTGTCGGGATAAACGGAATCACCAGCCATTGTTCTGTTCATAACCTCAATGATTTCCTCTGCCGATGCACTTTTATACCAGAAGCTTTCAACTCCCGCTTTTCTTGCCCTTTCAATGAAGCTGAATTCGGGCTGACTCGTAACAATGATTATTTTGATATGCGGACAGCTCTTTTTGATTTTTGCCGCCGCGTCAAGTCCGTTTGCATCCATTGCCGTGCATACATCCATAAGAATAAGGTCAATGGGATTTCTGCGGCAATAAAGCTCTGCCATTGCCGCACTTTCGATAGATTGCGAAAGCTTATATTCTTCGCTGTCGTTTATGTATATTTCAAGCAATTTGCGAGCCATAGGGTCATCTTCAACAATAAGAACATTAATCAAAATAATTTCACCTCTTTCGGCATCTGAACAGTCATTACAAACTGCGGTACAGACTGAATTTCCATATTTCCGCCCAGACGTTCAATTTTACTGCGGAGCGAACCGAGACCGCCGCCCTCGTGTATTTCAGTTGTCGGCTGATTTCCGTCATTGGTATATCTGGCATTATAGCCATCCTCTGTTTCATAAAACTCAACGAACAGAGTTTTGGCATCTGCGTGGATAACGGCGTTTGTCAGCGCTTCCGTTGCGGCGGAAGTCAGTATACTGCCGATTGCATCGTTCATCGGGAATTCACCGCTGATTTCAACGGTAACACCTGCTGATTCTGCAATATCAATAAGTGTATTAAGCAGACCGCTGTTCTGCGCAGGTTCAGCTTCTGTGCGAAGAACGGCAATGTTTCTGTTCCACGTGCTGATAATCGGCTGAAAATCAGCTTCGGGTTGGCTCAGGCTGTGACGGGTTGCGAGAAGTGCCTGACCGAGTTCGCTGTGAATACGGATTTTTGTTTCAAGGCGTTCTCTTGCCCTTGTTGTTTCGTCAACGGTTTCACCGTAATGCCTGAGTCTTGCGTTCATTTCTTCAAGTTCTTCGTTGTTCATACGAAGTCTGTTTGTAAGCTTATGAAGGCTTGTTGTGTCGGTTGCGGTGATCTGAAAAACATTTTCAACCTTTTCACACTTGAAAGTATAGACCGTTCCGTCAGACAGACGGTATTCGGGTTGCTTGCTGTCTGAAACACGGTGAACATCGGGAAGAACATCACCGTTTACAAGCGCCTTCCAGAATTTGTTAGCATTCTGAATTTCTTCGCCTGTCAGAATAT
Source organism: Clostridia bacterium (assembly GCA_017517665.1). Taxonomy (GTDB): domain Bacteria; phylum Bacillota; class Clostridia; order Oscillospirales; family Acutalibacteraceae; genus CAG-177. The sequence continues at coordinate 46,772 of JAFWYP010000025.1, read as the reverse complement.
ATCCGAGCTCGTTCATTTTGTGGTTTACAAGCTGAACGGTACCGTTTGCTTTTGAAAAGCAAAGTCCCGTCGGAAGATGGTCGAAGCTTTCTTTTATGGAAAGCGACGAAACGCTGTTTTTGCGGTAACGGATTTCTCCGATACCAAGGAAAACAAGAAAAGCAAGGTTTGCCAGAATGAATATCAGAGAATATTCCGCATTTTCAAGAAGCAATATGCTCGGATAAGGAATATCACGGTTGAAAATAAATGCGTTGAGTCCCGTTGTAAGAATAACAAGCAGAGCAAAGCCTGCAAGATTGAAAAGAACGGTAAACACCTTTGTCAGAGGCTTGTAATCACGGAGAAAAAGATTCGGAACACAACAAATATTTATTACGGCTTCAAGGAACAAAACCGACATAAATAACGCCTGAATATAGGTTCCCGTTTCAAGAAGGTTAATCATCCGATGCACCTCCTTCGGAAAGAAGAATACAAACCGCAACATCGTTTTCATCAACGTCGCAGGTAACACTTCCGTCGGCTAAAGAAAGTGTGTTCAGTGCAGAAGTATCGGCACCGTCGTTCAAACCTGTCTGAAGGGTGAGTTTTATGACGGAGTTTTCGCATTTAAGCGATACCATGAGTGCGTTGATATCATCAATGAATAACTCGACTGTTTTTTCAAACAAGTCATAAACAGCAACCGCATTTTCAAAATACAGACTACCCGAGCACTTGCTTTTTAATGATGAATGAACGCCGAGCAAGCGTATATTGTCAAGCGATTCACGAAGACAGAATTCAAGCTCTGATGATGAAATAATCTTGTTTTCCTCGCCGAGTAAAAGCAGATTGCTTCTTCGTTTTATGTATGCGCTTATAACACAGATTTTTGCCAACGCATTGTGAGCTTCTTCGGGATTTTGCTTTGCATGAGTGAGCAATTCTTCCGCTTTTATAAGCTGTGATGAAACGTCACGGGCGATACGGTCATAGAGTCTGTTTTTTTCTTCAAAACGGGCTTTCTGCTCGTTCATATCAATTTCGGCTTTCAGCAGAAAGTTGTTTTCGCTGAGCCTTTCACGGGTTTCTTCAAGACTTTTCATCAGCTTTTTGATTTCTTTTATATCGTTCTGCCAGAATACGTATCCGCCCGAAACGGGCTTGCCGTGAAGCATTGTTTTGCCGAGCTCAACAGGTCTGTCCAAAGCATTTTGCATCACATCATCGGGTAAATCGTCGGCATAGGAAGATATATACATAGTATGATAATTCTTATCAACAACCTGCGCCGCAACCGTTGAAATCTCAAAGAATTCCGTGTAACCCGCATTTGAACGGATAAGACCGCTTTGAATTGCACTTTCAAGGAGAAGAGTAATCATAAGGCAGTCAACAGCAGTAAGATCGGCGTTGATAAGACCAAGAGCATAAAGCACCCAAAAAACAACCGAGCAAGCCATAATGATAAGAGGCAATTTCTGGAATGTTTTACTGCCGGGCACACGGCTTTTGATAACGAGGGAAATTACAAAATAAAAGCCGAGAATAATGAACCATGCAGCAACTATATAAAAACCGAAACCGTATTCGTATTGTTCATTGAAATAGTAAATTCCGTTCGGGAATTCAAACACGAGATTATGAGAATCGTTTGTGAAAACAAAAAGAATGAGTGCGAATGCGGGAATATAAAGAAGATTGAGCCACCACGGCATTTTGTATGTTTCGGGTTTTCCGATAAAGTTGGTGATAAACACACCGAGAAGCGGAATAAGAATCATCGGAATGTAAAAAGCATACCACAGGTATCGGCACAAATCAGAAAATTCAGAAATAAAAAACCATTTCGTAGTTCTCTCCGCAAGCCAGAATGACATAAGCATACCGACGGAAATCAGATAGCTTCGGATTCTTTTATCAAGAATTCTGCGCCGCACGGAAATAACCCAGCCGAATGATAATGCAACAAAAATCATATGAGGAAGAATCGTGAATGCATTCCCCGAAAATGAGTTGGTAAGCGGAAAGTTGATGCCATTATAAAGAATGCCTACCATCGCAAGAACCATTGCGCAGACAAGGTAAATCAGAGTCTTTTTCTGGGTCTTGATCATATTCCGCCTCCTCTCATAATAATCCAATTTAATAATAACATAAAAGCAAGGAAAAATCTATATTTATTTCACTCGTTTTTTGTTTCAAAACTTTCAAATAATGAAAAAAATTAACATTAATAAACCCCCGAATGATTGCAACAATAATAAGGCAAACGCAAATTGAATTTGAAGGGGTGTAAACGAAATGTCAAAGAATAATTCAGTTGTTCCTCAGGCAAGAGCTGCTCTTGACCAGTTCAAGATGGAAGCTGCAAAGGAAGTTGATGTTCCGCTACATCTTAAAATCTACAACCTGTGAAAAATAATATTAAGCAATTTATATTAAGAGCTATATTTATCAGTTGGGATAATGCGTCCGAAAGCTGTCTTGCGTTTGCGAGGCAGCTTTTGAAATAGCTTTTTTTATGAGCACCAAAATTGTTGTTAAAAGGCGGCAGATTGCTCTGCCGCCTTAAAGAATATGGGATTTTGCTTTGGGTTAATCGATTCCGAAAAGTCTGCGGAAGAAGGCAACTATACTTTGCCAGAAAGTCATTGTACAATTTATTTCAACACTTGTTGAAATTGAATTTCCGTATTCATCAGTAACAGTTGCGGTAATAGTAACATTTCCGCGACCCACAGCCTTGACGATTCCGTTTTCGTCGATTTTTGCGATTCTTTTGTTTGAAGTTGACCATATAATATTTTTCGCTGAAGTGTAATCTGGGAAAGTGTTGACGGTAAGTGTCATCGTTTTATAATATCCGAGAGTATCGGAAGGTAAAACAATTTCTGCCGAGCTGATTGCGGGAGAAACGATGTTGACATAAATCACGGTTTTTCCGCTGTAATTACCTTTACCGATAATCACAATTTCAGCGGTTCCTACGCTGTCCGCATTTTCAACATAATATTCATAATCGACGTCTTCGACAAGTTCTTTTCCGTTATGTGTTATGGGATAGACATCAAAATCGGGATAATATCCTTCTTCGCTGTAAACGGCATCGAGCAATATGGGAATATCAAGTTCAGAAGCATCCATACCGTTGATTCTGAACGGTAATGTTACGGAGTCTGAATAGTCACCCGTGCCTTTGACAACAATCTGACCGAAGCCGACATTGATGTTATCGTAATATTCAACTGTGTAATCGGTGTTTTCGCGAAGAACTTTTTCGCCGTCATAAACATTGAATTCGGGAGTTATCTCATATCCCGTATACTCCTGATCAGGAATTTCATTTACCGTGAATGAAACCTGTTTTTCAACAGTTTCAATTTCTACGGTCTGCTCGCCTTCGTAATTACCGATACCGCTTATGATTGCTGATGTTACATCGCCGTTTTCGTCGGTTACATATTCAACGGTATAATCCTCATTTTTAATAAGAACTATTTCCTCATATTTAACAATGGGGTCGATTTCCTCAACGGTGTCGGAATAGATAACTGTCGGGAATGTAATAACAAAGCTGTCAGCGTTGCGTTCCACAATGTTGAAATCTACTCTTACTTGACCGTAGTAGTCACCTCTTCCTGTAACGAAAACAGAAGCGGTGCCGACCTGATCGTTGTTTTTGTATTCTTTTCTGTAATGGAACAGCTGATTAAGCTTTTTACCGTCAAGAGAATAAACTTCAACAGAAGGTTTGCTGCTGATAAATGAATTGAATGTCTGGTCTTCAATAGGTCTGACGGTGAAGTTTGCGTTGCGAGCAGGAAGATCTTCATAATCATATGCACCGCATCTTGAACATGTACGAACTGTTATGCCGTTTTCATACTGAGTTGCATCCCTGAGAATCTGCCATACACTCCAGTTATGACCGAGAGCATCTGTACTGCGCTTTTTGGTTTTGCCGCACGAACACATCTCAGTAATTTCACCCTTTTCAGTGCAGGTGGGTTCTCGGGTTACGGTTTTTTCATAGGTGTGGGTGTGGATAACGGCATTATAAACAAGGTTTTCAGCAGGCATTACAGACAAGACTTCGGGTTCCCATTTGACAAAAACTTTTGTCAGGAAGAATATCGGATTCTGGGGAACGGGGATTTCTGCACCAACCTCAACCTCATAGAAAGCATATTCTCTGCCCTCAACGATATATGTAACGGTATATTTGTTGATTTCAAAAATTGCCGTTACTTTTATGTCGTATGCAGGCATATAGGTTATTGCCGAGAAATCAAAGGTTGAGCCGTCTTCATTCTGCCATTTAACAAAGCTGTATCCTTCTTTAACAGGAGTGGCAGGAGCGGCGAGGAGTGAACCGAAATAGTATTCGGTTTTTTGGGCATTACCGTTAACTACGGTTGTTAATGAATAAAGATTTCTCTTGAAACATACCTTAAGCACAAGCGAACCGTCTGCGGCAACCGTTCCGCTCAGAACACTTACGGTTTCATCAACTGCAAATCCTTCAAGAACAGTAAATTCTGCAAAAACAGTTTCATCTGTCGTTCCTTTGCAGGTAACTGCAGTGTCGGGGGTTTCGCTGTATTGACCCAAAGTGTCCATATAGTACATTTCGATACTGTATGATGTATCGTCTGCACTTATCCACGAAGCAGTGAAAGTGAGGTCTTCTGTAGGCATTGTTTGCGGAACATATTTATCCCATCCTGCAAATACATAACCTTGTTTTTCAGGTGCATCGGGAATTGCGATAGCCATTCCATAGCAGGTTTCAACGGTTATTTTTTCAGAGCCGTCTGCAAAAGCACCGCCGTTTGCAAGGAATTCAGCTTTATAGGTGTTTGCTTTGAATTGTGCATAGAAAGTTTGGTCTTCAGCGGGCATGGTTTCGGGAACTTCGGGAACCCAGCCGACGAAATAGTGACCTTCTTTTTCAGGAACCGAATCAAACAGAATCTTATCGCCGTAATAATATTCCTCTTCATTGAACAAAGATTCGCCTGAATACCATTTTGCGGTATAGCTATTTACTGACCATTTCGCAGAGAATTTAAGATTGTTTCCCGGCATTTGGGTGGGTACATCAACAACATTTCCGCTTTCGTCACACCAACCGTCAAATGTTTGACCTGTTTTAACAGGTGCAACGGGAACGGGTACGGTGTCGCCTTCTTCAATGATGTATTTTGCATATTCCGTTCCGTCAACGGTGTAAATCAGATTATAGCTGTGTTTGAAAACATCAACCTCAAAATAGCAGTTTGCCCCATTATAATCTACGGTTATTTTGCGTTTGCCTGCAATATTGAAAATTGTGGGCGAACAGGTAAAACCGTCTTCAATAATCACGGTTTTCCCGTCGTTGTAAACAGCTTTGAGTGTCAGACCGGTTGAGTCGAGCTTATCTCCGACATAATACTCAAGCTTTTTGGGCAAGGTGTTTATGGAGATGGAAACTGTTTTCGGTTCAACAACCGTTACTCGGCAGGTTGCAGAGACTGACTTGTCAATGTTTTCGGCACGGATAACAACAGAACCCGGAGCATTTGCAGTAATAATTCCGTTTTTATCGACCGAAGCAACCAAATAATCGGTTGAGGTCCAGACGATGCCGCTCTTGTCTGCACTTTCGGGAACAACTTTTTTGAGAAGTTCTGCAGTTTCTCCCACAAAGAGTGTAAGAGAACGGGATGAAAGGTCGATTTCTGTTATTTTTTCTTTTTCGGTCTTATAAACAGCGTAATATGTTGTTCTCTTTGTTATGGGAGGCATTTCTTCGTACGGGTCGAACTCTGATATTCCGTCACCGTCTGTATCCCAACCTAAAAGAGTGAGAACATTGCCGTTTTCAACTATGCTCTCCGGGCCGTTATAAACAGGTTTTTCGTTTGCGTTATAAATCTGCTTGCGGCACTTGCTGCCGAATGCCCATTCTGCAATATACATTTCATCGGGTTCAATCCATATTGCGGTAAGAATGGTGTTACTGTTGACTTCGAACTTGTCGCCTTCTTCATACACACCAAGTTCACCGTTTTCATCCGAAGCAAGCCAACCTGCAAACTCGTATCTGATTGTGACGGTCTTTTTGCTTATGATTTCAAACAAAGCAGGAAGATCCGATGCATCGTCAATCCAGAAATACTGACCGCCTGTGGTTTCGGCAATTTCTCTGAGGAGATTTTCTTGTACCCCATCGCCGAGACCTATTGTGAAAACAGTAATTCCTTTGTTCCTTGCAAGAAGAGAAATCGATGTGTCATAAGAACTCTGACCGTCGGTAAGCAGAATAATAATCTTATCAGCTGTTCCGGCGGGATTTTCTGCAGCTTCAAACAGACTGATTGCAGAGGACATACCGTCTGAAATCATTGTGCCGCCATTACTGTCAATACAGTTGATTGAAGAAGAGATTTTTTGTTTGTTGTCGGTGAAATCTGTAAGAACGGTAACAGAATCGTCGAAGTCGATAACTGCAGCACGGTCAACATCCGTCAGAGTGTCGGCATATTCTCTTGCAGCTATCAAGCGGATATCTCTCGGGTCGCTGCTTGTCATACTTCCCGATGAGTCGAGCAGCAGAACAACATCCACAGGCTTTCTTGCGTTGATATCAATATCTTCGCTGTAAATCTTATACAGATCACCGGGTCCCTGAACGGTTATTTCGCTGCCTGTTGCAACATCGGGCTGAACAGGCGGTTTGCCTGAAGCACCGTTTGCATCATAGGTAACGGAAGCTGTTTTTTTGTAAGTGACCGTAACACTGATATTTTCAGCGCCCATTTTTCCGCTGACCACATTAATATCGGGAATAAATCCTGCTATGGAGGGAGATTCAAAGTTATACTCCTCTCCGTAAGGAATTTCAGCCGAAACAGGGTCTGCCGCCTGAGTTTCATCCGAATACTGATAATTGATATCAATCTTATAATTATTCTTGGTGTATTCAAGATTAACCGTTATATCGTGGGCAGGCATAGTCTGAGGATATTCACTTGTTCCGATGTAAGTATATCCTTCGATATCAGGGATGTCGAAGTCAAGGACGATTTTTTCGCCGTAGTCAAAAGCAAGGGTTTCAACGGTTTCGTCATTATATTTGATGTAAACATTATAACCGTCTACAGTGTAGGTAACTCTGTGCTTTATACTCTTTGCAGGCATAGTTCCCGTTACAATCGGGAAATTCGGTTTGTAACCTGCGACTTCGGGTGACTCATACATGTAATATTCTCCGAAATCAACGGTGTTAACAAATGAATCGGCTGCCTTTCTTCCGTCAGAAAAAACATAGTCTATCTGAAGGGTATACGATTTTGCATAATAACAAACAAAAACGAAAATATCGTTATCAGGCATTGTTTCGGGAATTTCAATTTCATTTCCGTTCTCATCCTCAAATCCAGAGAAAGAATATCCGTTATATGATGGCGGGAAAACAGACATTTCAATTTTATCCCCATATGAATATGTGTAGGAGTGAAGCTCGCCGTTGAGAAGCTCATCAGGTGTCTTTATAAGAAATCTGATTTCGTGAACATTCGCAACATAATAAATATTTATTACGGTGTTTTCGGAGAGAACTCCCTGAACATATAAGCTGTCGCAGGTATAACCCGTAACATAGGGGTGGGGTATAAAATACGGGAAACCATCTTCGTGCATTTCGGAATACTGAGGAGCAACCGCTTTTCCGTCAAGGGTGATATAGTTGATTTCCAGTTTGTAGAGCTTTGTCCACTTTGCCGTAAAGGTTTTAGTTCCCGCAACATCCATTTTGCCGACTGATGGTTCCCAGCCTTTGAATGCGTATCCGACTCTTTCGGGATTCGGCGGAGCAACTATATTTTTGTTATAAACCGAAGGGACGGTGATAATGTTTCGTTCACCGTTGATAATTGTTCCCTCGGGATAATTTGTGAAAACACCGCCGTCCGCATTGAAAACAGCGTCATATGTGTTAGCATTCCACTCGGCATAATATGTTACATCTTCCGCAGGCATTACGGGAGCTTTGTCAGTGAATGTTACTACATTTCCTTTTTTGTCTTTCCAGGTCAACGAATAACCTGTCTTTGATGCCGTGTGTTCTTTGATAACGGAATTGTAGTCATACTTTTCGGTTTTTGCGATTGCGCCGTCAACCACCCAGTTGACATTATATGATTTCACCGTATACTCCGCATAATATTCAAGGATTATTTCGGTTTCATCCTGAGCAAAATCGATGCGTGGAACAAATGCGGGAAGCTCGTTTCCGTCGGAATCTTTCCAGGTCAGCGTGTAGCCGGTCTTATTATAATTTTCAGGGGGCGAAATCGGAGCATCGCATTCTGTTTCAAGCCTTAAGACCTCTTCTTTTCCTTCGTTATAGAAAATAACAGTTACGGGATTTGGGTCAAAATCCGCATTGAATTCGAGGTCATAATGAGGCACTCTGTCGCCTACGTTTATGTTGCTGTCTGTTGTGCATATCCATTCGTCGAAAGTGTAACCCGTTTTATACGGAGTTGAATCAGGTTCCCGAATAACGTCACCGAAATAAGCAACGGTATGGCTGAATTCTTCGCATTCGCTCATCCAGATGATATGTATCAGAATGGGAGGGAACTGATCGTGATTATCGGAATATGCATAAACATATACATCTTCGGCAGGCATCGGGAACGGGAACTCAACAAATTCTCCCTGAGCATTAAGCCATCCGCGGAAGAAGTATCCGTGCATTAAAGGCGCACGGGGTTCTTCTGCCGATGCTTCATAATAATATTCGGTGCAGGATATTTCTTCTCCGTTTAAAATAGCGTGGAGAAGATATTTATTTCTCTCATAATAAACTTTGAGAACGAGTGAACCGTCAGCTTCTATAACACCCGAAAGCACACTTTCTTCTCCGATTGAGAAACCTGTCATAGGGTTGGCGGTGATACTGACGGTTTCTCCTATAGGTCCTGTAGTGATGGTTGTGGTTGCGGATCCGTAGTTACCTTCGGTGTCCATTGTATAGATTTCAATTAAATATGAAGCATATTCGGGTTCGGGAATGGGTATCCATTGAGCGTAAAACCATTCGGAAGATAAAGCTATATCTACAGGGTGATCCCATCCGCAGAACAAATAGCCTTCTCTCAAAGGATCTTCGGGAACGGGAATCGGATGACCGTAAGGGACAGTGAATGACTTGTAAGTGTCTCCGTCAGGGAATGCTCCGCCGTTTGCGTCGAACACAATGTGGCAGTCAGGTTCTTTTTCCCATACTGAAACAAATTCAAGATTACAATCGGGCATCGGGTCGCCAATCCTGAGATGTTCATAGCCTTCGGTTATACAAATCCATTCTATATGAAGGTAGTGATGATAAAAAACTTCGTCAGGTGAGGGAATGGGGGTGTTGTATTCAACAACATATTCAACCGATTCTTTACCGTCGGGGAAAATACCGCCGTTTGCATAGAATGTTACGGTGTGGCTGTTGATTTCCCAATTTGCAGTGAATGTGCGAACATATTCCTCGAAAAATCCTACAGGATAACCTGCTTCATAGAATCTGTCGGTATCATCTTCGTTCCATCCGAGGAAGGTGTAGCCTTCCCTGACGGGATTTTCGGGAAGGGGAATTTCTTCACCGTAATAACCCGAAGCCCAACGTTCGGAAGTATTGTCGGAGAAAACACCTTCTCCTGCATTGAAACAGGCTCCGTTTGTGATTTCTTGAACATGAAGAATTTCAATGAATTTCAGATCTGAGTCAGGCATATGTGTCGGAACTGAAATTTTCAGATTCGGTTCGAACCATATGTAATTATATCCCTGAGATGCAAAACTGTTTCGCGGAATAACCGAAATTTCTTCGCCAAAACGATAGGTATCCACACGCGTTTCGCGTCCATCGGCAAACTCCCAGGTTATTGTGTGCTCTATGGGTTCCCATTCCGCAGTATATTTTTTTTCGCCGAGTACGGTTTCTGTGGTTTCAGGTGTCCATTTAACGAACTCATAACCTGTGAGTGAAGGAACATAATCGGGCATTATTGAACCGTGATAAAATTTCTCGGTTTTGATATGTGCTCCGTCGATGAAAGTGCCTTCGCCTGCATCGAATGTAAGTTCATACTGATTTCTTTCAAAGTAAAGTTTCAGAACAAGGGAGTTATCTGCTTTTACAACACCTGCGCAGACACTTTTAGCAGCGTTGCCGCACAAACCTGAATCTTCTTCGATATATTTCAGCTTTTCACTTATGTCGACATTTTCGCCGGGAGTTGCAGAAAATCGTTCTGTTGATGTCAGAATGTATTCACCCGTGGTGTCCATTTTGTAAGTTTCAACTGTATAGTAACAATCAACCCACTTGGCCGAGAAACACAGAGGCTCGGTGCTTGTCATCACGTCAGGAACTTCGGGTTCCCAACCGCCGAAACGGTAATGTTCTTTCACGGGATCAACGGGAGGCACAATCTCCTCGTTATATTTGACGGGAACAACAATTATATTTTTGGTATCATTGATTATTGTTCCCTCGGGATAGTTTTTGAAAGTACCGCCGTTTGCATTGAAGACGGCATTGATTGTCATAGCTTCCCATACTGCTTCAAATGTTATATCTTCCGCAGGCATCTTATCAGGCACCTCAGGGGTCCATCCTGTAAATGTATATCCTTCCAGAGTAGGTTCGGAAGGCTCAACTATCTCGCCTTCAAAGGGGAGTTCCCAAGAAACCGATGTACTGCCATCGGCGAATTTTCCTCCGTTTGCATTAAAGGTGACAGTATAATCGTTTCTTGTTTCGTTCGTATAGAATTCAAGACTATACGGAGGCATAAATTCAGGCACTTCGGGATGCCACGGCGAATAACTGAATCCTTCCTTATTTGGTGTTGAAGGAGGAATTATTTTGTCGCCTGTAAAATAACTATCCGAGTCGTAAGGAATGCGGTTGCCGTCTTCAGTGATTATGTACCAATTGATTGAATATGGAACAGGCATTATGACGGCAACAAATTCAAGATCAAAATCCGGCATAGGATCGAAGATTCTGATGTTTTCTGCGCCCGCAGTAACGCATTTCCAGCCTGAAAATTCATATCCTTGAGGTGTCGGAGGAATATCGGGGACAGGCAACGGAATAGTTTCGTCTACACCGAGCTGAATTTCATAATAGACTATATCTTCAGCTCTGGCGTATTCGCTTAAATAATATTTTACCGTGTACTTCTTGGATTCCCATTGCGGGTAAAGAACAAGGTCGGAAGAAGGCATAGTTTCGGGAAGAGGATTGTTATCCTTATCAAACCAACCTTTAAGAATATGATTCGGTTTTGTTGCGGGATAAGGGATGATTGATTTTCCGTATTCATATTCTTCGATTGCCGAATCCGTTATTGCGCCCGTTTTGTCGGTTTCAAGAACCCAGGTAACTGTATATTTGTTTATTTCCCACACAGCATAGATATCAACGTTTCCTGCAGGCATATTGGTGGGAACTTCTGGAGTCCAGCCGACAAAGGTGTATCCCTCGAGGTTGGGCTTTTCGTCAAATTCCGGTATTTCGGCACCGTATGTGCATTCAAAGGTTTTTTTGTTTGTTCCGTCGCTGAAAAAGCCTTCGCCTGCATAATAAGTCAGTATATATGTTTCAGGCTTATATACTGCGTAATATTTAAGATCTTTTGCAGGCATTACCCTGGGGATATCGGTTTGCGGACCGTTTGGTTTTTCTGACCAGTACGCAAATGTATAACCTGTTTTTTCTTCGGGACGGTAAATGTGAATTTCATAGCCGAAATCATACATTTCCTTATATGTTTCGGTTTCGCTTGTTACCCATTCAATGGTGTATGTGTTTTCGTCCCATTTGGCATCAATATCCAGGTCTTTCGCAGGCATAACCGTATAATCTGTATCCCAACCGTCGAATCGGTAGCCTTCTCTTATCGGATTTTCTTCGGGGAAAGGAATGGGGGCACCATAAGGCACGTCATAAGAAATGGTGTCTGTTATCTGGTTAACGAAAAAGCCTCCGTTCGCGTTGAGGGTTACAGTGTATGTTTCGGCTTCCCATTGTGCTATGCAGGTAACCGATGTTTTTCCCATTTTTTCAGGTGGTTTGGGTGACCAACCATTAAACAAATAACCTTCTCTTTCGGGGATGCAGGGATCAGGAACGGATTCTTCGAATACCAATTCGTATCTTTTCAGCATTTCACCGTCTTCAAACACACCGCCATTGGCATCAAAGAAGATTTCATAAGTGTTCTGTTCCCATATTGCAAAGGCTTCCACATCCCTTGCAGGCATATAATATTCGTCAACAAAAGTATAGTTCTGATCATCCTGCCACCAAATAAAAGTAACATCCAGTTGATCACTGACCTTCATTTCGGGAATGTCAACTTTTTCACCGTATTTATAATACAGGGTTATTTCGCGTCGGTCGTATTCATCAAAATATCCTTCTTCTGAGTGGAAAGTTATTTCATATGTTTCGGCTTCCCATACAGCTTTGAAATAAAGTGATTCGTCAGGCATTTTTGGGGGAACATCCGGTGTCCAACCCAAAAACTTATAACCTTCTCTTGTCGGTTCATCGGGTAAGACGATATCTGTTCCGAAAGGCACTGATAAATGTTTGATATTTGTTCCGTCGTTGAAAAAGCCTTCGCCTGCATCAAATGTCAGATCATATATTTTAGGTTCCCATACAGCGTAGAGAGTGACATCGTTAGCAGGCATAAGGAACGGGAATTCAACCCAATTGCCGTTATCGTCAATCCAACCTAAAAAGATATGTCCTGTTTGCTGAGGAATAAGCGGTTCGGCAACAATTGAGCCTGCAAGATATCGGACGGGCCGATAATCGCAGTTTGCAAAATACAGGGTAAAAACATTTCTGTCGATATAAACTTTCAGCACAAGGCTTGAACCTGAATAAAATTCACCGCTGAGGATACTCTTCTCTTCGTTGATGGAAAAACCTTCAACGGGTGTCGGGGTATATGTAACCGTTTCACCGTTTCTTGCTTCAAAAAGCTCAGAAGTAAACAGCTCATATTCTCCCTCAGTATTCATTACATAAGTGAGAACCGTGTATTTTTCGGTTGATTCTTCAATCCAGACAGCTTCAAGCGTTTTGCTTACGCCGTCAAAAACAACTTCGTTGAAACGTTCTCCGTCGAGCGCCCAATATGCAAAGAGATAGCCTTCTCTGTAAGGTGCTTCGGGATAGGTGATTTCATCACCCTCGTATAGCTTCAATCCGTGTTGAGTGACATAATCGCCAACCCAAAAATAACCGCCGTTTGCATCAAACACAATGCCGGGATTTTCGCCGTATGTTACCTCAAATTCATAGGAGCCTTCAATTGCTTCCCACATTTCGGGTGAGTTAATGGGTGAGGTGATAACATTATATTTTCCTTCAGGAAGATCAAGACAAACGCGCCAATCTTCATATATTATACCTTCGTCGCCGACATCAGCTTCGTGACCATTTTCGTCGTACGTACAAAAGTTGATTACACATGACTTGTCAAGCGTATCATACATTGTAGCGTAATCTCTGTCCAGGAGCCAGGTTTCTCCGGTTTCCTGATGTATGAATTCGATTTGCTGAGGACATCCGAATATTGTGATATCATAAAAAGCATATGCGCGACCATAGTAATCCGGCTGTCTGCTTGTTACGCTTTTAACATAAAGATTTTTATGGTTGTCGCAAACACGAAACTCAAGAGCAGCTGCTTTGGCAAAGGCTGCGCCAAAACTGTTTTCGGATTCGGAACAAACGTAAGTCATCGTGGGGAAAATATATTCTCCGGTAATAATAGAGAATTCGTTTGAATCCGCAGGAATATGGATGTATTCAAGATGGGGAGTGTAGGTGAATGCATCGGTGTAAACAGTTTCCAGTTTTGCAGGAAGATGAATTTTCTGCAGTGAAATACAACCGCTGAGTGTTTCCGGATAAACTGTTTTAAGATTTTCGGGAAGTTTAACAGAGAACAGTCCGTGGCATTCTGCAAAAGCGCCCGAACCGATATAATTGACAGCGTCAGGGATGATGATTTCTTGTATTCCGCGGCAATTTAAAAATGCGCAGTCACCGATTGTTTTCAATGTTTCGGGCAACTCGATATAACTTAAATCAAGGAATTCATCAAAAGCAAAGTTAGATATTTCTTCAACACCGAAAGGAACAACAAAATTTGTTTTTTCGGGATATATTTCAGCTATTTTTGAGGGACATTGGATAAGCGTGGTTTGGTTTTTGTCAAAAAGAACACCTGACGAGCTTAAATAAAACTTGTTTGCTCCATCAACAGTGAAAGTTTTGATATTGTTGCATTTAGTGAAGGCAAGGTTACCTATACTCTGAACATTTGAAGGAATAAATATGTCAGTTAATCCTTTGCATTCGTAAAAAGCTTCTGATCCTATAGTGACAAGATTTTCAGGGAAATTTACAGAGTTTAATTCCGAACAGGCGAAAAATGATCTCTGCGCAATAGTTTCGATGGTTTCTGGTAAATGCACTTCGTGTAAAGCACTGCAATAGAATGCATATCCGCCGATTGTTTTTACGGTTGAAGGAACAGAGTAAAAGTGTCTTATGTTTTCACTCGGATTTGACGGGAAATAAACAAGAACAGTTTTATCCTTGTTAAACAGAATTCCGTTTTCATCCGAAAAATAATAAGGGTTATCCTTGTCAACAGTCACTTTTTCTATGCCGAAGCACGACGAAAAAGCATCCTCATAAATCTTATCCACGGTTTTGGGTATGGTAACCGTGCGGATATTAAAATTGGAGTTGCCTGTTTTTGTGTCCGAAAGAGATCTGATACAAACAACGGGATAATTATCAATGAATTCAGGAATTACAAGATTACCTGAGAAGGATTCTTGGCATCCTGTAATGTGTATTTCGTTGTTGACAATTTCATAATAAAGATGCCCGTATATTTCAGCTTGCGAATGTCCGTTGCAGAGAATAAAAGGAATTCCCTCTTCAAGTGCATATTCTTTTGCAAGACTTGTTTCGTTTTCACAGCATATGTATGCATTGGAGGCATTGGTTATTTTTTCTCCTATTTTCTGAACAGAAGAAGGAATGTGGACAGACTCAAGGGAGGTGCAGTTTGCAAAGGCGAAATCTCCGATTTCTTTTGCATAACCATTATCCATCAAT
This sequence comes from Clostridia bacterium, assembly GCA_017517665.1. GTDB lineage: Bacteria > Bacillota > Clostridia > Oscillospirales > Acutalibacteraceae > CAG-177. The sequence continues at coordinate 31,576 of JAFWYP010000025.1, read as the reverse complement.
ACTATATTTTTTATCGAGTTGTTTCCGGAAAAAGCAAACGGTCTTATTGCAGTGACGTTTGAATCGATATGATAGTTTTCAATGCTGAGATTTGAGGGAAAACATACAATCTCTGAATTGTTTTTATTGTAAAGAACGCCGTAATTGTCTGCGTAAAAGAACGTATTTTGAGGTGAAACGGTAAATCCGAAGGAATCCGAACCTATTATTTGCGAAAAAAGGATGGCAACATTTCTTACATTTGGTCCGATTTCGTATTTACCATCGGGAATGTTTCCTATTACATTAAGAAGAATATCGTTAAGATAAAGTGCTTTTACACTATAAGGGGTTTCTACAACCCAGTTTGCGTCGTTGTTGTAGAATGCAGTTGACTGGAACGCATTTGAATAAATGTTTTTCAGATTGTTAACCATAGGAAGATAAACATCTGACAGAGTTGTACAGTTAGAAAACGCCCCTTCTTTGATGTCTGTTACGCTTGCAGGAATAACTAATGAATGCAGAGAAGAGCAATTTGCAAAAGCAGAATTTCCTATTTCGTTCAGACCTTCGTTCAAAGTAAGATTATATAAAGAATGACAGTTAAGAAAAGCAGCAGGTCCTATAGTTTTGACTGTTGAGGGTAGAGCTAATGAGCTGAGTTGAAAGCACTCGGAAAAAGCTTGGGTGCCTATATACTCAAGATTGGTCGGAAGCGTGATTGAAGAAAGCTGAATGCAGTTTCTGAACATAGAATCATCAATGGAAGTGATGGGAGAGTTAACAAAAGTGACAGTTTGCAAATTGTGGTTGCTTGCAAAATTATCTCTTCCGATAGATCTTACAGTTGAGGGAATGGTAACGGTTCTTGCATCATGCGGAATAGCGTGATCCCCTATTGCTGTTACCGTGTACTTTTTTTGTACGAAGACATTCTTTCTGACGGTTTCAGGGATGTCGACATTCTCCGAACTTTTGGAATACGAAACAATGGTTGCGTTATCCTCGTCATCCAGAGTGAAGGTTATGCCGTTGTACGTATATTCCGTATCGGATGCAGCAGAAGCCAAAACACCCGTAAGCCCTGTTCCGGCAGAACTAAAAATAATGATAAAAGCCAACAACAAAGAAACCGATTTTTTAACAAGATTCTTCATATTAAATCTCTCCGTTCTGAATTTTTGCGCGAAAATTCTAAACTGTGATATATAATTGTAATGTACCATATATACTAATATAAGTCAAGTAACGAAGCCAATCATATTTGTCTTTTGAGAATTTTTATTTCACAGATACTGTATGTTAATTGCGTGAATTTTTCATTGTTCAAGACTTTCAAAATAATCAAAAATTAACATTAATAAACCCCGAATGGATTGCAACAATAAACCCTGCTTTTGACCAGTTCAAGATGGAAGATGATCGCGAGGTTGATGTTTCACTACATCTTAAAATTCAGAACTTGTAAAATAACATTCATGTAATTAATTTTACATGTTAAAAAAACCGCATCTGTTCGTTCGGACAATGCGGTTTTATTTATAGAAAATATTTTTTATCTATGGCATTTTGCGTCTCTGCTTTTATTTGCATTCAACCAAAATCAAATTGTTTAAAACTAATTTTCACTATTGAAATAATAAAAGTATAATGTTATACTGAAAATATTAGAATGGTTTTAAATTATCCTTTGCAAATTTTTTGCTTTTCAAGGAGGACTTGCAATGAAGAAAACTTTCAGGCGTGTATTAACTATTATTATTGCGACGGTTTTGGTTATCGGTGCTGCGGTTTGTAGCATAGTCTATGGCGATAGTCTCAAAGCTGAGGCGGTTCAGACTGAGGGATACTACACTTATTATGTTGATGGAGAAAGTGCTGTCATTACTAAATACGACTACAAATATTCAGCACTTGTTACGATTCCGTCAACATTAGGTGGGTATCGTGTGACAAGCATAGGCAGCTATGCATTTAGTGACTGCAGTGGCCTTGTTGGCATAACAATACCCGATAGTGTAACAAGCATAGGAAATTATGCGTTCAATAATTGTTCAAATCTTAAAAGCATAACAATTCCAGAGAGCGTAACAAGCATAGGCAACTCTGCGTTCAGAGGTTGCGATACGCTTGAGAGTATAGAAATCCCTGACAGCGTAACAATCATAAATGATTATACTTTTAGCAGTTGCACAGGCCTTAAAAGTATAATAATTCCCGACAGTGTAACAAGTATTGGTGAATATGCGTTCAGTAATTGCACAGGTCTTACGGGCATAACAATACCCGATAGTGTGACAAGAATAGAAAGTTATGTGTTTCAACAATGCAGAGGCCTTAAAAGCATAACAATACCCGACAGTGTAACAAGTATAGGCAATTATGCATTCCATAATTGCACGGGGCTTGAGAGTGTAACAATTTCCAATGGTGTAACAAATATAGAAAACTATGCATTTTTTGAGTGCACAAAGCTTAAAAGTATAACAATTCCTGAAAGCATAACAAGCATAGGGAATTATGCATTTTCAGGTTGTACTGATTTGGCAGATATTAAATTGCCGAATCGTATGATTGAATTTTATGGAAAATATACTTTTGAAAACACAGCGTATTATAATGATGAAAGCAATTGGGAAAACGGTGCATTATATATAGGAAATTACCTCGTTTTAGTAAACGATTGTCAGGTGTGCGAAATCAAAAAAGGTACAAAATTTATAGCTGACGGTGCATTTTATTCTTGCTATTCGCTTGAAACAATAAAAATCCCGAATAGTATTATTGGTATCGGACGTATATTTGTTACAGCTGTTTCTGGATATAATATTACTGATGTTTATTATGACGGAAATATAACAGAGTGGTGTGCAATAAAATACGGATACAACACAAATGGAGAACCCGCCGCTCACTTCGGAATAAATAATAATTGCAGTTTTTATCTTAAAGGAAAGCTTGTTGAGAATTTGGTAATTCCTGAAGGAATGTCTACAATAGGTGATTACAAATTCTACAATTTTAAAAGCATTAAAAACATAACTTGGTCTGATAGTGTAACCGCTATTGGAAAAGCTGCTTTTTCGAAAAGCGGATTAGAAACAATAGATATTCCTGTGAATATAACAAGCATCAGCGATTATGCATTCAGTTATTGCGGAAAACTTGAAAGCGTAACAATTCCCGGTAGTGTAACAAGCATAGGCGATTATGCATTCTATAATTGTACAGGACTTACAAGCATAACAATTCATGACGGTATAACAAGCATCGGTAATTTTGCGTTCTCTGGTTGCAAAGGACTTACAAGCATAACAATTCCTGACAGTGTAACAACCATAGGCAAAGAGGCATTTGCTTCTTGTTCAGAGCTTACAAGTATAACAATTCCTAACAGCGTAACCGTTATTGGACGATATGCTTTTTCCCGTTGCAAAGGTTTGACAGAAATTACAATGCCCTGTTTGGATAAAACAGGCGAAATGTTTTACGAGTGTACAAATCTGAAAAAAATAACTTTAACCAAAGGCTCACCCACAACTTCAAATGATGAGATATGGTACGGTAAAAATAGTTCCATCAGAGAAATTGTGTTAGATAAAGGCGTAACAAGTATCGGTTATGATGCATTTTATAACTGCACGAGTTTACAAAAGGTTACCATTGGTGAAAGTGTGTCAAGTGTTGGATCCAGTGCTTTTTATAACTGTACCGGACTTACAAGCTTTGTAATACCTGATAATGTAGTAGACTTCAGTAAATATGCTTTAGAAAAATGTTATTATATAAAAAGTATAACTTTAGGCAGCGGTTTGTCTCAAACACCATCTTTATATAACTGTAGTCGTCTTGAAACACTTACGGTAAGAGGAAAATCAACGGTAATAAATAAGAGCGATTTTTATGATGTTCAAAAAGTAACAAGAGTTTATTATGTGGGAAGCAAAACGGAGTGCACATTTACAGGCCGATTCCCTAACGCTCTGTATGTTTATGAATATAATTCGGAAAGACCGTATTATGATTCCGGTTCATGCGGTACTCAACTTGGGTATAAGTTGTTTGTGGATGGAGAACTTCTAATAACCGGTTCAGGCGATATGTATAATTACAAAAAGCCTGACATCTCTTTAGGTTACAGAGATTATAAATCATCAAACGGAGCTGCCGGTTGGAGTACCATATATGACTGGTACAGATACAAAGGATATGTAAAATCAATTATAATTTCCAACAAAGCAACAAGCATCGGCGATTATGCATTTTACGGATTAACAAACTTAACAAACGTAAAAATAGGTGACGGAGTAAAAGCCATAGGTGCAGACGCATTTGCAAGTTGTACTGCTCTTACAACAATTACCATCCCCGATGAGGTTTTAAGGTTTGGTTCAGACGCATTTTTGGGTTGCAGTAAGCTTGAAACAGTCAACTACAACGCAACAAATTGCGAAAATGTAGGAATTACATATTCAAACGGAAAACGTACTTCTGTTTTTGAAAATTGTCCCAACCTGAAAACAATCAACATTGGCAAAAACGTCAGGATTTTGCCTGATTATATTTTCTGCGGATGCACCGGCATAACAAGCATAACTATTCCTGATGGGGTAACGAGCATCGGTGACGGTGTATTCAGTCGTACTTCGCTTGAATCTGTTGTGATACCTGATAGTGTAACAACTTTAGATGGTACAGTATTTAAAGATTGCCAATTCATAAAAACCGCAATAATAAGCAAGAATGTTACCGTTATTGGTGCTGGCATATTTGAGGGTTGTAGTGCGCTTACAAGTGTGACTCTTCCTCAGGGAATAAAGAGAATTGATTCCGGTGCTTTCGAAGACTGCATTAAGCTTACTTGTGTAAACATTCCTGCAAGTGTAAACTATATTTATGATTCTGCTTTTAATAACTGTATCTCGCTTACAAGCATAACCATTCCTGAAAATATAACTTACATAGGCAACTCGGCATTCTACAACTGCATCGGTCTCACAACGGTAAATTATAATGCTGAGGATTGCAAAACAATGGGATCTTCTGCAAAAGTTGTGTTTGAAAACTGCTCAAATCTCAGAACAATCAACATAGGTAATAATGTAAAATCAATTCCTGACTATGCTTTTGCATGGTATCTGCCTATTGAAAGCATTGCAATTCCGAGCAGCGTGACTAATATCGGCTCTTATGCTTTTGCGTTTTGTGAAAACATCAAAAATGTTATTGTACCTGACAGCGTAACAATAATCGGTGCTTATGCGTTCGGTTATTGTTATAAAATGGAATATATTCATATTCCTGTAAGTGTAACCGCAATAGGTGAAAATGTTCTTAAAAATACAGAGGCATATATCTGCTCCGACAGTCTTGATTGCACTGCAAAAACATATTCAGCTGAAAACGGAATAGCATTTATGCTTTGCGACAGCCACGAAACACCTCACTTCCACTCCTACACATCATCCGTTTCGGTGGCTGCAAGTTGCGCAACACCGGGTGAAATACTTTACACCTGCAGTTGCGGTAACAGCTATCAGGAAGGCGTGCCGGCTTTCGGTCACAAAGCAGGCGAATGGCAGACCGTAACTGAAGCTACAGAAGAATCTGAAGGCAAGAAAATAAAAACTTGCACAACCTGTGGAGAAACCGTCGAAGAAAAAATTCTTCCCGTAATTCTTATAAAAACTGCGGTTGATAATAAATTCGGAATTGCTTTGGATTATAACGCAAACAACTTTAACGGTGCAGTTGCGGTTCTTGCTGCAAAAACTGAGAATCAGGCAGTAACTTCTCTTGTTGAAGAAGTTTCGGGTTCAAGCGAGATGCAGGTTCACAGCATTGCAATGACGGTTGATGGCGTTGTAACTCAGCCCGAAGAGGCTGTAACACTTAGAATACCTGTTCCCGAAGGTTTTGATGCTGAAAAATCGAGTGTTTACAGCGTCAATCTTGAAACAGGCAAGGTTGAAGAAATTGCAGCCGAATATGAAAACGGATATTTTGTTTTCGAAGCAACTGAAATGAACTATTATGCTGTTGTTGAAAAAACAAGCAGTGGCACAGGTGATAATACCGGTAATGAAGGTGACAACAGCGGTAACACAGGTGATAATCCAGGCGGAAGCGAAGGTGGAGAAGATGTTGAAATTGAAGTTCCCATCAAAAATCCCACCACTACAACCATCAGCTATGGCGATGCAATTATTCTTCATATTGATGATTCCAAGATACCCGAAGACGGCAGAATTGAATGGACAGCATCAAACGGCAACTTTAAATTAGAACCTTCAGCTGATGGAAAAACCTGCAAACTTCTTCCTTCATCAAGCGGTAAAACAACAATCACTGCAACTGTTTATGATGAAAACGGAAACCAGATAAGCACGTATGATCAAGAAATGACCTCAAAAGCAGGATTCTTTGATAAGATAATCGCATTCTTTAAGAAACTGTTTGGTTTAACAAAAGTCATTCCTCAGGCATTCAAAGGCATGTTCTAAAATTTCAACCCCGTACAGAAATGTACGGGGTTTTGTCATAATCAAAACTTTCAAATAAATCAAAAAATTAACATTAATAAACCCCGAATCAATTGCAACAATAATAAAGCAAACGCAAATTGAATTTGAAGGGGTGTAAACGAAATGTCAAAGAATAATTCAGTTGTTCCTCAGGCAAGAGCCGCTCTTGACCAGTTCAAGATGGAAGCTGCAAGAGAAGTCGGCGTTCAATCCCTTATTTAAAGAAAACACAAAACATATAGCGAACTCTATGACAACATAATCGATATAATGGGCTTTAAAGCTGCCTTTGATTCACAAAGGTAGCTTTTGCTTTAATGCTTAAGTAAAAGAAAACCCCCGGTACAGCCGGGAGTTTTGATTTATAATATTTGATTATTCTTTCACATCGCTGACGGTTATGCACACCTCATTGTTTTCAACCGTTGCAAAACCGTCGGAAATATCTGTTTCAAAAACAGTTTTTTCGTTCGCAGTTAATTTTATTTTTCCTGCTTTAAGAGAAAACACTGCATTTGCGTGACCTTTTCTTATTCCGTAAGAGCCTGAAAATTCACCTTTCACATTATCTGAAATCGGCAAACGTACGCTGTCGCATTCCATATCGGGGATCCGATGCCCGACGGTGAAAATTTTAACGGTAAGAACATCTTTCATATCCGTCACCCGTTTTCCTTTTTATAAGCGGAATATACGTCATCGGCTGTTCCTGACATAAGGAAATACTGCTCGGGAATCATATCGAGTTCACCTGAAAGAATGCTTTCAACGCTGTCAACAGTTTTTTCAAGCGGTACATATATACCTGCCTGACCCGTAAAACCTTCCGCAACATGGAACGGCTGACTCATAAAGCGTTGAATTCTTCTGGCTCTTTTTACTGTTTGTTTATCTTCTGCCGAAAGTTCGTCCATACCGAGAATTGCGATTATATCCTGAAGTTCCGCGTATTTCTGCAACACTCGTTGAGTTTCTTTTGCAACTTTATAGTGCCTTTCACCGACAAAATCGGGAGAAAGCGCTCTTGATGATGATTCAAGAGGGTCAACTGCAGGATAGATACCGAGTTCAACAATTTTTCTTGAGAGAACGGTGGTTGCATCAAGATGCGAGAATGTTGTTGCGGGAGCAGGGTCTGTAAGGTCATCGGCAGGCACATAAACAGCCTGAACGGATGTTATTGAACCGTTACCCGTTGAAACAATTCTTTCCTGCAATTTGCCCATTTCAGAGGCGAGGGTAGGCTGGTAACCGACGGCTGACGGCATTCTGCCCAGAAGCGCCGAAACCTCACTGCCTGCCTGAGTGAAACGGAAAATATTATCAATAAAAAGAAGAACTTCTTTGTGTGATTTTTCGCGGAAATATTCAGCCATTGTAAGTCCCACAAGGGGAACACGGAGTCTTGCACCGGCAGTTTCGTTCATCTGACCGAAAACGAGGGCTGTTTTATCAATAACTCCCGACTGATTCATTTCGTTCCAAAGATCATTGCCCTCTCTTGAACGCTCACCGACACCTGCAAAAACAGAGTAGCCGTCGTGTTCAAAAGCAACGTTACGGATAAGTTCCATGATGAGAACTGTTTTTCCGACACCGGCACCGCCGAAAAGACCGATTTTTCCGCCTTTTATATAGGGGGTCATGAGGTCGATAACCTTTATGCCGGTTTCGAGTATATCGTTGGACGAAACAATCTCTGCAAAAGACGGAGCGGGATGATGAATCGGCCACTGTTCTTCTGTTTTAATCGGCTCGCCGCGGTCAATAGGTTTTCCCGTAACATTGACCATTCTTCCGAGAGTTTCAACGCCGACACTGATTTTGATGGGTTCTCCCGTGTCGGTTGCTTTCATGCCTCTTGACATACCGTCGGTGGGGTTCATTGATATGCATCTTACCTCACCGTTTCCGAGATGCTGCGAAACTTCAAGGGTATATAATTCGTCGTTTACCTGAACGTTAACTTCGTTAAAAATATCGGGAATTTCATTTATATCGAAAAGAATATCGACAACGGGACCTGTTATTCTCTGCACCATTCCCACAGAACCTTTTGCCATAAATTACACTTCCCCTTCCTTTGAATAATCTGCCGAAACTTCAAGAACATCGGCGGTAACCTGACTCTGACGCTTGCGGTTTATTTCCGTTTCAAGCTGAGCGCTGTATTCGCATGCGGTATCGTATGCGCTTCGCATCGTTGTAAGTGTTGCCGCCTGAGCACCGAGAGCGGTTTCGAGTATTTTTTTATAAAGAATTGCAATAAGGATTTTTTCGGCAGTTTGGTTTATAACGGTTTGCTTATCGGGAACAAACAAAGGCTCTTCGCATTCTGCCGATTCTTTATCAGGTGTAAACAAATCCTCGCATACGGGGCTTTGCTTCATCATGTTCTGATATTGAGAATATATGATTTTCACTGAAGATATTTTTCCGTTTTCCATCAGTTTCCTGATATTGTCAAAAAGTCCGCACGCATCCTGATATGACGGTATTTCGGAAAAAATATATGATTTGCTGTAAGGAATTTTTTTGCTGTCAAGATAGTCCTTACCTTTTTTACCGCAGCAAAGAATAACGGGCTCGGTTTCTTGTTTGCGAAAAATATTCTCAAAAAACGAGATGAGTTCTGTATTGAAACTTCCGCACATTTCTTTGTTTGAAGTCATAACAATGTATAAAATCGGCGCGTCGGGATTTTCAACCGAAAAAACAGAGTTGAAATCCTTGCGGTAATTACGGTACATACGGTTGCATTGCTCTTCGTATTTTTCATAATCCGAATAGAGATCGGAAAGTTTTGAATATTTGACCGTAGAAGCCGTTTTCATTGCCTGGGTAAGTTTTTGTGTTGAAAGAATTACCTGCAGTTTCTTTTTAAGATTTTGTATCGTGGGCATAATCAGAACCTCTCGGTGAATTCAGCAATAACTTTATCAAGTTCTTGCCTGAGGGTATCATCCAATTTTTTTGAGTTCTTGATTTTAAAAAGAACAGATTCCTTTTCGCTCTCAAAGAAGCGGAAAAGTTCTTTTTCAAATCTTTCCATATCTTCAACGGCAATATTCTTTGTGTATCCTTCGCTGACGGCATAGATAAGAACGGCTTGCAGTTCATCCGCAACAGGGGCATATCTTCCTTGCTTGAGAGCCTCTGTGAGGCGTTTGCCCGAATCGAGAGTTGCTTTTGTTGCGTCGTCAATATCAGAACCGAACTGCATGAATTCGGCAAGTTCTCTGTACTGAGCAAGTCTTGTGCGAAGACTTGCGGAAATCTTTTTCATAACGGGTTTCTGCGCTGCACCGCCGACTCGGGAAACCGAAAGGCCGACATTTACGGCAGGTCTCTGACCTTCATTGAAAAGTTCTGCATCAAGGAAAATCTGTCCGTCGGTGATTGAAATAACATTAGTGGGAATATATGCGGATATATCACCTGCAAGGGTCTCAACTATGGGAAGAGCGGTGATTGAACCGCCGCCGAGTTCATCGGAAAGATGAGCCGCTCTCTCGAGAAGTCTTGAATGAAGATAGAATATATCGCCGGGATATGCCTCACGGCCTGACGGACGGTGAAGCAGAAGCGAAAGTTCGCGGTAAGCAACGGCGTGCTTTGAAAGGTCGTCATAGACTATGAGTACATCTTTTCCTTCATACATAAAGTGTTCAGCCATTGCCGAACCCGAAAAAGGTGCAATGTACTGAAGCGCTGCCGAGGAAGAAGCAGGCACTGCAATAATGGTTGTATATTCCATCGCTCCCTTTGACTGAAGTTTTTCTTTGATTTCAGCAACGAGAGTATCCTTCTGACCGATTGCAACGTAAATGCAGATTGTGTTTTTGCCCTTCTGGTTGATAATTGTATCAACGGCAATGGCGGTTTTACCCGTCTGTCTGTCGCCGATGATGAGTTCTCTCTGTCCCTTACCGATAGGAACAAGAGCATCAATCGCCTTTATACCGGTATGCAAGGGTGAGTTTACGGGAGAACGGTCAAGGATTGAGGGCGCTTTATATTCAATGGGTCTTGTGCTTTTATAAGGAAGATAGCCCATTGCATCAATGGGATTGCCGAGAGCATCAACAACTCTGCCCAGAAGGCATTCGCCGACGGGAACGGATGCTATTGTGCCGACTCTTCTTACACGGCTGCCCGATTCGATATTGGAAAATTCGCCGAAAATAACACAGCCGATTCTGTTCTGCTGAATATCGAGAACCATTCCCGTTTCACCGCATTCAAATTCAACAACCTCGCCGTACATAATATCGGCAAGACCGTCCATCCAGCAAATGCCGTCCGAAACCGTCATAACACGGCCCAGCTGATACTTATGAATCTGCGGTCTGAATTCTTCGGCTTTCTGCGTGAATTCCTGGATGAGAAGTCCTACGGTATCGTCATCCATAATCGGCTCATGGTTCATATTTTTTTCAAAGTGATAAAGTTCTTCACTTACCGTACCGTCATAAACGGTATCGCCTATACGAAGTTTAAGACCGCCTATAAGAGAGGAATCTTCAAGCACCCAAAGAGACGTTTTCCCTCCCACGCTTTCAAGAAGTTCCGTTGTTGCCTTATCAACCTTTTCAACAATCTCTTTTTCAAGGGGGAATGCTGATGTGAGGGTAACATAAAGAACGTCATGGTGCTTGAGATAAGCCATATCGCCGGGGGTGAGGCAAATTTCCGAAAGTATGGTATCGATTACCTGACTGTCGAGGGATTTGATTTCATTTGCATATTTTTCATAGGAGAAAAGTTTGATTACATTTTCTTTCATAACGGAGAAGAGTTCTTTTCGCGCATCCTCGATCATCTGACGGTGGATTTCGCTGTATTCTCTTTCACCGAAAGCATTTATTGAAGCAATTTTTTCTTTCGTTTGTGTTTTTATCTTCAGAATTTCTTCGTCGAGAACATCTTCGGAAGATTCTTCGGAAACTGATTCGAAAACGGGCATTTCAAGCCTTTCGATTTCTTCTGCTTCATCAAGTTCCTTGTTAATCTTTTCAAGTCGGCCGCCGAATATGCGCTTTACGGTTTTTCTGCCTGCAAGAACAAGAATAACAAAAAGAATAATAAAATTAATTATTACATATTGTATTTGCATAACACATCATATCCTATGCGAGATAATATTTTTCGCAAACAAAGCCGCCGCTGTCTCCATTTTTGGAGCAACGGAATAAACGATTTTGTCGTGTTCGTCAGTAATGCCTTCTCTGTATTTCTGAACATCGGAAAGGCACTGTCTTTGTGCGGTTTCGATTTCTTTTTTGCCCTGAAGCTGTAACTGCTCAAGCTTTTGCTTTGTTTCTTTTCTGGCTTTTTCTTCTGCCAGAGCTTTTTCTTTTTCTGCCTGATTTTTATGCTCAAGAATACACTTTTCAATATCTTCTTTCTTTTTTGAGGCAGCCTGTATTTTTTCGCGGCGGCTGTCCATTATTTTAAGAAGCGGAGTGAAAAGCAGGTTCTTGAGTATTACCGTAAGAATCAAAAAACAAATTACAGTCCAGACCATAACGGATGGCTGAATATTCATAATTTACTCCTCAGATTTTTGAAATAAGCATAAATGCGATAAGAAGTCCGTAAATTGTGAGCGCTTCCATAAGTGCAAGAGAAATGATGAGTGTTGAACGGATATCCTTTGCGGCGTCAGGCTGACGGGCAATGCTCTCCATTGCTGCTTTTGCTGTTATACCCTGACCGATTGAGGGGCCGAGTGTGCTGATTGCGATTGCGATTGCCGCTGCGATTGCGATGATTGATGAATTAGTCATATTAATTACTCCTTAGATATAAAAATTTTATTCTGTAACCTCGTCAAGATAAATTGAAACGAGCATTGTGAATACCATTGCCTGCAAAGCGCAGAAGAGCAGAGAAAGCACCATCATTACCACCGGAGCACCAATGGGGAAGATATGGTAAAGTTCCTCTGTAACAGTTTCTTCGCCGAAAATGTTGCCGTAAAGTCTCAGCGCAAGAGATGCCGGCTTGATTATTTCATCAAGCACAAGAAGCGGCAACATAAAGAACATCGGTTTAACAAAATGTTTAAAATAATGCTTTGCGTTGTGTCTTATACCTGAAATCTGTAAAAACAGGAATGTAACAACACCGAGCGCCGCCGTAACCGAAAGCGATGCCGTCGGGGCTTTTACATAATCTGTCAGACCCACTCCGGGAATCAATCCCGAGTAGTTCGAGAAAATAATAAAAATAAAGAGAGATGCAAGAAAAGTAAAATATTTTCTTGATTTCTTTTTGCCGAGAATATCAGAAAAGAAATTGTCAAGATATTCAATACCGGTTTCGATTATATTCTGAAACTTTCCGGGTCTTTCTTTGAGATTCTTTTTCACAACCAGCGAAAGCAACGCGATAATCAAAAGCATTATCCACATTGTGATAACCTCGCCGGTTACATCAAGAATCCCGAAAAGACTGATAATAACCTCTGATTTTTCACCCATCGGTCTTATCCTCCCTTTCTGTTTTCTTTGTTTTTATCGTGTCATTAAGCAATAAAAGTTTCTTTGTGAAGAAAAACATAGGCACCGTCATTCCTGCTACCGCACCAACAAGAAGATATGCAAGGTCAGCAATCTGTGTTTTTGAACCGACGAAATATACCAGAACAAGATATGCCACCTGCAGAATCTGACGGATAACAAATGAACCCGAGTATTTTTCGGGAGCTTTTAAAAGCACTTTTTTTGAAAAAATATAGTTTGCAACAGCTATCAAAAGACCGACCGCTGCCGCAATAACTGCACCGATAATATTGGGAATCATATAACCACCGACTTACTTATGATTTTAAGGTTATTATAGCACTTGGTTTACTTTTTTCAATAGTAACTTTTCATATTTTATATATGGTTTATTGTAATTGATTTTTGTGAAAATAACCACAAAGACAGATGTTACTGTGAAGTGAGTTTGAACTGTGTGTTTTTCAGACCTTGTTTTTGCACAGAAGCCCGGAATGGGTTACGGCAAAGCTCGGATATAAGATTGTTGATACCGTTGAGCAGGAAGACGGATCGGTTGTTGTTCGCGTAAGAAAACAGTACAACGACAAATCTGATGTTTCCGAATACTTCGAGTAAATCCCAAGCCGCCTGATAGTCAGGCGGTTTTTACTTTAAAATCGGAGGTTTCTATGACTGCATTGGACTTTATTAAAAACAGAATATAAAACCTAATGAGGATGGAACTAAGCATATTATTTTTTGTTTCAAAACTTTCAAATTAATCAAAAAATTAACATTAATAAACCCCGAATCGATTGCAACAATAATAAGGCAAACGCAAATTGAATATGAAGGGGTGTAAACGAAATGTCAAAGAATAATTCAGTTGTTCCTCAGGCAAGAGCTGCTCTTGACCAGTTCAAGATGGAAGCTGCAAAGGAGGTTGGCGTTCAATCACCTCTTGAAGAAAATATACAACATATAGAACGCTCTACTAAAACATAATCAATATAATGTGCCGAAAGTAGTCTTTGATTTACAAAGTCGGATTTATTATAAGATTTTATATTTTGTGAAAAGTTTTTTGTTATAAAATGTAACAAAACTAAGAATTAGTGTGAGGAGTTGACAAAACAGATATATAAGATTATAATCTAAATTAGCCATTTTGGCTTTTTTTAATTCGAGTATGTTCAAAAGCAAAAAAAACACCAAAAAAATGAACAGACAATAAAGAGGTTTGAAGATGGATAAGAATACATTTGAGGTTTTAAGATTTCTTGCTGAAAACGGTGGAGAGAAGACTCAAAGAATGATTTCTGAAAAAACAGGTTTGTCTTTGGGTAGCATAAATAAAATTGTTTCAAAACTTAAAGAAATATCATTTATAGATGATACATACTTTCTGACCCAAAAAGGCTTGGATGCATTGGCACCCTATGAAGTCAAGAATGCAATTGTGTTGGCAGCCGGTATGAGCACTCGTTTTATTCCTTTTTCATATGAAAAGCCAAAAGGATTAACAGTTGTAAAAGGTGAGGTGTTAATTGAGCGTCAAATCCGTCAATTGCAAGAGGCCGGTGTGAAAGAGATTATTGTTGTGCTGGGTCATATGATGGAAAAATTTCTTTATCTGGTTGATAAGTTTAATGTGAAAGTTGTTCTTAACAAAGATTACAGATATAAAAACACACATTCCAGCCTGTATTATTCGAGAAAATATCTAAAAAACAGTTATATCTGCTGTGCAGATAACTATTTCTCTGAATCGGTATTTCACAGATATGAATTTCACTCTCTATACTCTACTATATATATGGAGGGCGTATTACATGGTGAACGAGGTGTGTTCACCAACGCCAAGGGGCTTATTGTTGCAACGCAGCGTCCCGCCGTTGACCAATGGATTATGAACGGTTATGCGTATTTTAATCAAGAATTCAGCAATAAATTTCGACCGATTTTAGAATCTGTATATGACACACCAGGGACTGACGGACTCTATTG
Source organism: Clostridia bacterium (assembly GCA_017517665.1). GTDB lineage: Bacteria > Bacillota > Clostridia > Oscillospirales > Acutalibacteraceae > CAG-177. Next base: position 16,575 of record JAFWYP010000025.1, on the reverse strand, counting down.
GGAACAGATATATGCAGAACATGTGGATGAATTGCCTTTGTACGAAAAAAGATATACATCCGAACAAGTTATGGAGTTCGACTCTGTGGCAGAATTGGAAGCATTCGATCCTGATTATATTAAACATAACAGCATTTCTTTGGTTAAAAACATATGTGATACCTTTAACTGCACCCCGGGTGATATACATGATATTCGTCCCATACCAAAAGGATACACCAACAGATCCTTCAAGTTTATATGTAATGATCAAGCTTATGTCTATAGAACTCCCGGCTCTATTTCGTCTGAATGGATAGACAGAAAAAGTGAAAAAACAGCATTGGAAAATGCCAAACAACATGGTATTGACGACTCTTATATCTATGCAGACGAAGAAGACGGATGGAAAATATCGCATTATATTGATGTAACTGATACATTTAATTTTTCTAACCCTGTGCATATAAAAATGTTATGTCAGAAGCTCAGAGATTTATATCGAACTCCTTTGACCTGCAACAGACGGATGGATTATATGGAGGAAGCTATCAAACTGCTCAAAGGTATTAAAGCTGTTGATGCAGAAGCATATCAAATTGCCAGTGAACAATTAGATAACATTAAAGAAATTGATCGTTATATAAAAGCAGATAATTGGCCTATACAAATGGTACATAACGATTTGTATGAGGACAATATACTTCTTGATGGTGATAATCTTTATTTGATAGACTGGGAATATGCGGGAGATACTGATATCGGATACGATGTGTGCAAATTATTTGTAAAAAACAATGCAGAAGGCAAAGATATCGATAAATGGTTAAGCTTTTATTTTGAACGAATGCCTACACCGACTGAACGCAAACACATCATCGGCTGTGCAGCAGTATCATTTTACTATTGGTATATTTGGGCGTTGTATATGATCAAACACGGTAATGATTATTCCGAACTGATGCTAAATTACATAACTTTTTTTAACCGTTATCAAAAAGAGTTTTTTTCAATTTCTGAAACTATAAATTGATAATATAAATTAAACTTGCAAAATTTACAAAGATCAGGAGTTACATACATGGAATATATTATCTCGATTTTTCTTGGAATTTATCTGCTAACAATTGGAATTCTTTGCTATATCAGAATAAGAAAAGATTTCAAAGGGGGCAAAAAATAATGAACATTTACTTGATCGGCATAATCATTTCTATGCTTTTATATGTGGTTATAGGTTTTGCCATCAGCCGGCGTGTTAAAAACGCAAATGATTTCTTTGTTGCAGGCCGACAAGCTCCCACCATTCTGATTGTAGGTTCATTAGTCGCTTCTTACTGTTCAACGGGACTGTTTATGGGTGATGTCGGAGAAGCATACAGCGGATTGTTCAGCCCATTTATGATGACAGTTATGATGTTGGTAGGCGGCTATGTTTTAGGTAGTGTATTTTTCGGAAAATATCTGCGCAGAAGCGAGGCAGTAACTATTCCTGAGTTTTTTGGACGACGTTTCAATTCTAAACCACTACGGATTTTAGCAGCCGTCACCGCTATAATTACTATGACTGTATATACACTTTCGGTTATGCAGGGAATCGGCACCTTGATGAATTATGTGACCGGAATAGACTACAATCTTTGTGTTCTGTTGGCACTTATTACATTTGCAATCTTAACTATTACATCAGGTGCAAAAGGCGTTTTAATAACTGACACTCTCATGTTCAGTATTTTCACTGTTGCCTCATTGATATCAGTCGGTATTATAGTGGTAAAATTAGGCGGATGGAATGTCGCTATTGAAAATATTACTAAAATCGATCAGGCTTTGCTGTCTTGGAGCGGCGATTTAAATTATCTTTATCCAACCGGTACCGAAAATATGGTATGGGCTATCATGACCGGACTTACATGGACCGCAGTCTGTGCCGTTGCTCCTTGGCAATCCAGCCGTTATTTAATGGCAAAAAACGAGCATGTAGTTATCCGATCTTCTGTTTGGGCAGCTTTCTTTGTTGCTGCTTTAGAATTTTTCATTCCTACAACGGGCGCCCTTTTAAAAGTATACAGTGATGTTATTCCCAGCCCTGTGCATTCAATGATTTGGGGCGTTATGAATTTCGTCCCCACTGTTATTGGCGTGGTTGCAATAACCGGTGTACTTGCAGCTGGTATATCCTCAGCGACAACTTTTCTTTCACTCATCAGTTCCTCTATAACTAATGATATATTAGATCTCAATGACGATAAAAAGAAAATGAGATATGGCAGAATTGCTATTTTGGTTGTGTGTCTTCTTGTCATGATTTTGGCATACTTTAATCCGCCTCAGATTTATGTGATTCTACTCCTTAGCGGTACTGTTGTTGTGTGTTCTTGGTTCCCTGTGTGTATCGCATCTGTTTGGAGCAAAAGAGTAACAAAAACCGGTGCTTTCGCAGGCATGTTATGCGGATTCCTTGGCTGTGCAACAATGAAAATTATCAGCGCAGTGTTTGGTGTTTCCTTGCCGATTTATCTTGACTCGTTTGTGATAGGTCTGATTGCCAATATACTGGGTCTGGTAATTGGTTCTGTACTCACTCAGCCGACAAACGAAGAAAAAGCCGTCCGAGAAAAGCTTTTTGAGGTTCCAGAAAGGGAATTAGATCCCACAGAGCAAAAGAAAACCAAACGGGCTCTAATCGGATTCATGGCGTTCGGTATATTGGTGACAGTTGCTATGATTGTGCTTTGGGTCATTCCTTATCACAACGCTTTGTAAAATGTTAACTACACGAAGTTTTTATTTCTCGTTGAAGAATCGGTAATTATACAAAACAATTAAAATAATAAAGAAAGCGAGGTGAATTTCATCTCGCTTTCTTTATTTATAAAAACATATTTACCTGTTGATATATTTCGTATAATTATTGTTAATGTCCACTATAGAAATAGTGTGAGACCCACCGTTCCTTTTTTCAGGCGGTGGAGGAGTCATATAATCACCGTATTCAATTGTAAGGTATTTGTCCCATTCTTTTGGTGCAGGGAACATATGACCTTCAAATTCAACCTCACAAAATTCGGAAAATAAAACAGATTTGAATCTTGGAGTTATTTTGGATTCTCCCCAAAGATATGTGCAAAATTCATATTTTTTATGGTGCTTAAATATGAAAGACAGGATTACACTTACAATAAATTTTATTAAACTAACAGGAATAAATTTCAGCAATTTTTTTTCAAATGAAAGAACTTTGAATTTGCTGTTTGCACCATTGCGTTTTCTCAAGAGTGCTTTTGCGAAGAGAGATATTTTTGAAACTTTGGTTATCCATTTTTTGTCATTTTTAACACCAACAAGAGGAAAAATGTCAATCCATACGCCTTGATGGATTTGTGCTGTTTCATATCCTTTTTCTATTGCTGTAGTTCCGTTTTTTCTTATTTTTGCAGGCCATTTGTTTGTGATGTCGGTTTTATAGTTTTGCAAAAAATACTTTTTGTCTAATTCTTTTTTACATATTTTGCAGAACTTTTTATAATCATTAAGAGGCAGACATATATCAATATCATCATCCCAAGGAATAAAACCCTTATGCCTAACTGCACCAAGAAGTGTTCCCGCAACTAAAAAATATTGGATGTTGTATTTTTTACATATCCTGTCAACTTCAAGAAGCATATCTAATTCGATGTTTTGTAAATCATTAACAAGTTTTTCGTTCATTTTAATTCACCGTCGATAATATTTTATGGGTTGTTTTAAAGTAGCGAATATGTTGCTGTGAAAATTATGCTTGTTTAATTCCTTCGTTTTTTAACTTTTCGGATATTTTATTTGTTAATCCAGGATTTGCTGTTGAATCAAATTTTCTGGCAAAAAGCATATCTGTAGCCATAAGTTCATCCATATCTTCAGACCGAAACACATAAGGTCGTCCTCTAGACCAGTCAATATAACGCATAGCAGACTTGTATGATGAATTATTCTCTGTTTTGTATGCATTTTTCATGAAGGCTGATTTTGCTAACAAGGTTTGGAGAAACAGTTCATCCGGGATATAGGAATAATTAAAATGGCGATAAATCCATTTTTTGCTTTTTACAACATATCGTGCAAAATTATCTGTTATGCTGAACCATTGAGAGCCATACCATAATTTCAAAGATTTGTTTCTTTCTGCTTTTGTTTTTTTTGTGATCAGTTCAACATATCTGTCAAATTTTTTGATTAGCTTTGGTGCAGCGGCTTTGTTGCGTCCGATTTTGTTCTGAAAAAAATAGAATCTATTTATTCTGAATCTGTATTTCTCGGTCGCTTGTACCATTCCGACAAATTCAAATCCGACATTGGCATCAAAGAATCTGTGTATATAACTGATTGGTTTTATCGGCAGGTCATCGCCGGATAAGAGGTGATAATAATCATATATTCCGGTTTTTGTTGATTTTTTTAACAATTCCAATTCAGCTTTTACCATTGCAAAAGAACCCCATGTAACATTCAGTCTTTTCACGTGGTAAATTTTGCTGTGTTTTGCGAAGCCTTCTATCTCTTTTTTTTGATAATTTTTGTTTTTTTTGTCCATGTGAATAAATATATCGTTTCTCTCATTGTCCAGAAGAGATATTAATGTTCTGAAATTTTCATCATTTTTATGTGCAAGTATTAAAAAGGCATGTTTTCCCATAAAACACCTCTTTCGTTAACTTTGTTTTTGTTGTAATAATTTTTATAATTGTTTTCATCTTAATAATACACAGTATCATAATAAATTTCAAGTGATTTTTAAGTGCTAAGCAAATTATTGCAAAAACAGACATAAAGTTTTAAATATAGTAATGGGATAAACGAAGCAAACCCCGTCGGCTTTTTGTTTCAAAACTTTCAAATTAATCAAAAAATTAACATTAATAAACCCTGAATGGTTTGCAACAATAATAAGGCAAACGCAAATTGAATTTGAAGGGGTGTAAACAAAATGTCAAAGAATAATTCAGTTGTTCCTCAGGCAAGAGCTGCTCTTGACCAGTTCAAGATGGAAGCTGCAAGAGAAGTTGGCGTTCAATCCCTTATTAACGAAATTATACAACATATAGTACAACCTATGGCTATCAAATCAATATAATGTGTCGAAAGTCGCCTTTGATTTACAAAGGCGGCTTTCGCTTATTAAAAAATCAAAATAATTTTCATTTCTGCACTAAAGTACAATGTGCAAAACATTTTTATGTGATATTATTATTGTGTAAACCTGCATATTTTCAGATATGCAAAAATTTTTAAATTCATTTAGGAGATGTTTTTATGAAGAAAACAAGCAAGATTTTAGCGGCTGTTATGGCAATCGTTATGATTGTTGCCGCAATTCCGATGACAGCTTTTGCGGCTGATTACACAATCGAACTCGGTGAAACAATAACCGTAACCGTACCTGCAGAAGATTATGCAAAATGCAAGTTCACCCCCGATGAAGACGGCTTCTACGTTGTTTATTCCGACAGCGGTGAAAACGATATTGACCCGTATGTGAGTGTTTATGACGCAAACGATGTAGGAATTGCACACAACGACGACAACGATTATTATAGCACCTATGATTTCTACTGCATTTTTGAGGCAGAAGCAGGTGCCGACTATCTGTTTAAAATGGCTGCATATGAAGATTATGCTGTTGAATTTGATATTACTGTAGTGAAATTCGCTGAAATCACTCATCAGCCCACAACCGATGAGCCCTACGTTGAGGTTACAGAAGGTGCAGATGCTGAATATCAGTGGTATAAGCTTGGTGATTCTTTCGCTGAGTTGACTGACGAATATGCAACGCCCCGTGGTGATTTTCGTTATGCCGGCAATTTTGCAACTTATGATTCAGAAAACGGTTGGACCGGTGTTTATAACGGTCATGAAGACGGCATCTATAAAGAATACAATTTCTTCGAAGTTATGCTTCTTGAAGATCAGACTATCAAAATGACAGCTGACACTGATGCTGTTGAACTCGGCATCTGGTGTGAGTGCGGAGATTCTGATGAAGATTGGGAAGATGTCAATGCAAACGATACCGTTGAATTCACTGCTGACCATACCTGTATATACTATACCTACGGTGATTACGCACAGGTTCCCCATCTTAAAGCTGAAATGCCTGAAATGAAAAAGGTTAATACTGATGCAGAACTTAAGGCAAAAGAAGCGGGTACATATGTCTGCATCGTTACCTTTGACGGTAGCAGATATGAAGTTTCCGATGAGGTTGAAATTACAGAATGCAAGCATTCCTACGCAGACGGCAACGATGCAACCTGCGACTTTTGCGAATATAACCGTGCAGAAAACTGCGGTTGCAAGTGCCATCAGGGAGGTATCGCAGGCTTCTTCTACAAGATTGTTCTCTTCTTCCAGAAACTTTTCGGACAGAACAAAGTCTGCGTTTGCGGTATGAATCACTAATTGAACAAACAAATCTGACGGCAGAGCAATCTGCCGTCTTTTCTTATTCAAAACTTTCAAAATAATCAAAAAATTAACATTAATAAACCCCTGAATGATTGCAACAATAATAAGGCAAACGCAAATTGAATTTGAAGGGGTGTAAACGAAATGTCAAAGAATAATTCAGTTGTTCCTCAGGCAAGAGCTGCTCTTGATCAGTTCAAGATGGAAGCTGCCCGTGAAGTTGGCGTTAACCTTAAGCAGGGTTACAACGGCGACCTCACTTCCAAGGAAGCAGGTTCAGTCGGCGGCCAGATGGTCAAGAATAAATGTCCCGTACGAACTATGAAATTTATCCGCAATTACCGTTGGCTTGACGGACACAGCAAAGAGATTACATACGAAGTGGCTCTTGCGGTATAAGCCTTATATATCAACGGATTTGACAATTTATTAAGGGAGGAATTATCAATGACAAATCGAATCAAAACTTGTGAGTTCAATATTGACACCGCCTGCGTTGAAGTGAAGTTAACCGACGGCTCAATGGTGTCAATCGACTGCGATGCAGTTGAAAACGAATACGCAAATAATATGTATGAAACATCAGAACTCGATTTTCTCATCTACAATGAGCCTATGAGCTATGTCAGATTACTGCTTAGCGGTAAGATGGAAGAATATCTGCGAAACAGTACAGATTACACACCGTTATCGGATATGAGATAATAACATCAAGAGCTATATCAGCTGATTTGATTAGCTGTATAGCTCTTGATTTATTCAGAAGTTCTTACTTATTATCTTGCTTATTATCTTACTCTCAAAAGAGCTGACAAATCTGTATATTGACAATTTGTTTGCTTCATAATATAATAAGCGTAAAGAAATGATTATTTACACTATATTGTGAGGTGAGATTATGGCAACGGATTACCGCAAGCTTTGCATTGAACTTTTTGGAACAGACAATGTTGCAGAGCTTCGCAAAATTGCAGGCAAGCAAAAAATAGGTCGGAAGAAAGCCTTGAACGATACCGACATTCAGAAAATAATTGAAATGCAGCAGCAGGGAATAACAACTCAGGAGATTGCAGAAAGCTTCGGTGTCAGCCGTCAGACAATCTCAAAATATCTCAACGCATTCCCCAAGGGCAACTACACAATGCGTATGAATTATATGTTCCGTCAGAAAGTCTGCACGGAAATCTACGTTGATTTCCTCAACGAAAAGATTTCAATAATAAATCGCACAAACGATATTCTCCGCCGTGCATTCGGTGTTATCGAAAATCCGACGTGGGAAGATTTTCAGTATTTCCTGCGAGAAAGATGTTTCCCCGAAGAGCGAGGAAACAAAAAAGAAATCCTCAATTATCTCGGCATTGACCACTTTGACCCGCTTCAGATTGTTGAGGCTACGAAAGGCCGAATGGCAGAGGATAACCAATATATCAACTTTGTTTATGAAAGCAGGTGTTGATTTATGAACAACAAAGTAATCAATACTAAACCTATGAAGATGATTACGGATTCATCTTCAAAAGGGAATCAGCCTAAATGGCTTGCAGACGGCTTATGGTATAAAGCAGACCATATGGGATATGAAGGTATGAGTGAAATTGTTATTTCAAAGCTTCTTGCAAAAACAAATATCCGTAATTTTGTAACTTATCTTCCTACCTTTATTGAATACGAAGGCAAAAAACTTGTCGGTTGTTACTCCGAAAATTTCAAGAAGGATAATGAAACAATTTACACACTCGAAAAACTTTTCAGAGCATATACAGGTCAGTCTCTGGCAAAGGCATTGCTTGACTATCCCGAAGTGAAAGACAGGATAAAGTTCACCGTTGATTTCATCGAAGAACACACCAATCTTGAAAACGTTGGTGCGTATCTGACGGCAATGCTCGAGCTTGATGCGTTCTTCCTCAACGAGGACAGACACACAAACAACATTGCGTTTATCAGAAACGATGACACGAAAGAATTCAGCTTTTGTCCTTATTTTGATTTCGGACTTTCACTTTTATCCGATACAAACGATTATCCGATTGATGCGGATATTTATGAATGCATAGCAAATGTAAAAGCAAAACCGTTTGATACGGATTTTGATTTACAGATGGATTCTGCAGAGGAACTCTACGGCATTCAGCTTGCAATCGGTTTTACGGAAAACGATATTATCAATGCGGTTGATGAGTACAAAGAATATTATGATGAAGCAGTCCGTAATCGAGTGAAAAATATTCTGCTTGCAAGAAGAAACAAGTTTAAATATCTGATGAAATAAACTTCAGAACTTTCAAATTTTATCAAAAATTAATATTGTTATCGGATATGAGATAACAACAACGGGAGCTATACAGCTTGCATTGAAGCAATTTGTATAGCTCTTTTTATATGCGAAAACAGTTTTCTTGCAAAGAAATGTTACTATGCAGGGGTATTTATTTATAAAAATATATTGACACTAATCTGCACTTGTGCTAAATTGTACTTAGTACATATACAAACATATTTTGAAGGAGGCTTTATGGCGAAGAAAGAGAAAACAAAAGATAAAATAATCCGTGTTTCAACCCGAATGTTTCTTGAATACGGATACACGGCAACAACGGTTCAGATGGTTTGCAGTGAGCTTGGAATAAGCAAAGGTAATTTTACCTTTTATTTCCCAACAAAGGAGCATGTGCTTGTGGAACTTGTTGAATTGCTTTGCGAGTTTCAGGAAAAGCTGATTGATTATGAGGCAGACAAGGGATTAGGCTCCGTTTTGTCAATATGTATTGAGCTTATGACGGTTGCGGCGGCGTGCGAAGAAAATGAGGTTGCAAGGGATTTCTTTGTTTCTGCATTCCAAAGCAGAATGTGCCTTGATTATCTTCGTGAAAATCACGTAAACAGAGCAAAGAAGCTTTTGGCTGAATATTGCAAGGATTGGACTCATGAGCAGTTTGTTGAAGCAGAGATACTTGTTCAGGGCATTGATTATGCAACCATTATTTCAAGCGAAGCGTCAGTTCCGCTTGACGCCAGAATATCCGCTGCACTCAATCAGATTCTCGGCATATATAATATACCGGAGGAAATCCGAAAGGAGAAAATTGACAGAGTTCTTGCAATGGATTGCCGCGGATTGGGCAAACGTGTTCTTGCGGAGTTTACGGATTTTGTTGAAAAAGAAAGCGATTAAGCCGAAAGGTTTATATATATATTAATAATATGCATTCACATACAAAGGAGGAAACCTTATGAAAAAGACAAACAAACTCATAAGCATACTGCTTGTATTGGCAATGCTTCTGTCAGTTACACCGCTCAGTTTTATTACAAGTGCGGCAGCAGAGATAACTCCGACAGAACCGACATTGACAACAGACAAGTATGATGTAAACGGTGATGATACAAAGGATGCGGTTTACGAAATTACAACTGCATCAGAACTCTATTGGTTTGCCGGACTTGTCAACGGCACACTCAGTGGTGTTACTAAGAACAATTCCGCCAATGCCATACTGATGAACAACATCACGGTAAACGAGAATGTGTTCGTCGATGGCGCACTGACTACTGACATATCAAATTTAGTTGTGTGGACGGCTATTGGTAAAAGCTTCAGCTCAACTTCTCAATTCAAAGGTCACTTTGACGGTAATAATAAAACCATCAGCGGTCTTTATGTTAATGACACCGTAACTTATAGAGGTTTTGTTGGTTATTTAGGCGGTTCGGTAAAAAATCTGACCATAGCAGATTCTTACTTTTACAGTACAAACACTTCCCTTGGTGCTATTGCGGGAAGTGCTGCTTCCGGAAGCAGCATTGAAAACTGTAAACTAACAGGAAGCATTGTAAGCGGCAAAGGTTCTGTCGGTGGCATCGTCGGTTATGTTGCGGCCGGTGTAACTTTGACGAATTGTCATACATCTGAAAGCGAAATATCGGGTACTGCTGACAAGATAGGCGGTATTGTAGGCTCGGCAGGAGGTAACAATTCAAGTAATAAATCGTATATCAGACTCTGTGCTATTACCGATAGTAGTGTAAACGGTGCATCTGATGTCGGCGGTATTCTCGGACGTGGTGGCAGCTTGAGCTACACCTATATTATTGGTTGTTGTAACTACGGAACAGATGTTACTGCTACAACGAAAAATGCAGGCGGTATAGTTGGTTATTACGCAGCAATATACTCCAGCTTCAGTAGTGCTAAAGCTTCTGCACCAACAAAACAGGGACCTTTTTATGGTGCTTCGGCTAATGCCTATGCCAGTGCGTATGACAGCACGATTTATGGCGAAGCAATAAACTATGCGAGCAGTAAGTGCTTTACAACAGATGAAATAAAATCAGGCATTGCTACATATTACCTTGCAAATTCTACCTCAAGTAGCACTAATGCTTACTCACAATGGGGACAGAAAATCGGCGAAGATGAGTATCCCGTGTGGAACGCTGATAACAATGCGGATTATATTGTATATCGTGAAGATGACCCTGATGCGGAGGGCGGATATCGTTACTACAACGGTGATGCCGCAGCAGCTTACGAACCCAATGAGGACGGTATTTATGAAATTACTAACAGACTTGATTGGTATAAGTTTGCCAAAAAGTCAAAGGAAGACCCTACGATCAATGGCATTCTGACAGACAATATTGATTTTTCTGCGGTGATTTCCGATAAAATCGGTGATTACCGTATTGGTGAGGATGATGCCTACACCGGCAGTTTTGACGGTGACGGCTATACCGTCAGCGGACTGCCACAGATGGAACTGCCGTTGTTCGATACTATCGGAAGTGGCGGTGAGCTGAAAAATCTGACACTTTCCGGTGCTACCGTCAACTATATAAGCTCTACTCCGGCAGTTGGTTTGGTTGAGAACAATAACGGTACGGTTTCTGGTTGTGCAGTATCGGATATAACCATTATCGGCAGTACAAGTTCTGCTATGATTGGTACGAATAGGGGTACGGTAACCAACTGTACGGCAACTAATATTACTGTTGCAGGTAAATCAGCTGCAGCAGGTATCGTGTATTTAAATACCGGAACTATCGAAAAATGTAATGTTGTTTCAGGCACAGTAAAGGCAGTTCATACAGAAAACTACGATTCACATGCAGGCGGTATTTGTGTGCGTTCAGGTGCAGGCACGATTAGAGAGTGCTCTAATAACGCAGATGTTACCGCAGAAAGCAGTTCTACGGTAATATATGCCGCCGCAGGTATTGTAGCTGCCCCAAGTGATAGCAGCGGAGCATCGGTGCAGGTAACTAAATGCTCTAACTCAGGTGATATCAAGGGTGGTTATGCCGGTGGTATTTCCGGTTATGATAATACATCAGCATATGCAAATATCTCCCTTTGCTACAATGAAGGCGCGATTACCGGCGGCATCGCCGGCGGTATTGCTGCCTCTGGTTCGTATAATGCTTCTGATAAAATTCTTAACTGCTATAATGCAGGTGATGTAAATGCCACTTCAAAAGCAGGCGGCATTGCGGGTGAACAAGGCAATTGCATTATCGAAAACTGCCACAACTACGCAAAGATCGTTTCCAGTAACGTAGGTGCTCCTATCGTAGGCTACAGTTCAGGTGTCTGGCCCGGTCCGGATAAGCTTATCAACAACCATGCCATTGAGGGCAATGTTGAGGCATCATATGTCAGCCCTTATCTTGATACGAAGGGAGCTGCATCAAACTTCGACTCTATCACTGTCGGAAGCACCCGAGAAGAATTTGTTGACGGAACAATTACCGCTAAGCTTAATGCAGGCAACAGCGAAACTGTATGGTATCAGCATAGTGAGTATCCCATTCTTGAACAGCGTCATATGCATAAGTGGGAATATTCCTTGGTCGGAACAGACTCCATTAAAGCAAAATGCGTAAATGCAGGCTGTGACCTTGATAATAATGACGGCGGCAGTATGACTATTGTTGCTCCTGCTGAACTTGTTTATGACGGCACCTCCAAAGATGCTGATTGCACCTATAATGAATGGAAACCCGGTAAACCCGCAATCGTCTATAATGATATTGACCGCACAAATGTTACCGGTCAGAATATTGTTGCTTCTGTTACTGCGGGAGAAGCAACAGCAAGTGTTAGCTATCAGATTCAGCCCCGTGAAATCATTGCTTCAATGGTAACACTTTCCAAAACATCAGTTTCCTATAACGGAACCGAACAGAGTACAACTGTTACCGTTAAGTATGATACAAATACAACACTCACCGCTTCCGTAGACTATGAAATCACAGGCACAACCTCTGCAACAGAAATCAGCACGGGTGACGGTTATGCTGTTACCGTAACAGGTAAAGGCAACTATATCGGAACGGTTACGAAATATTGGAAAATCAACAAGGGTTCTCTCAGCACTCAATTAATACTTGAGAGTTGGAATTATCTTGATACTCCCAACGAACCCTATGTTACAAACAATCCCGAAAATGCTGAAGTGACATACACTTATTATATTTCCACCGGCAGACGTCCGGTTATGACCGGATCTGCTAACGGTGCAGAAACAGAAGGCGGTGTTCCGAGTTATGCAGGCACATATTATATCGGAGCAGTTATTGCCGCAACGGAACATTATAATTCAAAAACAATAAGTCCTGTAGCGTTCACAATTGCCCCCAGAGAAGTAAGCAATCCTGATTTTGAAGGCTTGCAGGAAACCTATCTCTACGATAACGGCAACGAAATAAAACCTGCCTTTACATTAAAGGACGATAAAGGAAATGTAATTTCCGATAGCGAATACACAGTAGTCTACAGTGATAATACAGATGCCGGTAAAGCAACAATAACAATCACCGACAATGCAGGTGGAAACTATAATGTAAGCGGAAGTACAAAGTTCACTATCATAACACACCAGCACGATTGGATTTATTCTGCAAATGGTGACACAATAACCGCAACTTGTGCTAACACAGATACAGGCTGCCTCGATACAAACGGCGGCACACTCAAAATCTTTGCCCCTGCAGACCTTTATGCAGACGGCATAACCGCAAAAGAAGCAACCATTGAAAACAACCTTGTTGACACTTCGGTTGCAATCAGTGATATTACATATTCAGCCCCTTACGGCTTGCCCCCTAAAGATGCAGGCACTTACACCGCAAGCGTAACAGTCGGCGGTGCAACGGTAAGCGTTGAGTTTGAATTGGTTAAGAGAAGTGCAGCGGCAGACAACTTTATTTACACTGCTCCCGAAAACCTTGTTTATGACGGCACGGCAAAATATGCAACCGTTGAAGTTTCTCCCGAAATTACGGGTATGGGTGCAATAACCGTTACTTATTATAAAGACGGCGAAGCTGTTGAACCCGTTGACGCAGGTACATATACCGTTAAGGTATCCACGGCGGAGAGCGATAAATATTATGCAATAAATGATGTTGAGCTCGCTTCCTTTACAATCACCGCAAAAGATATTTCCGACGGATCTATCATTCTCGGCGATGCTCTCACCTACAACGGCAAAGAGCAGACACAGACCGTTGAAAAGGTTCTTCCCACGGGCACAGCTCCCGAAGCAACCTATACAGTCAGCGGCAACAAGGCAACAAACGTCGGCGTATATCTGCTCACCGTAACAGGTACGGGCAACTTCACGGGCGAAGCAAAGATTGCTTTTGAAATTGCACTTGACGATGACTGCATTTCTCACCTTGACCGTGTTGAAGATAACGGTGTGATGAAGTGGAACGTCAAATCAACTGACAGAGAAAGCCTGGAATACATTGTTGACCAGCTCAACAATGCAGTAACGGATATTGCCGATGCTGACAAGAAGAGCGAATGGGCAGATATTAAGGAAGCTTGTGAAGATATGCTCCGCATTATCAACAGCATTGAGCTTTTTATTGCAGACGTTGAAGAAGACTATGCAGAGTTTGATATCGAAACCGTCAAATCAAGCGACGTTCCCGCACTCGACAAGCTTGTCAGCAAAGTAAATGAAATCAAGGACCGCTACGGCTTCAACCTTACCGACGAAGAAGAAAAGAAGCTTGAAGACATCCTTGACGGAATTGAAAAGCTCAAAGCAAAGATTGACGAAACTGCAGACGAAATTTCAAGAATTGACGAAGCTGTAAACGGCTATGACGAAGCAACCGTTAAGTACGGCGACTACAAAGATATTTTACAGCTTATCGACGATATCGAGACTCTCACAACGGGCAAAAATATCACCGATTTTGAAAGAGCAGATCTTGAAGAGCTTAACGCAAAGGCGAATTTACTTGCTGCGAAAATCAGAAGCACGGCAGATGAAATCTCAAGAATTACAAGGGCAGTTAATGCTTATAGCATTGACACCGTAAAATCAAGCGACAAGGCTGATATTGAAAACCTTATCGCAAGAATCAAGAAGCTCACCGACGGCGATAACATCACCGCTGACGAAAGAGCAAAGCTCAACGAGCTTGATTCAACTCTTGATGCTCTCCTTGCAAAGATTGATGAAACCGCAGACGAAATCGCAAGACTTGAAGCAGAGGTCGGCAAGTATGACGAAGCAACCGTTAAGTCAAGCGACGAGGCTGACATTGAAAAGCTCAAAGCAGACATCAAGGCTCTCGCCGACGGTCAGAACATTACCGCAGACGAAAGAGCAAAACTCGAAAATCTTGATGCAACCGCAGATGCTCTCCTTGCAAAAATCGCAGAAACAAATTCTGAATATGACAGAGTAATTGCTACTGCAAACGGCTATGACGAAGCAACGGTAACAAGTGCAGATAAGGATGATCTTGTTCAGCTCAACGATGATATTTACGCTCTTGCTCTTACCGATAATGTAACCGCAGAAGAACTTGAAAATCTTCAGGCGGCTCACGATAAGGTTCTCGGTCTGATTGATAAGCTCACAGCTATCAGCGATGAAATCAAGCGTATTATCGAAGCAGTTGACAAGTATGTGTTTGAAAGCGTGAAGTCAAGCGACAAGGCTGATATTCAGCAGCTTATCGCAGATATTAAGGAGCTTCTTGATACACATAACATCACCGCAGACGAAAGAACACTCCTTGAAGGTACAGACGAAACCTGCGACAAGCTCATCGCAAAAATTGATGAAACTGTTGCAGAAATCAGCCGCATCAACGATGCAACAAACGCTTATGACGAAGCAACCGTAACAAGTGCCGACAAGGCGGATATTGAAAAGCTTCTTGCCGATATCAAGGCTCTCACAGACGGCGATAATATCACCGACGCAGAAAGAGAACAGCTCAACGGCAACGAAGAAACACTCAACGCACTCCTCGATAAAATCGGTGCAACAGCAGACGAAATCGAGAAAATTGAAAAAGCCGTAAACGGTTACGACGAAGAAACCGTCAAGTCAACCGACAAGGCAGACCTTGAACAGCTCAAAGCGGATATCAAGGCTCTTACCGATGCAACAAACATCACCGAAAATGAAAGAACAAAGCTCGGCGAACTTGATGCAAAGATTGATGCACTCATCAAGAAGATTGATGATACAGCCGAAGAAATCGAAAGAATTGATGAAACTGTAAACGGCTACGATAAGGAAACAGTAACATCAGATGATGTTCCCGAACTCGGCAAGCTTATCGAGGATATCAAGGCTCTTACAGACGGTGATAATCTCACCGAAGATGAAAAGGCTGCTCTTGAAGAAACCGAAAAGGCAATAGACGATCTCGTTGAAAAGCTCGCAGAGGTTGCAGAGGAAATCAAGAAGGTTGATGAAGCCGTTAAGTCCTATGACGAAGAAACAGTCAAGTCAACCGACAGCGACGAACTCGCACAGCTCAAAGAAGATATTCAGTCAATCATCGACAGCGATAATGTAACCGAAAACGAAAAGACCGCTCTCGAAGATATGATTAAGGATATCGAAGGTCTTGAAGATAAGATTACCGAAACAGAAGAAAAGCTTGAAGAAATCAAGGACATCGAAAATAACTACAATCCCGAAAATGTTTCAAGCGACGACAAGACGGCTATTGAAGATAAGATTGCCGAAATTGAAGAGGTAAATCCTGATAATCTCACCGATGAGCAGAAGGCTGAATATGATGAAATCAAGGCAGGCTTCGAATCTCTCCTTGACAAGATTGAAGAGGCAAGCAAGGCTGTTACCGATATCGCAGTTGAGC
>JAFWYP010000024.1 GCA_017517665.1 Clostridia bacterium | reverse complement strand
GTCCGCCGTCTTTCCTTGTTCCTGCAGCCGAATAATGTAAACTTTATAAACCACAAATTAAGGTCGTTTTTGTAGCCGTCTTTTCTGCGTGATTTTGTTCTTTTAATTGCACGCCACAAGCAAGTCAATCGGGGCAGAAGCAGTAAAACTATCATGTCTGCTTGTTCAAGGCGTTCATCATAGTACAGATAATCGTAGTAACCGTCAATTATCCAATCTTTGCTTGCCATAAACTCCGAAACTTTCGGCAAAACGAATGAATTATCAATTGGTTTCCATTCCTTATCCCATTTTACCGAGTCAAGATGAAGAACGGGAATATTTTTCTTTTCTGATATGTAATCGGACAGATATGTTTTTCCGCTTCCGGCATATCCCAAAACTGCTATTTTCATTATTGCTTCCTTTCCGTCATATTAATGTATTCATCCGATTCTTCTCTTGATTTAAAAACAATCACTTGTTTTTCGGATTTATATTTTTCAATAAGTTCATATATTTCAGGTAAGGATGTTTTGGGGAAATCTTTGATGAAGCCTTCAAATTCGGGGTCTAATTCTTTTTCTATCCACGGCAAGTCGTAACGTCCTTTTCCAAGACGCTCGGTAACACCTTGCAAACAGACCTCTGTCGGCAAATCAAAAAGAAAAACCGTGTCGCACTGCTGAAGTCTCATTTCAATTGTTCTGTTATAATTGCCGTCAATTATCCATTCGGGAGTATTAAAAATTTCGGCAGCTCTCTTATCGAATTCTTCTCTCGGAATGTGAGTTTTATCGGGCTTGTGCCATATCGCATCAAGGTGATAAAGGGGTAAACCCGTAATTTTATTGAGTTTTAATGAAAATGTAGTTTTGCCGCTTCCGGGACAACCAATAATAATAACCTTATTCATTATTCAATTTCATTTCTTTATATTTATTAAGAACAGTGTATTCACGCAGATATAAACTCGCTATATCTTCTCTTTTATTCGGATAATCAGAAAAAATCTCAATTGCTTTATCAATATCAATCCAGACAGGGGTTATGCCGTGTTCGATTTCTATTTCCGTCAAAGAACGGGGGCATTCCCCTGTTTTTTCACAAATATAATAATTGCTTACATACAGAGTCTCAAAACAATATTCATTGACAACAAGGAATAATTCAATAGGTTTAACTTTATATCCCGCCTCTTCACGGAGTTCTCTCACACAGCATTCTTCAAGGTTTTCACCGTCTTCAAGGCCACCGCCCGGTGACATAAACACATTGGTATTTACTTCATAAGAAAGTAAAATCTTTCCGTTATCAACAACAAGACCTCTCGCGGCAATTCTTTCTTTTTTCGGCGGAAATGAATATGTTTTTGAGAATTGTTCAATAGTTTCAACCATATAATGCCTCTTATTATAATGAAATTTCATTGTAATATATTTTCTTCACTTTGCAATAATTCAGACAATTATCAGTTCCGTAACTGTGATAATAAGCAACAAGGAAATAATCATCACATTCAAAAATTGCAGGGTAACAATAACCGTTGTCCAAATCATCTTCAAGATAAAAAAGCCTTTCTTTTTTAAAAGTTACTCCCCTGTCATCGCTTACGGCAATAACATAAGGCGTTCTGCCCCACGGCTCACTTTCTTTTCTGAGAGAATGTTCAGGTATGGGATTGAAAATCGCTACGGTATATTTACCGCAGTCTTTTACAAGCATAGGTGAACAAGCAGAAGAAAAAAACATATTCGGTTCGGGAAAACTCCACGTCATACCGTTATCCCCGGAAAATGTTTCAAATTGAAATCCAATATCCGTTCTGATATAACACCATATTTTTCCATCGGGAAGAACATATAAGCCGGGTTCTTCATAACCGTCAATATTATTGACAAAAGGGCAAGAAAGCTCGGCTTCTGTTTTATACCAGGTTTTTCCGTCATCATCAGAAATGATGAAACAAATAAGACCCGGAGCAAAATCCTCATATCCTCCATGAATTGTATGCCTTGCAAGAGGAAGAATTATTCTGCCGTTTTCAAGCATAATCACTCTGTCATTATTGAGAACATAGTAATCCTGAATTTCGAGGCAATCGGTGCAATTTACGGGTTCTGTCCACGTTTTGCAATCATCCGACGAACGGAGAAAAACAATTCTATCGGTTCCGTCCTGATTTTTTATTATGTAAAAAGCACCGATATCACCGTTTTTCATTCTGAGGAATGACAAACTCATTATGTTGACAGTTTCTTCGGGTTTTTCAAAAAGAATAAATCTGTCAGACCATGTTTCTCCGTTGTCTTTGGATAAAACTGCAGAAATTCTTGCATTTTCTTCATCTCCACGAGTGCTTCCGATAAACTCAGTAAAACCAAAAAGAATAGAGCTGTCGTTTAGCTTCA
Source organism: Clostridia bacterium (assembly GCA_017517665.1). Lineage (GTDB taxonomy): Bacteria > Bacillota > Clostridia > Oscillospirales > Acutalibacteraceae > CAG-177. The sequence goes on along the minus strand of JAFWYP010000024.1, from coordinate 62,270 downwards.
CAAATGAACCCTCACCGTTACGGGGATTTATTTCACTTGTTTTTAAAAGCAATACTTCTTTTCCAATTTTTTTCATTTTAACCTCATTCAAATTTACTGAGCGTAAGATCCGAATCGGAAACCATAAACTGCGGATATCTTTCACTTGCTCCTGCATAGAACTCTCCGTCAAATGTCAGAAGCCAGATAAGAAAATCTGCATATTCGGAGCCGTAGTTTCCGCCTACATGAGTTGCGCCTTTGATTATATATGTATATTCAGGGAAAAGTGCCGTTGAAAGATCAACAACTTTGTCGGGAGACAAATATTTCGGATTAGCAGGAACATAGTCATCGCCAAGTGTTTCACCGTATTTTGCAACCGTTGCATAACCTGACATCTGATATGTTTCAAGAGTGCCGTCACCGTTGAAATCCGCATTTTCATAAACAGGTGCAAGCGGTGCATCATAATGAGCAACAACAGCAATTTCAACTCCGTCATCAATCATATTATTGATTAATTCCGTTCTGCCTTTCATCATTTCCTGAAGCTTGTCAGCTTTTGAAATCAATGAAACGTTTTCATCAGTATTATTTCCGAAAACAAAAGCCTTGGCAGTTTCATAATCCTCAGTCTGAACAAGTCCCCAAAGAGGAAGCATATTGCAGAAAACCGGTTTAAGCACCTTATCGTATATGTCCTGTTTATAATTATCAATCACAAAATCGGTTATCTTTGTAAGTCCTTTGAATGCGCCGATTTTATATAATCCGTTAATAAGAAATTCAACAGCAGGCTGTTCAGAAACAAGTGATGCAAGGAAATTATAGAGATTATCCGCAGTAATCTCCAGCCTTCCGCAAAGAAGATCAGAGGCAACCTGCGCACCGCAGAAAGTGGATGACATAAATAAGCATCTGTTAACTTTTTCATATCCGTATTCCGTAAGATATGCAACAGTCATAAGACCACCCATGCTGCAACAAACAATATTAACCTTATCATGTCCTGTTTCTTCAACGGCAGAATTAACAAGAGCATTTATCTCGTCAGAAACAACAAACGGATCCAATCTCCAGTCGTAATTAAGATAGTATGTATGTCCGTCAGGAAGCTTTTCAATGCAGGTTCTTACCATGCCGAATTCGCCCCAATCACCATTGCATAAATCCTCATAATTATCAGCGCTTTCGGGATATTTCGGCTGTCCGATATTATAAAGCGAATCCCCGTTTTCATCCATTGACATATATTTAAATATATCATATGCGCAACCAAGAACAACATCAAATGCATTGTCAATATTAAAAGTGAAAATGCCCGTTAATATAGCTTTAAAAACAGCTTTGATAATTTCAGGAACATCGGCATTAATTGCAGGCGTTGAATTTTCAGTTCCATAATCAACTGTAAGACCGCCAAAATCCATGCCTCTGATAATAATAACGGGATATGTTGAACACTCTTCGTGATTATGTTCTTCACCGACTTTTGCAAACGCAGGAATGAACATTAACATTATCATGGAAATTGCCAAAATAACACTTATCAGTTTTTTCATTAATATCATCTCCGTAAAATTATGCAAGAACCAAAGTTCCGTTTTCCTCTTTAAGCGTAAATATAACAGGTCTTTCCAACGGATTTTCGTTGGGAGAATGCAAAATCAGGTGTTTTTCACTCTTGAAATCTTCAAAAATCATTCCGTGACCACCATTTTTATTAAAAAGTGGTTCATCATGAACCCAAATTCCGTCAATATCTCCGTTGTCTGAATGTGCAATTGCCTGAACATATCCACTTTGAGTAAAAGTTGACCATATCATCAAAAGATTACCGCATTCGGTTCTGTACATGAACGGGCCGTCTGTTACAAATTTATCTCTGCTCTTATCAGCCCAGAACGGTTCGGATGCTCTGAAAAGAATAACAGGCTCACTGACAGGATGTGACAAATCTTCCGAAAGCTTCATTGCGCATATTTCGCCATCTGTAACCTGTACCCATTCATGGCAAAAAACAATATACGGTTCACCCTTTTTGCTAACATAAAAAGTTCCGTCAAGTGCTGACCACTCCTTCGGTGTTATAGCGTCATCGGTAAAAGGGAAAAACGGACCCAACGGAGAATCACTTTTCATTATCTGTGTTCCTCTGTTCCTTTTATCTGAGCGCAACGAAACAAACATATAAAATTTTCCGTTGTAAATATGTACTTCGGGCGCCCAGACCTCTTTGTTTGCCCATAATTCATTTGTGACGGTAAAACATTCATGTGGCTCGCTCCAGTTTTCAAGGTCATCGCTCACATAAACATCAAGTCCATTTGCAGAAGTCCAAGCAGTTTCTCCTCTTGTGCCGTATAAATAATATTTACCTTCATAAGGCAAAACAAACGGATCTCTTATATTAATATCTTTAAACTTCATTTAAGTTTTCTCCAAAATCAACATTATAATGTCTGACAAAGATTCCGATAACTTTATTATAGTCAAGAACATGCAACACAGCACCGTCTTTGTTAACACCAAAAGTCATGCCTTCGGCTTCAATATTTTCTCCGCCGACATCTCTCTGTGCAAAAATCTTAACTTCTCCGCTGTTAACATCAACACTCAGAACATTTTTAATGTTTCCGTTGTTTTCAACATCGTTTGATAGATAAAGTGTTCCGTTATAAAATTCTCCTCCCTGAATTCTGTCAATAACACCAAGACCCGTTAAAGGGATTTCTTTAACAAGCTTCATGGCATCATTAATATCATAAACATAAATTGTTTTGGCTTCAGTCCATTTTGAAGCATATAAATAACCTGTTTCAGTATCAACTGCACACCAAGGCACACCATCATCATAAATTTCAGCAGGCAGATTATATACCTCACCTGTTGCCTTTAATGTATCACAGTCAAAAACAACAATACAGGGATAAATATATTCATCGCTGTCTTCAACAGCGGCATATAATTTTCCATTATAATAGCTTATACCACCTATATGGTCATCCCCTCTTTTTGAACATTCCTTTGGAAGAGGATTAATTCTGCTTTTAACAATTTCCATATCATCAAATGTAAACTTTGCAAGTGCAGTCAAATCAAGAGCTGCAATTGCACCGCTTGTATAATAATATTCACCATCGGTAGTAATTCCCTGACCCATAAGCAAGGCTTTTTCAAAAACAAAAGAATTTTCGGAAATAAGTTCAGCTGAATCCGTACTGCTTGCAACGGGGCTTGTAATTAAAGTAATTAACAAAAGCGGTAAAGTAATCACATACCATATTTTTCTGATAATAAACATAAAACATCTCTCCTTTTTTCATTATTTTAACATATAACTTTATAAATATCAAACGGATGTCAACCAAAATATATTATATTTTTTTGTTTACTATTTACAAATCAAATAAAATAATGATATAATATTTAAAAATTTTAGGAGGTAGCATAAATGTTCAAAAAAACCATAGCAATAATTCTTGCTGCGACCATGCTTTATGGTTGCTTACCCTTTGCATTTGCATCCGAAGACACATCTATCGGATACACAATCACAAACCCTTATAAAAATATTAATTGGGAAACTGTCAATCAGTATAAAGCAGCGCTTCACACTCACACAAACGCCAGTGACGGTGATGATACCCTTGTTGCATCTGTTGAACGTCATTATGAAACCGGTTTTGATGTTGTTGCAATTACCGACCATGGAATCAGCAATAAAAGCTGGACAGACAGTTCAAAAAATTCAAGACTTGTAACAAATGTTATGGCTCTTGTAGGTAAAACCGACGGAAATCTTGTTATGCTTGAAGAAAAAGGCACTCTTCCCAAAGGTACTGCTTATGAAATGAAAACAGAAAACGGTGATGATTATTTTGTAACATCAGACGGTCACAAAATTCTCCGTATTCCTTTCGGAATCGAAAACAACGCCGTTTCAATAAACGCACACGTTAACAGTTGGTTTGCACCTTTTGAAAGCAATATGCCCAGCGGTTATAAAAATGCTATCGTTGGAGTTGACAAGGCGGGCGGTCTTTCTGTTATCAATCACCCCGGTGAATATACTCAGGCAAGATATGAGCTTTATCAGGAAGATGCTTATGATATTAGCAATCTCTCTTATAATTATTACATCAATAAATTCTATGGATATATTAACAAATATGATTCTTGCATCGGTATTGATATCAACAGCAAAGGCGACGGAAGAACAAGATATGACAGAAAACTCTGGGATATTATGCTCTCCATGGCTGCAGAAAAAGGAAAGACTGTAACCGCAATTGCAACAAGCGATGCTCACCAGCTTGATAAAATTGATACCGGCAGCGTACTTATTCTAGCAACTGAAAACACAAGTGCCAGCATCAAAAACGCTCTCCTTAACGGTGAACTTCTTCCTCAGAGCACCTGCATCCATAACCGTGATGAACTTGCGCAGATAGCCGAAGCTCTTAAGACATACTATGGTGAAACTGAACTTTATACAAAAATCGCAGCGCTTGTTGTTGAATATGATGCCGAAAGAGAAGAAAAAGATAAATCAGGCGATGACGGTCAGGTTGGAGTGAATTATACTGCACTTGATGACGAAGGTTACCTTGCAACTGCAACAAGACCTTCTGTTAAATCAATTACAGTTAATGATGCCGAAGATACAATTACAATTGATTCAGAAAATGCTCTTCTTGTTCGTTGGATATCAGACGGAAAGCTTATAGCTACAACAAAAGCTGACGACCTTGCATTTGATCTTAATGATTATGAAGATGTAATCAAAGGTTATGTAAGAGCAGAAATTTTCGGTGAAGGCGGGGTTGTTTACACAGAAGGCTTCACTCTTAATGCAGACAAAGCATCCGATGACGGAAATGAATTCATATTTGATCTCGGATTTATGGATTTTATTTTTGCACTCGTTGACAGATACGCAAGTCTCATTGGAAGAATAATCGGCAATATTTAATTAAATCAAGCAATTACCCCCGATATTCATTTTAGAAATATCGGGGGTAAATTAATTAAACATTTTCTATTTCTACTCCGAGAATTACAACGTCATCAACAGGTTTATCGGCAAACCCTGTTTTGACCGATGCGATTGAATCAACAACATTCATTCCTTCGACAACCTGTCCAAAAACTGTGTGTTTAAAATCAAGCCAAGGTGTACCGCCAAGAATTCTGTAATCTTCGACACACTCTGTGGGAAATCCCCTGTCGGAAAGTTGTTCCATCTGTGAAAGAAGACTGCTGTCAACTTCTTTGGCCTGCACAATAAAAAACTGACTGCCATTTGTTCCGGGACCTGCATTTGCCATTGAAAGAGCGCCTCTTATATTATGATAATCAACGCTGAACTCGTCTTCAAAGCTTCTGCCCCATATACTTTCGCCGCCTCTGCCCGTTCCTGTTGGGTCTCCGCCCTGAATCATAAAATCAGGAATTACTCGGTGGAAAATAATACCTGTGTAATATCCGTTCTTGGCGTGAGTTGTAAAATTTTCTACCGCCTTGGGTGCTGCATCAGGGAATAAAATAATTTTAATATCTCCGAGTGTTGTTTTCATTGTCGCTATAATATCGCCGCTTTGAATTTCTCTTATCTGCTTACTCATTTTGAATTCCTTTCTTGGAAGAATGATTTCTTTTCGGGTTCGTATTTATCCGAAAGCTTCATAAAGTCAACTTTTGCCATTTTTGTCCTGGGAAATGTATCAAATACTTCAATTTTTCTCGGACACGAAAACTTTGCAAGATTCTTTTTACAATAATTCTGAATCTTATCAATTGCATCATCATGATTCATAGGTTCTTTCAATGTAACGCAAAGCTTAACGCAGGGTTTATTTTTTTGATATCCCTGAACAGCGCACGCCTCACTTATAAACGGAAGCTGTAAAACAGCATTCTCAATATCAACGGGATAAACATTATAGCCCGATATTACAATCATTCGCTTTTTACGTCCCGTGAAATAAAGGAAACCGTCAGAATCAAGATGTCCGAGGTCGCCGGTAAGAATCCATCGTTCACCCTTGGAATTAACATAAACACCGTCGTTCTTTACCGTGTTATCGCCGTTATAATATCCAATCATGGCTGTATCGCCTTTGATAACAATTTCACCGGTCTGACCTGCGGGAAGCTTGTTCTTCATTTCATCCCAAATCTCAACGGTTATGTCACGAAGCGGTTTACCGATTGATTCTTCTCTGCATGCATCATATCTGTTAACAGTGCAAACAGAAGAAACTTCTGTCAATCCGTAGCCGCGGAAAAGCTTGCCTTTACCGCCGTTCTTTGCAACAGTTTTATTGAAATCTCTGACGAGACGTTCAGGCAAAACGTCGCCTCCACAAAAAACAAGACGTAAATTTTTAAGATGCGGACCGTCAAAATGCTTTTCTTCAAGCATCTTTTTGAACATATTGGGAACACCAAGCACAAAAGTAACATTATGTTTTCTCATATGTTTATTTGCACTTTCAGCGTTAAATTGAATCATTGGTATCGACGTATAACCGTGAGTAATCGGAAAATGCATTGCAACCGCAAGTCCGAATGCGTGGAAAGAAGGAAGAACAAGAAGTGAATATTCACTACCGGCCTTATGAGGCGAATCAAGGTCTTCAAGTTTAGTGGCAATGTTATTAATATTATTGCTTGAAAGCATGATGGTTTTACTTTTTCCCGTTGTTCCGCCGCCATGAAGATAAACAGCAATTTTGTTTCCGTCATGACACTCAACACAGCTTTTCTTCGCTCCGATTGAAACAGCTTTGGAATATTTGACAGATTTTTTAAATCCATCTACACCTTTACCCTTTACCTTTTCAAAAACTTTAAAAGCAGGTACAACCGGGGCAATAAGATAATCTGAGTTAGAACAAACAATAACAGGAATATTGCAGTTATTTAATAAATCAACATACTTTTCGGCAAGAATATCCAGCAAAAAGATTGCTTTTGATTTTGTAAACTCAATTATTTCAACAAGTGCATCCGGAGTTGTAAGAGGATGGACAATATTGGCAATAACTCCGATTTTATTCAAAGCATAAAAAGTTGTAAAAGCATGAACAACATTAGGCAGAAATATTGTAACAACATCTCCGCTTTTAATTCCTATCGAGTTTATATAAGCCGCAACCGCATCTGAATCACGGATTATTTTTGAAAGTTTTGTTCTGCTGCCGAATGCAAGAACTGCATCGTAATCACCCGTCTTGTTAGCAAAAACTTTCAAATAATCATAACATGTAAGATTCATAACATTTACCAATCCATATCAAAACTTTAAAACTGCGCAAAATCCGACTATATTAATTTAATTCTATCAATTAAATATCGGTTTGTCAATTTATATGTTGTTATATTAATAAATCATTAATAATTTAATGAATATCATTTGTGAGTATAATTTCATCGCTATCATTAAACGTCGCAATAATGCCATTATTATCGTACGTTGCGTAAATCGGGAGATTAGAATGCATAATCAGATTCCATTTAACATTAGGATAAATCTTTCCGAGGTGATTTGTAACAATCGCTATTTCCGGGTTAAGGCAGTCAAGGAATTCCGTGGATGATGAACCAAAATAACCGTGATGTCCGATTTTAAGCAGGTCTATATCCCCTATTTTATCACCAAGTAAAGGTTCAAGACCGCAGGATTTTGTAATATCGGCAGCAAGGAACGCAGTTTTATCACCTTTGATAACTTTTATTCCGATACTTGATGCGTTTTCACCTTCACCATTTAATTCAGACGGTGTTACTGTGTTGAAAAATTCAAGGGTAAAATCACCGAACGAAATTTTTTCGGGGATATAATATGAAACTTCAATGTTCCTGTTATTTAAATCATTTATAATTTCATTATAAACTTCATCAATTTTCCATTTTTCAACTTCATAATCCTTGGCTGTTTCAGCGTTAAATTTTTTAAAATAGGCTTTACCTATACCTACCTCTGTATCGGTAATAATTGCGTGATAACACCCTATATGGTCATAATGGCAATGTGAACCAAGAATAAAATCGAGATAAACCTCACCTTTATCATTGATACATACTTTTTTAATGTAGTTGATTACTTCTGTTTCAAACCCCTTATAATCTGTTTTCCTTCTTGGATTATTATTACCTTCTCCTGCATCAATCATAGCAAATCTGCCATTGCTTTCAATGATGATGGCATCTGAATTAGCGGTGTTAAGAAAATGAATCCTGTCATCACCGTATTCATATGAAAAAGACTCTTTTACCGGGTAATGTTCCCTTGCATATTTATTCCCGATGACAACCGTAGCAATATCGAGAATGAAAATTGCGGCCATAAGAGGCACGATAATCCATGTAGCAATCTTTTTTATCTTCTTACTGTTCATACATCTCTCCGAATAATTTATCCCGAATATTTTATCACATTATTATTAATTTTACCATACAAAAATAAAAACTTTTTAAAATCTCTTGTATACTTTAAAAATTTAATGTAAAATAACTTCATATGTCTGTTGAATGGAGATTTGATTGATGAATCAACAACTTAAGAATTACATTAAAGATACATCATACTATCTGACAAATCATTTTCCTTTTGTGTTTTGCTTTGCTGTTTGTTTGGGACTTGATTTGATTATTGCTTTTTCCTTCTGTTTAATTTCTGTTTTATTCATATCTGAAATAAACAACAAAAAAATGATGCCGTTAGTCATATCATTTTTGATAATCGGATTAAATCCCGATTATGCTTTGAGTTCATCCGTAACATGCGGATTGTTGTTAATTGCTTCCTCTTTCTTTGCTGATAAAATTAAAAACCTGTTTGCTTCACCGTCTTTATCCGGAGTTATGCTTGCCGGTGCTTTAACAGTTACCGTACTTTTCACTACCGATTATTTCGGAATAGGCGCAACAGGTAACAACGTTGCTGAAATGATTAAATCATATGTTTCACTCGGTTTTCATCCGAACTGGCGCGGTGTGCTTTACGGTACAATCGTTCTTGTTATAATGATAACTTTTCCCAGGAAATTCAAAAACTTCAGTAAATATGTATCTGCTCCGTTTATAGCTCTTGTTTTCACACTCATACTCAATCTGTTTCTTAATCCTTCGGATATGATTTCAGCAATCAATGAAATACCGTTATCTGACCACAGCATTATAAAAGATTATTTTACATCAAGACTTAACTTTATATTTGATTTTAAAACATTGCTTATCGGATTTGCTTTATTTATAACTTTTTTTTATTCGCTTTCTTCCGATAATAAAGCTAAGAAAACAGATTATGTTTCTTGTGGAATAATCAATGTAATATTTTCGGGATTATACGGTATTCCGATACCGCACGGCACTGAAAAAAAGATTGTCAAACCCATTCCAAAAATATCTGCAATAATAATTCTTTTTATCTCATACTTGCTTCTTGATGATTTATTATTAAGAATTCCGCTTCATTCCTGCGCTGTTGTCATTATTGTAACCGCTTGGAACAATGTTAAATGGGGAGAAATTAAAAAACAATTCAGCGGAATTATTCCTTTTATTTGTTTTGTTGTTTCTGCTGTTGTGACATTAGCCTCAAATCTTGTTTTCGGAATTGTAATATCATTTGCAATATCTGCTTTGTACAGTAAATTAAAAACAGTCAACCAATAAATTTTAAGACCTGCTTTTGCAGGTCTTATTTTATTAAAATCCGAGTTATAATATAACTTAACGCTACACAAAAAGGAAATGTAACAACCCACGATGCAATCAGCTCCGAAGCTGTTTTTCTGTTTATTTCACCGTCAACAGACCCAGCCCCCATTATCGCCGATGTTTTTACATGAGTTGTGCTTAGAGGATAACCGCATAATGTAAAAATTAAAATACAAAGTATTCCTGAAACATCTGCCGAAAAGCCCTGCAAATAATTTAATTTTACAAGGTCATTTCCGACAGTTTTAATTATTTTATCCCCACTTGTAAGAATTCCTATTGATATTATCAAAGCAATCAAAACGGTAATTTTTATATTAAGATTATTAATTTCTGTTTTTTTTGAGCATAAAATTGAAATTGCAATTGCAGTAAACTTCTGAGAATCCTGTGCACCGTGAAAAAAGGCTGTTAAAATACCGGATAATATCTGAATATTCTTGAAATCAAAAACCGGATTATTTTTTTGAATATATAATAATACCGATTTCATAAGCAAATAAGACACAAGATATCCGACACATATTGAAACAATCAGACCTATACCCGTGTTAATCCAATCATTGATATTTATATTTTTAAATCCGCCGTTTATATGTATAGAAGACCCGAATATACCTGCAAGAACAGCATGACTCTCACTTGTTGGTAAACCAAAACATCGTGAAATAACCGCAAAAATAACAACAGAAGACATTGCAGAAAAAACAGAAATCAAATAACCATCACTATCGTTACCGTATGATGAAAGATTGATAATTCTTTCAGACACCTTACCGCTTAAAAGACCGACTGATACCGAACCGATAAAATCAGCAATTGCAGATATTTGCAAGGCTTTTTTTATAGGCAATACACCGGTTGAAACACATGCAGCAACAGAATTCGGAGCGTCAGTCCAACCATTAATAAAAGCAACTGTCAAAACCATAAAAAACGATAAATATGCTAAAATAAAATCACCTCAAAAAAAGAAAAACACCTTCCGAAGAAAGTGTTTTTAAACCGTTTATTTAAATAAATTTCCGCCGTTTGAATCAATTCCTACAATTACAGGAAAATCCTCAAGAAGAATCTCCTTAATGCTTTCGCATCCAAGATCAAAAAAGGCAATTTCTTTACATGATTTAATCTGTTTTGCACAAAGAGCTCCTGCACCGCCAACCGCACAGAAATATACAGCCTTGTTTCTTACAATAGCATCGCAGACCTCTTTGTTTCTTTCCCCTTTTCCTATCATCGCTTTTAAACCTAAATCAAGAAGACGCGGAGAATAAACATCCATTCGTCCGGAGGTAGTGGGACCGCAGCTTCCGATTACCATTCCGTCAGGAGTTGGAGTCGGACCTGCAAAATAAATACACGAGCCGACCAAATCAAAAGGTAATTCATCGCCTTTATCAAGCAACTCAAAAATCCTCTTATGCGCGGCATCTCTTGAAGTATAAACGATTCCGCTTAATAAAGCTCTGTCACCCGCTTTAAGAACAGAAACATACTTATCAAGTTCATTAATATTTATGTTGTATTCAGCCATTATATTACATTCACCCTCATGAATTAAAATCATCTAAAATCGACGAAAGAACATCAAGAAGATTTTCTACACAAGTTTTAAGTGCAGATGAGGAACTGACAAAATTATTGCATGTTGTTTTAATTCGTTCATTAATATCTCCAATTTCATTTCGTGCATTTTCAACCGCGTCATTTGCTTTGGTCTTTATATCTGAAGCAGATGAATCCGAACAAACGAAATCGCTGGTCAGACGTGAAAACTTATTATCAATTTCAGAAATCTTTTCAGCAAAAATCTTCTGCTTTTCTTCATATTCGTTAATCAGCATTTTTGCTTCTTCAAGGTCACGAACCAACGAAAGATTTGCTTCCGTAAGAGCCTCATTCTCCGCTTTTAGGGCATCAATTTTTGCGGTTAATGCAGTAGTTTCTGCAACAGCATTCTCATTAATATCCTTTAAAGCCTTAACTTCTTCGCTTAAATCAGGTTTATTGGTTATCTCTTTTTTCAGTTCAATTATTTCTGTCTGAAGCTGTTCAACATAATTAAGAACACCTTCTTTTTTAAATCCACCCAATACTGATTTTTTAAAAATCTGTTCTGAACCCATATTTTTCTTCCTTTCAAGAATTAATCGAATAAAATCAACTCATCAACACCGTTTGAAATTTCAGTTGTTTTTCCGTTATCAAAAACAATCAAAGTGTTATTACCTGTTTCGTTTGAGATGAAAACCGATTTACCCGATTCATCAACAAAAAAGCTGTCTATAAGAATTTTATTTGAAATCAATTTTTCAGTTGTATCATCAATATAATAATAATCTGCAACAGAATTATGCTCTTTAACGTCATAACCCTTAAGAACAATTATATTATCGCCGTGCTCAACCTTTAGTGCGTTTGCCGCATTTGAAAGTTTAACATTTTTTTCACCTGAATAAAGGTAAATATCACCGGTATTTTTTCCGATATCAGATTTTAGATATACAATGGAATTATCAATAAAATAATAATTTGAAATGCCGTTGCTGACATTAACTTTGGCAGACGGCTTAAGGTCTGAACCGAGCGCACAGCTAAACAAATTCAATCTTTCACCGGCTGAATCACGAACCAAAGCGAAAACTCTTTTTCCGTCTTTTGAAAACGCAAACGAAGTTTTTTCTATGTCATAACCGTCAAGGCTTTGAGAAAATAAAGATGTATAATCACAGCCTGCAACCTTAATACCGGTCGAATTAATGCTGTTATTAACAACAGAACGAGCATATTCTATAACCTCAGCCATAGAACTTCTTTGAGCTATATCAACAAGGCCGGACATATCGGTTGTGCTCTTTGTGATTTCAAAACTTTCAAATATTATTCTCGGTAATCCGAATGAAGCAACTGTAAAAACCGAATCCGGATTAATTTTCTCGGTGATTTTATGATTGCCCTCGTAATTATAAGCAAAAACTGTATAAACAGGTGCGGAAAACTCACCCTTTTCAACGGATTCATTAAGCGCTTCTCTTATTTCATCACGAACAAGCTTATCCTGGTATTCCCTGAGTTTTTGATTATATTCAACCGATATTCCGAGAATTGATAAAAAACTGTCTCTTTCCGGTCGTGTTAATGTTTTATCTGTTTCGGAATAAACATCCGCAATAACATAACTCCAGGAAATATTTTCGGTTGAAGTTGTAAAATAATACAAATTGCCGTCCGGTGAATAGCTGTCGTATAAAACATCATATGTGTTATCACAAATCAATTCAGGAGCACCTTCTGCTTCTGTTCGATAAAGTTCTGTCATTCCGTTATAAATTTGCGATTTTTTTTCATAAAAAATATGCGGATTATCACTGTCATTAAATAAATGAATATCAGAAATATTTCTGCACACTTCAATTGGAGTTTCCCCTGAATATTTGTAAAGAACACGTTCACTGCCGTGTAATTTAACAAAAAAAACAGTATCGGATTTATCAAGCGGATAAATATTTTCAACATTTGATGAAAAAGTTTCAATTTTTGATTTATTAATATCGCAGCGAAATGCATCAAGTGCACCTGCTTGTGAGTTGTTTTTCAAATAAAAAATCTTTCCTGAATTTAAAATATAACCTTCTTCAATACCGTAATCTATTATTTTAGGCTTCGTTAGTTCACTTCTGTTTTTTTCAATATAATACAAATCATACAAACCGTCTGAATATGAAGACGTTACAGTATAAAAAACTCTTTTATTCTCTGTATCACACTTAAAATTATCGGCACTTGAATCAGATACTACAGATTCAAGTTTTCCGATTTTAATAACATTTCCTGTTTCGTTTTTATAAACAATAATACTGTTATTAACCGATTTATCCCCCGAAAACAAAGAAACAATAATAAGAATTAAAGATATAAGAGCGATAACAAACACAGATACTGCCACAAAAAATTTAATCCTTTTTTCATTTCTCTTTCCAATTTTTTCTTTCAAAGAATACACCTCTTAAACAGGCGGTTGCTCCGAAAGGAACAGCCGCCTGAAAGTGAATTTATTTCATCGAAACAGCCTTTTTAGCCTTTTCAACTATATTCTGTGCATCAAGTCCGTAAATATGAAGAAGTTCAACCGCAGGACCGGATTTACCGAAAACATCGTTAACGCCGAGCTTAACAACAGGTACTGCTTTACCGTTTTCACAAACAGCTTCAGCCACCGCACTGCCGAGACCGCCGATTATGCTGTGTTCTTCAGCAGTAACAATTGCGCCTGTCTTTTCTGCAGATTTAAGAATTGTTTCGGCATCAAGAGGTTTAATGGTATGAACATTAATTATTTCTGCACTGATACCTTCATCTGCAAGAAGCTTCTGAGCCTCAATGGCTTCATTAACCATAAGACCTGTTGCGCAAATTGTAACATCAGTTCCTTCGTTAAGAACAACAGCTTTGCCCCATTCAAACTTGTAATCTTCATCGAATATTCTGGGAACGGCAAGGCGACCGAATCTCATATAAACAGGTCCTTCATATTCAGCAGCCGCAAGAACAGCAGCACGCGCTTCAACATCATCTGCAGGATTGATGATTGTCATGCCGGGAATGCTTCTCATAAGTGCAATATCTTCACAGCACTGATGGCTTGCACCGTCTTCACCAACTGAAATACCTGCATGAGTAGCACCGATTTTAACGTTAAGATGAGGATAAGCAATTGAATTTCTTACTTGCTCAAAGGCTCTGCCTGCAGCAAACATTGCAAATGTGCCTGCAAATACAGTATAGCCTGTTGAAGCAAGACCGGCAGCAACACCCATCATATTTCCTTCGGCAATACCGCAATCAAAAAACTTTTCAGGATATGCCTTCTTGAACATACCGGTTTTTGTTGCTGCAGCAAGGTCAGCATCAAGAACAACAACCTTATCATTTATCCCGCCAAGCTCAACAAGAGCCTTTCCGTAAGCATCACGGGTTGCAGTTTTAATAACATCAGCCATTATATTTCACAACTCCTTTCTTATGCTTCAAGCTCTGCAAGAGCCTGTGTGAGTTCATTTATAGCCTGCTCATACTGCTCTGCATTGGGAGCTGTACCGTGCCATGAAACCTGGTCTTCCATGAACGAAACGCCCTTACCCTTTACGCTGTTTGCAACGATAACAGAAGGTTTGCCTTTGAATTCTGCAGCGGCATTAAAAGCGGCATCAATTTCGTCAAAGCTATGTGCGCTGATTTCAATAACATTCCAACCAAATGATTTGAATTTTTCAGCAATCGGATAAGGTGAATTAACCTCAGAAATCTTACCGTCAATCTGAAGACCGTTGTTATCAACAACCGCAACAAGATTATCAAGACCCTTTGCGGACGCAAACATTGCAGCTTCCCAGACCTGACCTTCCTGAATTTCACCGTCACCGAGAATTGCGAAAACTCTGAATTTTTTTCCGTCAAGCTTTGCGCCAAGAGCCATACCGCATGCTGTGGAAATACCCTGTCCGAGTGAACCTGTGCACATATCAACACCTGGAGTATATTTAATGCTGGGATGACCCTGAAGCATTGAATCACTCTTTCTGAGAGTTTTCATTTGTTCAACAGGAAAAAAGCCTCTGAGAGAAAGAACAGAATAAAGAGCAGGTGCTGCATGACCTTTTGAAAGAACAAATCTGTCTCTGTCTTCCATCTTTGGATTGTGAGGGTCAATATTCATATGATTAAAATACAAATATGTGACGATATCAACGCATGAAAGTGAACCGCCGGGATGACCCGATTTTGCGTTGAAAACGCCTTCGATAATACCCATTCTGGCTTTGCAAGCTTTGATTTTTAATTGTTTTCTGATAACTGCATCCATTGCAGTCGCCTCCTGTCATATTTATTAATCTTGGTTATGACTTTTTCTTTTCAATATATTCAAGGAAATCTGCTACGGCACCTTTATTACAGTGACACGAAACAAACTCCGAGATTTCTTTTAACTCTTTTGGTGCCTGACCGCAACACGACGGAACACCAACCGTTTTAAGCATATCGAAATCATTAAAATAATCTCCGATTGCACCTGTATGTGATTTCTCAATTCCGAGAATTTCGGCAAGCTTCATAAGTGCCGTACCCTTATGAGTATTTCTTGCAAGGATTTCAAAACTGGCGACAGATGAAGACATTAGCGTTAAATCAGGATCAATCATAGATTCAAAATGCTTTTTTACTTTTGAAATTTGATACGGTATTCCCGAGAAAATAACCTTACCCCAATTCATTTTGGGAACATCATCAATATTTTTAATATGTTGATGTTTCAGTTTATCAGTTGCAACAAAAAGCTTGCCAAACCAACCGATACCGGTTATATATATCATATCCTTTGCAACGATAATTACATCAACTGCAGGAAATTTTTTGGCCGCTTCAATTGCAAGTTCCATTCCCTCGCTGCTAATTGAACTGAAATAAATCATCTCCTGCTTGCGGAAATCATATAACCCTGCGCCGTTAATAACTACAGCGGGTGTTCCGTCTATAGGCAGTTTCTTAAAATGCCTTTCCATTGATTGAGGGTTTCTGCCCGTAGCAAGAGTAAATCTTCCTCCCAAATCAACAAACCGTCTGATTGCTTCCTCATTGCGTCGCGGAAGTCTTCTCAACTTATTATTTAAAGTTCCGTCAATATCGGAAGCTATCAACCAATCAGAAAGTATTTTTTTGTTTTCCATTATTTTTTAATTCTCCCTAAAAAATCCGTAAAATAATCGGGAAGCGAAGACTCTAATCTGATACGTTCCCCTGTTACAGGATGAGTAAAACCAATTATTCCGGCGTGAAGGCATTGTCCGTTAAGATACGTTACGCCATTTTTGGGTCCATATACATAATCACCCGCCACAGGATGACCGAGATATGACATATGAACTCTTATCTGATGCGTACGACCCGTTTCGAGTTTAAGCTGAATAAATGAAAAATCCTTATATTCCTCAATAACGCGATAATGAGTAACGGCATTTTTAGAATTCTGATTGATTACACACATCTTTTTTCTGTCATTAGGACTTCTTCCGATAGGCGCATCAACAGTTCCTTCCGTTTCTTTTAAATGACCGTGAATAACAGCTCGGTATTCTCTGTCAAGAGAATGTTCGCTTATTTGCAAAGATAAAGAAAGATGAGCAACATCATTTTTTGCAACAAGCAAAAGTCCGCTTGTATCCTTATCAATACGGTGAACGATTCCTGGACGTACAACACCGTTAATACCCGACAGATTATCTTTACAATGCCATAAAAGAGCGTTAACCAGGGTTGAATCATAATTACCCGGCGCTGGATGAACAACCATTCCCCGAGGCTTATTTACAACGAGAAGGTCATTATCCTCATACAAAATATCAAGAGGAATATTTTGCGGTACAAGAGATAATTCTTTTGGTTCGGGAACGGAAAAGTTTATAATATCTCCGAATTTAGGTCTGAAGCTTTTGGTAACCTTTTTACTGTTGCAAAACACTAATCCGTCAGAAAATAAGTTCTGAACAAAAGAACGTGAGTAGTCGCTTAATATAACAGATAATATTTTGTCAAGTCTTTCACCGACGGAATCCGAATCAATTTTGATAGAAATCAATTCATTAAATTCAAAAGCATTAATTTTTTCCATCATTTCTCTTTACATTCTTTTGCTCGCATATCAATTCATAAATTTCATATCCGATAATCATAAACGCACCGACGGTTATACAGCAATCGGCAAAATTGAAAACTGCAAAATCAACAAAAAGAGGTTCGATAAAATCAATGACATAACCGTACATAATTCTGTCGATTACATTTCCTATTCCGCCTGCGGTGACAAGCAAAAGACAAACATTCATGAATTTTGACTTTAATTTTCTGCTCAAAAGCAATATAAGACAAAACACAATAATCACTAAAGTAACAACAGTAAGAATTTCCGTGTTTTCAGAAAAAGAACTGAATGCTGCGCCTGTATTTTCAACATATCTGAACTGAAAAAGTCCAAAAAGGAACTCTTTAGGTCCATTTATTTTTACTGTTAAAACAGCTATGTGTTTTGTAAGGCGGTCAATTAATGTCAATAAAACAATGCCAGCCAAGGAGATTGCCTGAAACATAAAAACCTCTCAAAATCAATCGTCAAACATGGAATCGAAGAGTGAAACGAAATCCTCTTCATCCTCGTCATCATCAGGATTGATATCTTCAATTGAGTCAAGATCAATTTTAAATCCCTCGAACTCATCGTCTTCTTCGTCTTCAATTTCAATTACATCTGAAGTTTCAGGAAGCAAATCATCAATATCCGATGAAATTGACTCAGAAATATCATCAAACTTCAAATCATCTATAAAACTGAACAAATCATCTTCATCATCTGTTTCGTCTTCATTAATGATTTCGGGAACAAATGCAACGGGTTCGTCAACTTCTTCAACTATTTCGGATTCGGAATCATCAATGATATTGGTTGAATCATCAGTTTCATCTTCGTCTTCATCAAAATCAACTTGAACATCAGATAATTCATTTTCAATATCAAAAGATTCTTCTTCTGCTATTTCCTCAGCAGAATCGTCAATTATTTCGGTCAAAACTTCAATTTCTGTTTCTGAAACATCCTCATCAGTTTCAACTGTATCAGCATCAACGGGAACCTGATCTGCCACTGCTGAAACAGCATTAACAGCTGCTATGAATTCGGGCATGCCGTCAAGAAGACTGAGCTGACCTTTGCAAAGTTCCTGAATTGCCTCTTTGAATTTAACGGTTTCAGCCTTAACCTTTGCAAGTTCGGAAGAATAAAACTCAAAAGATTCTTTACTTGAGCCGATAATTGCTTTACCTTCAGCCTCAGCCTGTGCAACAATTTCATCAGCTTTTTTCTGAGCCGAAGAAATTGTTGATTCGGTTTCAACCTGAGCTCTTTCAGTCAAAGAAGCAACAGCGGTGCGCGCATTGTCAATAATTTCTTTTGCTTTTTCTTTTGCTTCTTCAATCGACTGATTTGCCTGCCTGTTTGCACCGTCAAGAATAATTTTAGATCTTGTTTCTGCATCTGTCAGGATATCATCAGCTTTGGTATTCGCATTCTTATTTATTGTTTCAGCCATACGGTGTGCATCGAGAAGTGCAAGTTTAATTGCATCCTCGTCATTTCTGTAACTTTCGATTTTATCGGCAAGAATGCTGATTTTTTTGATAAGCTCCTTGTTTTGATTAAGTGATTCTTCATATGACTCCGCAACCGTTTTAAGGAAAGAGTCAACTTCTTCCGCACTGTATGTTCCTTTGTTTATCGGAGTAAACTTAGCATTTATAATCTGTTCCGGTCTGAGCATTTTTCACACCTATCCTCTCAATTATTACTGATAACTTTCAACATCTGCACCGATTTCATCAAGAAGTTCGCCGGAAACAGGAACGTTATAAGGAGTAATTATATACGCTCTTCCCGCAACCTTTTTAAAATCGCCGTGGTTTGCATATGCAACACCGTAAAGGAAGTCAATAATTCTCTGTGAAACATCGTTGGGACATGTTTCAAGATTAAGAATTACAATTCTTTTGTCGTTAAGAACATC
Source organism: Clostridia bacterium (assembly GCA_017517665.1). Classification (GTDB taxonomy): domain Bacteria; phylum Bacillota; class Clostridia; order Oscillospirales; family Acutalibacteraceae; genus CAG-177. Next base: position 42,948 of record JAFWYP010000024.1, on the reverse strand, counting down.
GGCAACTTCTCCGACTTCTTCAAATCTGTCAATTTTTCTGAAAACCACATGAGGCTTGGGCTGTGCAGAAGACTTGGATGAGTTAATATTTACAACATTATTTGCGTTTGCATTTGAGCTTGATTTTTCATTTCTCACTCTTGATGACTGAGGCTTCGCTTCAGGTGCGCCGGCATTTGAGGGTTGATAATCAAAATCATCGGTATAATCCGATTCTGCGCTTTCGATATAATCATCATCCGTTACGTTAATAAATTGTTTGAGCTTTTCCTTTAAGTTCATGTTAATTCCTCCTTAATTATCTGTAAACTCTTGCGCCAAATATTGAAGAACCTATTCTTACAAGATTTGCACCTTCAAGTATTGCCTCTTTAAAATCTGCCGACATGCCCATCGAAAGGACATTCATATTTATATTATCTCTTTTTTTATCTCGAATGTCAATAAACAGACGGTGCATATTTGAAAAAACAGACCGGATTTCGGTTTCTTTTTCACAAATGGGTGCTACACACATCAATCCGTCAATTGAAATTCCGCTGATTTCTGAAATTTCGCATGCTTTTTCATAAACTTCATCGTAATCAAATCCGAACTTGCTGTATTCATTTCCAACATTAACTTCAAGAAGAATTTTTGTATGAAATCCAATGTCGGTAGATCGTTTCCCGATTTCTTTGGCAATTGAAACAGAATCAACAGATTGAATTGTTTCAACTTTACCAACAATTTTTCTTGCTTTGTTAGATTGTAAATGACCAATTAGATGAGCATTGCAATCAACAAGATTCAACTCGGATTCTTTTGACAAAAATTCCTGTACTTTATTTTCTCCGATAAAATTTATCCCGTTATTAATTGCATGATTGATAAATTTGCTTTCAACAGTTTTGGTAACAGCCATAAGTACGATATCGTTAAAATCTCTTCCGGATTTTAATGCGGCTTCTGCAATTTCGGAACGAATGAATTTCATATTTTCTTCAATGGCAGAATATCTCTCTTCGTCAGATAACCATTCCATTCTTCAATTCCTTTCCCGAGATAATAACCTCGTCATATTGTTTCAAATGAGTATACGGCAACACTATATCGCTGTCCTCACCCGGTTTGTTTGCAATAACAAACGAATCTTCCGAATAAATAATATTAAGACTGCGAAAATTAACAATATTACCTCTTCTTACATATACACCCGTATTTCCGTTTTCATCAACTCTTACGGCATCTCTGTTAACTTTAAGACCGATAAATTCATTAATAATGATTTTACCGTTAATCTTTCTGAGAGAAACAAGATCTTCATTCATAAGAGTACACCTGAATATAACCAATGACTTATCATCATCAATTTTTTTAACAGAATAAAGATGCGTTGAAACAGCATCATCATCCGAATCTCCGAAAATAAGCTTTACAGACTTTCCTTTATCAAATGATGTTGTATGAATTGAATCTATAATAGAAGCGACATACCAATTGTAGCCGTCAATTATCTTGCCGATTGAACTCGGTGTGGGTTCATTATTTTTACTGTTAAATGCTTCTTCCAACTGCTCTGCAGTCAAATCATCAATATTATCAACAGAAAGAATATTTTCGAAACCATCTTCCTTATTAACATAATATCCCGAATCTTCCGCTGATATTATCTGCATAGGTACGCTGCCTGTTGACAATGCTGAAATTTCGGTCTGAAGCTGTGAAATTTTTGATGCACAGTCAACTTCCTGATCAAGCGAAATTTGTTTTCTTGAAATTTTTTCACTGAAAGAAAGCTTCGCATCGCTCAAACTATCGAAATCATTATTATAAGAACAATTGAGTATATTCTTAAATTCGGAATATATTTCATCTGTAAGCTTATCTAAATCGACATTAGAAAGCTTGAGTTGTCCGTCGATTTTCTGATACGTTATTAATTTGTTCTGCAACGAACGGATTTTAACGTAGTTTTCAGCAGATTCTTCGTTTGAAAAAACCGCCGCAATAGCACTTCCTTTGCTGACTCTCTCTGCATTATCAGCAATTGGAACGGTCACTCCCGATAAAGGAGCTGTTAAAACCGTTTCTTCACGAATAACAAACATTTCTGCATCTACAGTATTGAGCACCTTTTGTTCATAAACAATTTGCGTTGTATAAGCACGGGTGGTTAAACTGTATATTTCTGATGCTAAAAAAACAACAATCACAATTGCAGTAAGAATTGAAAGAATCCGCAATAATCTGTTTTTACTTTTCAATTTTCACTCCCCTTTCAACTATTTCATAAGCTGCTTTCAAAAGATCCTCATAATCTGAATAATCATCAATATATAAGAAATTCATTCTTAAATCACGTCTGAACCATGTAAGCTGACGCTTTGCATAACGTCTCGTTTGCATTTTTAAATTATCAATACATTCTTCAAGTGATTTTTCATATTTAAAATATGGCTCAAGTTCTTTATATCCTATTGCTTGAGCTGCCGTTCTGCCTATATTCATTTTAAAATAGTTATTGGCTTCCTCAAGCAATCCATTTTTAACCATAATATCAACACGTTTGTTTATTCTATCATATAAAAACTGTCTGTTTCTCGAATCAAGACAAATTGGAATAACATCAAACGGTGAAGGATTTTTTAATGATTGCTCATTTTGCATGGTTTTGGTTTTACCGGTTGTATGATAAATCTCAAGAGCTCGTATTATCCTACCCAGATTATTAACATGCAATGTCTTTGCGGATTCAGGATCAATTTCAAATAACTTATCAAGTAAAAACTGAGAACCTAATTCATCCGCTTGACTCTTTAAATATTCCCGGTACTCAAAATCAGTTTTTTCGGGATAAAATTCAACATTATCAACGAGAGATGAATAATATAATCCCGTTCCGCCTGCAAGAACCGCTTTTTTACCTCTTGAATTAATATCAAATATTATTTCTTTTGCTGTTTCGCAATATTGGGCAACACTGAAAGGTTCATCCGGAGCTAAAAAACCGATCATGTGATGTGTTATGCCCTGCATTTCTTCAATCGTGGGTTTTGCTGTTGCAATATCCATTCCTTTATATATCTGCATGGAATCGCAAGATACAACTTCAGCACCGTAATGTTTGCTGATTTCAACGGCAAGCGAAGTTTTTCCCGATGCAGTCGGACCTACAACTGCGATAAGCGGTATTTTATATTCTGCCAAAATTCTTCTCCAACTCTCTTTGAGTCATTTCTATCATAACAGGTCTGCCGTGAGGACAATATCTTATATCAGGCATTGTAAGAAGCTGTTTTGCAAAGCGCTCCATTTCAAGCCTTGATGTAAAATTCCCCGCCTTTATTGCACTTCTGCATGCAACTGAATGATAAATCCAGTCCATTTTTTCAAAAGAAACATCCTGTTTTTTATCAACAAATCTTCCTGCAATTTCAGCAATGACATCCTGAACATCATCTGCAGAAATTTCCATGGGACATTCTCTGACAATAACACAGCCGTTACCGAAATCTTCGGCATCAAAGCCTGCATTATTTACAAGTTCAATATTTTCAAGCAGAGCTGAATACTCATCCTTTGAAAGAGTAACCGTAACAGGTAAAAGAAGAAGCTGTGGAGTTCGTTCGCCGTTTTCTTTTTTTAACTTTTCATAGATTATTCTTTCGTGAGCTGCATGCTTGTCAATTATAATCATCTTGCCTTTATATTCGCATAAAATGTAAGTTTTAAATGCTTCACCGATAAGGTGAAAAACTTCCTCATCAAATGAACGCTCAACAATTTTAATTTCGTTAGGTTTGATTTCAGTTTTATGTGAAAAAGCTGTTATTTCAACAGAAGGCTTGTTCAATAAAACATCTTCAATTCTTTCTTCCGTCTTAATACTACTATCTGACGGTGATGATGCGACAGAAACAACTTTTATTTCTTTAACTTCATTAATTGCTGTTTTCTTAATTTCAGGTTCAACAACGCTGATTTTAACCGGAGCAGAAACCGGTTTGTTTTCTGTTTTAACCGGAATGCGTTGCCAAAAATCCTCTTTGAGTTTCGGCGGAGTTAATGAAATTTTAATCTGCTCGGCAGGCTTTTCAGGTTCTTTATAAAAATCCTTAGTGTTTATAACCGCTTTCTTTGGTGAGTCTCCAGCGGAAAGAGCATTTTTGCACGCACAGTAAACAGCATTGAAAATCGGTCTTTCATCCGAAAAACGCACTTCGGTTTTTGCAGGATGAACATTAACATCAACAAGAGAAGGATTAATTTCAATGTTCAATATGCATGAAGGAAACTTTCCAACCATAATCGAATTCTTATATCCTTCACTTAATGCAGCACTGCCCGTACCGGTTTTGATAAGTCTGTTATTCAAAAAGAAAAACTGCATATTACGGTTAGGTCTTGAAGCAGTCGGTTTTGAAACATATCCGCTGACTTTAATTCCTTTATCAGAATATTCTGCGGGAATCAAATCCGACGAAAAATCTTTCCCGAATATTTCTCTGACAGATGTTAACAAGTCACCGTTTCCGCTTGTAATAAGAACTTGCTTACCTTCGCGGATGAATCTGAATGAAATTTCGGGATGTGAAAGAGCAATTCTGTCAATCACACTTGCAACAGCATTGGCTTCCGTAACATCTTTTTTCAGGAACTTCATTCTGGCAGGTGTTTTAAAGAACAAATCCCTGACCATAATTGTTGTTCCTTCGGGGCAGCCAGCATCATCAAGAAGAATTTCATCGCCGTTTTCAATAACATACCTTGTTCCGATTTCTTCATCGGAAGTCTTTGTCATAACCTCAACTCTTGCAACAGCACTCACACTCGCAAGAGCCTCTCCTCTGAATCCGAGAGTAAAAATTGAATTTAGGTCATCAGCGGTAGAAATTTTGCTTGTTGCATGGCTGACGAATGCATTTCTGATATCTTCTCTTGCAATGCCGCATCCGTTATCGGTAATTCTGATATAAGAAATACCGCCGTTTTTTATCTCAACGGTTACTTTATCAGCACCCGCATCAATTGAATTTTCAAGAAGCTCCTTAACAACCGAAGCGGGACGTTCAACAACCTCTCCTGCGGCAATAAGTTCCGCAAGATGCTTCGGAAGAACATTGATTTTCGGCATAAGGACCCTCCTTTATCAATTTTTTGCCTGTTTTGTAAGTTCAAACAACACACTCATCGCTTCAATTGGAGTAAGTGTATTCACATCAATATTTTTAAGCTTTTCGACTATATCGTTTGCATTTGTGCTTCCGAAAGAAATCTGCATTTCATTTTCTTCGGAATCGAAATTATGAACAGGTGCTTTCAAGCCTTCACCCTCAAGTTCACGGAGAACAACCTTTGCTCTTTCAACTACACTTGAAGGTACACCTGCAAGCTTTGCAACTTCAATGCCGTAGCTGCCGTCTGCACAACCTGATATAATTCGTCGGAGGAAGGTTATATCATCGCCTCTTTTTTTAACAGCAATATTGTAATTCTTCACACCCTGAACCGAATTTTCAAGTTCGGTAAGCTCATGATAATGAGTTGCAAACAAAGTTTTTGAACCCAGCTTCTTTTTGTCGGCAGAATATTCAAGAACAGCCCTTGCAATACTCATGCCGTCAAATGTTGAAGTACCTCGTCCTATTTCATCAAAAATAATAAGACTCTTTGAAGTTGCGTTTTTAAGAATATCGGCAACTTCATTCATTTCGACCATAAAGGTTGACGAACCTGACGAAAGGTCATCGGAAGCGCCGATTCTGGTGAATATTCCGTCAACAACACAAAGTTCCGCAGAAAGTGCAGGAACAAAACTACCAGCCTGCGCCATAAGCGATATAAGTGCAACCTGTCGCATATATGTCGATTTACCCGCCATATTCGGACCGGTTATGATTGCGCAGCGATTATCCGAACAATCAAGAACTGTATCGTTTGGAACAAACGGGAAATCAATCATTTTTTCAACAACGGGATGTCTGCCGTCGGTAACAACGATTCTGTCACCTGCATTCATTGAAGGACAGCAGTAATTATTTTCTGTAGCCACCCTTGCATATGAACAAAGAACATCCGTTGATGCAACAGCCGAAGCAGTCTTTTGAATTTCAAAAAGATGTTCAGCAGCTTTTTTTCTTACTGAATCAAAAATCTCATATTCAAGGCGAACGATTCTTTCCTGTGCACCGAGAACCTTCGATTCAAGTTCTTTTAATTCCTGAGTAATAAACCTTTCGCAGTTTGTGAGAGTCTGTTTGCGTATGTAATCATCGGGAACAAGCTCTTTGTATGAGTTTGAAACTTCAATAAAATAACCGAAAACACGGTTATATCCTATCTTAAGCTTCTTGATGCCCGTTCTCTCCTGTTCGCGAAGCTGTATATCAGCAATATACCCTTTTCCGTTGGCAACAATATCGCGCAGAGAATCAAGTTCTTCGTTAAATCCTTCTTTAATCATGCCGCCTTCACGAACAGAAAACGGAGGCTCGTCCACTATTGCACTGTCGATTGTAGCGACAAGCTCATCAAGAGTTAATATTTCATCGCAAAGCTCATTGAGCAATGTGCATTTGCATGAAGAAAGCATTTTTTTTATTGCAGGTAATCTGTTAAGAGTCAGCGAAAGACCTTTTAATTCTCTAGCATTTGCGGTTGAATAAGCAATTCTTGTTATAAGTCTTTCCATATCCTGACAGCCTGAAAGCGATTCAATCAAATCATCACGAATTAAAGGATTTTCAACAAGTTCCGAAACAGCATTATGACGTTTGGTTATTTTAGCGATGTTAAGAAGCGGCTGTTCAAGCCAGCTTCTGAGCATACGTTTGCCCATTGAAGTTTTAGTTTTATCAAGAACCCATAGAAGAGAACCTCTCTTTTCTCTGTTGCGCATCGTTTCCGTTATTTCAAGATTACGGAGTGTTGATACGTCAAGACGCATAAAACTGCTTTCTCCGTAAAAATCAATATTCTTGATATTCTCAAGCTCGGATTTCTGAACTTCCTTGAGATAACTCATTGACGCACCGAGTGCGCAAACAGCACCGTCCGCATCATCCAAAGAAATCTCGGAAAGTGAAGATATATTAAAATGGCTGAGAATTGTTGCAGAGGCTTTTGAAAGATCAAAGCTGATATCATCAAGCAAATCACAAGAAGAACGAAGTTTAGATTTAACAAAATCAGTAACCTGCTTGAGTTTCAGAATCTCAGAATTAATTACAATTTCGCTCGGAGAAAATCTGCCGAGTTCATTGATTATCTTTTTTTCAGAGTTTTTTCTTTCAAACTGCGTAAGATGTACGCTGCCTGTGGAAATATCGGTAAAGCAAAGTCCGACCGATTTATCTGAAGCGAAAATGCAAGCAAGGAAATTATTTTTCCCCTCGTCAAGCATTGTGCTTTCAATAACCGTACCGGGTGTGAGAACCCTCGTAACATCCCTTTTTACAATCCCCTTTGCAAGAGCAGGATCTTCAAGCTGTTCACAGATTGCAACCTTATAACCCTTTGCAACAAGACGGGCAATATAAGAATCGGCACTGTGCAAAGGAACGCCGCACATTGGTGCTCTTTCTTCCTGACCGCAATCTCTGCCTGTTAAAACAAGGTCAAGTTCGGCGGAAACGGTTTTTGCATCTTCAAAAAACATTTCATAGAAATCGCCGAGTCGGAACATAAGAATTGTGTCGGGATAATTCTCTTTTATCTGGAAATATTGCTTCATCATGGGTGTAAGCTCTGCCATGATATTACCATACCTTTCAAAAACTTCTGCGGGGGTCACTTTTTTGTGACCCCCATTGATTTAATTAGTGGCAGCCGCTGCAGGATGAGCATTCACCGCCGCAGTTGTGTTCCTGGGGAGGTTCACATGTCGCGGGGTCTTCACCCTGAAGGCAAAGAGCGAATATGCCGTTAATATACTGCATAAGCTTATCAATTTCCGATCTTGCAGCTTCATATGCCTGCATATTGGGATTAGCCATAATCTGTGTATAGATTTCGCCGAATTCCTTATCATATGCTTCAAGCTTCTGCTCGTTCTTGTCTTCCTTCTGTGCTTCGTGCTGGAATGACATCTGTACAAGCTGAATTCTTGCGATAAGTTCGTTGAGAGCTGTATCCTCTTCATTAGCTTTCTGTGCAGCCATAAGATTTGTGTAGCGTTCATCCTGCTGAAGGAGCGCGCCGAGTTCTCTTGCTTTTGCAATTACGTCCATTTTTGTTTCTCCTAACTGAAATATATTTATAATACGGTAAACGCACGTATTAACTTATTGAAGCTCGCCTCTTAAAATCCAGGTGAGCGATTCTTTAACCTTAACATCACGGAATGAACCAATAACAGATTTATCCGCAGGAAACTCAATAATAATATTCCCGCCTGTTCTTCCTTCAATCAAGCCGCCTTTACTGACACTTTCGCAAAGAACGCGATATGTTTTTCCTACCATTGATGAAGTTCTGACAGCGGCAATTTTTTCCTGCGAATCAAGAAGTTCTCTGAACCATCTGCCTTTTTCTTCTCTTGAAATCGGGTCAGGCATTGAAGCAGCCTTTGTTCCGTTTCTTGACGAAAAAATAAATGTGTACATCGAAGTGAATTTTGCTTCTTCAACCAATGAAACCGTATCAAGAAACTCCTCATATGTTTCCCCGGGGAAACCTACAATAACATCACTTGTTACAGATAAATCGGGCATAACCGAGTATGCATAATTAAGCAAATCAAGATACTTCTCTCTTGTATATCTTCTGTTCATTTCGGAAAGAACTCTGTTGTTTCCGCTCTGGAACGGCAAATGAAGATGCTTTGCAACCTTTTGGCACGATGCCATTGTATCAAGAAGCTCATATGTGCAGTCTTTCGGATGAGATGTCATAAATCTGATTATGAAATCTCCCTCAATATCATTAAGCCTGCGAAGCAACTCAGAAAAATTGCAACCATAATCAGGATGTTTGCCGTATGAATTAACATTCTGACCGAGAAGAGTTATCTCCTTATAACCTTGCGATACAAGCAGTTTTGCTTCTTCAACAATCGCTTCGGGATCACGGCTTCTTTCTCTGCCTCTGACATAAGGTACAATGCAATAACTGCAGAAATTGTTGCATCCGTACATAACAGGAATCCAGGCTTTGAATTCGCTGTCACGGTGAACGGGTAGTTCCTCAACAATAACACCGTCGTGCTCGGGAAATTCTCGTATCTTTTTACCTCTTGCAAGATTCAAATACAGAAATTCGGGAAGTCTGTGCATAACATGAATTCCGAAAACAATGTCAACAAACGGATAGCTTTTTTTTAATTTATCAACAACCCACTGCTGCTGCATCATACATCCGCAAAGAACAATTTTCATATCACGGTTTGCGTTTTTAGCAGGTTTCAATGCACCGACATTTCCGAAAACTCTGTCTTCAGCATGTTCACGGATTGCGCAGGTATTATATAAAACCAAATCAGCGCCTTCGAGCTCATCGGTCAAATCATAACCCATTTCCTCAAGCATACCTTCAAGTCTTTCACCGTCGGAAACATTACCCTGACATCCGTAAGTATGAACAAACGCTTTCGGTGACTCGGAATATCTCTGCTCAATTATTTCACGAACCAATGCAGTATATTCACGTTGTTTTATAAGTTCTTCCGCAGGAACGGAAACTGAGATTTTATTTGAAATATCGGACAAGCCATATTCCTCCATATTGAACATATATTTGTTATTATATAATAAAAGAACAGATTATTCAAGAGAAAAATGAATAATCTGTCGCATTTTTAATATTAATTTACGGTTTATTCATCAAAGAGACTTTCGGCAAGGTCAAAATTCTCATTTCTGCGTTTTTCTTCCTCTTCGGTAACGGAAATGTAATACCCGTTTTTGTCTTCTCTGATGATGCTTCCGACTCTGTAGCTGCCGATTATATTGTCAGTTGAAAGCAAAAGATATTCTTCATTATCGCCAATACAAACAGCCACTTCTTCAATTATTCTGTCAATGCTGTAAAACATAAGAACACCCCATCAATTTTCAGTGTCAATATTTAATGTGACTTCATCACTTGTTACTATGATGCTTCCGTCAGTTTTTGTTTTGTAAACCGAATATCTCTTTGGTATCAATATATCCTCGTTCAAAACCGAGTTAACAATACAGTTTTTCGGCTTAAGCATTTTGAGAAATTCCGTTGTAAGCAAATCACCGTTCTTTAAAAACAAAACATCCGACTTTAATTTAATGTTCAGATATTCAACTTTTTTACCGTTCAGAACCAAAAAATCATGATTGCCGAAAGAGATATCGAGCGATAAATTCTGACTATCAATAATATTGAATTTCATTTTCCCGAGAGTGAAATATGTAATTTTATCCGAAGTCAAAAAAATTGCACCTTCAGGAAAAATAAGATTATCATACAAATCAATTAATGATTTATCGCCATCGTCAGGAACAATAATTTTGGAAACTTCTATCAAAATTAAAACCTTTTCGAGCGTTGTAAGATACTCTTCGCTGATTTCTGTAATCAACAAATAATTCAGTTTATCAATGTTGTTTGATTCAATAAATTCCAAAAGTTCTTCGGTATGCTGATAATTACCGCTGTCAACTAAAGCAGTTTCACCTTCACATTCAAAATAAACACCGTTACCGAAATCAAAATCATGCACAAGAATTTCGCAATCAATATCATTGAGTTTATATTTGATATTGTCAATTACAGGACTTGTTTTCAAAAACAAAACCCCAAAAGAAACGGCAGCAACAGCCAAAACAACACAAACATAAACATAAACAAAATAACGCTTGTCGCGTTCTATCTGTTCTCTGATTAACCGTCTTTCTCTGATATATTCAGGTTCACTCGGAAGCCTTCTCACAAAGAACACCTCTTATTGATTTTTGTAGCTTATTTCAATGTTTTCTCCGTCACTCGTCATAACAATGCTTCCGCAGATATCCGTTCTGTATATTTCGTCTGTATACTTTTCAAGTCTGTTGATAACCTTATCATGAGGATGACCGTAATCGTTGTTTTCGCCGCACGAAATAATGCAGAAATCGGGTGAAACAGCATCAAGAAAATCCTTGCACGATGAGGTAGATGAGCCATGATGACCTGCTCTTAAAACATCGCAGTCAAGATTTGAACCGTTATCAATTATTTCAAGTTCTTCATCTCTCTCGGCATCGCCCGTAACAAGAAAGGAGTTTTCGCCGTATGTAATCTTGGTTACGGCAGACATACTGTTGATATCTTCGCAATCATTCGTAACCGGACCGAGTATTTCAAATTCTGCTTCACCGAGTGTATATTTAAGACCGGGTTTGGCAGAAATTATTTTGGCATCGGTTTTCTGCAAAGCCTTTAGAAATGCCGTGTATGTACTGTTTGTGGGAGTCTGTGCTTTTGTAAGTCTGGGCATGATTATGTTATCGGCTTCAAATTCCTCAAGCACTTCGGGGATACCGCCGATATGGTCGGAATGCTGGTGAGTAGCAATGATATAATCAAGCTTATCGACTTTCATCGAACGAAGATAGTTTATAACTTCTGTTTCGTGTCCGTTTTCTCCCGCATCTATCAGTAAAGATTCTTTACCGCACATGACAAGAGTGCAATCACCCTGACCGACATCAATGAAATGAACAGAAAAATCATTTTCTTCATCAATGTAATTACTTTGAGTATAATCTCCGAGTGTGTTACCGGGATCTTCCGAGAATTCACCCCACCAACCACGGGATGCTCCAATTGAAGTAATAACCGCAATCACAAAAATAACAAGCAAATAAATGAGTTTTTTATTTTTTGCGCTTGAATTTTTCATTCTTTCCTCTCTCCCTGATTTGATTATTAAAAGGTTTATTCGGTGTAACAAGACATTTATCACCGTAACCGATAAGGTCGTGTCTGTCGGCTTTTCTCAAAGCTTCAATAACAAGACCTTTATTTTTTGGATTGAAATACTGCAGAAGCGCTCTTTGCATAGCTTTTTCATGCGGATCTTTTGCAACATATACTTCTTTCATCGTATAAGGGTCAAGACCCGTATAAAACATACAGGTTGAAATTGTACCGGGAGTGGGATAAAAGTCCTGAACCTGCTCCGGTCTTATTCCGATTTTTTTTAGAAACAAAGCAAGTTCAATCGCTTCTTTTAATGTGCTTCCCGGATGTGAAGACATAAGATAGGGAACAAGATACTGCTCCTTACCTTCATGCTTTGAAAATTTAAAATATTTCTTTGAAAATTCAAGATATGCTTCGATATGAGGTTTACCCATTTTATCAAGAACAGCAGCGGAACAATGCTCCGGAGCAACTTTAAGCTGACCGCTGACATGATGTGCAACAAGCTCTCTGAAAAATGTATCATCTTTATCTGCAAGCAAATAATCATATCTGATACCGGAACGAATAAAAACTTTTTTTACCTTAGGTAACGAACGAACTTCACGAAGAATAGAAAGATATTCCTCATGATTTGATTTTAAATTCGGACAAATTGTAGGCGCGAGACATTTTTTTCCTTTACAAAGTCCCCTCTTCTCCTGCCCTTCACATGATGGCTGACGGAAATTAGCTGTTGGACCGCCTATATCATGAATATACCCTTTAAAATCGGGAAGTTGTGTCAGAATTTTTGCTTCATCAACAATTGATTTTTTGCTTCTCGTTGTTATATATCTGCCTTGATGAAACGCAAGAGAGCAAAAATTGCAGGCACCGAAACATCCTCTGTTATGCGCAATGGAAAAACGAACTTCTTCAATACCCGGCACTCCGCCCATCGGCTCATACATCGGATGATAGGTTCTCATAAACGGCAAAGAATAAACCTCATCGAGTTCTTCCTGCGAAAGCGGTATTGCAGGTTGGTTCTGAACGAGCATTCTGTTTCCGTGGCGTTGCTTTATTGCTTTTCCTCTGAAAAAGTCTTGCTCATCCTGTTGAATTCTGCATGAAACGGCATATTCTTTTTTTGAATTGCAAACATTATCAAAAGAAGGACATTCAGTACCGTAATAAGGTGTTTCGCGGACATCAACACTGTAGCAAGTACCACGGATATCCCTGATATCAGAAACATTTTCACCTGAATCAAGTCTTTGTGCTATTTCAAGAATTGAACGTTCACCCATACCGAAAGACAACAAGTCAGCCTGAGAATCAAAGAGAATTGAACGGCGTATTTTATCATCCCAATAATCATAGTGCGCAAAACGTCGAAGTGAGGCTTCGAGCCCTCCGATAACAATAGGAACATCACCGTAAATTTCTCTGATTTTATTGCAATAAACAATAACAGCTCTATCGGGTCTTAAACCGAATTTAGCGCCCGGACTGTAATAATCCGAGCTTCTTTTCTTCTTTGCAGCTGTGTAATGAGCAACCATCGAATCAATATTGCCGCTGCTTACCAGAAATCCGAGGCGCGGTTTCCCGAACCTCATAAAATCATCATTATTCTTCCAATCAGGCTGAGCAAGAAAAGCAACTTTAAAGCCTGCTTTTTCAAGAACTCTGGTAATAATAGCCGCACCGAAAGCAGGATGGTCAACATAAGCATCACCGCTGACATAAACGAAATCAGCCTGTTCCCATCCTCTTTCGGTCATTTCTTTTTTTGTAACGGGTAAGAATTCTTTTGAATTATTCAAAGTCATCATCCGATCCTGCATAATCGTCATCGTCAGCAAAAACATCATCAATGTTGGGAGCAGAACCTGCGCCGTCGGCAAGTGCCTGCATCTCATACCATTGCTGTTTTGTAATAAGAACAGCTCTGGGTTTAGCGCCCTCGGAAGGACCTACAATACCCTTTTCTTCAAGCTGATCCATAACTCTTGATGCTCTTGCATATCCGAGTTTCAACTTTTTCTGTAACATGGTTGTTGATGCACCACCGGCGTTAACAACAACCTCAATTGCATCGTTAAGCATCGGATCAAAATCTTCACTATCAGTTTCTTCGCTGCCCTTTTTCTTTGTACTTTCGGATGCGGCTGCCTTTGCTTCAATTTCGTGCATAGTTTCTTCATTATATGTTGTCTGAAGCTGTGATTTAATATGATTTACAACTTTTTCAACTTCTCCATCGGAAATAAAGCAACCCTGAACACGGATATGCTTTGATGAACCGACCGGGTTATAGAGCATATCACCATTACCGAGAAGCTTTTCCGCACCAATAGCATCAAGTATAGTTCTTGAGTCAACCTGCGATGAAACAGAAAGAGCGATTCGGCTGGGAATATTACCTTTAATTGTACCCGTAATTACATCAACTGAAGGTCTCTGAGTTGCAATGACAAGATGAATACCTGCAGCTCTCGCCATCTGTGCAAGTCGCTGAATGCAATCTTCAACTTCTTTGGGAGAAACCATCATAAGGTCAGAAAGCTCATCAATAAAAATAACAATCTGATGCATCTTGACAAGATCTTCTCTTGTTTCACAAAGCTTATTGAATCCCTTGATATCTCTTACGCCGTTTTCGGAAAACTGTTTATATCTCTTTTCCATTTCACCAACTGCCCAACTAAGAGCACCTGCCGCTTTTCGCGGATTTGTAACAACAGGAACTTCAAGATGTGCAATCCCATTATAAACGGTAAATTCAACCATCTTGGGGTCAATCATAAGGAGTTTCACTTCATCAGGTGAAGCATTGTAAAGAATGCTGACAATCATTGCATTAAGACAAACAGATTTACCTGAACCGGTTGTGCCTGCAACAAGAAGATGGGGCATTTTCGCAAGATCTGCACAAATAATATTACCGGTAATATCCTTACCGAGAGCAACTGTAAGTTTACTTTTTGAGTCTCTGAACTGAGGTGTATCAATGATTTCACGCATTGTAACCATTGATTTTGCACTGTTGGGAACTTCAATACCGATAGCAGACTTTCCGGGAATAGGCGCTTCAATACGAACGCTTGTTGCAGCAAGACGAAGAGCAATATCATCGGAAAGATTTGTAATTTTATTGATTCTGACACCCGCTTCAGGTACAAGCTCATATCTTGTTACTGAAGGTCCGCGGCAAATATTCGTTACATCAGCTTTAATCTTAAAGCTTTCAAGAGTTGTCAAAAGCTTCTGTGCGCCAAGCTGCATTTCTGTCATGTTATCAGTGACAGCTTCGTTTTCAGCAAAATCAAGACAGTCTATAGGAGGATAAATATAGCCTTTCTTCTCTGTTTCGACTTCGTCAGGTAAAACTTCAACGGGAATTTCAATAGGTTCACCATCAGGCACCGGAGGTGCTTTCTTTTTTTTCTTAGGTTTTGCCTCTTTAACCGCCTCATCAATTATTTCTTCAACAATAACCGTTGCATCATTGTCAGGAAGTTTAACAACAGGTATTTCAGGAAGAGCTGATTCGTTTACAGGTGTAAAAGTAGATTCATCGGTTATGAAGTTATCTTCAAATTTTTCAACCGCAACAGTCGGCTTCTTAGGAGGATTGAAAGCTTTTTTTGTATCCTTTTCCTTTTCTCTTTCAGCTTCGGCCTGTTCACGTCTTGCAGCATTTTGCTCAAGCTTTTCATTTGTTAGTTCACCAACTCTTTTAACAGGCTTTTTAACCATATTCAAAAGATTGAGAAGCGTTGTTCCCGTTAAAAACATTGCAAGAACAACAAGAAGAATAACAACTGTTATACCGGCTCCGGTCTTTCCGAACAATTTGGAAATAAGACCTCCTATAACAGCACCGATAACTCCGCCGTTACCAAGCGCTTCAGCTTTATTCCATGCGTCTCCGATCTGAATGTTTATGCCGACACTGCCGAGATACATAGCTTCATTTGTGAAAATATGTACCGCACCGCTGAGCAATGCAACAAATGAACCAACCCCTGTAAGATTAGCCGCAACACTTCCGAGCGGTTTATCCTTTGCATATACAACAGCCATATAGACAAGCATCGCAGGAAGAATATAGGCACAAAATCCAAAAATGCCGAACATGGCATTGTGAAGATGCATCCAGACACTTTCACCTTTAATAAACGAAACGCAGAAAAGGAAAACTGCCGCCGCCATAAAAATTATTGCATATTTTTGTCTGCTGACAGTTTGCGAAACTTCCTTTTTAGGTGCATCTTTTATAGGCTGTTTTTTTGTTTTGGACTGCGAAGCTGCTTTGGACTGTGTTGTTTTTTTCTTTTTATTCTGGGTATTTGCCATTTATGTCATCCTTTCAGGAATTAATTATTGTTGATATTATCAATCAAATCATATAGACAATTAAGCGCATCGGACAAACTGCCGAGTGAATCAATAAGACCTTCTTTAACAGCCGCTTCGCCGCTCAAAACCGTTCCGACATCCATAACAAGCTCACCTGTTGAAAGCATCATTTCTCGGAATCTGTCGGGACTAATATCGGAATTATCGGATACAAAGCGCACTATTCTTTCCTGCATCTGTTCAAAATATGAAAGAGTCTGCGGAACTCCGAGAACGAGTCCGTTCATTCGCACAGGATGAATTGTCATTGTTGCCGAAGGAGTAATAAAAGAACGGTCAGCCGAAACAGCAAGAGGAACACCGATTGAATGACCTCCGCCAAGAACAAGCGATACCGTCGGAGTTTTCATTCCTGATATCAATTCAGCAATCGCAAGACCTGCCTCTATATCTCCGCCAACGGTATTCAGAATCAATATAAGTCCGTCAACCTCATCACTTTCCTCAATCGCAACAAGCTGCGGAATGACATGCTCATATTTTGTTGTTTTATTCTGTGCAGGAAGAATATAGTGTCCTTCAATCTGTCCGATAACCGTTAAACAATGTATGAGATGTTCACCTTTTTTTACTGTTACTGATCCGGTTTCAATAATGCCGTTCAGCGCCGAAGAATCACCGGATTCCTCATTTCTTCCGCTGCTCAAATCAGGAGCCTGCCAAGGAGGCGAAGGAAGAAAAAAGTTGTTTTTTTTATTCTTGTTGCTCATTAAAATGCACCCTCTCAATCAATCATACATAAATAGTATTTCTCAAAAAGGTACAATTTAACCATTTAAAATATTATATCATTATTAAAGGATTAATGCAACTAAAAAAACGCAATATTTCGATATATTTCGGCTTGACGAATGAATATTTTGTGGTTATGATAAATTTATAATAAAAGTTGAGGTTAACAAAATGGATAAGATAAAAAAACTAAACGAAATGATAAATGAAAGCAACAACATAGTTTTCTTTGGCGGTGCCGGAGTGTCAACGGAAAGCGGAATAAAAGATTTTCGTTCTGCAGACGGAATATATACAATGAAATATAAGTTCTCACCTGAAGAAGTTTTAAGTCATACTTTTTATGAGAAACACACAGATGATTTCTATGATTTTTACAGAAAATATCTGTGCTTTCCGGATGCAAAGCCAAATAAAGCTCATTACAAACTTGCCGAACTCGAAAAATCCGGAAAACTTAAAGCTGTAATAACGCAAAATGTTGACGGTTTGCATCAAATGGCAGGCAGTAAAAACGTTTTTGAACTACATGGCTCCTCATTAAGAAATTTTTGCACCAAATGCGGTATGTTTCATGATTTTAATACTGTTTATAATTCTGTCGGAATACCTGAATGTGAATGCGGCGGAATTATTAAACCTGATGTTGTTCTCTATGAAGAATCTCTTGATGACAAAGTAATTTACCATGCAATCAACGCTATATCCAATGCAGATATGCTTATTGTTGCAGGAACATCATTAAAAGTTTATCCTGCCGCCGGTTTTATTAATTATTTTCACGGCAAACATTTTGTTTTGATTAATATTGATGAAACCGCTCTGGATTCCGAATTCGGACTTGTAATTCATGACAAAATCGGAGAAATTCTCAATAAAGTAAAGATATAAAAAATACCGTCTGTTCAGAGTTTGTCTCCAAACAGACGGTAAAATTATTTATAAATTATTTATTGATATTTTTCTTGAGAGTTTCAAGTTCTCCCTTGAGAGTTGCGGGAAGTCTGTCAAATTTTGCATAGAATTCTTCGATTCCTGCAACTTCATCCTTCCAGAGAGCAGTATCAACGCTGAGAAGTTCCTTGAGCTGAGCATCACTGACTTCGTCTTCAATGCCTTCAAGGTTGATATCTTCAGCCTTGGGAACATAACCGATAGCAGTTTCGTCAGCATCAACCTTGCCTTCGCAACGGTCGATAATCCAGTCAAGAACACGGAGATTATCGCCGAAACCAGGCCACATGAAGTTACCTTCATCATCCTTACGGAACCAGTTAACGTTGAAAATCTTGGGTGCCTTTTCAGGATCAAGACCTTCACCGATGTTAATCCAATGCTGCCAATAGTCAGCCATATTATAGCCGCAGAAAGGAAGCATTGCCATGGGGTCACGTCTTACAACGCCTACTGCGCCTGCTGCTGCAGCAGTTGTTTCGGAAGCCATGATTGAACCAACGAAAACACCGTGATTCCAGCTTCTTGACTGATATACGAGCGGAGCAAGCTTTGCGCGTCTGCCGCCGAATACGATAGCGGAAACGGGAACACCGTTGGGATTTTCAAACTCAGAGCTGATGCAGGGGCAGTTCTTTGCGGGAGCTGTGAAACGGCTGTTGGGATGAGCGCCTTTTTCTTCGCTTTCCTGACCGTTCCAGGGATTGCCCTTCCATTCAATTGCGTTTGCGGGAGGATTCTTGTCAAGACCTTCCCACCAAACTGTATTATTGTCAAGGTTATGAGCAACGTTTGTGAAAATAGTTCCCTTTCTTGTTGAAGCAAGAGCATTGGGATTGGATTTTTCATTTGTACCGGGCGCAACACCGAAGAAGCCGTTTTCAGGGTTGATTGCATAAAGTCTGCCGTCTTCGCCCTTGCGAATCCATGAAATATCATCGCCTACACACCATACACGGTAGCCGTTCTTATAATATCCTTCAGGAGGAATAAGCATAGCAAGGTTGGTTTTGCCGCAAGCTGAAGGGAATGCAGCACAGATATATTTGATTTCGCCGTTGGGCTTCTGAAGACCGAGAATGAGCATATGCTCTGCCTGCCAGCCTTCGTTCTTGCCCTGATATGAAGCGATACGAAGGGCAAAGCACTTCTTACCGAGAAGAACGTTTCCGCCGTAACCTGAGTTAACGGAAATGATTGTGTTATCCTGAGGGAACTGGCAGATATATCTCTTCTCTTCGTCGATATCGCACTTGCAGTGAAGACCGCGAACCCAATCTTCGCTGTCACCGAGAGCTTTGAGAACATCTGTACCGACTCTTGTCATGATAACCATGTTGAGAACAACATAGATTGAGTCTGTAAGCTCAATACCGATTTTTGAGAACTTTGAACCAACGGGACCCATTGAATAAGGAATAACATACATGGTTCTGCCCTTGTAGCTGTCCTTAGCGATAGCATAGAGCATTTCATATGCTTCTGCGGGATCCATCCAGTTGTTTGTGGGGCCTGCTTCTTCCTTGGTGGGAGCGCAGATAAATGTTCTGCCTTCAACACGTGCAACGTCGTTTACTGCTGTTCTGTGAAGATAGCAATCGGGAAGAATTTCCTGATTAAGCTTAATCATTTCACCTGTTGAGCAAGCTTCTGCGCGAAGAGCTTCAATCTGCTCTTCAGAGCCGTCAATCCAGACAACTTTTTCAGGCTTAACGAGATCAATTTTTTCGTTAATCCATGAAAGTACACTCTTATTAAAAGTCATATTTTCCATAGTAAATTCTCCTTTCTTACGGAAAAACCAACAAAAATTAACAAATTTAAACTCGGAAAAAGCCGTCATTATACCTTTTCACAAACCGATTTCAAAGGTTTTCCAACTTTATCCATTTTGATTATATCATGTTTTCTTGTAAAGTCAATAGACCTTGCAATTTTTACATAATCAAAATTCAAATAATTCATTTTATCCATGTTTTTATAGATTTTGTTCATCAATAGGCATTGTTGCGAAGGCGTTAAGGTCGAGACTTGCAATATTTACTTTTTTATATTCATAGAAAGCCTGCGCACCAACCATCGCCGCATTATCTCCGCAAAGCGATAAATCAGGCATATAAATCTCCCAGACTTTTTCTTTGCAAACATCACTAATACGCTTTCGCAGACGTGAATTTGCGGAAACACCACCGGCAAGGGCAATTTTTTTGTAACCGTACTCTTCTGCGGCTTTTACAGTATTGTTTACAAGACAATCCGCAACAGTTTCTATACAAGATGCACCCAAATCGGGAACATTGATTTCAATTCCCTTTTGTTTCGAATTATGAATAATATTTACCACCGCAGTTTTAAGTCCTGAAAAACTGAAATCATAAATACTTCCATCAACATGAGGATGAGGAAGTTTATAAATATCAGGATTACCGTCACGGCTTATTTTATCAAGGTTAACACCACCGGGATACGGGAGTCCCATTGCTCTTGCTGCTTTGTCCATGCATTCCCCTGCCGCGTCATCCCTTGTTCTTCCAATTATTTTAAAATTTGTATAATCATCAACCGCAACAATATGACTGTGACCGCCCGAAACAACAAGACAAAGGAACGGAGGCTCAAGTTCGGGAGATGTTATATAATTTGCCGCAATATGCGAACGAAGATGATGAACAGGAATAAGCGGCAGCCCCGTTGAATAAGAAAGTCCTTTCGCAAAATTAACACCTACGAGCAATGTACCGATTAAACCCGGAGCATAAGTTACGGCAATCGCATCTAAATCGGAATAATCAAGCTGTGCATCGGATAAAGCTTTTGTTACAACACCGCTGATTGCCTGAGCATGCATCCTTGATGCAATTTCAGGCACAACCCCTCCGTAAATAATATGCTCATTTACTTGGGAAGCTATTACATTTGATAAAACTTTTCTTCCGTCCTCAACAACCGCCGCTGCAGTTTCATCGCAGGAGGATTCAATAGCAAGTATTTTCATATAAACCTCTGTTATTTAAAATATTTTGTGTAAATAATTCCGTTTTCAATCGGGTCTGTATAGAAATTTTTTCTGATACCGGCAATCTCAAATCCCTCAGATGTATAAAGGGATATTGCAGACTCATTGCTTTCTCTGACTTCAAGTGTTATAAATTCACAGCCCCTTGATTTAGCGCCTTCAACAGCAGAACATAGGAGATTTCTGCCAATCCCCTTTTTTCTGTGTTTATCAAAAACCGCAATGTTTGTAACATAAGCTTCACCGCATATTTCCTGCACACCGATATAACCGAGCACTTCATCTGATACGGCAACAAGAAAATGCGAATTCACATTATTCAACTCTTCCGAAAGCGCTTTTTCACTCCAGGGAGATGAAAAGCACTCCTTCTCAAGCAAAGCAATCTGCGAAATATGTTCCGGAGTCATGTTAATAATCAAGCTGTCCATTCAAGCCTCCGAAATTATTTCTCTCAGTTGTTCCGAAAGAGCTGTTCTGATTGAATTGGCACACATCATATAGGTTTCGAGATTAGCCCCGTAGGGGTCGGGAATTCCGTCACCGAGAACAATCACCTTTTCAATCGGAACATACAGAGAAAGACTTGAAGCATGTTCTTTGGTCATGCAAACAAATTTATCCGTTTCATCAAGTATATATGATGTAATCCTTCTCGCTCTGTGGGAAGAAATATCAACGCCGAAACGTTCACACGCTTTGACAGAATTAACCGAAACTTCATCACCGGTCATCGCAAAAAGGCCTGCACTTGAGCATTCAATATTATCAATTTTTTTGTCGAAAACAATTTTTCTGAACAAGCCTTCAGCCATCGGACTGCGGCATGTATTTCCCGTACATACAAATAATATTTTCATTTTATTATTCCAATCATTTAGACTCAAACCAGGTTTTGCCGATTCCGACATCCGCCTGCATATTGACACGCATTTTAACGGCATTTTCCATTTCACGCTTTACGATGCCTGCAACAATCTGCGATTCATTTTCAGGTGCTTCGACGATAAGTTCGTCATGAACCTGCATGATAAGTCTTGCATCAAGGCATTGTTCTTTAAGGCAATTATAAACCCTTATCATTGCAATTTTGATAATATCTGCCGCTGTTCCCTGAATAGGCATATTAAGAGCAACTCTTTCGCCGAAAGCACGCATCATAGCATTTGATGAAGTGAGTTCAGGCAGATATCTGCGTCTTGCAAAAACAGTTTCGACATATCCGTTTTCTTTTGCCTTTTCAACAACATCTTTCATATACCTCTGAACGCCGCCGAAATGAGAAAGATATCCTTTGATATAGCTGTCAGCCTCCGCCCTTGTTACTCCTATATCCTTTGAAAGCGAAAAAGCGCCGATTCCGTAAACTATACCGAAATTAACTGCTTTTGCACGGCTTCTCATAAGCGGAGTAACCATCATAAGAGGCATATTAAATACTTGAGAAGCAGTTATGGCATGGATATCGTCACCGTTATTAAAGGCATCTATCATGTTCTTATCGTTTGCCATATGAGCAAGAACACGAAGCTCAATCTGCGAATAGTCGGCATCAACAAGAACGCATCCGTCTTTTGCCTTAAAAAACTTTCTCATTTCTCTTCCGAGTTCCGAACGAACAGGTATATTCTGCAAATTCGGTTCTGTAGATGAAATTCTGCCTGTCCTTGTTTCGGTTTGATTGAGGTTGGAATGAATTCTGCCGTCGTCACCGATAACTTTAAGAAGTCCGTCACAATAAGTTGATTTGAGTTTAGCAAGAGTTCTGTACTCAAGAATCTTCGCAACAACAGGATAATCCTGCGCAAGACCTTCAAGAACATCGGCGTTGGTTGAATATCCGCTCTTTGTCTTTTTCTTTGCCGGAAGTCCCATTTTTTCAAACAAAGCTTCACCGAGCTGTTTGGGAGAATTCAGATTGAATTCATAGCCCACATCACTGTAAATATCTTCAACAAGAGAATTAATTTTCAGTTGCAATTCATTACCGAACACTTCAATACCTTTTGCATCAACAAGAAATCCCTCTCTCTCCATTGAAGCCAGAACTCTTGAAAGAGGAAGCTCAATTTCTTCAAGAAGTCTTCTTTGATTATGCTCATCAATAAGCTTATCAAGATTTTCAAAAGCTTTCGGCAAATATGCGGTATAAAAAGCCGAAGAATTTTCTTCATCGGGAATTTCGGAACTTGCATATTCGGCAATGATTCTTTTGAGGTCATATGCTCCCGATGAAGGATTTATAAGGTAAGCGGAAAGCATCGCATCGCCGGCAATATTATTTATCTCAATGTCATTGCTATAGTCATAGAAAAAAGAATAGATCTGTTTTGCATTATAAGTAAACTTCTGAATTTCTTTTGAAAACAGAAATTCAGAACAAAATTCAACATATCCTTCATTTTCGGGGTCAATCTTAATTACACCGTTATTAGAAGCAAAGAGAAAAACTCCGTTATCGAATGTAAAATACGCTTTGCCCGATTTTTTGAGAAGATTGAAAAAGAGCTTCAAATCTTTCTGTTCAAAACATTCGGTGCAAACCTTCTCCGATTCATCAACATTATTTTTCTTTTCGGGAGCTTTGAAATTGAATCTTTCAATCATCTTATACATTTCAAGTTCTGCAAGAATATTTGTTGCCTTGAAAGCATCAGGTTCGCAGGGTATATAAAAATTATAGTCATGGTCAACAGGTGCATCGGTGCGGATCGTTCCTAATTCACGGCTCAGATAAGCCATTTCTTTATCATTCGCAAGCTTATCATGAACACCTTTTTTGATATCTATTTCATTTATTGATGAATAAATATTATCAATCGAACCAAATCGGCTGATTAAATCCTGAGCGGTTTTCTGACCGATACCCGCAACACCGGGTATGCAGTCGGATGAATCGCCCATAAGAGCTTTGATATCAATCATCTGTTCGGGAGAAACGGAATATTCCTCTTTTATTTTTTCTCTGTCATATTTAACACTCTGAGGTCTGCCCATTTTTGTTGATGCAAGAAGAACATTAACATTATCTCTGATAAGCTGCAAAGAGTCGCGGTCTCCCGTTGCAATGTAACAAAAATCGCCTTCTTTACATGAAGAAGCAAGCGTACCGAGAATATCATCCGCTTCCCAGCCCGGAGCTTCAAGGATTTTATAACCGAGAGCCGAAAGAAGCTCTTTTAAAACGGGCATCTGCTGAGCCAATTCGGGAGGCATTCCTTTTCTGTTTGCTTTATATCCCGAATACATCTCATGTCTGAAGGTAGGCGCTTTAACATCAAATGCAACTGCAACCGCATCGGGAGAAACCTCCTCCTGCAGTCTTAAAAATATATTAAGAAATCCGTAAATTCCGTTTGTAAATTTAGTTCCGTCTTTGGTAGTTAGAAGTTTTATTCCGTAAAATGCACGGTTCAGAATACTGTTGCCGTCAAGTGCCAAAAGCTTCATTACAAATCACCTCATTATATATTATAACATAAATTCTGTAAATTTCATCATTTTTTTGAAAAATATTGAAATAAAAATAAAATAATGTTAACATTAATTGAAACAGTTTTGTTTTGGAGTGATTTGATGACTTACGGCGTAATGTTTTATGTAGAAAAAGATTATAAAACATCCTCAAAAAAGTTTACAGAGCTTTTAAAAGAAATTAACGTTGAAGAATATGTCTGGAATATCCGTGAATCAGATTTTTATAACAGAGAAAATTTACAGAATATCCTTGAAAAGAAACAAATTCTTAAAGGCGAAAAAATTATGGAAGAGCTCAAATGCGATGTTATGATGTTCTGGATTAGTCTTGAGGGATATAAAAATGAATCAGACATATCAGAATCAAACAGTACATTCATCAGCTATTTTGAAAGCAAATGCGAAACAGCCGTTTTTGTTGTTGACACCTATATATTTTCTGTTTACTCAAAGAACGAGGATATACTGAACAAAGCCATTGAATTTGCAAAAAATAATTATACCCAAAGGATTGAAATGATAGAAAATGAGAATGCCGATTATTTTTTCGGTGTTTAATTCGGAGAGCAAAATGAAAATTGGAAATTATGAATTAAACGGTTATACTGCACTAGCCCCCATGGCAGGAGTTGCCGACAGAGCCTTCCGAGAACTCTGTGTCGAATTCGGTGCATCATATGTTGTAACAGAAATGGTAAGCTCAAAAGGATTAACAATGCATGACAGAAAATCTGACACATTACTGATTCTCGGAGAAACGGAAAAACCTGCCGCAGTCCAGATTTTCGGAAACGACCCCGAAACAATGGCTGAAGCTGCTAAAAAAGCTTCTCAGACAGGCTGCTGCGCTATTGACATCAACATGGGCTGCCCCGCACCCAAAATAGCCGGAAACGGCGGCGGCTCGGCACTCATGCGCGACCCCGATTTGGCTGCCCGAATAACGGAAGCGGTTGTAAAAGCTGTTGATTTGCCCGTAACGGTCAAATTCCGTTCGGGATGGGATGAAAACAGTATCAATGCCGTTGAATTCGCTAAAATGCAGGAAAATGCAGGCGCATCCGTTATAACCGTACACGGAAGAACAAAAAAACAGATGTATGCTCCCCCCGTTAATATTGACATAATCAGACAAGTTAAAGAATCTGTTAATATTCCGGTTATCGGAAACGGAGATATTGTTGATGCATTATCGGCAGAAAACATGTATAAATCAACCGGCTGTGATTTCATAATGGTCGGAAGAGGTGCTCTCGGTGCACCGTGGATATTTAATCAGATTAATGAATATCTAAAAAACGGAAATATAATCCCCGAGCCGCCGATTGAGGAACGAATGAACATTATGATTCGTCATATTGAAAAACTCTGCGAATACAAAGGTGAATATGTCGGAATGAGGGAAGCCAGAAAACACTCCGGCTGGTATATAAAAGGCATAAGAGGCGCTGCCGCGTTAAGGCAGGAAATATGCTCCCTTGAAAACATGGACCAGTTAAGAGCAATCGCTGAAAAAGTTATCCTTGCCGATAGTATTAATCAACAATAAACAGCTATATTTTTTGTAAATTGTTACAAAAAAATAATAAAGACATATTTTGTATTGAAACCATTATTTAAGATGTGATAGTATACAATATATTGGAATCAAAGGAGAGAAAATTATGTTTATGACAATTCTTATGAAAATCGTCGGATTGTTGCTTGCAATCATCACTCCCCTTGCATCAATGATTGTTGCAACTCCGTTCGCACCTCTTGATAAAAACGTTGATATTGCACAGGAAAAGGTCGGAGGATTTATGAAGGGTGTCTGTCACGCAGACCCTCAGTATAAATTGCTTGAAGAAGCTGGAATTGAGTGGTTCAGAGATGACATTCCTTTCCCCTATGACAAAGACGGAAAGATTTCACAGAGCTATAAAAACTGGAAAAAAGAAAGCGCTGAATTTGTTAAGAACGGCGTAAGAATTTTCGGTATCACCCCTTATCCCGATGACTATATCGAATACGGTCTTGACCCCCGTAATCCCGAAAACAGAGAAGCTATTCAGGATATCGCAAGATTTTATATGAAGGACCTCAAAGGCATCGTAGGTGCATTTCAGGTGACAAACGAAATGGGCATTGACCGTTTCACTCTTCCCCTCACTCTTGATGAAGCAGCTGAATTCATCGGAATGCAGCTTGAAGCAATGTATCCCATCAGAGGCGATGAAATCATCGGCTATAACCTCGGCGGTCTTTCAATTCTTCAGCTTCCGTTCAAAATGATGAAATATCATAAATACTGCGATTATGTCGGTCTTGATATGTATCTCGGCTGTTTTGAGCCTGTACTTAAAAATGCTAACCAATATATAACAATTCTTAATTTTGTAAGACGGGTAACCAACAAACCAGTAATTATGTGTGAATTCGGTTATATCGGTTACGGCGAACCC
Organism: Clostridia bacterium; assembly: GCA_017517665.1. Classification (GTDB taxonomy): domain Bacteria; phylum Bacillota; class Clostridia; order Oscillospirales; family Acutalibacteraceae; genus CAG-177. Next base: position 16,059 of record JAFWYP010000024.1, on the reverse strand, counting down.
AAATCAAATGCAGATAAAACATCTATTCTTCAGAAATACGGCTACAACAGCGAAGCCGACGCAAGAAAAGATATTGACAATTTCATCAACAATCTTCCGGAAGATATGAAGGAAGAAATCATCGAAGATTACAGCGACAGAACTCCTGAAGAGCGTGCCGACCTTATTTTCAACGGTGAATATTCAAATCATCTTTATTGCGAACTCGCTGAAGGTTTCGGACTTTACGGTTTTGAACATACTCCTGAAGGTCAGGCTGATTTTTACAGATACATTATCCCTAAAATCATGGAAGTTGATTATGTTATCGGTGCTTTTGTTTATTGCTGGGGTGACAGCGACAGCTGTTATGTATGCGGTCAGTCTGACTGCCCCGTTGAAACAGGCTGGGGACTTGTTGACGGCGTAGGCAGACCCAAGCCCTCATATTATGCAGTCAAAGAAGCCTTCAAATATGTAACAATCGGCGAAAGAATCAACAGCAAAATTGAAGCCGTAAAGCAATATAATAAAGAAACAGTTCAGGAATTGAAGGAGCTTTTCGGATTTTAACGCATTGCCGTGTTCACTTATGTGAACACGGCTTTTTATATTTATTTTGACATTATCAATATGTTATGATAAAATGCAGATAATAATCTTAAAGAAGGTATGCTTATGTATGATTACTTCAGAATCGCCTGTGCTGTGCCCGATGTTGAAGTTGCAGATGTTAAGTACAATATCTGTGAAATAAAAAAACAAATTACCGAAGCAATCAACAATAAAGTTGACTTACTCGTTTTCCCCGAGCTTTCGGTTACGGGCTACACCTGCGGAGATTTGTTTTTCCAGAACACACTTATCAAAGAAGCTGTAGATGGTATAAAATCACTTGTCGAATTTACCAAAGGAACAGAAACGGCTGTTGCAGTCGGTCTGCCTTTTATAATTGATGATTTACTTTATAACTGTGCCGTAATTATTTATGATGGTGTAATCTGCGGCATTGTTCCGAAAAAATATATACCTGACCACGGAGAATTCAGCGAAAAAAGATATTTTAACTCATCGAACAATCTCAACACCGAATATATTTCATCATTATCATTCGGTCTTTCAGATGAATATTATATTTCCGTTACAAGCGGTCTCTTTCTTTTAAAAGGAACAAAAGTCGGAGTTGAAATCTGTGAAGACTTGTTTGCACCTTCCCCTGTCAGTACCGATTTATGTCTTTCGGGAGCTGAAATAATTATTAACCTTGCTGCAAGCAACGAAACAGTCGGTAAGAGAACCAAGAGAACCGACCTTGTAAAAAATCAATCCATGAACGGAATATGCAGTTATGCTTTTTGCTCTGCAGGATGCAAAGAGTCAACCTCGGGACTCGTTTTCTCGGGTCACAGCATAATTGCAGAAAACGGTAAGATTGTTGCTGAACAAAAAGAAAATATTTCATCCGATTATATAATAATCAGCGATATTGATCTCGGGAAAATCCGCCATGACAGAATGATAAACACAACCTTTTCGGATTGCAAAGCATACAATAAAACAGATCCGCACAGACATTTTGTTTCGGATAAAGAGTCCGATTCCGACGGTGAATTTGCATCAATAAGCAAACTTCCTTTCATTCCTTCAACGGAAGCAGACAGAACGGACAGATGTCTTTCAATTTTTGAAATTCAGGTTGCTGGTCTGAAAAAAAGACTTGAAAAAACAGGCTGCAAACCCGTAATCGGAATATCAGGCGGTCTTGATTCAACGCTTGCCCTCCTCGTTGCCGTTGAAGCTGTCAAATCTCTCGGCAGACCCGTCAGCGATGTTATAGGTATTACAATGCCTTGTTTCGGCACAACAGACAGAACCTATAACAATGCCGTTTCTCTTATGAAATCTCTGGGTATTACCAATATTGAAATCAACATCAAAGATGCTTGTTTACAGCATTTCAAAGATATCGGTCAAAGCGAAAACAACTATGACCTCACCTATGAAAATTCACAGGCAAGGGAAAGAACGCAGGTTCTCATGGACTATGCAGGCAAGGTCGGCGGTCTTGTTGTCGGAACAGGCGATATGAGCGAAATGGCGCTCGGCTGGTGCACTTATAACGGCGACCATATGAGTATGTACGGAGTAAACAGCGGAATACCCAAGTCGCTTATACGCTGGATTATAGACAGCCTTATTAAAAACGGAAACTTCGTAAACAGCAAAGCTTATCTCTGGGATATTGTCAACACACCTATCAGTCCCGAGCTTCTCCCGCCCGATTCCAAAGGCGAAATTGCTCAGCAAACAGAAGATATCGTCGGTCCGTATGCACTTCACGATTTCTTTCTTTATAATATTCTTCGTTACGGATTTGAACCCGAAAAAGTTTATTTCCTTGCAAAAAAAGCATTTAAAGACGATTTCGATTCAGAAATCATTCTCAAATGGCTCAAGACATTTTACAGAAGATTTTTCTCACAGCAATTCAAAAGAAGCTGTATGCCTGACGGCGTAAAAATCGGTTCAGTCGGCATTTCATCCTCAACAGATTTGAAAATGCCCAGCGATGCATGTGCAAATATCTGGTTAAAACAGCTTGAAGCCCTTAAATAATTCAGTATTCGGCAGGATAATTGTGTCCTGCCGAAAATTTTTTAAAAAATGGTGAGTGTTTTAGCCTGTTTTGGCGAATAATGGTTGAAACACTTATTCGGGAGGTGTTCCGATGGACAACGGTGAAAGTAGCTACCGCCGTTTTCTTGACGGAGACGAAAGTGCATTTCGTGAAATTCTCGATTTGTACAGTGAAAATTTAATATTCTTTATTAACCGCTATGTCAATAATATTTCGGTCGCTCAGGAATTATCGGAAGATGTTTTTGTTGATGTTCTTTTACATAAAAGAAGATATAATTTTAAAACATCTCTGAAAACATATTTGTTTACTATCGGGCGAAACAAAGCGATAAGTTACGTGCGCCGCTGTGCCCGTAAACCCGAATATGCTTATGAGTATATTGAAAACGAGGCGGACAGAAAAAATCTTGAAGATGAATTCATCAAAAAAGAACAAGAAAGAGAGCTTCATGTTGCTCTTGAAAGACTGAACAGCGATTATAAAACTGTTATTCATCTTGTTTATTTTGAATATATGAGCATCGAAGAAGCTGCAATGGTTATGAAGAAAAATAAAAAACAAATTGAAAATCTTTTATACAGAGCAAAACAAGCTCTGCGAAAAGAACTTGAGAGCGAGGTGAAGCTTTAATGAAAAACAGAGATGAATATCTTGAAAGCATCTATGCAAAAAGAGATGCATTAATCAGGGAACGCAAAAAGACGGTTTCTGTTTTAACAAGCATTTTATGTCTTGCAATATGCTTTGCTGCTGTATTTGCATTTGTTCCCAAATATTTTGAAAAAGAAATACCCGTAAATGAAAGTGAAAACAGCAATTCGGATAAGCATATTTTTGTAAACACAAACACAACAGATATAATTACTACAACAAAAGAAGAGTTTTTCGCTTCCGGCGAACAATATACGGTAATTCAAGGTTTTAACCACGAGCTTATAACCGATGAAGCGGGAAACAGAAACATGAACGATTCGGAGATAAAGGCAACAAAGAAAAACGAAGCGGCAACATCGGACAATAAGCTTCGGACAGAAATTGCAGCTGAAATACCCGACGAAGAAACAACAAGACGCTTGAATTTCGGATGGGCAGGAGAAACATTCGATCCCGATTGGTTTAAAAATCCTTCATTGGGCGGAGAGAACGCTATGTCTCTCGCAGAAACAACGAAAGATTATGTCACGGAAGTTTCTGAGCCGTGTCTTGAGTCACCCGATTCTGTTTATGAGGAAATAACAATCGCCAGAACTTCAGCGTCAAAGCCTAAATCATCCGAAGAAGCAATTGCTGAGGCCAAAAATGTTATTTCCAAAGATGATGCGTCAAAGCTTATTGATGAAAAAACGCAGGTAACAATCACACGAACGGCAAGCGGCAAAACAACTTATACAGTATATTTCTACACACAATATAAATCATTTATAATTGAACTTGACGCTGTTACACTCCGAGTTATTGAATGCAAAGAAAAGAATCTTATTTCAGGAAAAGACAGCTATTACTCCCCTGCTCACTTTCCCGAAACAACAGCAGCTTTACCCGAATATAAACCTCGGTAAGGAGGGATAATTTATGCTGAGTATATTTATCGAAAAAATAACAGCTTTTATCACAGCCATTATTATAAGTTTATTCAATTTCAATATTATCGAGCCGATATATATCGAAAATCCCGATACAACAATTATCAATAACGGTTCAGGGTCTTATTATTCCTGGGGCACACATATAATTTCAAGCTACTCTGATTTAGTTGTTTACTCAAAAATCAATAATTCTGATAAAATGAAAGATTTTTTAACAGAATTCACTCCCGATTTTTTTGTTATGAATTCAATAATTATTGAGGATGTCGAATTATCAGGCTCAAATCAGAAAACATATATAACCTCGGTCAATCAGATTAACAATGAAATAAATCTTGAATATGTTCTGGTAAATGATATGCTTGGCGGAACTGATGCTATTTGTCATGAGTCAATTTGTATAATTGCAAAGAAACCCGTAACAAAAGTAAATGTTTTCGAAAAAGAGAAAATTTATCTGCCGTTTATATCGAGAAACGATTTTACACCTTTTTATGATATTGTAGAAATCGAAAGTAATTCCGATATTGCAGATGCAACATATTTTATTAAAGATTTTGAAAGTTGGCAAAATTTTATAAATGAAAAAAGCTTCGATTTCGTAACAATCCCCGATACAATAAACGAAGATTATTTTGAAAACAATAATCTCGGAATAATAATAACCTCCGTTCCGGACTCATCTCACGAAATCAGAGTTTCCGAAATTAATCCTTATGAAATAGATCTAACTGTTGATTATTATTCTGTATCTCAACCCAAAGTCGGTCTGACCATGGTTTCTTATAATGCAATTTTTGTTTATACCAATAAAACAACAGAAACCTTCGCCGCAAACAAACATAATTTTTCCATTCCGTTTAATCTTGACGGAACATATTAAAATAAACAAGGAAAAAGGGGGATAAAAATGAAAAAAACAGTTGTTATATTACTTGCATTTATTTTAAGTTTTTCTCTTTTCGCCTGTAATAAAAATAACAAAAACGAAATAATAAACAATATTACCGAAAAGATAGCAGAAACTTTATCGTCCGAAAATACAACAGAAAAGAAAATTGTTATTGAAGCAAAACCCGTTCACTTTGAGGGTGATGAACTGTACAGTCCGTTTTCCGATGAAGATGCTGAAAAAGCGCTGAAAATCATTCAAAAATATGAACCTCAGATTGTTGAAGCAGGTCCTGACTGCCTGTTTGATTACAATATCAGAATAGACGGTGTTGAATACGCTTATCATTATGACTGCGGTTCATTTGAAAATGTTTCATCAGGTGTTTATTCGGAATTTAAGTTTTCTGATGAGGATAAAGAAGTGTTTAACAGAATTCTTTTTAACTATGTTCCCCACAGTAATGTTTGTCAGCCGATTGTAAATTTCACTGAACCCGAATCAAAAACCGAGCCTGTTACTCTTCGCTGTTTATATGACACAACCGAAGACTTAAGTTTCACTTTAACAAAGACAACGGTTGCCGCAGCAGATTTTTCAATTAATATGCTTAAGGAAGCAATCAAACAGGAAGCAAATGCAATCATCTCCCCTGTTTCCTTGATTACTGCTTTATCAATGACAGCCAACGGTGCAAACGGTGAAACACTCAAACAAATCGAAAATATCCTCGGCGGCGAAATCGAACAGCTTAACAGTATTTATTCCAAATCGGCAATTGACGGTGAAGGTGTTAAAACTGCAAATTCAATATGGATGAAGGATACTCCTGCATTAAAAATAAAACAAGGTTTCATTGACGTAAATAAGAAGCATTACGGTGCCGAGATTTTCAAAGAAAAATTTGACGGTTCAACGCTCAATAAAATCAATCGCTGGGTAAGCGATAACACGGATGGCTTGATTAAAAACGGGCTTAATGAACTGACCTCCGACGCCGTAATGTATCTTATAAACACAGTTCTTTTTGATGCGGAATGGAAAAACAAATTTGAAGCTCATCAGGTTATGCAAAACCAAAATTTCACATCTGAAAGCGGAAAAATTCAGAAAGTCACCATGCTTTCAGATTCAATGGATGCAAATGAATACAATTATTTTAAGCTCGGCAAAACAGAAGGAATAATCAGAGATTATACAAACGGCTATTCATTTGCCGCCCTGCTTCCGAATGAGGGAGTAAGCGTTTCAGAAGCTCTGAACAGTTTCACTGGCAATCAGCTTGCATATTCTCTTACCAAAAGATTAACTGTTTCAAAAGATAAAGACGGAGTTTTTCTTCTTCTTGCAAAATATCCGAAATTTGAATTTAAATGCAGTTTTAAATTTGCCGACGCACTCAAAAAAATCGGTATGCCACTTGCTTTTGACCCTAACAAAGCTGATTTTTCAGGTATAAATGAAATAAAAAGCAATCCGCTTTATATTAGTGAAGTTTATCATAACACGAGTATTTCTTTTACCGAAAACGGAACAAAAGCAGGTGCTGCAACATATGTTGAAATGAAAGCGGGTTCTGCTATGCCTCCCGAGAATATTAAAATGCTTTATTTTGACAGACCGTTTATTTATGTAATATACAACACAAAAACAGGTACTCCTCTTTTCATGGGAACAGTCAGAGATTTCAGTAAATAAATTATTTAAACGCCGTATCGTTAAATACGGCGTTATTCTTTATTTGTAATTATCTCTTGAATAAAATGTTTAAAGTGCTATAATATATTTAAAATGTGTATTGTTTCAAAACATTTAAAAAAAGCAAACCAAACTCCGTTTTGATACGTCTTATAGATGAAAAACACTTTTTTCTGAACAAAGGAGATAAAAACATGAAAAAAATAGTATCTGTTTTAATCTGTATCTCGGTTGTTTTTGCAACTTCAGCAAGTATTTCTGCAAGTGCAAAAGAGACAAATGAAGGTTTCGGTTTTTTCACAATGGAAACTGAAAGCATCGGTGACTACGGTTTTACCGATTACAAATTCATTGACAAAAACGGAAATCCCGTTTGTGAACATAACAGATTAAATTTTATCCCTTCGCAAAAGAAAATGAGACTGTTTTCTTTTATGCCTGATAAATATGACTCCAGAGAACACGATTACATTACCGATGTTAAATATCAAGGCGAATCAGGTAATTGCTGGGCTTTTTCAACATTATCCGCGCTTGAAACCGACAGCATAATAAACGGATATGATACAATCAATGATGCCGATTATTCCGAAGCACATCTTTCATGGTTTTCAGGCAGAAGTCTTACGGAAAATACAAACGATCCCACATACGGCGACGGCATAAACTACGAATCACCTTACAGTATGGGCGGTAACTGGCTTACCGTTTCTGCACCTCTTGCAAGATGGAACGGTGTTGCCGAAGAAAAAGATTACCCCTTTAATCCGTACGATATCACGCAAATGACAGGTTATCCCGAAGAAAAAAGATATGATACGGGAAGCGGAATTGTTATTAACTCTTCGGAAGTCATGCTTGATATGGATGATACAAAGCAATGGATTTACGACCACGGAAGCGTAACCGCAGCATTTTACTTTGATGAACCTTATTATAACTCTTCAACGGCAGCTTATTATATGAATTCCAATAACGGTTCAATCAACCATCAGATAACAATCGTCGGTTGGGATGATAATTATTCCGCTGACAACTTCAATTCACTTATTAAACCTGAAAATAACGGCGCGTGGATTTGCAAAAACAGCTGGAGCGAATACTGGGGCGATAACGGATATTTTTATATTTCATATTATGATATGACCATAACATATTTTGCAGGATTCACAGCAAAACAGGTCAATGAAAACAGCAATAACTATACATATAACGGAACAGGATACCGTGTTTACTTCAACAACTCCTCCCCTGTTCAGACCGCAAATGTTTTCACGGCAAAAGGATGCGAAAAGCTTACATCAATTTCAATTTACACACTTACAGAAGCATCGGATGTAACAATTCTTATTTACAAAGATATTAAAAAGAACTACTATTATCCGAACCAAGGCACACTTGCGTTGACTATGGAAACCTTTATTCCAAGAGAAGGTTATCACACAATTGAGCTTGACAAAGAAATACAGCTTTCTCCTGGATCAATTTTCTCTGTTATTGTTGAATGCGTGAGTCCGAGCGGCGTCAGCTATATTCCTTTTGAATACAATCAGTCCGGAGTTGTCTATTCCGCCAAAGAAGGCGAAAGCTTTGTAAATATAGGAAGAAACGCTACAACATGGATTGATAACACTCAGAGAGGATGGGGAAATCTTTATATTCAGGCATTCACTGAAAATTCTCACTCATACATTACAGAAAAAACAGAATCAACCTGTCAGACTGCCGGTTCGGAAAGAATCTTTTGCGAATACTGCGGGAATGTTTACAGCGAATCATTTTATGCCTTAGGAGAACACAATTACGGTGAATGGAGCGATTTTGAAAACGATTGCAACGGAAATGCAGTCAGCAAAAAAATCTGCTCTGAATGCGGAAACGCAATTATAAGAACAGACAGACCTGGAAGATTTGTCACATTTCAGGATTTTTTTGAAATTATTTATAATTTAATAACTAAAATATTTTCTCCCTAAGCAAAAAATGTGCTAAATTAAGCTGCAGATTATTCTGCGGCTTTTTACTTTATAATATTGAAAATAATAAAAACTTTTGATAAAATGTAAATAGAAGGAGGCTTTCTAATGAAAAAAGGTACAAAAATAATACTTAAAACCGCGGGTATAGGCGCAGGAATTGTCGGTGCGGCAGGATTTATTGTTTTTCAGGAGATCATGAACCGAAAAGCAACTCTTTCGCAAAAGCTTGGCACATTTTTTGTCGGTCCGTCGGGACTGCCTGAGGATAACTCTGTAAACGAAGCGAAAATCGCATGGTTTTATAACCAGGTTCTTGAAGAATTTGAAATAATAAACGAAAAAGGCTATAAGCTCAAAGGATATCTTCTTCCCGCTGAAAAGGAAAGCAACATTTATGTTTTCTGCAGTCACGGCTACAGAGGCAACGGAAGACTCGAATTCCAGAACATGGCTAAATTCTATCACGAAAAAGGATATAATGTATTTATTGTTGACCATCAGGCAGCCGGTGAAAGTGACGGCACTTATATCGGATTCGGTTATCATGAATATACCGATTGTTTCAGATGGCTTGATTTTCTGCGTAATGAATTCGGGAAAGACATTCAGATTATTCTTCACGGCGTTTCTATGGGCTGTGCAACAGTTACAATGATGAGCGGAAACGACAGACTGCCGTCAAATGTTAAATTTACGGTTGCCGATTGCGGCTACACTTCGGCATATGATGAGTTTATGCATAACGCAGGTAATATGAAGCTTGCAACCCCTGTTATTGTTGCTGCAAGCAAATTCAACAAATTAATTTCAGGTTACGATTTCAAGGATGCCAATCCCCTTGAGGCTGTAAAAACAGCAAAAGTTCCCATGTTGTTCATCCACGGAAGCAATGATGATTTTGTACCTACAAAGATGGCATATGATCTTTATAACAACTGTTCTTCTTATAAAGATATTCTCATCGTTGAAGGCGCGGCACATGCTGAAAGCTATCCTGTCAACAGCGCATCTTATGAAGAAAAAATCAATGAATTCGCAAAAAAATTTATCAAATAATTGACGAGGAAATCATGAAAGAAATTATAAGTTTAATCCTTAGTTTTATCACCGTTCTTAACCTTACTGCAGAGGGTATTCCTTTTTTATTCAGACCTACGCTTGAGATTGACGCCGCCGTAAGCATGGGAGAAGTTTCAAGCAGGGCTTCGGGATTCCTTTACGGAATCGCGCAGAACGGTGTGCCTGATGCCGCAATGGTTGAAAGTATTGATATCTCAAGCGTTTCTCAAAAAGTTATTGACGGATTGCAGCATCCGATCGGGGATGTTGATGAAGCGGCAAAAATGCTTGACAACTGCGATTATATAACCGTTTATCTTCAGGATTGCTTTGACACATGGTATTATTGTTGGCAAGAAATTGAAGAACTGAGAAAAGCAGGTACTTATGACTGCAAAGAATTCGTTAAAAACAGATTTCATCCTCTTGTTACAGAAAGCATAATAAAACTTCGCGAAAAAGAATACTCAGACCGTCTTGTTATCTGTCCTTATAATGAAGCGGATAATGCGGTATGGTTCGGCACTCCGTCCGATGACGGAACATGGATGATGTTTGACGATGCGGCAAAATTCCGTTTTTACGAAGCATGGAAAGAAACATATAAACTTATACATTCACTATACCCAGAAGCAGTCATCGGAGGTCCCGGTTACTGCGATTATGAAAGCTATGAAATAGAACACTTTCTCAAATATTGCCAAGAAAACAACTGTATGCCCGATATAATGATTTACCATGAACTCGGTGAAAGATCGTCTCTTTTCTGGCAGGACCATATCGACGATTACCGAGATATTGAAAATAAACTCGGCATCGAAGAATTACCGATAATAATTACAGAATACGGAACAATGTATGAATGCGGTGCACCGGCAGATATGCTGAAATATGTAACCTGCATTGAAAAATCGGGTGCATACGCGAATGCCGCTTATTGGAGACTTGCCAACAATCTTTGCGATACAGCCGCAGATAATAACAGTCCCAATTCAAATTGGTGGTTATTCCGTTGGTATGCCGACATGGAAGGAGCTCTCCTCAAATCAAAAATTATAGATGTTCTTCATGCCGATTTTGCAAATGCAATAAAATACGGTTATGACCGTTTTCATTATAAAGACTTTAACGGTTTTGCATCTATGACGGATGATAAAAATAAGATTGATATTCTGTGCGGAGGATGTGACTATACAAGCGGTATAACTCTAAAAAATCTTAACAAAACAAATCTTAATAAAAGAGTTAATGTAAAAATTGAAAGCGTATATTATGAAGGGCTTTCCGGAATTGTCAACTCTCCCGTTACTGTTTGTGAATATACCGATAATGTGTTTTTCGGCAAATTGAGAATTAACATTAATAATCCCGATCCTACTGCTGTTTATCATATTATTATAACCGAAGCAAACGAAGGCATGGAAGATTATTACAATAATTCTCTGCCGGTCAGATATGAATTTGAAGAAGGTGTGCTTTCAGGAAATTCATACACATACGACAGCGCCTATGCTACAACGGGTCAACAAAACGGAATGGTCGGCGGTCTTGAAAATGACGGTGACTCCGTTACTGTTTCTTTTGAAATTACGGAAAACGGATATTATGATTTGAAGCTTATTTACGGCAATTCAAACGACGGTCATACGCCTGATGACAGAACTGATTCTCAAGCATTAATGACTCTCGACGGAATTTGCGAAACACTCTCCTTCCCCAACACAATCAAAAGCGAATACACCGACAAAATGACACTTGTCCGTTACCTTGAAAAAGGAAATCATACAATTACTCTCGCTCACAAAAACGGAACATTTGTTGTTGACAGTATGCTTGTTGAAAAACACAACGAAACCAACCGAATAACTGTTCTTTATGACGAAGACAGAACAAGCAATAACAACAAATCATTCCTCGCAATTGCACCATTTGACGGTTTTTATGAAATGATTTCTGTTAAAGGTGATTTTGAAATTGACGGTGCATCTGCACACACCGATGGCTGTTCAATTGTTTATCTGAGAAAAGGTTTAAACTATATAGACGTCAAAACAGATAAAGAAACCGATTGCATTATAAATAAAACAACACAAACAGGCTTTTCCTTGAAAATTGCCGCAAACGAAATGACGCTTTCCGATTCCGCGTTCTTGTCTGACGGATATATCAACGGTATTTCATGCGAATCAGGTCAAGCAGCATTTAAAGTGAATGTTCCGGAATCGGGAAATTACAGAATGACAGTTTCATATTCAAACAATGACGAAGGCGGAGTCCACAGCTACAATGTTGACCTTATTGAAAGATACATAACAGTAAAACACGGTGATGAATCAAAAACACTATGGTGCAGGAACACTTACAGCTGGGATACCGTAAAAACCGCAACAATAAATATTGAGTTGACAGAAGGAGAAAATGAAATTATTTTCACTAATGACGGTTCTGTAAAATTCAATGGACAAGCATCTTATGCACCGCATATTTATTCCGTTACCGTCAATGACATATGCAAATAAATTCTTGTCGAAATATGTATTGACAAAACAATATAAGAGGTATATAATAAATTGTCAATTGAATACTCCCTTATTAAGAGCGGCTGAGGGACAGGCCCTTTGAAGCCCGGCAACCTGTTTAATACAAGGTGCTAATTCCTGCGGTATAAACCGAAAAATAAGGTGTTTTAGCCCCGCCTAAGACTCCTTAGGCGGGTATTTATTTGGTAATAATATTTGTGAGGTATATAAAAATGGCAAACTACTTATTCACATCCGAATCCGTAACAGGCGGTCATCCCGATAAAATCTGCGACCAGATTTCCGATGCTGTTCTTGATGCTATTCTCGCTCAGGACCCCATGGGCAGAGTTGCCTGCGAAACCTGCTGCACAACCGGAATGGTTCTCGTTATGGGTGAAATCACAACTACTGCAGAAATTGATATTCCCAAAATTGTAAGAGAAGTTGTTGATGATATCGGTTATAATAATGCAGAGTACGGTTTTGACTGCAACACTTGTGCGGTTATGACAGCTCTCGATAAGCAGTCGGGCGATATAGCGATGGGTGTTGACAGACTCGGTGCAGGCGACCAGGGCATGATGTTCGGTTTTGCTTGTGACGAAACTCCCGAATTCATGCCTCTCCCCATTTCACTTGCACACAAACTCTGCGCAAAGCTTACAGAAGAACGCAAGAACGGCAATCTCGGTTATCTCCGTCCCGACGGAAAAAGCCAGGTTACCGTTGAATATGATGAAAACCACAATCCTGTAAGAATTGATACAGTTGTTATCTCATCTCAGCACGCTCCTGAAATCGAGCTTGAACAGATAAGAGCTGACATCATTGAAAAGGTTATCAAAACAACAATCCCTGCTTCTCTTCTTGATGAAAACACCGTTTATCACATCAATCCCACAGGCAGATTTGTAACAGGCGGACCTCAGGGTGACAGCGGTCTCACAGGCAGAAAAATTATTGTCGATACATACGGCGGATATGCTCGCCACGGCGGCGGTGCTTTCAGCGGAAAAGACCCCACAAAAGTTGACCGCTCCGCTGCATATGCTGCACGATATGTTGCCAAGAATATAGTTGCCGCAGGTCTTGCAAAAAAATGTGAGGTTGAACTTGCATATGCAATCGGTGTTGAACAGCCCGTTTCTGTTTTTGTTGACACATTCGGCACAGGCAAAATTGCTGACAGTGATATTTCCGCAATTGTCAATGAACTTTTTGACCTTTCTCCTGCAGGAATTATCAAAGCTCTTGATTTGAGAAGACCAATCTACAGACAGGTTGCAGCTCTCGGTCATATCGGCAGAACCGACATAAATCTTCCTTGGGAAAAGACAGACAGAGTTGAGGATATCAAAAAAGCGGCAAAAATCTGATCATTAGGATGATATAATATGAAATTATCCCTTGTAATTCCTTGCTACAATGAAGAAAAAAATGTTTCTCTTTTTTATGAAGCCGTAAAGAAAGATTTTTCCGCCGTTAATTTTGATTACGAACTTGTATTTGTAAACGACGGAAGCCGTGACGGTACATTTAAAGAGTTAAAAAAGATTTGCAACAGTGATTTACCTGTCAAAATAGTAAATTTTTCACGAAACTTCGGAAAGGAGTCTGCTATGTATGCAGGACTCCGAGAAGCTGAAGGAGAATACGTAACGATAATTGATGCAGATTTGCAGCAGCGTCCTTCGATTGCTCTTGATATGGTCAATACCCTTGATAATGAGCCGGAATATGACTGTGTTGCTGCATATCAGGACACGAGAAATGAAAGCAAAGCACTTATTTTCTTCAAAAACTGTTTTTATAAGCTTATAAACAAATTTTCAGACACCGAATTCACTCAAGGGGCAAGCGATTTTAGAACTTTCCGTCGTCCCATGGTTGATGCAATACTCTCAATGGATGAATACTTCCGTTTTTCAAAAGGTTTGTTTTCATGGGTCGGATTCAAAACAAAGTTCATTCCGTATACCGCAGATGAAAGAGCTACAGGCGAATCAAAGTGGTCTTTCACAAAGCTTTTCAGATATGCTATGGACGGCATATTTGCTTTCAGCACAACTCCCCTTCGCATTTCAACAATTATCGGTCTTGTAACAGCACTTCTTTCTATAATCTACCTTTTTGTTGTTGTAATTCAGAAGCTTGCATTCGGAATCAACGTTGAAGGATATGCAACAATAGTTGTTCTTATTCTTCTTTTAGGCGGTATTCAGCTTTGCTGTATCGGTATAATCGGTGAATATATCGCAAGAACGTATATACAAACAAAAAACAGACCGATTTACATCGCAAAAGAAGTAATCAAAAACCATAAATACAAATAATAGTTTTACAAATCAATAAAGAAGACCGTAATTGCCTATGCAACTACGGTCTTTTATCAATCTACTTATTCTTCGCAAATCCGATGCATTAAGGAACTAAAAATTGCGTGTAAATTCACACTCTTTTGCAAAGGACGGTCAGAATTTCACCAATATAAGTTATTTCTATCGAATAATAATCTTCGGTTTCGGCTGAATAATAATTTGTTCCGTTTGAAGAATTAATAATGAAACCTGATTTCTTGGCTTTTTCAATATATTTTTCGCATTCTTCCTGTGAACATCTGACGGTAAATTTATAGTTAATGCCATCAACATAAGTGTCATTAATTTCATTTTCAAATTTAAAATTCGGTAAAACATCCGCAAAAGAATTTCTTATTAAGGTAACTTGTTTTGTAGACACGACTATAGAATTATTATCTTTTCTGTTATTTGTTTTCACGCTGCATGCGTTAACAGTCAGTAATATCAAAACTAAAAATAAAACAATAGCTGATTTCTTTATCATAGATCTGCTTCCTCCGTATTTGTTATGTTAAATTATAACACTTTTATTTTCATATAGCAAGTGTTGACATTTATAAATTAATTTTGTAAAATAAATCTATGTTCAGGCAAAATAAAATGAAATGAGGTTGAACAAATGGCAACAGAACTCAAGAAAAAATACGGCTTGCTCACCGCTATCTGCATGGTAGTAGGTATAGTAGTCGGAAGCGGCGTTTTCTTCAAAGCCGAAGCAATACTTAACCACACAGGCGGCAACTTGAAACTCGGTATCCTTGCATGGATTATCGGCGGCGCAATCATGATTGTTTGTGCATATGCTTTTGCAATCATGGCAACCAAATACGAAAAGGTTAATGGCGTTGTTGACTATGCCGATGCAATGATAGGCGAAAAATACGGCTACGTTATCGGCTGGTTCCTTTCCACAATCTATTATCCCACACTTACAATGGCACTTGCATGGCTCTCTGCAAGATATACTCTTGTGCTCATCTTCGGAGCTGAAGCTGATATAACGGGCGGACTTTGCTTTGTTCTCACAGCAGTTTACCTTGTAGGAAGCTTTGCTCTCAACTCACTTTCACCCATTCTTTCAGGTAAATTTCAGGTTTCGACAACATTTATCAAGCTTGTTCCCCTCACACTCATGGCTATTGCAGGAACAATTTACGGTCTTACGAAGGGTCACACAATAGAAAACTTCACAACAGTTGTTAATGAAATACCCACATCAACCGCTATTTTCAAAGCTGTGTGCGCAACCTGTTTTGCTTATGAAGGCTGGATTATTGCAACTTCCATTAATGCGGAAATAAAGGATGCACAGAAAAACCTTCCCAGAGCTCTTATCATCGGAG
>JAFWYP010000023.1 GCA_017517665.1 Clostridia bacterium | reverse complement strand
TACAAATTTTATTAAAATGCAATTTTTTCAGCGATGTATGCTTCAAGCTCATCAATGGGAAGTCTTACCTGTTCCATTGTGTCTCTGTCACGGACTGTTACGCAGCCGTCTGTTTCACTGTCGAAGTCATATGTGATACAGAAAGGTGTGCCGATTTCGTCTTCACGGCGGTATCTCTTACCGATTGAACCTGTTTCATCGAAATCAACCATGAAGCTCTTTGAAAGTTTCTCATAAACTTCAAGAGCCTTTTCTGAAAGCTTCTTTGAAAGGGGAAGAACTGCTGCCTTGTAGGGAGCGATTGCAGGGCTGAGATGAAGCACAACTCTTGTGTCGTTCTTTTCAGCATCGATAACTTCTTCGTCGTAAGCTTCGCAAAGAAGAGCAAGCACGGTTCTGTCAAGACCGTATGTTGACTCGATGATGAAAGGAATATATCTTTCGTTTGTTTCGGGATCAAGATAATCCATCTTGGTTCCGCTGTATTCCTGATGTCTTGTAAGGTCGAAGTTTGTTCTGTTGTGAGTACCGTTGATTTCACCCCAACCAAACGGGAAAAGGAATTCGATGTCACAAGCAGCCTTTGCATAGTGAGCGAGCTTTTCGTGATCGTGGAAACGAAGATGGTCTGCGGGAATGCCGAGATCCTGATAATACTTCATACCGTAGTTTTTGAAGTAATCATAAAGGTCTGTGTCTGTGCCTTCCTTACAGAATGTCTGGAACTCCATCTGCTCGAACTCAATTGTTCTGAATGTGAAGTTACCGGGTGTGATTTCGTTTCTGAAAGCTTTACCTATCTGACCGATGCTGAAGGGGAGCTTAGCTCTCATTGTTCTCTGAACGTTGAGATAGTTAACGTATTCGCCCTGAGCATTTTCGGGACGGAGATAGATAACGCTCTTGCTGTCGTTTGTAACGCCTCTGAATGTCTGGAACATCAGGTTGAATTCTCTGATGTCGGTGAAATTGTGCTTACCGCAGTGGGGGCAGGGGATTGAGTTTGCCTTGATGTATTCAAACATTTCTTCCTTTGTCATGCCGTCTGCATGAGCATCGGGGTTGAAGTCATCAATGAGGTTGTCTGCTCTGTGACGCATTTTGCATTCCTTGCAGTCAAGAAGAGGGTCGGAGAAGCTGCCTACATGACCGCTTGCTTCCCATACTCTGGGATGCATGAGGATATCGGCATCAACCTCGTAGCTGTTCTTTCTTTCCTGAATAAAACGCTTGCGCCAGGTGTCCTTGACGTTGTTTTTCATTCTTGCGCCGAGGGGACCGTAGTCCCATGTGTTTGCAAGACCGCCGTAGATTTCGCTGCCTGCAAAAATGAAGCCTCTGCCCTTGCAGAGAGCAACGATTTTTTCCATGGTTTTGTCTGTATTTTTCATCATATCCAAAACTCCCGCCATTATAATATTTTTACTCTATTATGATAACCAAATTATACCTTAAAGTCAATGCATATAAAAACAAAAAAGACCATTTTTTGCGGTCTTTTTTGGTAAAATGTACTATTACTTTTTCTTTCTTCTTTTTATAATAACAATTGATATAAATGCGAGCGAAACTATCGCAACTCCGAGTGCAACAAACAGAAATGCGGGGTTGGGTTCGGCAACGAAAATCGCTGTGGGACCGTCTGCACCGCCGATAATTGCGATTGAACTGTCATTCATTCCGATTCTCCTTTCAGGACTTTGGCTTTATTTTGCAGAGTTTTGCTGAAATCCTTGAGCATAATGCTTGATGAACCTTTGACGGTTATTTCTTTTTCTTTTGTGACAATATGCACCTTGGGGTTGGGATGTCTGGAATGGAATCCCGTTTCATTGACGGCGATTATATCCTCAATGTTTATGTCGATTGCTTCGGTAGAGAAAAAGTCAACGGGAATTGTGCCGTAAACTTTTTCGGGAGTAACAGTCAGTTTGCAGTCTTTTTCCTGAATAATTGATGAAACGCCGGTGAATATTGTGAAGAGCGAGAAAAACAGGCAAAGTATTGTTGTGAATTCATTGTATCTGATAGGATTTTTCACAAACGAGAAAATTACAGCAAAAAGAAGCACAAGTCCGCCGCCGATTTTGATGAATGACGGCAGAATAAGATAATCACGGAAATTATACTCTTCGATTTTTAAACCGGATTCTTCGCTGTCAATATTTCTGACTTCTTCTTCCGCTTTTTCAAGCGCTTCAAGGTCAATTTCTTCTTCGGGTGTTCTTTGAGGTGTCAAAACGTAATTCTCTTTATCCGTGCTTATGTATGCGCCGCATTCGGGACAGAGTTCTTCGCTTTTTCTGACTCTTGCACCGCAGTTAAGACATTTCATCTTTATCCCTCCCCGATTAATTTTACCATACGGAATGTTGTGTTGTCAACAAATCACATTTTTCTTGATATTTTTCTTCAATGTGATATAATTTAAAATGGAAATATATTTATCGGAGGTATATTATGGCTGATTATAAGATCATAAATCCCTATGCGGATGTGGCAGCGCTTATTCCGAACGGCGATAATCATTATAAAACGAATCTTCATACGCACTCAACCTACAGCGATGCGAATTTCACCATGACCGAGATGATTGAGGGCTTTTACGATAACGATTTTGATATTCTTGCATTTGCGGAACACGGAATTTTCGGCAAGGAATGGGATAAAGAACCCACCAAAATCCCTCTTTTCACCTTCCAGTATCTCTGGCACGGCAAGAAGGTTCATCCCACCACCGAGCAATATAAAGCTTTTCTTAACGGTACATACAGAACCCCTGCAAATTTGAGAACAAAAAAGAGGGGGCTCATGTGCGTTCCCGATGCGATTGAGCTTAATATGTTTACTCTTGTGAAAAACCATGTCAACGGTTATTTCACAAACGATGCGTATGAGGGAAAATACGGCAAGGAGAATGATTATGAAACTCCGATAAGACTTGTTGAAGAAAGCGGCGGCGTTTCTCATATAAATCACCCCACCGACTGGCTTCAGGCATACAAAGACCCGACGGTTGCGAAGGTTCCCGAAAACATTGCGTTTTTTGCCGACCTTCTCAGACGCTACAAATCCTGCCTCGGAATTGAGGTTCTCAATATGTATGACCGACCCAACAGAAGCGACAGAATTCTCTGGGATGAGCTTCTCAAAACCCTTATTCCCGAGGGGGAAAGAACGGTCTGGGGCTTCGGTAACAGCGATGCTCACAGAGTTTGCGAAATCGACACCGCATTCATGGATTTCATCCTTCCCGAATACTCTCTCGGAAATCTTCGCAAGGCTATGGAAAACGGCAATTTCTTTGCGGTTGCACGCTATGCGAAAAATGAACTCGGCGAGGATTTCAAGGGCGAGGGTCCTGTTCCCGTTGTTACGGAAATTACCGTTGATGACGATAATGATACAATAACAATAAAGGGCATAAACTGCAACGCAATCGAATGGATTGCCGACGGTGAAATAATCGAAAGCGTAACAGCCGAAGCAGACGGAGAGCTTGTTTCGACCGTTAAACTCCGCGAAAAGAGCGATAAGATAAGCTGTTATGTGAGAGCACAGCTCAAAGGCAGAGGCGGTATCTGCATGACACAGCCGTTTATCTGCGACGACGGAAATATGGCACGTTTCAGAAAGCCGATACCTGCCCCGAAAAAGCTCACAAAGGCACAGCAAATAAAGAAAAAACTTGCCGACACCCGTCCCGGCGTTATTCTTTTCAGAATGATTATGGGTGAGAAAACCAACGTTTAATCCCCATTATATGTTGTATTGTAGGGGCGCCCATCGGGCGTCCGTCTGCAATTATAGTAAAATTTTATATATCGCAACCTCAAAAAAATCCTATTTTTGTAATACTTGAAAAAATCGCGGAAACAGGCAAAAAATTTGCAAAAAAATCTATACAAACGAAAAAAATTGTGATAAATTATTAGTGTTTTAAATAACAAAGGAGTGTGTCTAACATGAAAAAGGTTTATGAAGGCAAAACAAAAGACGTTTTCGAGCTTGACAACGGCAACGTAATGCTCAAGTTCAAGGACGATTGCACAGGCAAAGACGGCGTTTTCGATCCCGGTGAAAATTCAGTCGGTCTCACAATCGAAGGTATCGGCAAGGCAAATCTCCAGACATCAATCCACTATTTCGAGCTTCTCAAGGCTGCAGGCATCAAGACTCACTATGTGAGTGCAAACATTGATGATGCAACAATGGAAGTTCTTCCCGGTAAAGTTTTCGGCCACGGTCTTGAAGTTATCTGCCGCCTTGTTGCAACAGGCAGCTTCATCAGAAGATACGGCGAATATATCGCAGACGGAACTGTTCTTGAAGGCGGATATGTTGAATGCACATTCAAGAATGACGCACTCGGCGATCCCCTTGTAACAGGCGAAGGTCTTGCTGCTCTCGGCATTATGAGCCCCGAAATGTTCGAAAGCATGAAGGCTCAGACTCTTGCAATCACAAAGATTGTTGCTGACGACCTCAAGTCAATCGGTCTTGACCTCTGGGATATCAAGTTTGAATTCGGTTACAACAACGACGAAGTTATCCTTATCGACGAAATCGCTTCAGGCAATATGCGTGTTTATAAGGACGGCAAGATTGTTGATCCCGTTGAACTCACAAAGCTTATTCTTAACAGATAAAAACATTGATATATACAATGAACCCCCTCAAATCCGAGGGGGTTCATTGTATATATGCTTTAAATAACAAACTTGATTGTGAGAATCTTCTTGCCTGTGATTTCAAAATCAACAAAGCCGTCAGCATCCATGGCGAGAGGTGCGGAATCAACTTCTTCAAGAGTTACAAGCTTAACCTCGCTCCACTTCTTGCCCGAATATGCGGGAAGCTCGAATTCCGCAACCTGTCTTTCAACGGGTGACTGTACCTTTTCGATGGGTGCAATGCCGCCGTTGAGACGGATTGAGTTCTTGATTGTATTATCCGAGGGATTGAACAGACGGATAACATAACCTTCGCCGTCTTCGCTCTTCTTGATTGCGCTGATGTTGAGGTTTTCATCCTTAAGCTCAATGAATGAGTGAGTGAGAGGATTCTTGCCGTGTGCTGTGGGAGCAAGCTGACCTGCTGTGAGATAGAGGTTGAAGCGTTCGCTCTCCTGCCATACGTTGCCTTCTTCCCAGTCGCCCTTATGAGGCATGAATGCATAGCGGAATGTGTTAACGCCGATGCACTGTGAACCCTTGTCCCAGTCGCTGTAGTTCTGCATATCTGCAGTTACGCAAATGCGCAGAGGATATGCACGGATAAGTGAAAGATAAAGGGTGTTGCACTCATCATCTGCGGCTTCATATGCCTTAAGACCCGTGTTGAGAAGAGCAGCGCCGTTAACGCCGTCTGTGAGGTCAACAAATGAGTTCATGGGATGCTCTGTCATGGGAATTTCGTCATAGAGTGAGTAGTCGGGCTTTGCGATGGGACGCTTGAGAACATCGAACTGACCCTGTGCATATGAGAATTCAGATTTGATATTGGTCGGGAATGCAACCTGAAGATAGTGGTCCTCGCAGCGGTTGTTGATTGTTGTTTCGATTTCAACAAATCTTGCACCCTTGCGGAGAGTAACAACGCTGTCGATATCAACGGGAAGCTTGTGTTCGCTTCTTGATTTTTCGTCTGCGGAACGCTTTTCGGGGAGCATCCAGCGCATTGAAATTTTGTATGCGGTTTCAAATTCGCCGTCACGGAGAAGAGTGATTGTTGCCTTTTCATTGAGAGTTGTGAAAATCTCATTGAATTCGGGTACAAAGTGTTCCCAGGGATTGCCGATTTCGCCGCCGTCCTTGAAATAGCCGAGGTTTTCGTAAACCTTGCCTGTTTCCTTGTCAACAACGTTATATGTACCGTTGCTGTTGAAGGTAACGCGGAGATATTCGTTCTCCATAGCCTGGTTTGTCATGAGAAGAGTAACGGGAGTAGTTGCTCTGACATTGTAAAGAGGACGGAGCTTGTAGGTTTTGTAACCCATAGCGGGAATATCGGAAACATAAGCGGAAATGAGATACTGCTCTGTGTGAAGAACGTTCGCGGTATCGTTGGGATTCTGGATAATCTGTGCGTTTGCCTTGTTTGTTGAGATAACCTGATATTTGATTGCATTGCCTTCTTCGTCGAGAAGCTCGAATGAATCCGCCTTCCATTCTGCGGGAATTTCAACACGGAGATTTACTGTTTCGCTTCTCTTGAAGGGTGCGGGGTTGAATACTACAACCGCGGCATCGTCACGGCTGAATGATTTGAGGTCGATATCGCCTGCGATATCCATGAATGCACGCTCAAAGATGCAGCTTGAAAGCTCTCTTGACTGTCTGTAGCGTGACATAACATCTTCATAAACAACGTCTCTGCCGCATGAACCGATGCTGTCGTGGCCGTGGTTCTGAAGAAGATAGTTATATGAAAGGTCAATGAAATTCTGAGGATAGGGTGCACCTGAAAGCGATGCGAAAACTGCGAAAGGCTCAGCGTAATTGATGAGTCTTCTTTCTGTGTCGAAGTTTTCCTGCTTGATATATGTTCTTGCGGAAAGAATCCAGCCGCAAAGAATGCTTACGCTGCCCTTGGTATAGGGGTCGCGCATTTCGCCCTTGAGAACGGGTGAATTGGGGTCGAAGTTATCAATGATGCTCTGTTCCATTTCTCTGAGAGTGCTGTGGAAAACATCTGCATCGGGAAGTGCATCGTTGAGGTCTTTGATAAGCTGAACCTCTCTTGCGTCAGGGCATGATGAGTCATGACCTGCGGACCAGAAACGGTGTGCGGTTGTCCAGTCGTTGTCCTGTTCCTTGACAGCCTGCTCAGCTCTCGCCTGAATGTTCTCCTTGTGGTACTCATAGAACGGATGTGTGTACTGATAGTCGAGCTTCCAGTCACGGTCGATGAGCTTGAAAACGCCGTTATTGTCGTTCCATACCATGTCACGGTTGTTTTCGTTTTCCTGATTGAAATAAATGGGGCGCTGAACAACATACCAGATGTTGTAACGGGGTCTCTTGCCGAGACGTGATGCCCAGATCCTTGAGCCGTCGGGGCTTTCCCAGAAGAATTCGGAACGGGGTGCTTTATATGTGTTGATGCCTCTGTAGAAAGAAGCAAAGTTGATGCCGAAGCCCGAATAGAGCTGAGGAAGCTGTGAAATCTGACCCCAGCCAAAGGGTGAATAACCTGTCTTGCTTACGCCGCCCATTTCCTTTGCCTGCTTATGGCCGAGGAGAAGGTTACGAACGAGTGCTTCGCTGCCGACGGTGAATTCGTCGGGGAGGCAGAACCAGGGACCGACGGCAATTCTGCCCTCGGAAATATACTTCTTGAGCTTTTCTTTCTTTTCGGGATATACTTCAAGGTAATCCTGAATGGGCATTGTCTGTGAGTCAAAATGGAAATGCTTGTAGTCGGGATTCTTGTCGAGAATGTCGAGAAGCATATCTACCATGTAGCCGAGCATATGCTGAGTTCTGCGTGCGGAGAAACGCCATTCTCTGTCCCAGTGGGTGTTGGATATAAAATGACACTGAAGCTTGTTGTTATCCATGTTTTTTCTCCTTATCCTTTGATTATTTTCATGATTTCGGCAAAGTTGTTGCAGAAGTGTGAGCAAACAGCCTTTGTGCCGCTTGATTCGATGTTACCGCCTGCAATACCGATTGTTGTATAGCCTGCAAGACGTACTGAGCAAGCACCTGCGCCGCTGTCCTCAATGCCGACAACTCTGTTTCTGTCTGCGAATGCTTCGCCGAGACCTACGATTGAGGTTTCGGAATAGAGCCAGGGGTGAGGCTTGGGTGAAAGCTCGCCGAGTGTGCCTACGCTGCCTTTGCGAAGGGGGAAGCCGGCAGAGATGATTGCATCGTAGAAATCCTTGGGGTCGCCCATTCCGAGAGTGCGGAATGCGGAGAGGATTTCGGGCCATGCCTTTTCGTAAAGACCCGATGTGACAAGACCGATTTTAACGCCCATGTCCTTGAGCTCGAGAAGGAAATCCTTGACACCCTCGGTGGGAGTGAATGCGCCGTCCTTGCCTCTGCCTGCCATTATTTCTTCCATCTCTCTGTGTGTATGTTCAAAATAGAAGTCACGAGCCTTTTCAAGTGACTCACCGGGGCAGTATTTGTCGATGCAATACTGGAGATGTTCGGAAACGCTGTGACCCGAAACAAAGGGAAGGTCAGCATCCTCAAGCTCAAACTTGGGATTGCCGAGCATGCTTGCGGTGCTCATCTGAATAATCCAGATCCAGAAATCTTCGCTTCTTACGGTTGTGCCGTCAAGGTCCATAAGAACAGCGTTGAGGGGATATTCTGTTTTAACGGGATAAACGGGATAATAAACGGGGTAAGCGATTGCGGATTTAACGCCTGCAAGGGTATGAGTGCCGAATGAAACAAACTCAACCTTTTTGTCGCCTGTTGCAACGATGCAGTCAACACCGTTTTTGCCGGTCACAAACTTGCCGTCTTCTGTTGTTTCAAGAAGATGAAAACCGCTCTCGGGACCGACAGTACCGAGGTCGGGAATTATGATGTTTTTGTCAAGAATCATTGCCTTGTTCCTTTCTGACATAAATTTTCAGTTTATTCTATCACATTAATTTATAGAAGTAAATCATTAAAATAAATATTTTAAAATTTATTTCTATTGAAATGTGTAAATATTGGTGATATACTGTACTGTGAATAAATTTAATTCAACTTATAAGAAAGGACGATGCAAGTTGGCAGAAATCAAAAATTTTGACGCTGTCGCAGCTCTCGACGCAATGGATGCTCATGTTGACGACTGGCGCGACGCTACCAAAGGCAAGCAGAGAGGTATCTTCTCGTTTGATGATGTTGTAAACGTTAAGCTCAAAACCCTCAAAAAAAGAATTTATACCGATATCGAATCTCTCCCCGCATGGAAGATGAAGGAATGCATCTATAAGGGAATCGGCGATTACGAATATCTTTATGACGAATGGAAGGACCTCAATGTAGGCGATAAATGGGGTAACAACGGCTGGAGTGCATTCTTCAAAAACTCCTTCGATATGCCCGAAAGATTTGCAGGCAAGAAGGTTACTCTCAACGTCTATTTCGGCGGTGACTCACTTCTCTCACTCAACGGTGAGCCCTATCAGGGTCTTGACCCCTTCCGCAACAGCGTTCTTCTTTCAAACGAAGCAGAAGCAGGCAAGCATTACGATGTTGATATCGAATCATACTATGTATGGCATTCAAACGAATCAACCGTAAAAACTCTTTCATGCTCATTTATCGGCGTTGTTGACCCCGTAATCGAAGAAGTTTACTGGGATTTCAAGGCTGTTTTCAACGCACTCTTCATGCCCGTTCTCGACACGGGTCTTGCAGAGCTTATCCGTTCGGCACTCAAAGAAGCATTCACTCACGTTAACTTTGACACCGAAGGCGACGAATTCAAGGCGGGTCTTCTTGAAGCACAGAAGGTTCTTAAAGAAAGAGTTTATAACAATCCCAACTACAAGACCGAAGGTATGCTTTCACTTGTAGGCAACTCACACCTTGACATCGTTTTCATGTGGGCATACAAAGAATATGTGCGTAAGCTCGGAAGAACTCACGCAACAATGCTTCGTCTTATGGAGCAGTATCCCGACTTCATTTTCTCACAGAGCACAGCTCCCACATACATCGAAATGGAAAAGAGATATCCCAATCTCTTCAATCAGGTTAAAAAGCGCATCGAAGAAGGCAGATGGGAATACATCGGCGCAATGTGGGTTGAACCCGACTGTAACCTCGTTTCGGGCGAATCCTTTGCGCGTCAGCTTCTTCACGGCGTAAGATACGCTGAAAAGACCTTCGGCATCACTCCCAAAACCTGCTGGGTACCCGACGTATTCGGCAACGGTTACGCCATGCCTCAGATTCTCAAGAAGGCAGGCGTTGAATATTTCGTAACTCATAAGATGGGTATCTGGAACGACACCAATCCCTGGCAGTACAGCACCTTCTGGTGGGAAGGTCCCGACGGCTCAAAGGTATTCTCAATCGTTCCCCCCACTCATTTCATCGGTACAGTTGAGGCTGACTCACTCAAGATGAACTGGAAGAAGTATACAGACAAGGCTACCATCGGCGAATCCATGTACTGCTACGGCTGGGGCGACGGCGGCGGCGGTGTTGACACCGAAATGCTCGAATATGCAAAGCGTTATAAGAGCTTCCCCGGTCTTCCCGAAACAAAGCCCAGCAAGATTGAAGATTCTCTTGCAAGAATGAAGGCTAACGCAACCGATACAAATATCCCCACATGGAAAGACGAGCTCTATCTTGAAGAACACAGAGGCGTTCACACCACAAAGGCTCTCCTCAAGAAGCTCAACAGATACAGCGAAAATCTCTACCGTCAGGCTGAAATCTTCGCATCAATCGCAATGAAATACGGCTATGAGTATCCTCTTGAAAAGCTCAACGAAGGCTGGCAGATGATTCTCACAAACCAGTTCCACGATTCACTTCCCGGCTCACACATCACCGAAGTATTCGGCGACCTCTGCGCTATCTATGATGATATCATCAAGATTGGTGAAGAAGTCCGCGACGGCGCTCTCAATGCAATCGCAGGCAACATAGGTGCAGGCGCAAAATTCGGTAAGCCCTTCGCACTCTTCAATTCACTCGGCACTCCCGCAACCTCAAAGGTTGAGCTTCCCTACAAGGATGTTGAAATCTTCGATGCAGAAGGCAACAAAGTTCCCGTTCAGGCATATACAAAGCTTGACGGCACAAAGGTTCTTGTTTTCGTTGCAAAGGATGTTCCCGCAGCAGGTTATAAAGTATATTACACCAAGGAAGCAGCAGTTGCACAGGCAAAGGCAGTTGAAAGCGCAGATATCGAAAACGCAAACTTCAGCCTTAAGTTTGATGCTTCGGCAGAGCTTGTTTCAATCTTCGACAAGAAGAACAACAGAGAAGTTCTTGAAGGCAAGGGTAACGTATTCCGTATCTACGAAGACCTCCCCGGTAAGTACGATGCATGGGATATCGTTGCAACATATACAGACCGTGAGTTTGAAACAGAAGCAGGCAAGGTTGAATCCGTTGTTTCGGGCGATGTTTTCACCTGCGTAACAATCGCAAAGAACATCATGAAGTCAACTCTCAAGCAGAATATCATTCTCTACAATGAGCTTGACAGAATCGACTTTGACACATTCATCAGCTGGCATGAGCAGGAGAAGCTCCTCAAGGTTGGCTTCGATGTTGATATCAAGGCTCAGAAGTTCACAAGAGATATCGCTTATGCAACAATCGAAAGCTCCAACTACCGTCATAATCCCTATGACAAGGCAAAGTTCGAGGTTTCAGCTCATAACTTCATTGATATGTCCGAGGATGATTACGGTCTTTCAATCATCAATGACTGCAAGTACGGCTACGAAGTAAACGAGCAGAGAATGATTATCACTCTCCTCAAGGCTCCCATGAATCCCGACCCCAAGTCAGACAGAGGCGACCACTACTTCACATATTCGCTCTATCCCCATGCAGGCAGCTGGAAGGATGCGGAAACTCTCGTAAGAGGTCTTGAATTCAACAATCCCATGCTTCCCGTTGAAATTGCAGAGGATGCAAAGGGTGCTGACTGCGGTTCATTCATCGCTGTTGACGGCAAGAACGTTACTCTTGAAGCAGTCAAGAAGTGCGAAGACGAAGATGCTTACATCGTTCGTTTTGTTGAAAAGGCAGGAAGAAGAGCAGCTGTCAAGGTTGATTTCTTCGCTGAAATCGCAAGTGTTACCGAATGTAACCTTCTTGAAAGAGAAGACGTTGCGGCTGATATCGCAGACGGCAAGACAATGAGCTTTGAAATCAAGCCCTTTGAAATCAAGTGCTATAAAGTTAAGGTTAAATAATTCAGATAAAAGCAAAAGAACCGTGCCGAGGCACGGTTCTTTCTTTATCCGTAATATCGTTGATAAACAACCATTCTGTCATCATTTACAATAATGATAAAATCCTTTTCGGTCATGTGATAGTGGTTTCTCGCATAACCGAGTTTGGTGAACGGTCCGTAGATTTTGGGCGTTATGCGCTCTTCGGGATCGTTGTATATAAGCTCTGAAACAAATATGTGGTCGCCTATGCGAGGTTTGTGTTCAACATTTTCAAACTGCATTCCGATTATAAAAATATAATTATTCTGATCTTCAACCATATAACGGTCATCACGGATGTCAACAATCTGTGCTTTAATCAAAATATCCTTCCTCCCTCAAAACCGCAGATGGTGTTATAAAGAACGGGCCACGCACTTCTTTCGCAGTTTTTATCATTCAAGTCCCTCCGTTTTCATCATGAGCCAACTGTCTCTGAAATAAAATCTCAGATTGATTCTGACGTCATCTTTTAATTTTGGGTTGATGCGCGTATATCTCACCCATAACGCGCGGAAAAGTGTGTAGGGATTGCAGATGAAATCGGGTCTGTGGGAAATTATTCTGCCGTCTTCATCCATGTTTCTGTATGGTTTGAATTCGTCAAGTCCGAGGAATTCTTTCCAGGAGGGGAATCTGAAATTTTCGTATTCGCAATGGCAGAGAAGTTTGTTAAGGAGATAATGCTCCAACTCAGCAGGGATTTTTCTGTCAAGAGAATATTCTTTGACGGAGCATTCAAAGAAAGAATCTTCGGTTTCAATAAATGAATCGTAGTATTTTTCCTGGAATTCAACCTGTTTTGCGATTTCTTCCTTTGTGAAGCTCATATTTTCGGGTGCGGCAATGAGCTTATCTTCATTATCGTTTTCCCTGTGAACAATTCCGATTATTTTCGCCGTATACTTGTTTACGGGTTCATCGAGACCTATGAGATAAACGTCAAGCTCCTCTCCGTCTCCGCCGATAACGCCGGGGATGAAACCGTAGTTGACGGGATAGGTGAGGGTATAGTTTTCTTTTTTATGGACATATCCGAGTGGTCTGTCCATAAAAATTTCGACGGTTTTTCCGAGATATGAACGGACCTGCCGTTTTCTTATAAGAAACTTACGGTCATTGTTTTTTGTTTCAAATCTGCGCTCCGAAAACTCAAATGCCTCTCTGTCATAAATAACGGGAACTGTTGCTTTCGGGGTGAAGTCAAACATGGCGCGGAAAAGTATTTTCGCACAGCCTCCGTTTTCATGCCAGATAACCTTTTCAGGAGCAAGCTCGGTATCCTCTTCGTATCCCATGAGTTTTGAACTGATGAATCTGCAGACGGGCGTTGAGGCTATATCGTCATCCGGTGATTTTTCGAAAATTATATACGATGCGTTGTGAAATGCAAGAAAAAGCCTGCCTGATTCGTTCACGCTCCAGAGTTCAATCTCGATGGGATTGCTTATATTCTTGTTAATCGCTGTGCTTGCTTCATCAAGATTTGAAATTTCAATCAGTATATTTTTACGGATCATCTTCATCTTCTCCTGTTCTTTCAATATCTTTATAAGGGAACAATTCTGAATCTGTATTTAAGCCGATAATATTCTTTTTTGTTCTGATAATCATGTTAATCTCCCCGGGATCCGGCAAGATATTTATCAACCGCCTCGAAGTAAAAAGCGGCTTTAGATTCTCCGTTTTCGCGGCAGTCTACCTCCATTGCCTGTGACTCATACTCATCGAATCCGTCCTTGTACACGCTTTTATAATCATCAATATTTTCATATAGTTTACGGACATCATCGAATATTGCAAGTTGCTGAAAATCTTTGTCGATGGAGAGATAAAAATCGGTTAAATCATGCTGATAGGCATGTCTGATTTCGTGGAAGAGGGTTGTCACGGCATCGGTCGGGTCATCATCTTCTATAATCCTCGTGTTGATTGTGACGGTGTGCGATTGGAAGTCATAGCATCCGTATGTGCCCAAACCGAGATCTTCTGCACAAATGTTTATCTCATGACTTATTCCCGACCGGACTGTTTCAACATTTGCCATAGTCTGCAGGGTATCCAGTCTGTCTTCAAAAGGAACTGTTTCCCATATTGATTTTTCAATCTTTGAAATTGCGGGAAGATTATTTTTAAGACATTCGTCTTTGTCTTCTTCGACGGATGCGCTCGGTTTTACCGCAGGAACAAGCGAAGGTGAGTCAAAAGCGCTGAGACCTGTTACATATATAATCAGAACCGAAAGACAGACGGCAACGATGCTTTTTGTGCCGTTCAGGCAATGAGCAATGCCGTTTTTGAACATCTTTCTTCTTTTGTCAGGATTATCCGATATATTGTTTCCGAAGATAAGTGCAAGATAAAAGAGTCCGCAAAGAAT
Source organism: Clostridia bacterium (assembly GCA_017517665.1). GTDB lineage: Bacteria > Bacillota > Clostridia > Oscillospirales > Acutalibacteraceae > CAG-177. The sequence continues at coordinate 5,200 of JAFWYP010000023.1, read as the reverse complement.
GAGTATTGCAAATCCGATTGCTCCGACAACTATATAATGTGAAGTGTCATAAACCTTTGCTGAGTATATTCCGAAAGGAAGAACGGTATTTGTAAAAAGCGAAAAATAGTTTCTGCGTCGCTTGAAAGTCATAAGATATGTGCCTGCAAGGCAAGCGCCCCATATAAGCCAGAGTGTGGCAGTTGATTCGTCGAAAGTGCTGAAATAAAGAGGACGGAAAATTGTGGCACGGTAAATAATCATCGCGATAACTGCGCTGAAAACTGTGAGAAAAAGATAAACCTTGGGTGAAATCTTATTTATATTTCTCATTTTTTACACCTCCTGAATATTAATCATATATTGTCTGGGAAAGAAAAATCGGGTTATGACTCCGACCTCAAAAAATCTGCCGCCGTAGGATAGGCAGGCAAACATATGCCCTACTTCATGAAAAACCATTCCGTCAAGTTTTTTCAGAAAGCGTGCTTCCGAGGGAGTGAGAGAATACTCATCGCCGCAAACGAAATCTTTGATTAAGAGTTGTCCGCTCTCGGGTTTTCTTATGCCTGCCCAGTTGATAAGTCGGGGATATCCCATCCGTTACACATCCTTTTATAATAATCAAGTCTGTCTGTATATACCATACAAAACATACATAACAGATTTATAATTTTCAGTTTTAAATTTTTATTAAGAATCCGGAAAAAATAACAAAAAAGTAATAATTTTGTTATTTTTCCCCGGAAGAGCAAAAAATCATTCGATTCTTGCCGTTACACCCCAGGGCGGAGTGACTTTTGTTTTGCAGATTACCCAGAGAACAGGGATGCCCATCGCGGCATCTTCTTCAGGAAATTTATCGTATCCGTCGGTGAAAATAACAATGCTTGCAGGAGGTTCTTCTTTCATATTTTCTCTTATATACCTGAAAATTTCACGGAAGCTCGTGCCTCCGCCGCCTACGGGTCTTATATTTCTGAGTTCGTCGGTATTTTCAAACGGAACGGGATCTTTTACTCCGCCGTCAAAAAAGCCGAGCCATCCTTCGAGACCGCCGCTGAACATTTCAAGAGCGCATTCTATTTCGTTGAATGCCTGATGAATCGTCTTTTCGGAGATTGAAGCGGAGGTGTCTATCATAAAAAGAATCTTTCTTACTTTTTCACCCGAAACATCACCGTTGAAATCGGGCAGAAAGAAACCGGAATCGGAAAATCTTCTGTCGGGAGGATTGAAGGAATAGTCGCTGATATCCTCTTCGATAAATTCGCGCAGAAGAGTGCGCCAGTCAAGTCTTCGTTTTTTTTCTCTGTTGAGAAGTGCTTCGGCAAATCTCGGAAGATTGCCGTTGGCTTTGCCTGCCATTTTGGTTGCGGTTTCCGCCGCATTGACAACTCTCTGATTCCATATGTTAAGGGAATCATAGGAGCTGTCGTCATTTTCATCTTTCCATTGAGAATGGTCATCGCTGAATGCGATTTCAATTGCTTTTTTTGAAAATTCCTTGTCTTTCATGAGCATCGAATAAACTTCTTCTGCAGAAAACAGTCTTCCTTCTCTGCCGTCAGGCACCAGATGAATTGATTCGCCGTATTTTGAAAGTGTTATTTTCGATGTATCATCACCGAACGATTCAAGAATGGTTGAATTTACAACTATGTCGCAAGCGATGTTGAAAACAAGCTGATTATAGCCGAGACCTCTTTTGCAATGATGCAGAACAATGTGCATAATCTCATGGAGCATGACAAACTCAACTTCACGGGCAGAAAGATTATCAAGGAATTCGGCACCGAAGCAGATTCTTTCTGTATCGGTATAAGCCGTATCGCAGGTTTCGTCAACGGAAAGGGTGACATGCATAAGCAATGCCCCATAGAAGGGGTGGGATATCACAAGGTTCATTCTTGCCGAGAGAAGCTTTCGGGAATATTCCTTTAATTTAGCATCAGATAACGCCATTGAGCAGTCTGCCCCTCCTTTCCATCCACTTTACGTATGCGGGATTGGTTATGAGGGTTTTCATATAATCCTTTTCCATGCCCAGAAGCTCTTTTATGAATGCAACGCTGAAATCGGGAGGGAACTTTTCGGAATATATGATTGCATTGCCGATTTTTCTTTCGTCATCCTTGTTTTCATATGCGCAAGCAACCATGGAAGAAAGAAGCGCAAAGAGAGCATCGGTTGATTTGGGCAAGGCAGGATTTTTGCCCTCGAAGATATCCTCAACATCGGGAAGGGTTCTGTATACGGAGCAGAACATACAGAACTCCGTTGCCGCAGCCAGACCTACACAGCCTGCAATCATGGCAAGGGCGGCGTTTTCATCTCCATCGTAAGCATTAAGCACGGTGCTTGCCATTTCCCATGTACGGGGAGTGGGGAATGCGTGCTCATCTTTTGCAGGGTCAAATGCCATGAAATAGTCACGGCGTGCGGTAAGGAAATCAATAATCTTATAATGTATGCCGTTATCCCTTGCCCACTTAAGCCATGAAGAGAAGTTCGCGGTGATTTCGATATGGCAAAGACGGTTTGCAAGAGCTTTCGGCATTTTGTATGCAACGGATTTATCGGTAACTCTGTTACCTGCGGCGATAATAATGCAGTTATCGGGAAGTTTGTGTTCGCCTATAACACGGTCAAGGGTTATCTGATATGCAGCAGCCTGAACAGACTGCGGTGCCGCTGAGATTTCATCAAGGAAAAGTATGTTTACAACGGAATCGTCGGGATTCATCTGAAAAATATGCGGTTTCAGCCATACGGCAAGAGTCTTGTCTTCATTTGCGGTTGGAATACCTCTTAAATCAATGGGATTGAAAAGAAGCAGACGGACATCGGTTACAACCGTTTTTTTGCCTGTTTCGCGTTCAATGGATGCGGCAAGCTGACGGACAAAGTCCGATTTGCCTATGCCCGGAGGACCCCAGAGCATAATTGAAGGGAGATAGAGAAATCCAAGTCCTTTCTTGATTGCAGAGCAATATGCCTTGTGAATTTTGTCGACTGCCTCATTCACGCTGAGTGAGGGAATGTTCATGCTTTCTTCTATTGTGTTTTTCATTTAAGCTGCCTCCAGTTTCTTATCAATATCTTCGATAAGTTCATTATAAAAACTGATTTCTTCGTTATAAAATCTGATGTTTTGAATTTCCGCCTTAAGGTCATCCTGTTTTTTGAGAAGAGCTTCGCGGCTTCTGACATATGATTCATGAATCTCGGGGATTTTTGCAATTGCATTGTCGATTCTTATCATGATGCCGATATCCGCTTCGCCCATTTCAACGGCATATCTGCCGTTTTTCTCAATATAAACATAAGGTTTGTCCGCCGTCATATAAGCGGGGTAAATGATTTTGAATCCGCAATAGTCATTTTCAATGACGATTTCTTCTCTAACGCTTACGGGATTTCTTATTTTCTCCGCTATCTTCAGACGTACGGTCTTGCGGAAGTCTGCATCGGCAGAAGGGGGATTCTTGCGGATGAACATTTTATCGAGCATACAGCCGAAAATCATATCATTTTCCTTTGATATAAGAGAAGGAATCTCTCTGAGCTGTTTCTGAAGAACAATTCTTGTTTCTTCGCTCTTGCTTCTGAGCGCTCTGTATCTTGAAAGCTCATTATAAGCTTCAACGCGTTCTTTGATAAGCGGATTACCGATTGCGAGAGCCTTGATTTCGCCGTAAGAAAGCACAGAATCGTCAACCTCGGAGATGTTTCTTGCAGTGACGGTGCCTTTCAGAATCTGGCAAATGATTTTCTGCTTGTTTTCAAGAACCTGATATGAATAGGCATCAAAGCTTCCCTGAGTAACATATCTGAAAATGAATATTTCTTTGTTAGAATTCCCTTGACGTAAAATACGGCCTTCGCGCTGCATCATATCAGAAGGACGCCACGGGAGTGTGAGATGGTGTAAAGCAACGCATTTATCCTGAACGTTGACGCCTGTACCGAGTTTGAGTGTAGAACCGATAAGAACTCTGATTTCGCCCTTGCGTGTTTTCTCGAAAAGCTCTTCGCGTTTCTTGTCATTTGTTGCATCGTGGATGTACGCGATTTCTTCGGCGGGAATGCCTTCTTCAACAAGCAGGCGTTTCATCTCGTCATAAAGATTAAACTTGTCCTTGGGAGTTGATATGTCGCTGAATATAAGCTGGGTGCATTTCTGCTCATTGGTTTTTACGTACATTTCATAAACCTTCTTTGCGCAGTGTGCAACCTTTGAATGCTCCGAAAAAGGTGCGTCGGGATAGATATGTCTTATATCGGCAGAGCCGTCTATTCCGTCATGGGTAATCTTGAGCATGTTGTCATCTTTGGGCAGCACGTTTCCGTATCTGACGTCCTCGCAGCGTTGAGAAATCTCTTCAAGGAACTGTCTGAATCTGATAGTCTGCGGAATGACAACGTCAATATAGCCTTTGAATTCGGGTAAACCGTCGGTTTCTTCGGGAGTATAGAATTCGGCGACAGATGAGAAAAGCGATGTAAGCTCGGGGAGGTTGACAAACTTTGAGTATCTTGTCACAAGACGGTAGTTTGTAACGTCAACGTCAATTTCGAATTCCGTGGTTTTTTCGCAGAACTGTGCTGCCCATGAATCGAAAGTGTTGAGACCGCTGACTGCAAGTTCACCGCTCTGGAGCATTTTCTGCCACACGAAGATATCAGTCATTGAGTTGGTTATGGGAGTTCCGGTTGAAAGAACAACCCCTTTGCCGCCGTTATTCTTCTGGATATAGTGAATTTTATCGAGCATTTTGTTGGCCTTTGCCGAGCCTTTTCTGTTTATACCTCTTGCAAAGCAGGAAGTGTCGATTGTTATGTTCTTGTAAGCCTGAACCTCATCAACATAAAGCATGTTGATTCCGAGGTTGTCAAAGTAAATCTTATTTTTATCGGAAGTCTGACCGTCGAGCTTAAGAAGAGTTTCTCTGAGTTCTTTTTCCTTGCGCTTGAGGGCGGGAGTGCTGTTGAGAAACTTGCCTCTTGCCTCAATAACCTTATCAAGCTCTTCTTTAACCTCTCTTTTGTAATGGTCTTCGGAAAGAGGGATGAGGTCGAAACTGCTCTGAGGAATAACAAAGATTCCTTTTTCGGCATTGCGGATTTTGTCGAGCACCTTCTGTCTTTTTGAAGGAGTGAAATCTTTTGTCCCGATGAATGTTATGTCATCGCGGCGATCTATTCTGCGTGCGGCTTC
>JAFWYP010000004.1 GCA_017517665.1 Clostridia bacterium | reverse complement strand
GAGAAAAGAAGGCAGATCCAATTGGAATAAATCTGCACAGACAAAGGGTGCTGTCGCAGATTTAAAGAAAATATCGCAGGCAATTATGATTCTTCAAAACCGTAACATCTGCACTCTTGATGAACTGAACGAAATTCTGAATCCGATTGACGAAACAAGGAAGTCAATCAAGGCAGATGAAAAGAAAATCAAACGTCTGAAACAGCACATTTCAAAGATTGAGGACTATGAAAAATACAAGCCAATTTATGATAAATATTCAAAAATATTTTTCGAGAAAAGCAAAGAAAAGTATTATTCGGAACACGAATCCGAAATCGAGAAATACAAAACCGCAGTCAGATATATGAAAGCAAATCCCGAATGCAAACCAAGTGCAAAAGCAGAGATAAAATCTGAAATGTCTGCATTAACAGAACATCAAAAATCATTGACCGCCAGCTTATCCACCCATCAATCCGAACTCCGTGAGCTTGAAGAAATCAGATATATTGTAAATCAAGCTATGGAACATAAAGAAAACGAAAAGCCGTCTGTTATCAAACGCCTTGAAGAAGCGAAGAAACTGACGGCTCAATCCAACCGTTCCGCTTACAAAAAGCAGGAACAGAATATTGAATAGAAAGGAAAATTTAATGTCAGAATCAACAGTAAATATACCCATTGAAAAGCTTCATCAGTTTGAGGGACACCCGTTCAGTGTACCCGATAATGATGAAATGAATATGCTCATTGAAAGCATACAGCAAAACGGAATCATAAATCCGTTGATTGTCAGACCAAAGGAAAACACGGAAGATGAATATGAGGTTGTTTCGGGTCACAGAAGACTTCGTGCAGCAAGGAAAGCAGGGCTGAAAACGGTACCTGCTTTAATTTATGCCATCGACAGAGATACCGCAACAATTGCGGTTGTTGACTGCAATCTGCAACGTGAAAACATACCGCCGAGTGAAAAAGCAAAGGCATTCAAAATGAAGATGGATGCTGTATCACATCAGGGCAAATCAACTTCGCGACAACTTGTCGACAAGTTGAAAAGTGCCGAGTTTATCTCACAGTAGGAAAGCGGCAGACAGGTTCAAAGATACATCAGGCTCACTCATCTTATCCCCGAACTTTCGGATATGGTTGATAAAGGAAAAATTGCATTTACCCCCGCCGTCGAAATCTCATATCTCACCGAAGAAGAACAGAAAAATCTGCTCGAAACAATACAAAGTGAGGACTGCACTCCGTCGTTGTCACAGGCACAGAAAATGAAACAGCTTTCGCAGCTTCACCGTCTTGATATGGATATGATTTTTAAAATTATGACAACTGCAAAGCCGAATCAGAAAGAATTTCTGAAACTGAATTCCGATAAATATGATAAATTCCTCGGCAAATTTTCAACCCCGAAAGACAAGGAAAAACATATTTTCAAAGCACTTGAATTTTACGATAAACATCAAAGAAAGAAGGATATTACAAAATGAAAAAACCAAACAATATTGCAATTATCGAGCCCGTATCGTACGGCGCAAACGAATATACAATCAATGGTGTCAGATATACGGTTGAATCCCGTTTTGTTCCGTATGACATAAAAAACAAGCAGACAACGTTCCATGATAAAATCAAAAGAATTATCAGAAGTGATTTCATACCTTTGACAGTAAACACAGATGAAGATATACTTGAATCGAACAATGTGTGTTTGACTGCCGGAAAGGAGGACTATGCAGTCGAAGGATAAAAAAGAACAAGGCTTTACCGCACTTTACTGCCGTTTATCCCGTGATGACGGTACCGAAGGCGACAGCAATTCGGTGGTTAATCAGAAAAAGTTGTTGCAGAAGTACGCTAAGGATAACGGTTTTCAAAACCCGAGAGTTTATGTAGATGACGGATATACGGGAACAAACTTCAACCGTCCCGCATTTCAGCAGATGATTGAGGATATTGAACTTGGATATATCTCAACGATAATCGTAAAAGATATGTCCCGTCTGGGCAGAAACTATCTTGAAGTCGGCTACTATACCGACAACTACTTTCCGCAGAAAAATGTCCGGTTCATTGCAATAAATGACGGAGTTGACAGTGCAGACGGTGACAATGAATTTGCACCGATAAGAAATGTAATCAACGAACTTTATGCAAGGGACATCAGCAGAAAAGTACGCTCTTCATACCGAATAAGAGGTAATTCGGGCGAACCGCTTTCAAAACCGCCTTACGGATATATCGAATCTCCCGACAATCCGAAAAAATGGATAATCGACCCTGAAGCGGCTGCTATTGTGAAACGGATATTTCAAATGAGTCTTGAGGGCAAAGGCAACGAAACGATTGCAAGGATATTGCACGAAGAAAAAGTTTTGGTGCCTACATCATATATGATAGAAAAAGGCATCAGGCAAAGCGGAAGAAAACCTGCTGACCCGTGCAAATGGATGGCAACAACAGTCGGAAGAATCCTTGAAAGTCAGGAATACTGCGGAGATGTTATCAACTTCAAGACATATTCCCGTTCGTTCAAAGACAAGCGGAGATTGTCAAATCCAAAAGAAAATTGGGTAATTTTTAAAGATGTTCACGAGCCGATAGTTGACCGTGAAACTTTTGAGCTGGTTCAGAAATCCATAAAAAATACCAAACGGAGAGCGCCCAAACCCGAGAACGGTGAGAAAAGCATATTCAGCGATTTGCTTTACTGTTCGGATTGCGGTCACAAGCTGTGGCATCACGTGAATCCCCGTAACAAAGATATCAAGTTTTTCAGTTGTTCCAACTACAAAAAAGACACAAGAGGTACCTGCGATGCAAGGCATTATGTCCGTGCGGATGCAATAGAGCAGGTTGTGATGCTTGAACTCAAACGGCTTGCGAAGTTTCTTGAATATGACGAAGAAGCATTTGCTGATATGCTTGCCGAGAAGACAAACGAAGATCTTGTTGCAGAAAAGAAACAGGTTCAGAAAGAGCTTGACAGAGCAATCGCAAGAAATGAAGATGTTGCGAGGCTGTATGAAAGGCTTTATGAAGATAATGTTTCTGGCAAGGTTACCGACGAATGGTTTATGCAGTTATCTCACAAATATGAAAGCGAAAGACTTGAACTCAAAACAAAGATTCAGCAATACCGTGAACAGCTGAGCAATCTCGGCACAATGCAGAAAGGCAAGGAGCAATTCATATCAGCCGTGAGAAAGTTTATGCAAATGGATACTCTGACTGCACCGCTGCTCAAAGAACTGATAGACAAAATCGTTGTTTACGAAACGCAGGGAACGGGAAAGTACAGAACGCAGAGAATTGTAATTTACTACCGATTTGTAGGTTATCTCGAAATACCGCTGACCGAAAGCGAATGGGAATATTACCGAGCTGACACAAGACAGGGAGTTGCGGTTGAATATATCTCAAAAAATATCCCGGCATAAAAACTGTCCGTAGCAAACAAAAAGAGCAGGCATACCGCCTGCTCAAAAATTGAAATAAAAAATCGAGTGTTCACAACTTGAATCCGTTATGAACACTCGAGATGGCGGAGAGTCAGGGATTCGATTCGCGCGACTGCGGTCGCTTGGTCGCTCGCGGTCACAACAGTCCACCGGACTGTTGCTCTGTACCGCTCGTCCTTCAAATCCCATTTTGAATTCTGCAAACAAAAAAACAGACACCGTAAAGGCATCTGTTCTTTTTCTCTGGTACGAGTGTTCATAACGGATTCAATGAATAAATTTTTCAGATAATCGCTTTGTGATTAGTTTAACATTCCATCAAGATAAACTATATTTGCATTTTTCAGGTGTGTGTTGTCTTCGCCGACCTCGATAGTTCCCCATTGTTCCTTGGTACCGTAATAGTAAACGGTGGCAAGTTCTTTGTCATGACGAAACGCCGAATCACCAATTTTTCTGATATTTGAAGTAAAGGTTATAGTTTTAAGGTTTTCACAATTAGAAAAGCACTCCTGCGGTATTTCGGTAACGCCTTTTCCGATTGATAAAGATTTCATACCCCTGCAACCCGAAAAAGAATTTTTGCCTAAATGTTTTACGCTGTCAGAAATATCTATGCTCCTCAGGTTTTCGCATCCGCAAAAAGCGCTGTCCTCAATGATTTCAACGCCTGCACCCAGGTCAACCGTCTTTAAATTTTCACACCAATCAAACGCACTCTCACAGATAATCTTAACGGAATCGGAAATGATTAAGTTTTCTATGCTTCGATTATTCACAAAAGCCCAACCACCTATCAAGGTTGTTCCGTTTTTTATTTCAATCCTTGACGAACATTTTTCTTCTTTTGAATCAATCAAATAATTGTCAATATACAGAACACCGTTTTCCCAGTTTGATTCATCAAGCCAATAACCGGTGTGACCGAAAACATAACCGCCCAAATGCTTTATATTTGAACCTATTTTAATATCTGTCAAACCTCTGCTTTCCCAAAATGCCGCTCCGCCGATACTTTCAACACTTTCGGGAATAACCACACTTTTAAGATTATAGGTATCTCCGTAGTTTGAAAACGCACCGTAAAAATCATAACCGTTCTCACCAAAAATATATTTTACGATGTTCGGTATTTCATACTTCTCTATATCGCTTGCAACGGGAAATCTTATCAATTCCGTTTTGTCTTTGTTGAAAAGAACTCCGTGGGAGTCATTGCTGAGAAAATCATTTTCAGGGTCAACAATGAATCTTTTTGCAGGAGTTATAAAAGAAGAATATGTAAAATCTTTCACACCTTTACCTATTTTTACGGTATCAAAATCTCCGGAAAATGCACCATGACCAAGCTTCTCTACACCGTCAGGGATGACAAGCTCTTTTGCAGATGCATTAGAAAATGCAGCATAACCTATTTCTTTCAGACCGTCATTCAATTTCAAATCTTCAATAGGGCAACTGCAGAAGGCACAAGAGCCTATATATTTAACGCTTTTTCCGAAATGAACCTGCTTTAAATTTGTTAATCCGGGGAAAGTATAGCTTCCGATTTTTGTAACACCGTCACCTATAATCATTTTTTTGACTTTGTCGGCATGAT
>JAFWYP010000022.1 GCA_017517665.1 Clostridia bacterium | reverse complement strand
TTATCTATGCCCGTAATCTGTGTATCTGTTCTGAACTCTTCGTCTGTTGAATTACGGCAGTTATCAGTTGCAACGACAGTGATCTGAGCCTTTGCCTGAACACTTGCCTTTTCCTTGTTAACCTCCCATACACCTTCAAGGGCTTCCTGATCACCTGAAGTATCGTCTGAGAAGAATGTTTCTTTTGTTTTAAAATCATCTGAATTATAAGCATTTCCGGGAGCAAGGTGAGCAGGGTATTCTACGTCTATCTTGTCAACACCCGAAATATCATCAGTTGCTTTAATCTTCACGAAAACACTGGGGTTATAAAGATCGAAAGACACTGCCTGAAGGAATGTTTCTGCTTCTTGAGCAGCATAAGTTATGGTATGTGTTGGCTTTGTTCTGTCGAGAACAAGTGAGCAGTTCGCACTGCTTGTTGAACCTACTGCGTTTTCATATTCTGCACTGAATGAAAATCTTGCTTGTGTTGTCAAGGTAATTGTCGCACTATGGAATATCTTTCCATCGGCATTTTTACCTTCTGTCCATGTTTTATCCCTGCTGAAATCGGGAATAATATCGGTCTCTGCAAGAACAATAGCTTTACCGTTAATATCAGTTGCCATCTTATCTGCAGCAGTTACCTTCACACGACCCTCATCAAAGTAGTCATCGAGAACTCTGATTACAACTTCAACCTGATCCTTGTTGAAATATGTATTTTCAACATCGTTTTCTGTTGTTATTTCAATTGATACAGAGGGAAGTTCTTTACTGAGTACGATTTCAGGTGAATTGTAGTCGTCAGCACTATTGAGAGATCTGTCTGTGCAATCAATTGTAAGACTGTATAAATCTTCCTCGCTGATTGTAATGGTGTTTGTATGAACAGTGCCTTCTGTTATCCATTCACCATCAAACTTCTGCTCTTTTGCTTCGGCACCATCAACAGAAAGCATTGCAACAGCCTTGTCGGGGTTAAAGTTCACTTCATCAATTTCAACAGTAACAATAATATCATCATCATCAAAAATGATTGTGTTTTTGAAATCTCTGCCTTCAAGACTTTCCTGTATAACGAACTGCTTATCAAGAATCTTTGCTACACCGTAATCAACAGAAATAACAGGCTTTATAGTATCAACAACAAACTTTCCTGATTCATTCTGTGCCGCAGCATTGCCTGCAAGATCTGTGTAATCAACTGCAAACGCATAATTTCCGTCTGCATTTTCAGCTGTAAAAACAACAGATACAGTATAGTTGCTGTTTTCTGCGTCATATGCCCAGCTTGAGGACTGTGCAAGATAAGCCTTGTTTTCCTCGCTCATGCCTGAAAGACCTTCCACTTCGGAAACCGATAATTCCGAAGGACGGAATCTGATTTCTTCAACAGTGATAACTGCTGTTACATCGTTGTTATAATATTTAACTTCATTGTTCTCGGTATTTTCCTTGCTGAGAGCAATATTTATAACGGGAGCATCTTTGTCAACCGCAATAAAATCAGATGATTCATAAATTGCACCGTTAAAGATATCCTCATATGAAAGTTCGATTTTGTAGTCGCCGCTTTCATTGAACATATATGTTGCGGTGTGAACATCACCTTCTTTGCTCCAAGCAAGACCAGAAACAATATTACCGTTTACTTTAACAGTTGCTCTGTCTTCAAAGAAATTCTTGTCATTAACTGTAAAAACAATTTCTGTGCTGTCGCTGAAAATGTCAACAGAGCCTTCGCTGTCCTTTTCAACTGTTTCATAAGGATAATTGTTATTTACAGTGATTGTTGCTTCTGCAACTGAATTAACAGCAGTTTCTGGAGCTTTTGTGTCAATAACAAACTTGCCTGATTCAGCCTGTACTGCAGCATAGCCTGCAAGGTCTGAATAATCAACTGCAAACGCATAATTCCCATCGGAATTTTCAGCCGCAAAAACTATAGTAGCAGTATACACGCCTGTTTCTTCGTTATAATCCCAGCTTGATGACTGAGCAAGATGAGCTTTATTTTCCTCACTCATACCGTCAAAACCTTCGACTTCGGAAACATTAAGGTTTGCGGGATTAAACTTTTCTTCCTTAACGCTGATTTCGGCACTTACGGTTTCATCGTAGTACTTTGTGTTTTTAGCTTCAAAATCTGCTTCGCTGAGTGTAACTGTTACTTCGGGAGCAACTGTATCAACCGAAATATGCTTTGAAAGCTCGTACTTGTTTTTAACTGCTGAATTTTCGATGTCCTCACCAAAAATATCTTCATAAACGAAAACTATACTGTAATCGCCGTCTTCTTCAATGTTATAAACTGCATAGTGGTTATCGCCTTCTGATTTCCACAAGAGCTCATCAGTAACATCCTCACCGTTTACGCTTGCAGTTGCATTTTGAACGAAGAAATTCTTCTCTATTACTCTGAATTTGACATTCACAGAATCGGAATAAATTTCAATAGGAGACAAGCTGTTTTCATCTGCATCATCATAAGGATAAGCGTTATTTACCATGCTCTTGTAAGAAGCATCTGTTTCGATGCTTACTTCGGGATCTTCCGTATCAATAACGATAACATATCCGTCTTCATATTCTTCTGAATGACCTGCATAGTCATATGCAGAGAACGAAATCTTTCCGCAAAGAGCATCAAGAGCGTTTTTATCTCCGAGTACACATGCTTCGGATTCATAAACATCGCCTTTTTTCTCTGCAGTAACTTTTGTTTCGGGAACTATAGTTGCAGACTCTGCATTTTCGTCATCTTCATGCGAAACAAGACTCCATACGAAATACTCAATTCCCGATGTTTCATCCTTTGCTTCAAGAGTGAAGATAACTGTTGAGTTATAGTAACCGAATGTTACTGAATTCAATACATCCTCATACCATACGGATGTCTTATAATTTACCTTAAGGCCTGCAGGAGCAGTCTTATCGATTTTTACTCTGTCGGAATTAACAGTGCTTACTTCCGAAATTGCACCTGTCTCTACATTCTTAAGATAGATATCTAAACCGTTTTCAACTCCTTCGGCGCTTATTACAAGCGATTCAGACCATTCGTTTGTATCACCGAGGTTGTTAGTTTTGCTTATCTGATGACCTTCAGCAGGTGTGACGGTTACATCACCTGTATACCATCCGCTTTCTGAATTGAGCTGCTCACCGCTGACCGAATATGCATTTTCAACGGTATATTTTTCAACTGTGAGAGTATATTCTGCTTCTGCAGTTTCGTAACAGTCATTTCCTGCAAGAACAGCCTTGACTGTAACAGTACCTGTCTTCTGATTTTCGAATGCAAGGCTTCCGTCTTCAGCTACGGCAGCAATTGCTTCAGCTCCGTCTGCAACAACAATGCTGTATACGGGCTTGACACCTTCGTCATGGTTATATCCGTAACCGTCAGCTGCGCCGTCAACTGCTTCGGGAGCAGCAACTCTTGAATATGACTGACCGTAATAAATTGTTGCAGCCTTGTCTTCGAATTTGATGGTCTGTGCAGCCTTGTTGACTGTAAGAGTATACTCTGCCGATGCTGCAAGATAATTCTCACTTTCAGCAAGAGAAGCCTTAACGGTAACAATGCCTGCCTTCTTGATGCTGAGCTTGCCTGTTGCTTCATCAATTACAGCGCAGTCGCCATCTATGATTTCATATTTTACATCACTGAATTCACCAACGATTTTGTTTACAAATTCATTGTTATTTTCGTTATAAACAACTGCTTCGGGAGAAGGAATTTCAAAAGCAAAATCACCTGCAGATGCCTTATTCACTTTGAAGCTTGCGTAAACAGGAGCAATTGCTTCATAATTTCCATCGCCTTCTTTGCTTGCTTCAAGCTTGAATGAACCTGCATTCTTGATTTCTGCTTTCCATTTATTCTGTCCGTAAACCTTGTCGATTTTTACATTTCTACCAACATAGCTTGCGTTTGAACCGTCAGAGTTCTTTTCTTCAACGAGCTCAAGCTTATATTCGCCGTCGCCTGAACCACCCGAAACTGTTATTTCGAGCTTTGCTTTGGGAGAATCCGAATATGTGAGAACATAAGCACCTTCTGCTGCATCGTATTCTGCGCCTTCAACAGTAATTACGATTTCACTCTGTGAAAGAAGAGGAGCCTGAACAGGTGCAGAGAGAGCAACCTTGGTCTGCTCATAGTACTTATCAAATGTAAGCTCTACTTCGCATGTATATTCCTCTACGCCTGACTCAAGAGCAAAAACATAAGATGTTTCCGATGTTCCCGAGCTTACACAGTTGCCGTTTACATAATATGCAACATCTGTTACAGCTGCATCATCGGGAATATTTTCAAGCTTAAGTTCAATTTCCTTTACGGAATCTCTCGAAACGGGGCCGTCGATCTCCGAGCCGTCTGCATATGCCTTGAGAGCAAGACCCTCAGGAGCCTTTTCAGTAACGGTGATTTCGATTGAATCGGATGTTCTTGAATCTCCGTTAATATCAATTACTTTGCATGAATAAGCGCCAGTGTCTGTAACGGCTGCATTGTCAATTTTAAGAACTGAGGATGTTGCGCTTGCAATTTCCTGAGAATCACGATACCACTGATACTTATCAGGGGTGCCGAATACTGTTGAACTGATCTCGAAGGATTCGCCTCTTCCGACAGAAGTTTTATCAGCTTCAATTGAAATAACGGCAACAGGCATTGCTTCATCCGTCCACTTCTTTTCGTCATCTATTACGATAAGGAAGCTTTTCGGCTCATCGGATCTGACAATTTTCTTTGAATCTCCGTTAATGGAAATATAAAATGATTCGGAAAGGTCTTTCCATAACACTTCAGTTTTCCATATACCGTATTTATCAGTTTTTCCTATGTAGCTGTCGTCTGTAGCATCATTAGGCTTGATTTTGATTTCCACGCCTTCCTGAACAATGTTTTTGCTCAAATACTGAATGGAAATTGTATCTTCTTCAGCGGCAAATACCACCATACCATTTACGGGAATAACACTTATCACCATCATAAATGAAAGTGCAAGCGACAGAAGCCTTAATACTGTTGATCTTGTTTTACTGTTCATTACACGCTGCCCCCTGACTTCAATTCTTTTATAAATATAAGATTTTTACCGTTCAGAACACAGTGATACTGAATTGCCAACACCGATAAGAACAGAAAAACATAAATAGGGTAACCATCTGCAAATATAGTACAAGCTATAAATGCAAAAAGAAAAACAATCATAAGAATATCCGCAATTTTGGCCTTTTTTGAGGAAAAGAAAGTTATGATTCCGGGATATTTCGGAAGATTAGAATTTTCTTTGTTTTTAAAATATTTTTTTCTTTTTACCGTTACAATAACTGTTGTTACAATTGATAAAAACAATGAACTCCAAAATAATGCTCCTGCCAGATAAAGTAGTTCGTTTTTTCCTTCATTCAAGGATATACTGCTTGCTGCAGGCATCAACAAAAATGATGCGGCAAAAACAAATCCGAAAACAAGGGATAAGACAAACATTATTCTGCTTGTTTTATCATTTTTCGCAATAACTCCCACTTTGATTCATCTCCATATATCAGTTTATATATTCATTTGAATGAACAAAAATAATTTCATCTTCAACAACAACGCCTGTTCTGAAGGTTTCAAAACCTGCCATATTAAGAACGGTTGTTTCCTCCGAACCATACGACAATACCGTTGTTTCATTAGTACTTGCATCAAGAACGGTTGTTGCTCCGAAATCGTTTCCGACGAGAATCGTTGTTTCGTCGACAGATTGTCCTTCTTCCGCAATCAACACTTCTGTTTCCTGCACGTCAAGAAGAGTCGTTTCGTCGGTCACAAGCTTTCCTGTTTGGAATTTTTCTGTTCCGACACTTACACCCACAGATTCTCCCGCAGGTATCAATGCTCCCGATTTTGTTATTTTATCGGTAAGTCTTCCTCGTTCAAGGTTAACATGACTCGGCTTGTGAGCCTTGTTTCCCGATGAACGATTCTGGTTTCTGATGTTTTCGATTCCTTTTCTTGCATTCGAACCCGAAAGGTCTCCGATAACTTCTATAATGTTATCCTTAAAAAATAAAACAAGCGTTATTATCAGGAAAAGAATGCAAAGAGCGATGCCTACATAACAAACTATCATATAAATATCGGACAAAGACATTGCACCGGTCAAGGCCGCTGATGTGTTTTGAGCCATTACTGCATCGCCTCCTTACCGTTTTCTTTTACTGACACTGCTCTTTTTATTGCTTCGTCAGCCTGTTTGCTCAGTTCCGAAAAAGCATCTTCGCCATAACTGTCTATTCCAGCTTTTGCTCCGTTAAGCATATCAACAATTTGTTCTTTCGTTACATTTTCCAAAGCAATAAACGAATCCACTTCGGAAGAAATGCAGGAAATAACTTCTCTGAGAGCAATTATTTTCATATCTTCGTCATAATCTGAAGCATTATCATATAGACCTTTGATTTTGTTCCAGAGTTCGGGTATTTCTTTTTTTATCTTGAGCAAATTTTCTATATTTTTCTTGCTTGTAGCTCTGAGCGCACGAATTTTTTCGGTTATATCCGCAATTTCTTTAAAGGTCATCGCCATGGAATTCTCTTCAGCAATATATCCGAACCATTTTCCACCGTACTCATATCTCGATTCCTGAACTTCATAGCTGTACCAATAAAGAATTCCTATATCCAAACACAACTCCTCATAGTTGTCAGTATTCACTGTTTTAAGCTCTTCTATAGGATAAATTGTGGTTGAGTTTCCAAAAGCATCCACAACATCATATCCTGTTTCTAACTGACTTATATATTTAGCCTCGGTTGTCGAAAGCTCCGTTCCCTTGTCCGAAATTTCGCTTTCAAAAAGCTTAATCATTTTGTTATATGCATCATTTTCATTCTCTGCATCATATCTCTCGGGGGACGTTGCTATCGCTTCAACAAATTTGTCACATTTCTTCTTGAAGTCCTCTTTAAAAGTTTCGGATTTGATATCCAATACTATATTTTCTGCCTCTCCGAGCAATTTTTCGTAGTCTGCCGTTTTGGCATTTTCAGCAGAAACAAACCCAAAAACCGCAACAAATGCGGAAATGATGGTTGCCGCAGCAGTAGCAATAAATCTTTTAAGTTTCTTTTTCTGCATTTTTCTGTATGCAATACCCATTTCATTATGGTGTTCAAACGCATACAGAAGTTCATCACATGACTGATATCTGTCTTTGGGGTCAGGCTGTGTACATTTGATTATTATCTCATCAAGTCCCTGTGATAGTGTCGGATTAACAGCTCTTATCGATTTATCGGCAATAACATTCTTACAAGGGTCAATTCCCGTAAGCAAATGATAGAGAGTTATTCCGAGACAGTAAATATCCGTTCTTGCATCGGTTCTTCCGAGTCCGCTGCCTATAAACTGTTCGGGAGCGGCATAACCTATTGTACCGATACCTGTTGTTTCGCCGAGATCAATCTCATATGTCTTTGCAGTTCCGAAGTCAATGAGCGCAATGTTTCCGTCAGGCTTCAGCATTATGTTTGCAGGCTTCATATCTCTGTAAATTATTGGCGGATTACATGAATGCAGATAACCGAGAACGTCGCAAAGCTGCATAGCCCACTCTATAACATTGTCCTGAGGCTGTGCACCATGTTCAAGCAACGCCTTGTCCAATGAGTTGCCTTCGATATAATCCATAACAATTATGAATGAATCCTGATCTTCAATAACATCAACGATGCTCGGCAAGTTCGGATGATTTAATTTTTTTAATGTTTCAATTTCAGCAACAAGGCCTTGTCTGACAATGTTGAAATCCATTTTTCCGTCTTTTCGGATTTCCTTGACTGCCCATGTTTTGTTAGCTTTTTCGTTAAGTGCCATATAAACGACACTCATTCCGCCGTGCCCGATTTCACTTAATATTTTATATTTGCCATCAAGAACGGAACCTATCTCTAACACGCCGCATAATCCCCTTTAAAATGTTTTTATCGCAACAACCGAAATATTATCTTGTTCCAATCGAGATTTATTTAACTCGATAAGACTTCTGATATTTCTTGCCATTGTGTTTTTATCAACCGCAGACTGCGGCGAAAGTAAAGTGCAAATTTCTTTGTTGCTTATTTCGTGAACAAAACCGTCCGAACACAAAATATAAACATGGTTTTGTTTGGTTTCTCCCCGATAAAAAGCAGGAATAACAGTATCTGAAGCTCCGACGCACTGAAGCAATACGTTTCTTCGGGAATCTTTCAAAGCCTGTTCTTCTGTCAATTTTCCCATCTCGATTTCTTGTGCAACAACACTTTGGTCTTTTGTTATCTGAATTGAATCGGTTCCAATTTCATATGCTCTGGAATCTCCGACATTCATTGCAATATAACCGTTATCTGTTAAAAGCAGCGCAACAACCGTCGTTCCAAGATTTATGGAATACTGTCTGCCGTACAAACCTATTTTTTTATTTTCGTTGTTGATTACTTGGGTCCATTGATTTTTGATCAGCTCAAAATCTTCTTGCGTTCTGCATTCACCGGAAAAATCATTTGCAAGCCATTTATTAAATGATCTTATCACTTCAGTGCTTGCGAGTTCACCTTTTGCAAGACCTCCCATTCCGTCACACAAAACGGCAAAAACCATATTGCCTGTATTTGTTCTTAACTGTTTTACAGACAGTGCATCCTGATTCGTATTTTTCTTTATTCCGATATCCGTATCTGCAGCAATAAAATAATTCATTCGTATTCCATCCTTAAAGGTGCGTTTTTATAACATAATAAAATCAAATACTTCGTTACCGAGTCTGATTTTATCTCCGGCTTTGATTAAGTTTTCGGTTCCGCTTTCAACTATCGTTTCATTAACGAAAGTATGATTTGTTGAATTGAGATCAATAATATAATAATTGCCGTTCCTCATAATAATATCTGCATGGCTTCTGCTGATTGCAGTATTGTCACCGATAAAATAATCAACATAGCTCTTCTCTTTACCGATTCTGAATGCAGGCTTGTTAATTGCAATTTTTTCACCTGTTTTAGCTCTGACAAGATGACCGACAGGCTGCGATACAACAGGTGCAACCCCAAGAACCGTTGTTTCACCAACTGCAGCACTCGAAAGCACAGTTGTTTCTCCAAAATTTGCCTGTTGAACATTGACCGGCTTAGATGGAGCAACCGGAATCTGTTGGTATGAAGACTCAACCGTTGTCTTTGCCGGAGCAGGCGGTGCCTTAGGAGCAGCAACCGCAACAGGCTGTGAAGCTGAAGCAGGTACTGTCGGTGAATCCGAATTAATCGAGGAGTTCTGTCCGGGAATTGCAAATCCCATTGGCGCCGCTTTAGCAGGTTTTGTTGCTTTGGGAGTCTTTTCCTTTTTAGCAGGTTTTCCGTTGGCTTTCTGAGCCTTATATAAATCAAGATTTTCTTTGCTGAACTTAGTTAAAAGTGTTAACAGAGATATCTGTTTCTCATCAGTAACATCATTGTTTACTTCAGGTACGGGCGGAGTCTTCTTTGCTGCTTTGCTTGCTTTTGCAGCCTTCTGAGGAACAGGAGGCATTGCTGCGGGAACAGACTTAACTGTGTCAGGCATTATCGGAAGTGTGTTAACAAGCGGATTTTTGACTGGTTCTTCTTTTACGACTCTGTTTTCTGTATATACAGGAGCCGGTGCAGGTGCAGGGTTTTGAACGGATACAGATGAATTAACAGAAGGCTGAGGCTGATATGATGTTCCTGATGAAGCAACGACTGTTGCACTCTGAGCTGCAGAAAAATTCAATCTGTCAATAAGTTTCTTGAAATCTGCAAGGGAAAATACTTGAGTACTATTCAGATAATTGATTATCGGAGCGATATAATCACAATTTTCATTCTGATCAAACTGAGTGCTGTACATTATCTGCTTGTAAAACATCTGCAAATCAACCGTACTGTGAGCACAATTTACAACCGGTATACATATGATAGTTGTTTCGTTTGTGGTTGCGTCAACATATATGTGGTCGATATCAAAAATGAAAAGCGATGTGTCTACCATATATTCTTCTGCAGCCATTACAGCAGAAGCTATTCCCGAAAAAATATCAAGAAGTTTTTTTCTTGTTACTGTTCCTTTAAAATATGTGCTGACAGGAATTTTTGATGAAATATTGTATTTAAGATATTTATCTGCGTCAACCTGAGTGAATAGGATCGGTGCTATACCTCTTATTTTATTGTTAGCAAGCATACCGAAGCTGAGAGAGTCAAACTCATCCTCAGCCGTAACTTTGTATACGATATATGTATTAACTCCCTGATTTTCAATAGTAAAAATGCTCATTTTAATTCCCCTTTTCACGGATTACATAAATATTATTTTCGCCAAATCGTCAGAGTTTGTAATCTGACCTATAATCTGCTCCGATGAAGCATTTTCATAACGAACAATTCCACCAAGAATTCTGATATTTGAATCAGAAATAATTCTTCCTGTTTTGTTGCTGAACTTATTATAGATCAATGATACCTTTGAGAGAATTTTAATGTTTTTCTGTCTCTCATAAATATCAATGGCATTATAAACACGCATAAACTTTTCATTTGCAACTTCAGAACCGTCGGAAACAAAAATAATATCGTTTGACTGATTGAAAATTTCAATTACCGATGACGAAAACTGGAAGCCCGTATCAATAACAATAAAATCATAGCTGTTCATTGCTTTTATTGCAGAAACAAGCTGACGAACATCGTCTTTTGTTATCTCTGCAATATCAAGAGCATTGGGTGATGATGAATAAAAATATACTCCCGACGGATCTTCTTTTACATAGCTTTCCATTTTAATTGCCAGATTAACTTTCTTGCTTTTCAAAGAGAAAATTATGTCGCCAAAGCTAAACTGTCCTTCACCTGAAAAATACAAATCGCTGTTTCCAAACTTTTCAAGGTTCATATATAAAACTTTTTTACCGATTTTTGCTAATCGTTTGGCAAAACCGACCGCAAGCGTAGATGCGCCGGTACCACCGCTGGCAGAAGTAAAAGTGCAAACCCTTGTTTCACCGTTACCCTCCATTTTAAATCCAATATCTGTTGCGTTTTCCGAAAAGATTCCGAGAATTTCTTTGTAAATCATTTCTGCTTTCTGATATCTACAAATTGTTCTTTGGTCACGCAAGCTACTTACATCAGGTGAATAAACAAAATAAGCAAATCCGCATCCTGACGGTATTTTTTTTACATCAACATCAAAAGCGTCGCTGGAAATAAAAACATCTATCTTGTTTTCAACAAGACCTGCCAACGCACCTTCAAGCGACGAAAACGAATAAACCTCAAGCTTATCTGCAAACTTTCCGGTAAATACCACAGCAAGTCTGTTAAGATAACTTTTATTGTCATCAAGCACCGCAACCTTAATTTTCACTAATACCACTCCTAATTGTTTTATGATTTAATGGAATATAAAAGTAATGCCATAAATTCTGTCATAATAAAGAAAATAAACATAAGCAAAACAGAAATAACATATTCCTTTGCAAATCCGTTTTCTCTTTTTCCGTTAATTACTATACAAATTATTTTTATTATCTCATAGGCGGTAAAACTGATTAACACGCCCACGGGTGAAAAATCAAACAATATTGAAGTTACTGTCATCACCGCAAAAACCGTTATTTCAAGAACCAATGATTTAACCGGTATTTTACTCGAACACTCCAAACATTTGCCTCGACATATTATGTATGAAATAATTGGCAACTGAAAAAAACATTTAATTCTTTTTTTGCACACTGGACAAAAACACTTCGAATTCGTTACAGACATATTGCTTCCCTTAAGCAAACGTTCAATATTTGTCGTTGCCAAACCGCCAATATGATAGTATGTCAGGCAAATTGCAACTCTTATTAAATTTGTTTTGTCCATTAACTATATCCCTCTGTAAACTTAAAAGCATATCGTTTTTGCAGCTTACTGTTTTTCATAATCTTTTTAAATTCTGAAGATTTTATTTCTTCATCAGCATAAAACTGCCAAGAAGGTTTTCTTTCAACATACATTATTAAATAGTATCCGTTCTCGGTTTTAAGGCGAACAAAATCTTCTCTCTTCCGGTCTGAATCAAAAAGCCATTTCTCAGCTTCCCCGTCTCCGTTTTCCAGATTTGTTACAAGCCCTCCTGAATACTTATCAGATTTGATATTATTCATATAAATATCTGCATAAACAGCAAACGCAAATTCCTTATTATCTGCCTCTTTGATTTTGGCTTCAATTTCATTTGCCGTTTTTTCCAAAGAGTCCCAATCTCCGAAATCTGAAACTCGCATTGCTATTTCTCTTGCTGAACAAGAAACTTTTAATTCATCTTTCGGTTCCTTTAAAACCAAAACAACATAAAGTCGCTTTTCCTCTTCATCGGCTATGACAATTTTATCGCCCGCTTTGCGGCAATCATCAAAAAGCCAGTTTTTCATTTTTTCACTGCCTTCAAAATACAACAAATTGTTTCTGCCCTTAAAAAATGACAAACTAAATTCAGAAAAACTCTTCTTTAATATTTTTTCAAAATTGCTGCTTGATAACTCCGGAATAAGTAACTCAACTGCATTTTCTGCTTCATCCAAGGATTTTTCATCTACTGTGAATTCACAGCAAAAATACTCAACCGAAATCAGTTTAGTTTTGTTGTTTTCAAAAAACTTTTTATAATCTTCCTGTGACAGTGTGTTATTAACAACAAAGTATTCATAATAATTCTGAGCAATGTAGCTCATTTCAAGAATCTTTCTTACGGTTTTTACACCTACATAATCCCCATATGTGTAACCCGTATAATCACTTGTTCCGATAGAAAGTTCTTTCGCCTCAGATTCAAGAGCTTTTATGATTGTATCAATATTTTTTTGCTGCTCATCAAAAACAAAAACTCCCGCCTTAATCCCTTCGTTATAAGCTTTAATAAGAGAAGTTATTTGTTCCTCAACAGTTTTTCGAGTATATTCAGACCATGTTTCTCCCGTTTTTGCGTCATAAATCTGCTCATCTAACGGAATATTTTGATCAAAATCCTCATATTGCTTTTCCAATTCAAGCAATATCTCCGGTGATGTTGAAGCAGAATAAAAATAGTTATAAAATCCTACGGAAACATTTAATCCATCCACAGTCATTGCTATATTACCGGGAACAAGAATCTCCGCATTGTTAGGCCTGAATAAAAACAAACCCATCAGCACGGTAAATGTAACACTTATAATAATTGCAACTGCAATTTTTCTGTTTTTATTTGTAATTTTTATCATAATTTTTTCACTCCGGAGGTTTTAGAAACCTCCGGACAATTTAATTTAAGCTGTACCAAACAGTTTGCAAGAGGTATGCTTAACAAACTGCATATTGTCAAAACCAAAAACACCGAATTTCAGTTTGACATTATACGTTACCTTTACATTCAGTGTTCCGGCACTCAACACCGTTTCGTCAATTTCAAACTTGATATCTCTGGTATCTATACCCAATGCTTTTGCAACATCTTCTCCGCCGATAAAATAATAGAACAAATCTTCATATACCTGATATTTTGCTGCATTCTGATCAAAAGTTTTAAACTCGTTTATCATGTCAAAGCCCAAAAAATCAAGTATGGGATTTATAAATTCCGTTACATCTCCAATTACCTGTACGGTTGTGTTATTCTTGGATTCCGAAAGTGATTTGCTGAGATTATCAACCGCAATCGCCTGAGTTGCTTGCATAGATGCATGAGAAACTGCGTTCTGTGCCGTAAACACTCCCGCAAAATTCCATATGAACAGCATAAAAAAGATAAGAAAGAACAACACAATTGAAGCTTCAACAGCGAGAATACCGTTTTCATTATTTTTTCTTTTCACAGCGTATCCTCCCTTTAATAACCCACATACTCCAAGCCGCCGATTTCCGCAAACCCGCCGGAAGAACCAAGAGAAAACATCGGTAACATTGTGTTGTATGATGCTATAGCCTTAGATCTGACATAGGTTGAAGCTTTATCAATTCTGAACGAAGATTTAATGCCTTGCTCAGATTCATAATATCGTGTTTCAAGCTGAATAAGATTTGCAAGATTTCCGAGTTTTGTATTAGTGCTCTTAAAAAGCATAAGAATATACAAATACTCTGTATAATCCAGAGGGATAATACCCTTGCTTTTATCTTCTTTTGCTTCTTTCATTTCAACAGGCTTGCAAACCTGACAAGCTGTATATCCTTCACTAACTGCAGCCTTAAGTGCTTTTGTGGTAGTTTTTACTACTCTGTCGGGCGAAGAAACCAATGTAAAGCAAGACTTTTCGTCAAGCTTGTGATATCTCTTTCCTGCACCGCTTGTGCACACCCTGACGGTAACATCATTTCCGCTTGCGTTAGGATCAAGCTTCAATAAATCGTCCGCAATTTCAGTAAGTCCTTCAATAGAAAGATTAAGATGGTCCTTCCAAATGGGAACCTCCTGACCAAGTCGGAGCAGATAGTTCATATCGATATTTGTTTCCATATAAAGCATTGCAATAAACATAAGCGGTGCAAAAATATTGCAAGAAGAAATAAGCGACATCGTATCCGGATCCGTAAGAATCTGTATACAGTTTATAACAGCTTTGATTCCGAAAATTAACCAGAACGCTGTGCTCTGATTCTTTTTTTCACTTGAATTGCCAAACATACAGTATTCAACACAGCAACTGCTGAAATAAGAACCGCTTGTTGATTCTGTGGGGTAAGTAGTTGCTCCGTTTACGGGATTCATTCTGTTCGGAAATTTCTGAATTATATATGTATTAATAAGCAATGCATGCATTGACTGCTCAATAAAATTGGAAAACAGTTTTTTAATTTCACCGAAAAGGTTTTTAAGAGCCTGAAAAGCCTCCTTTATCGTTTTAATTATATCCTTGATTTTTGTAACAAGTTTAAGCAATCCTGTACTCTTATTACTATCGGCTTCATTGCTCAGATCGGAAATTGTACTGTCATCGGTACTGCCATCTTCACCGCCGCTTCCAAAAAGAGAAGATGTATTATTAGTGAAAGTTTCTGTGTCCGGTTCAGCTGTTTCTTCGGAAAACACGGTGTTTCCAAAGACATCTCCCAAGGTTTTTTGAACCTCTTCAAGCATTTTTTTCTGATATTCCTCATCAGCTGAATTGTAAGCTGCTCCACCGGTGTCATCTGCATTTGTCATATTAGGCAAAATTGAAACATCTGAATCATTCAGTTTTACAACATAATTAGGGTCATATGTCGCAGGAACAAAATTCATGACATCTTTTATTCTTTTTATTGAATTCCAGATATCACTGATTCCGAGTGTTCCCGCCAAACTATCCATGCTGAAATCACCTGAACCTTCAGCATCAACAACAGGCGTCGTAACAAACTCCTCTATGCTTGAAAAATTGCTGCTCACATATCCTGCAAGCACTCCGCAGGTTGAACCCACATGGATATTTCCCGTAACATAATCAGCACCGTTATTGTTCCAATGGCTTTTTATTGAGCTTGCCTGAGTGCCGCTTACATTAGTTATCAGCTTATCAATGAGAGTAACTGCGTTCTGAGCTGCGGTTTTCCTTTCTCCGAGAAACTTTATAACCTTACCTACCGATTCGTTTACCTTCTGTGAATTCGAACCGAGATCTTCAGCATTTTCAGCCTCAAGCTCGGCAGTTTGTTTATAGGTTTCCTGCGCATATTTAAGTCTTCCGATTGCGCCCTCGTTATATTTGGTGCTTGTGGTTCCTTCAACCATATCACCGTTTTCGTTGGCAACAAGGGCTCTTACTTTTTTGGTGTCGTCCTCTATGGTTTTTATAAGCTCATTAAACTTGTCCTTGGCTGTTCCGAGCTTGCCGAGATATTCTGTTTTCCCTGTATTAATTTTACCGTTCAGTCTGCCGATTTCTTCATCGTAATCATTTTTCTTTTGGGTAAGTTCATTGATAAGTTCGTTTTTTGCAACCGATTTTGCGTTTTTATTAAGATCCGATTTATACTGACCCAAATAATAACTTGAGCTTTGTGTTATACTGTAATGCTCCGCAAAGCTCTCAAGATCTTTGTAATGTGGTACGGTTAAGTCAGAATCACCGCTTATTTTCTGAACCGCTGTTGTAATTTGAATGTATTTTGTTTCTGTTCCGCTTTGTTGATAAACTTTTGCTGTGCCTTTGCTGAGATCATAGCTATACGAATATCCTTTATCAACAGTAAGTGATACAGTTGTTTTTTTTGTACCAATATCTATCAGGGCACCAAGAGCATTATCATCTGTAGGCTTGTTAGCCTCATCTTCGAGGAATTCCTTTATAGCGGCTTTATAGAGATTATTATAGTTTACGCTTGTCGATGAGGCAGAAATATTGTTTTTTGCGTAGTTCAGCGAATTGCCGGGGTCAGGATGGCTGCTCATATAATTTTCTTTTTCGGTTATTGCATCTATATAAGCTTTTCTTCCGGAAACATATCGATCAGATTCACTGTATTTCCCAAGCTTGCCCTTTCCGCCTTCTTCATCCTTCTTTATGTATTCTGAATATAAATCGTCGGTATAGTCATCCTTGCTATATTCTTTTTTCGAATCTTCGGAAAGATAATTCAGAAGATCAAGCGTTCTGTATTCATATCTTCCCAACGATATAAATGCAAGATCCATTACATTGACTGATTCTTCTGAAGAAAGAGCAATTTTTTCTATAAAATCAAATACGGCATTACCGGTAAGTTTTTTTGCAATACTTTCAAACAAGGATTCCGGATCAAGATTGTTTGAAATAATTTCATACGGAACCGAATATTTAGAATACTCAAGAACCTGCCTTTTAAGAACAGCATAATCCGATAAGTTATATATTGTTTCAAATGTTATATCGCTGTTAAGATTATAAAGCTTTGATGAAGACGAAATATTATCAACATTATCAGAGTTATATTTAAGGTTATTAACAAAAGTTGCTTTTGTCTGATCTTTTGATGTATCGGGATCAATTGCGAGAATACCGAAACGCTCATAAAGATATGTATTATAGTTTGCAAGAATTGACATTGAAGCTGTTATCTGTGCATCAGCAAGCAACTGCTTTGCGCTCGAATATCTTCCGGCCTCCATTATCAGAGTTCCGAAAGAAAGCAAAGGTATCAAAAGCAGCGAAACCATAACTGTAATAATTCCGGATGCGTTTTTTAATCCTTTATTCATATGATTTCATCTCCTTCCGATGTTATTTAAACATTGAGCATATTTTTTTGATCGCTTCAAACACCCTGTCAATTTCTGATGCCATAGGATCAACAACATCTTTTGCTATTGTTGTTGCAAGTGACATCGCACTGCCGTAATCCAAAATATCAAAACACTGTGCTTTACTGACAGCAGCAACTTCTATGGTTGAATCAACAATTCCAAAAAATCTTATAAACGGCAAGTCATATGTTGCCTCTACGGTTACAACCGCCGTTTTCTGCAAAACCATTCCCGGTGTTTTCTCAAATTCCGTTTTTATTTTGATATCTCCGGCTTCTTTATAAAGCTTGCTTGATGCAAGCCTGTACTGTGCATACCAGTTTGATTTAGTTGCAGCTTCAGATTCAAGCGAACCGTGAATGGTTACAAAATTGTTCAACACATTTTTGAGAGTCCTGTAATAGTCAGTATCGCCAAGCTTTTGCGGTGTTGTAAATCCTATAAACGGGTCCTTGCTGTTGGTGGAATATACCTGACCGATACTTGACGCCGTTTCATTTGCAATAACAGTCAAAACGGTCTGCTGATACATAATGAATCCCATATACATCATCACAAAAATAATCATGATTACAATTGGAACAACAATTGATGCTTCAACAGCGGCTGATCCTTTTTCATTTTTTGAGATTTCTTTGATTTTCATATAATCCCCTCAAGTACTAAATCTGCCAAAAATACATTCTCAAATAATTCCAGAATCCGTCTGTAAACTTAACAAAGCAAAGACCCAATGAATTGAAATAGTTTGCATTTGTTAAACCGAGATCCATAACAACCACACCCGATTCATCTATGAAATCCCATGTTTGACCATCGCTGACTGCGGCAAAACCATTAGAAAACGATTTTGCACCATTAAATTGAGGCTTTATCATTACCGAACCGTCCGTATCGGCATAACCCCATTTTCCGTTCTGCTTGAAAGCAAACCAAACCATACCCTTATTTGAACCGATTGTTGCATCAACGGGAAGCGAACATCCGTCACACGAAAACTTTTCATTCACCTTAACTGAAACATCTTCGGGAGAATCATCATTATAAATTACATTTAATATGTTGTATTTACCGTTTGACTTTGCAAGAATAATTCCGCCTGCAACACATTCCTCTGCAGTATTCAGCTTAATATCCTCGTAGACATTTTGGGTAATCTGCTCAAAATTTTTGTTGATAAGAATCCATTTTCCTTCTTCCTTCTGAACAGCTGCAACACCGTTACTGAATCTTCCGGCATAAAAATAGTCCCCTGAAACTTTTTCGGCCTGAACATTATAATAGGAATAAACATCCCCTATTTTACAAGCAATGTTTCCGTTTGCAATTCCGCTGCAAGCAATAACATTGTCATCAAGATATTTCTGTCTGATTCCTTCAGAATCTATAATAAATACTTTACCGTTTTTCTTTGCAACTGTATGCGCATCGAAGGAGTAAGGGGCAATAAATTCACAACCCTTAAGTACCGTTGAAAAATCCTCTCTTATTGCAGAACAGTTTCCCGGTTCCTTGATTATATAATATCCGTTTGTAAGGTCAATAAAATCAGAATATGATGAATAACTTCTTTCAAAAAGATATCTGACATTTGCCTTGACTTTGTCGAGGTCCTTTGAGGTAACACCGTAATTCTCCGCTACCAAAAGAGCATTTGAAAGCTCATCGTAATCTGTAACTTTAAAAAAATAGTTGCATGCTGTTTCATAAGCGGCAGGCTCGTCCTTATAAACAGTCATGGTTTCAAGAAGCATTGAAACCAGATTACCGTCACTTGAAAGCTCTCCATTCTCGAGTGCCTTAATATAAGTTTCACTTATTTTCAGTCTCAAATCGAGATTATCTTCAAAAGTAAGCGCAGTTTCATATTCAGCAACTGCTTTTCTGAAAAGATTTTCTTCCGCATACTTGTTTCCCTGAACAAGATGAACCTCATAACCGTTCGAATCCGAGCCCATATTTGAAATTCCCATGTACCATGAAAGAATCAGCGCAAAAGCAAGTCCGATACACACTAATTTTTTGTTATCCATAACAATCTGCTCCTCACTTTGTTTAGAAATTACCCATGAATATCACAATGCTGTAGCCTATAAGAATAAACGGTGCGAACGGAAATGTTCGTTTTCTGTCACGGTATTTAATTAACAGAACAATACCGCAAACCGAAGATGCTATCAGGCTGAAAAGCAAGGTTCCGAAAGTTGCCAACGAACTTGCCGTGAGTCCGATAACAGCAAAAAGCTTTGCATCTCCGAATCCGACGGCTCCTCTTGTTACCAACCCCGCCACAAATAAAATGCCGAATCCGATAAAAAATCCTGTTAAATCGGATTTTGCAATTTCAACAATTATATCTCTGCACCAAACAAGCTCACATAAGTAAAGTGCCGCTCTAAACGCAAGACCAACCAACACAAGCTTATTTGGAATTATTCTCTTTTTAAAATCAATAAACGCACTTGAGGCGATTATCACAAACACACTGAAAAGTTTTATGTATCCGATAATTAAACGCGGTGACATTTCAACGGCAATAGTATTTTTGCCCGTTGCCAATGCAACAAGAAAAGAAACAATCGCAAACAACACCAGAATAACGATTGTCTGAAATTTGCTGTAAGGAATTATTTTTTCTTCTTCTTTTATTTCTTCCGAAGTTTCAACGGCATCTGCCTCAACATATCTTATACCGGAAACACCGAAAGTTTTGAGAGCGAGCCAAACAAGTACAGTGCCCAACAATGCCGAAGCTGCATAGACCAAATAAACCATCAAAAATCTCCTTCGATTTTTTAAGAGGGACTATTCTCCCCGCACAAAGCGGGGAGAAGTTGGTTTGGATATTATGTACCATATCCCTGCATACCACCGGTGCCTCCGGTTGCATCTTTCATGTTTCCTGAAATTTCTGACCAGATCTCGTTTACCATATTTGTGATACTCTTTCTGAAGATAACAACGAGAGCAATAACAATGGCAAGAACAAGAATAACAGCGATGATGTTAGCTTCACCCTTTTCGTTCTTAAGATAACCTTCCATCTTCATTTTTGCTTCGACATACTTTGCAATAAGGAAATTTCTGAAATCCTGCATTATATTTCACCTCCTTCTTTATACAACAATTCAACCTCAACACGGGGAACTTACCTTCACCCCGTAATCGGCAATTTATATTTCCATCCACAGTGCGGAATGAAAATCAAAGTGTACTCATTATGGGAAGCATAATCATAATAAGAATACCGGCAAACATAACCATAATGGGAATCAAAAGCTTACCGGAAGCCTTTTCTCCTTCCTGAAGAAGCTTCTGTTGTTTAAGCTCCCACATTTCATCCGACTGCTCTTTGAGGGTATATGCAAGATCGCTGCTGCCCTTATCAAGACCCTGAATAACCATTGAAATAAATTTTGATATTTCAGGGGTTGCACATCGTCTTGCCATTGCATTAAAAGCATCCGCTTCAATCATACCGTTGTTTCTGTCCTCTGTGACTCTTCTCATCTGCTCATGCATTTCAGTTTCACCACTGGAAGCAATAAGATCCCAGGCTTCTCTGAGCACCATACCCGCATTAACAAGCAGAGCAAGCGTTGAAACAATAGAAGGAAATTCACTTATATATCTTTTACTGAGTTTTTTGATGGTTTCATGTGCTTGAGTCATGAAGTAATAATAAACAACAAAAGCAAACACAATCGCCATAACAAACATCATTGCAACAGAATCAGTTTCCATAAAGCCTGCAAAAATTGCCGCAACAACAAAAGTTGCCATTGTTAAAGACACTCTCTGTGCATAAAAAACACGAAGATAGTAATCACCGTATTTTTCACCATAAAGAATAACAGCTTCTCTTCTGAGCTTTATTGCGCCCTTGCTTGTATACTTAAAATTAATCATGTCAAGAAACTTAAAGCCTGCACAATATAAAAATTTAAGAGGAAAGCTCTTGTCATCAAGTGGCTCAACAAGAGGTTCATATTCTGAAGATGTCAGCAACAAAAATATAAATCCGCCTGCAGCAACAGTTGACAATATAAGAACAATAATCGTTAAAACCATAACTTACACCTCAATTTTCATAACCGCTCTTCCGACAAAGAACGAGGCAACAAACATTCCTATTGCAACCGTTGTTGATACCAAACCTGCCGGTGAAACAAAATTTTCTGCGAAACCGCCTTCAGTAAACTTAAGCATTGCCATAAGACCAACAGGCATAACGAGCATAATATAAAGTTCGTTTTTGCTTGAAGTTATCTTTGTTTCTATTTCTGCCTCAATAAGTATCTTTTTGCAAAGAATGTCATGGGTATTACGGATAACATCCTTCATGTTGGCACCTCGACGATACGAAGTTTCAAAAACCTTTCCGAAATCTTCAATATCCTTTATTCTGCTTCTTCTGCCAAAATCTGCCAGCATATCTTCAATAGGAACATTGTTTCGCAAACCTTCAAGGATTATATCCAACTCACCGATAATATACGAATCATCTGAAAACTGAACTGAAAGGTCTTCTCTTGCTGACTCAAATGCCATAGGAACATTTTTGCCGGAAGCAATTGAAGTTGAAAGTGAATCGAGAAGCGAAATAAACTGTGTTCTAAGCTGATTTTTTCTGCTTTTAAGTACCATGTCTTTTCGGATTGGAAGAAAAGCTTTTCCAAAAAGAAAACCTGCAATTCCCGAAATGACAATATTGCATATATATGTAACTATAGTGGGGTCACCGTATGAATCAACTCCGATTCCGCCGTAAAAAACATATCCCACAAACGCACCCACAGCAAATGCAAGAGCAAAACTTATTGCTTTTTCTTTGCTTTTAAGATTATAGACTCCGTAATTATAAGTAGGTGTATTCAGTACCGATGCAAGGAATTCCGGCTCTTCTTCCACATTTTTTTTCTTTTTAAACAATCCCATTTTTTCTCTCCTTATATAGTTTCTTTATAACCCATAAGTCTGAGTTTGAAGTCATTTATCATCGGATTTTCGGTTCGTTTAAGCCCACCCGAAACCTTTTCAAGCGTTGAGTTTTCATCTTCCTCAAACACATAAAGCGGATTCAGTTTTATCTTTCCGTCCTCGTAACCGACTACTTCACAAATTTCCATGGTTTTTCTGGAGTGGTCCCTGAGTCTTGACAAATGGATGATAATATCTACCGCAGAGGCAATCTGCTGTCTGATAGCTTCAAGCGGAAGTCCGTCAGCCCCCTGGAGAACCATTGTTTCAAGACGGCTGAGCATATCCTTAACTGAGTTTGCGTGACCTGTCGAAAGTGAACCGTCATGGCCCGTATTCATAGCCTGTAGCATATCAAGTGCTTCACCGCCACGAACCTCACCGACAACTATTCTTTCAGGTCTCATTCTCAATGAAGATTTAATAAGATCTCTGATAGTTATCGCACCCGTACCGGATGTGTTGGCATTACGTGTTTCAAGACTTACAAGGTTATCAATATTGGCGATCTGAAGTTCGGCAGAGTCTTCAATAGTAATAACACGTTCATCTTTCGGAATATAATTTGAAAGCGCATTGAGGAAGGTTGTTTTACCGGAACCTGTACCGCCGCTGATAAAAATGTTGTATTTTGCTTTAACAAGAACCTCAAGCTTGTCTGCAATTTCCTGAGTAATTGATCCGTATCTGATAAGCTGCTGTATAGTCATGGGTGTTTTGGAGAACTTACGTATTGTTACCGTGGGACCGCATAGTGCAACCGGCGGAAGAACTACATTAACACGTGATCCGTCCGGCAAACGGGTATCAACAATAGGGTTCGCCTGGTTAACCTCACGACCTGCAAGACCAACTATTCTTTGAATAATATCAACAAGCTGTTTCTCAGATTCAAATGTTCTTTCCTCCTTGATAAGCCTGCCGTTTTTTTCGATGAAAACATTATTTTCACCGTTAATCATGACTTCTGTTATGGAATCATCTTTTAAGATTCCGTCAAGAAGACCAAAACCTCTGATTGAATCAAACACGCTTTCGGCTATCTGAGCCTTGATCGAAATAGGCAGATAGAAATCATTACAAAACTGCTGAGTTATGTTGTCAATTTTTTCTTTCAGTTCTTCATCAGACAACTGTTTCATAACAACATTTTCAGCAACATAGGATTTTATTTTTCGTTCGAGTTCGTCATATCTATTATCCATTATCACATTCTCCAATCCGCCTTTTGTTATCTTCTTTGAATATATAAATTAATTATACTTATTTAAATAAGTAAAAAAACGCCAATTATACAATCGGCGTTTTTTTTCTACAAATATCAACACTTTTTTACCTTGTTGCATCCTTATATGCATAAAATTTTTCTATTGTCTGGTCTTTCTTTGAACGACTCACCATTATCTCTTCACCATTTACAAGCCTAAAACAATTCCCTTTATACTCCAAAATAAACTTCATATTCACAAGAAAACTGTTGTGACATCTTACAAAACAATCCGGAAACTGTGTTTCTGCATCTCTCATTTTCATCCATAAACTGAAATCTGACCGGACTGTTTTTACAAGTAGCCTTTCTCTGTTGCTTTCAAGATATATAATATTCGAAAACATCAAGCTCCTTTTTCTGCCTTTTTCCATAAAATAAAACTTTTGGGTAATATTATTTGTTTCATTTCTTGCATTGTCTAAATATTTGTAGATTATATGTAGCTTCAAAGGCTTTTCTATAACCCCAAAAGGCATAACACTCAACATTAATTCAGATACTTTGCTCAAGTTGTCAGAAATGAAAACAATCTTACATTCAGGAAACAGCTTTTGAATAAATAACATCTTAGCCATGCTTTCTTCGTGCATACAAACATCAACAAAAGCCATATCAAAAGCTTTGCTTTTGAACCGTTCAGCATCCTTTATGTTCTTGACTATTTCAATAATACATTCTGTTTCCTTTTTTAAAATTATCGTTTCAAGCTGATTTGAAGTTGCCTCGTCATCAGCAAATATTAAAATCCTCATATTTCTAATCCCTCATCACACAAAAATCTGAATTCCATTACCGCAGAAGCTCGATTATACTCCGCACAGTCATCATATTTTTGAAAAATCTTCTGACAATTTTCTGCAAAGGTTTGGTTTTTGTCTTCTTCGAATGCAATTTTTCCTATGTGACAAAAAATTATATACTCTTAACTTGTTTGTGAGGGTTTGTTTTCTATAAAAAACGCGTTTTTTCTACAAATATCACAAGCAATTTATGTAGACTATATAAGAATCAACTACATTGCAAAGTGATTTCACGTTTTAGAAATTTTTATTTTATGGTTGAAAAACTATATAAAAATAAATTTTATTGCATGATTTTATTCGTGAAATCATCAATCCAAAAGTATAAACTCTATTCCAAAGCAGATAATAACATCAAGATTTGTCTGAAAAAGGAGAAAGATATAAAATGAAAGCCACAGGTATTGTCAGAAGAATCGACGACCTCGGAAGGGTCGTTATCCCCAAAGAAATCCGCCGCACCATGCGTATCCGTGAAGGCGACCCGTTGGAGATTTACACGGACACAGACGGTGAAGTTATATTCAAGAAGTATTCGCCTATCGGGGAATTATCCTCGATTACTGCGCAGTATGCCGACGTGCTTGCGCGCGGCACGGGTCTTGCAGTTGTCATCACCGACCGTGACAGCGTTATCGCTTGCGCGGGCATTTCAAAAAAAGAGGTGCTTGACCGCAGAATCAGTCAGAGCCTTGAAAGCATCATGGAGAAGCGCGAAAATTACGTCTGCTGTGTTGACAGCGAGCGTATCCGTCCCATTGAAGGTGTTGACAAAGAAGCAGCAGTTGTTTGTCCTATTATCGGCGGCGGCGACATTTCAGGCGCGCTCGTTATGCTTCTCAACGATAACGGTTCATGTCCCACACAGACCGAAACAAAGCTTGCCCAGATTGCGGCATCATTCCTTGGAAAACAGATGGAAGAATAAAAAACTCTCCGACAGAAGGCAACCTTTTGTCGGAGAGCTTTCTTTTTGTTCAACTGTACTCGGATTGTTAACAAATTTAATTATATTGTCATACTTTTGTAATTGTGTTATTGAAAATGATGTGATATACTTTATACATGGAAAAATATGGGGGTGCGAAATGAAAAACATAAAATTCAAAAAAAGAAGAAGAATTTCGCGAAATCTTATTGCAATAATCTGCGTTGCGGTGTGTGCCGTGATTATTGCGGGAATATTTATAGGCGCGAAACTTCTTATAAAGGACACCAAACCGCCGAAGCCCGAGGGATATACTTTTGTCACCAAGGATTTTGAGAATATTTCTTCGGTTTCATGTCTTAACGAAACAATGGCGGTTTTCACCGATTCGGCAACAGGCAAGGTCGGAATCATGACTCTCGGCGGTGAAATCACGGAAAAAGCTGAGCATAACAAAATCACCGTTTGCAGCGATTCCTGGAGAAACTACCGCTACATAGTCGAAAGTCCCCGTTCGGAATATCTGCTTCTTGCCGATGCACAGACAAAAACCGTAACAACCCGTCAGTATCACGGCTTGCAGAAGCCCGAAATGATTCCCTGCTGGAGCGAGGTCGGCAAGCACCTTGCATGGACTGACGAAAAAGGCTATGCAGGCGAAGTCAAAACAAAGGAAGTTTCTCTCGAACCCGGTCTTTATCCCGTGGCAACATCTCTCGGCGCTGACGCAAAATACGGCTACATCGGAAGAGCTCTCCGCCTTGAAATTGCGGCAGTTTACGAGAATGCCCGCGACTTTTCCGAGGATATTGCAGCTGTTAAAAAAGACGGCAAATGGGGTTATATCAATAACCTCGGCGTTACGGTTATTCCGTTTGAATTTGACTCGTGCGCTCTGGCGGATACCATGGGCGGCGATATCGCTTTCGGTTTCAGAAACAGTCTTGCACCCGTCTGCAAGGACGGAAAATTCGGAATAATCAATTCCAAGGGCGAAACCGTTGCTGATTTTACATTTGATATCATTCTTCAGGGCGAAAACGGAAAATACATTGCTTGCAGCGGCGGAAAATGGGGTATAATCACTGTTGATAAAGAGCTTTTTGTTCCCGAAACAACCGCTTCAACCGCACCTGCAAACAACGAACCCGCCGTTGCGCAGGGATATTACATGGTAAAAACCTCGGGAAGCGTCCTCAACATGAGGGCAGAGGCGGATTCAAATTCCGAAGTTGTTGCAAAGATTCCCAACGGAACAATTCTTCACGTCACGAAATCCGTTTCGGGCTGGTCTTATGCAAAATATAATTCATTCTCGGGCTGGGTCAGCTCAGCATTCCTTGTTGAAGCACCGCTGACAACGGCTTCTTCAACCCAGACAACTGTTTCAACATAACAAAAATGAACAAAAATTGAACTATTTGCAAAAAAACTGTTGACCTTTTGATTTTTATGATTTATACTGTCGGTGTATGATGTCAAAATCATATATCTGCATTTGTGAGCAACAATGTCAGAGCCATCCGATAAAAGACGTAGAACAGTTTCTCTGTTCTGCGTCTTTTATCATTCAGGGGAGAAAATATTATGAAAATACTTAAAAAAATAATAATCGCCGTCATATGCACAGGTATCATATGCTCGGCGGCGGTTCTCGGAATTAATTTTTATGTTGTGAAATCGTCGGAGAAATATATTCTCGACATGGACAAGGCGGGCGAAGGCTATGACTGCGTGCTGGTTCTCGGCTGCGGAGTCTGGGGCGAAAGGCCCAGCCATATGCTCGAGGACAGACTCCTTGTGGGCATTGAGCTTTGCAAAAACGGCGCAAGCGAAAAGCTTCTCATGAGCGGCGACCACGGCAGAGATGAATATGACGAAGTTAACGTTATGAAGAAATTTGCAACCGACAGAGGTCTTGACTCCGGGGACGTTTTCATGGACCACGCCGGTTTTTCAACATACGAAAGTATGTACCGTGCGAGGGCCATTTTCAAGGCAAAAAAGGTGCTCATCGTCACGCAGGAATATCATCTTTACCGCGCGATTTTTGTTGCACGCAGACTCGGTCTTGAGGCTTACGGCGTAACAAGCGACCTGAGGGATTACGGCGGTCAGATTTTCAGGGATATCCGTGAAATTCTTGCAAGAAACAAGGATTTGGTTTACACAATCTTTCAGCCCGAACCGACATATCTCGGCGAAGCAATTCCCGTCTGGGGTAACGGCGATGCGACGAACGATAAATAATTCAGAATTATAATTTTTAAATAGTCATTAAAAAAGCTTGCAGAGGTTTTATCCTTTGCAAGCCTTGTTTTTTATTCCATAAATTCTGCTTCTTCAATCATATCACAGACTTTGAAATCGGTCAGAGCAAAAACTCTTTCTCCGAGGGATTCATAATATTCGTCATTATCTCTGTCGCAGAGCATAGCGAAATTCTTGCCGATACTTTCTTCAACATTTCTGTTCTTTCTTACCGAAAGGAAATAGAATGTATAGGATGAACCGTCGGAAATATTCGCAAAGAAACCGGGTGCGGTTTCGCTTATCTCGGCATACATTGCATTGACAACCTGCGAGGTAAGCATGGGATGCTGCATATATTTCTGAAGCGCAATCTGAACAGAAAAAACAATGAGCGCACGGAGCTGGCGAACTTCATTCGTTGTCAGCTTTGCGGCATCGTTCGGGCAGAGCATTTCGGGTTTGAGAGCTGCAAGCTTCTTTCCGAGAGCCGCCGCCTTGTCCATATTGCCGTTGCTGCGGAAATTATCCATAAGCAAGGCAAGCTCTGCAAGTTCTGCAGCTGCACCGTCAGTTTTTTTAGGGTGAAAAATCTTAATATCTTCGTCGTGTGCTTTCATTTTTATTTATTCTCCATAGCTGCTTTTTTCTTTTTCATCTTGGTTTTATAGTTCATAAGTGCCTTGACCTGCATATCGGGAGTTGAATATTCGCCGACACTGATGGGTTTCTTTGAATACATGCCTCTGAATTCTGTGCCGCCGACGGTGAGAAGACCGTTTGCCTTTGCGGCTGCGGAAAGCTTCTTTTCAAGCTCTTCGTCAATTTCGGGATTCCAGACCTCAACGCCGTCAATTCCCGCGGGAATAAGCTTTTCAAAAAGCTCAGGGCTTTCGGGATGAGCAAGCACGGCAATGCCGCCTGCCTCATGAATTGCATCTATAACCTCTTTCGGGTCGGGATAGCTCACCTTTACGAGCACATTTTCGGGACTTTCGGGTGAGAAAAGCTCATAATAAAGGTCGCCGTATATCTTATCGGTAAGACCGCATTCAAGCAGAGCGTGCATGATGTGATGTTCAAAAACTGCGGTTGCACCCGTTGCACATTTAAGAACAAGCTCGGGAGTTATGGGATATTTTTTTGCAATTTTAAGAGTCATGAGCTGACTTGCTTTTTTTCTTGTCAGAGTATTTCTGTGGCAGAGACCCTCAAGTCTGTCGGGACTGTCGCTCAGATAGCAGAGAATCTCAACATTGTTGCCGGTTTCGGAGTCTGTAGCGGAAATTTCCACACCGGGAATAACGGTTACGCCTCTGCGTTCACCGATAATTTTTCCCCTGACCGTACCTGCCTGGCAGTCACGGTCTGTTATGGCAATTGTTGAAATTCCGCGTTTCTGAGCAAGAACGATGAGGTCATCAATACCCATCGAACTGTCGGAAAGCTTTGTGTGGCAGTGCAAATCCGCTGACATAAATTTTACCTCTCTCAAAAAAATGCATAAAATGCTCAATATATAACATAATTATATACCATTTGAAAAAGATGTGCAAGCATTTTTTGAATTTTGAGACGGATATTTCTTGATTTTCTGCGGTTTTACACTATAATATATTATATAATTGTAACTATTATTTTTATAGAGAAAAATGCATATTCAGTATATTCAGGGGGGCAGACACAATGAAAAAAATTGCAATCGGACTCAGTGGAGGAGTTGACAGCGCGGCGGCGGCATATCTTCTTCTTGAAAAAGGATATGACGTTACGGGCATAATCATGCGCCTCAAGCCCGAGTCACTTGCCGATGCGGATATATCCGACGCGCAGAAAATAGCGGACAAGCTCGGAATTGAGCTTCATGTGCTTGACCGCCGTGAATTTTTCAGAAAGAATGTTATCGAACCGTTTGTTTCGGAATACAAAAGCGGAAGAACTCCCAATCCCTGTGTCGAATGCAACAGCGTTATAAAATTCGGTGCGATGCTTGATTACGCACTTGAAATCGGATGCGACGGCATTGCAACGGGTCATTATGCAAAAATTGAAGAGAATGACGGAAGATTTATTCTGAAAAAATCGCAGAGCCCCAAAGACCAGAGCTATTTTTTATACAGACTCACCCAGCATCAGCTTGCCCACACTCTTTTTCCGCTTGAAGGACTTGAAAAAAATGAAATAAGACAAATCGCGCTGAATGCAGGACTTCCCGTTGCCGAAAAGAGCGACAGTCAGGAAATCTGTTTTGTGCCGAATGACGATTATATATCCTATCTTGCCTCTCTCGGAGTAACCTCTCCGAAGGGTAATTTCATTGATATAAACGGCAATGTTCTCGGCACTCACAACGGAATTATCAACTATACAATCGGTCAGCGCAAGGGTCTCGGCGCATTCGGAAAGCCGATGTTTGTGACGGGAATTTCCGCCGAAAACAATACAGTTACAATCGGCGAAAACGGCAGTCAGTACAGCATCGGACTCATTGCCGACAGACTGAATTTTATTCCTTTTGATGCTCTCAATGCACCGATAAAAGCGGATGTCAAAATCCGTTACCGCGCAAAACCCGCACTCGCAACCGTCACTCCGTTGGATGACGGCACCGTGAGCGTTATTTTTGATGAGCCTCAGCGTTCAATCACCCCCGGACAAAGTGCGGTTTTCTATGACGGAGATACGGTTATCGGAGGGGGAAGAATAATTAAAGTAAAAGTGAAGAGTGAAAAGTGAAAAGTTATGGGTGGGCGAATCCCACACCCAAATATAAAGGGTACGGATAAAACCCGTCCGAAACTCTTCACTATTCACTATTAACTTTTCACTCAAAAATTGTTTCAATCACCTTATCGCTTCCCTCGGGCGAATAATTCCATGAATCAATATGACCGTCTCTGATAAAATATTTCGGGGGCGCAACGGGATAATCGGCATCAAAGGAATCAACGATAATCAGCTTTATTTTCATCTTTGACGGAATTATGCTCTTGATATAAACACCTGCATGGCAGCCTGCGGTTATTCCCTCTGAAAACTCCGCAAGACCTGCGAGATTGGGAGTAAGCTCAACGAAAATTCCGTATTTTTCAACGGAACGGACTATACCCGGCACGGTTTCGCCTACGTTGAAAAGAGAAGCGTTTTCCTCCCATGTGCCGAGAAGCTCTCTGTGGCTGAGCGTTATTCTGCCGTTTTCGTCAATGCTTTTAACAACGGCAAAAATATTCTGACCCGCCGTAAATCTTGCACTCGGGTGGGGGATTCTTGAAACGGAAATGCTGTCAATCGGCATGAGCGCGCTCAGACCTGCACCAACATCGCAGAAAACTCCGAATCCCTCAATATGTGAAACCGTTGCAGGGATAACATCGCCGGGTTTCAGACCTGCAATATATCCGTTCATGCATTCGCGCTGAACCTTTCTTCTTGAAAGAATCGCAACAGTTTCACCGCATGAATCAGTGCGGAAGCCCGTCACGGAAAACATAACGGGTTTATTGACTCTCGAGATGAGGGCGATATCCCTCACAGTTCCCTCTTCGATGCCCACAGCACCCTCATTTCTGGGAATAATTCCCCTCATGCATCCGAGGTCAACGTGCAGATTATGCTCGCTGTCACAGCGAGTGACTCTTCCCTCAAGAAGCGCATCGGAATAGAATGCGTCACGCAGGGCAAAGGTGCTGGAGAGATATCTTTTGTTTTCTTCGGTTGTTATTGTCTGACCCTCAGGTTTAAAAAGCTTCATTATTGACCACCGTTCCTATAGTTTCATATGAAATTTATATGTCATCATCGCTGAATTAATACCAAAAAAATTAACACATATCATATACATTTTTTTATATTTGTGATATAATATATTACCTATTATTTACATTTTACGGGGAGATATTTATGGATGTAAGAGTCGGAGATACACTTCTTATGAAAAAAAAACATCCCTGCGGTGCTGATAAGTTTGCAGTTCTTAGAATCGGTGCGGATTTCCGCATAAGATGCCTCGGCTGCGGCAGAGAGGTTATGCTCGGAAGAGTCAAGGTTGAAAAAAACATAAAAAAAATAATCCGCGAGGAATAATTCGGAGGATTTATGCTCGATAAATTGATAAAAGTTGAAGAACGCTTTGAGGATATCAATGCAAAGCTCTGCGAAGGCGATGCCGTTTCCGACATGGCCCAGTATAAAAAGCTTATGCAGGAACTCAAGGTTTTAACCCCGATTGTTGAAAAATACCGCCAGCTCAAAGCCGCGCAGGCAACCCGTGACGAAGCAAAGGAAATGCTCGACATGGGCGGAATGGAAAAGGATTTCCGCGAGATGGTATGGGAAGAATACGAGGAATCAAACAGAAATATTGAGGTTTTTCAGGAAGAGCTGAAGATTCTTCTTCTGCCGCGCGACCCGAATGACGATAAGAACGTTATTGTTGAAATCAGAGGCGGCGCAGGCGGCGAAGAGGCTTCTCTTTTTGCAGGCGTGCTCTACAGAATGTACTCGATGTATGCCGAAACAAAGGGCTGGAAAACGGAAATTCTCAATTCCAATCCCACAGAACTCGGCGGTTTTAAAGAAGTAAGCTTCATGATTGAGGGCGAGGGCGCGTATTCACGCTTCAAGTTTGAAAGCGGTGTTCACAGAGTTCAGCGTGTTCCCGAAACCGAAAGTCAGGGCAGAATCCACACCTCAACCGTAACCGTTGCGGTGCTTCCCGAAGCGGAAGAGGTTGATATTGAAATAAATCCTGCTGATTTGCAGATTGACACTTACCGTTCGGGCGGTGCAGGCGGTCAGCATGTCAACAAAACCGAAAGCGCAATCAGAATTACGCACCTTCCCACGGGAACGGTTGTTGAATGTCAGGACGAGAGAAGCCAGCATAAAAACAAGGACAGAGCGATGAAAATTCTCCGTTCAAAGATACTCGAAGCCGAGCAGGCAAAACAGCATGATGCCATCGCAGGTGAAAGACGTGCACAGGTCGGCACGGGCGACAGAAGCGAGAGAATCCGCACATACAACTATCCGCAGGGCAGAGTCAGCGACCACAGAATAAACCTGACTCTTTACAGAATAGAGGCAATTCTCAACGGCGATCTTGATGAGATTATTGACGCACTCGTCACCGCCGATACAGCGGAAAAGCTGAAGAATGAATAATTCGCAGTTCTCAATGCTCAATTAAGGGTGTGACGTTATGTTTTTAACAGCTCTTTTTATTACATTCAAGGTTGTTTTAGGCATTGTATCCATAGTAGGCGCTTTTGGTCTTGTAATCGGTACGCTTATAGGTATTGGCGCTTTGATTGCAGCTATATTCCGTGTATTTCCTGTTGTCGGAATTGTATTTGCGGTTATTCTTGCAATTATATTAATCGCCGCTGTTTCTTATGCAATCTGCCGTTTAATAAAATTCATTAATCATTGAAAAACAGAAAGGTGTTATAATGGCAAGTAACAACGAAAGAAAACTTATTCGTCTTTTACGCAATATTGATGACGATATCGGTTTCATAACAGGAGTTTGCTTAGGTGCAAGAGAAAAACAAAAAGTTGATGAACTTGTTTCTTTGCTTGAAGATGAAGCTGATATAAATGAAGATGACATAATAAATTTCCTGCTTGATGATGATTCATTTGAAGATGCAGACTGATAAAACTATGGATTCAAAAATATCAGTTACAAATCTTTAACACAAATTATATTTTTTTTCAAAATATTCCTAACTTTTGCGTAGCAATTATATCGGGTACGGGTGAAACCCGTCCTTAACTCTTAACTCTTCACTTTTAACTATTCACTTACAAAGGAACAAAAATGAAAACACTTCATCTGAATTCAAACGATAAAAACGCAATAACCACCGCGGCGGAAATTCTACGAAGCGGCGGTCTTGTTGCCATACCCACCGAAACGGTCTACGGTCTTGCGGCGAATGCGCTTGACGGTGAGGCGGTCAAAAAAATCTTTGAGGCAAAGGGCAGACCCAACGACAATCCGCTGATTGTTCATATTTCTTCGCTTGAGGAAATCAACCCTCTCGTTGAATCCGTTGACCCCAGACTTTATAAGCTTGCCGAAAAATACTGGCCCGGCCCGTTGACAATAATACTTAAAAAATCCGACCTTATACCCGATGAGGTCAGCCCGAATCTCGACACGGTTGCGATTCGTATGCCGTCGCATGAATGCGCAAGGGCGATAATCAGGGAATCGGGTGTACCCCTTGCCGCACCCAGCGCAAACGCTTCGGGCAAACCCAGTCCCACAAAGGCGGCTCATGTCATTGAGGACCTTGACGGAAAAATCGACGCAGTTATTGACGGCGGCGAAAGTGACGTAGGCGTTGAATCAACGGTTGTGACACTTGTCACCGACCCTCCGACACTTCTGCGACCCGGCGGAATTACTCCCGACCAGCTTGTTGATGTCCTCGGCGAGCTCAATATTTCATCGGCAGTTTATGAAAAGCTCAAGGACGGCGAGCAGGCACAGTCGCCAGGTATGAAATATAAGCACTATGCCCCCTCCGCGCAGGTCACGATTATCAGAGGAAGCTTTGAAAACTATAAAAAATTCCTTCTCGCACAAAAAGACACGGTATGCGCCGTATGCTTTGAGGGTGAAGGAAAGCATTTTGAAAAATATA
The DNA here is from genome assembly GCA_017517665.1 of Clostridia bacterium. Lineage (GTDB taxonomy): Bacteria > Bacillota > Clostridia > Oscillospirales > Acutalibacteraceae > CAG-177. Next base: position 87,569 of record JAFWYP010000022.1, on the reverse strand, counting down.
TCGAATACGGAAAAAAGAACGATGAGTTTTCGCAGGCGCACAGCCTTTTTGATGCTCTGCGTGAGGTTGATGCCATGGGATGCAAAAGGGCATTCGTGCGCTGTCCGATGTCGGAGGGCGTTGGTCTTGCGGTTTATAACAGACTTCTTCGCTCGGCGGCATTCAGAATTATCGACCTCGATATAAAAATCCCCGTAATCGGTCTTACGGGTCAGACAGGCTCAGGCAAAACAACAGTTGCCGCAATTCTTAAAGAAAACGGATGCGCAATTGTCGACACCGATATTCTCGCGCGAAAAGCGGTTGAAAATCCTGAAGTTATCGCCATGCTCTGCAAGGAATTCGGCGATGATATCATCGAAAACGGTGTGCTCAACAGACGTGAGCTTGCAAGAAGAGCATTCGCAACAAAAGAAGGCACGGAAAAGCTCAGTGCGATAACTCATCCCGAAATCACCCGTCTTTCGGTTGAGCTGATACATAAGGCATACGAAAGCGGAGCAAAAGCGGCGGTTATTGATGCTGCGTTGCTCTTTGACAGTCCGCTTGCGTGCCTTTGCGATAAAACAGTCAGCGTTTGCGCAAGCGAAAATATCCGACTTGAACGAATCATGAAGCGTGACGGAATTTCGGAAAACGATGCGCTTCTCCGCATGAATGCACAGCCGCCTGCGGAATATTACACCGAAAAATCGGATATCATTATTAATAATGACGGCACAAACGACCTGAAAGAACAGCTCAGCGAGGTTTTGAATGACACTTAAAGGCAAAGCAAAAATACTGATTATAGTTTTAATATCCGTTTTGATTTTATTCGCATCATTTTTTTCGGTATCAAAGGGAATAATGAAAATAATATATCCGCAGAAATACGCGGAATATGTTGAAAAATACAGCTCGGATTTCGGCATTGACAAAAATCTGCTCTATGCGGTGATAAAAACCGAAAGCTCGTTCAAGCCCGATGCCGTTTCGAGTGCCGATGCCGTGGGACTCACGCAGATAACCCCCGAAACCTTTGAATGGCTTAAAACAAAGCTCGGCGAGGAGGATAAAAATCTAACTCTCACCGACCCCGAAACATCCGTTAAGTACGGCGCGTTTTTCCTCGGTTATCTCCTTGATGAATTCGGAAACACCGACACCGCCATAGCCGCCTATCACGCAGGCAGAGGCAGAGTCAACGAGTGGCTTGAAGATAAAAATTTATCGCCCGACGGAATAACTCTTTCGGAAATTCCGATTGACGAAACGGCTCATTACGTCAGAAAAGTCAACAAAGCATTGAATGTGTATAACAATTTATATAACGAAAGGACAGATTGAAATGTGTGAAAAAACTCAGGCAGAATTGCTTAAAGAAGAACTTTTCTATTCGGCGCAGCACGCTTCTTATGTATGTGATGACAGCGAGATTGCCGTTGCCGATGATTTTTGCGAGGGATACAAGGATTTCCTCAACAACTGTAAAACAGAGCGCGAGGCAGTTGCTTTTGTGAAAGAGCTTGCGAAGAGAAACGGCTACAAGCCCTTTAACCCCAACATGATTTATGCGGCAGGCGACAAGGTTTATTCCGATATCCGTTCAAAGGCGCTCATTCTCTGCACATTCGGCGAAAAGAGCCTTGCAAACGGCGCAAAAATCGTTGCTTCCCACATTGATTCCCCCCGTCTTGACCTCAAGCCCAATCCCCTTTATGAGGATGCAGAGCTTGCTCTTTTCAAGACCCATTATTACGGCGGAATCAAAAAATATCAGTGGACCGCAACTCCTCTTGCACTCCACGGCGTTATTTACCGCCGCGACGGCTCATGTGTGACCGTGCGTATCGGCGAGGATGAGGGCGACCCGCAGTTTGTTGTTACCGACCTTCTCCCCCATCTTGATAAAAAAATGGCAAACAGACCTCTCGGTGAAGCAATCGAGGGCGAAAATCTCAATATTCTTATCGGAAGCCGTCCTTTCGGAAAGGATAAGGGCAGCGAAATGGTGAAGCTCAATATTCTCAGGCTTCTCAATGAAAAATACGGCATCGTTGAGGCGGATTTCCTTTCCGCGGAGCTTGAAGCTGTTCCCGCTTACAAAGCATCGGATATCGGTTTTGACCGCAGCATGATAGGCTCTTACGGTCATGACGACAGAGTGTGCGCATATCCTTCCGTTATGGCGGAAATCGACACGGTGAATCCCGAATTCACATCCGTCACCGTTATCACCGACAAGGAAGAAACAGGCTCAGACGGCAATACGGGTCTGCATTCCGCTTTCCTCAAGCATTTCATTGCCGATATCGCAAAAACTCAGGGTCTTGAAGGCAGAGATGTTCTCAGAGCATCGGAATGCCTTTCCGCAGACGTTAACGCAGGCTTTGACCCGACCTATCCTTCCGTTCACGATAAACTCAATGCGGCTTGCCTCAACAAAGGCATCGTCGTAACAAAATACACAGGCTCAAGGGGAAAGAGCGGTACTAACGATGCAAGCGCCGAATTCATGTCAAAGGTACGCACAATCTTTGATAACGCTTCTGTCTCATGGCAGACGGGCGAGCTCGGCAAGGTTGACGAGGGCGGCGGCGGAACGGTTGCCAAATACGTTGCAAATCTCGGTGTTGAGGTTGTTGACGTAGGTGTTCCCGTTCTTTCCATGCACGCACCCTTCGAGGTTGTTTCAAAGCTTGATGTTTATATGGCATACAAGGGATTCAGGGCTTTTTTAGACCAGAACAGCTGAAATAAGGCTGAAAATTGAACAGATTTGGCGAAAATCGTCATTTGTTTACAGTTTGTTAATATTTACACAACAATAACAAAGCATTTATGCAATATTATACAAATTGTCAGATAGTTATTTGACCTTATATCAACAACTTCTTTTTTCATTTTTATTTTCTCTTTCCCCAATGTACTGCCGGATGCTGCACACATCCGGCAGTACATCTTTTTTTGTGCAAAACGAAGGAGTGACGGAAATAATACGAAACGAATTACTTCCGCCACTCCAAAGAAAGAGAAAGAGAGTAAAAACCGAAGCAGCTGCATCTCTGCTTCGGTTTTATAATATCATATATTCAGTCCCTTAAAACGGACTTATTGATTTTTCATCTTTTTGAAATATTTTATTGCGAAAATAAGCACCGCAGTGCCGAGAATCGGGAAAACAGCTGTCACGAGCATACCTGCCTTCAGACCGATTTGCTCAGCATCCATACTGAGCTTTGCACCAAGCTCGAGGGCAAATCCGCTTGCCGCAACCTTATCAACAACAATTCCGAGAAGCTGGGGCGCAATCGAAGCTCCCAGATCTCCGCTTGCCGCCATGAGAGCGTATGCCGCGACACCGAGACCGGGAAGATTTTCTTCCATCATGATGAGTGTGCCGGGCCAGAGCATCGAGGTGAAAAGACCCGTCAGAATGCAGGCAAGGAATGCAATGACAACATTCGACGTGAGACCGATGGTGATATAGCAGACCGCCGAGCAAAACATACCGCCGAGAAGCACACGCATGATGTTTTTGCCGAATTTCGCATAGGAAATACGTGCAATTCCGAGAAGAATCGCAAACATCGCCATGCCGAGGATATCGCCGAGGGTTTTATCAATCTGCAAGGCATTTTCCATGAAGGTTGAAACCCAGTTGCTCATCGCATTTTCCGCGCAGCTTCCGAAGAAAATCGAGCCGACGCAGATTGCAAGAGCAAGAGTTCTGCGTTTTGTTCCCTTCGTTCCCTCCGACGATGCCGTAACGTCCATATCGGGCATGGGAGAAAGCATGAAAAGCACAGCCGCCAGCACGGGAAGCACCGCCCAGAAAACGGTGAGATACATCCAGTTTTCCTTGCCGAAAAAGCGCAGGAAAAGAGTGCTGATAACAACAACGGTGAAAACACCGAACGCATAGAGCGAATGGAGAAGGCTCATATCCTTCTGCGGATTATCCGAGGGAATTGCCGCGATAACGGGGCTGAGAAGCACCTCGGAAAGACCTGCGGAAACGGAGAAAAGAATTGTTCCGATAAGCAGACCTATGTAAACATTATCAGCAAAAATTACGGGCGAAAGGGCATAAATCAGAAGACCTGCCGAGGTAATCAGCGGCATCACTCTGACAACCTTTTTAACGTTGAAATATTTCGGGAATGCGGTGAAAATCAGGTCAACGATAAGCTGTGTGCAGAAATTTGTGAGCACAAGCGTTCCTAAAAGCGTGTAAGAAATGCCGTACATATCCTGAAGCGACGCAAACAGAAGCGGCGGCAGACTGAATACCGACGACATTGTGAAATATGCCGTATAGCAGGCAAGCTTTGTTCGTTTGAAATTCGGTGCGGTCATAAAATTATCCTCATTTCTATACTTTAATAACTACTCCGAGCTCGGAAAGCACGGAGCATATAATCATAACGATTCCGCCGATTCCCAGAATGGAAAACCAGATAATAAGCGGATATTTCAGAGCAAATTTTCCGTCATCAAGCTTTGAAATTTTTTCTCCGCAATTCACGCAGAAGCCGTCAATATTTTCAACCCTTGCGCTGCATGACTTGCATTTTCTTGTATTCATGGCTATCAGAGCAATCACGAAAAACACTTCACAGTAAAAATTTAAAATAAGCCCCGAAACAGCCCACTTGACCGAATTCATTTTCAGATATCGGGCAAGGAAAAACATTATAACGGCATTTATGATGCTTGAAATAATAAACATCATCCAGGCAATCCCGCCCGTTATCATGCCGATAAGCATTGCTCCCATGGTTACCTCCAAAAAGCAGTTATCAGATATTCGGCAACCGTAATCGCGACAACCGCCGCACATAAACCGATAAAAATTTTTGTTGCCGACTTCATTTTCGGTCTGACCGTTTCAAGCCTGACATCGCATTGAGTGCAGAATGTATCCCACTCCTCGGTTTTTGCACCGCAGACGGGACAATGTGCCTTGTTCGTTTTTTCCCTCGCAATAAAATAGGCACAAAGACCGAAAATATTGAAAACCAGACCAATTACAACCCATAAAACAGTATTCATTCTGTGCTTTTTTGAGTTTATCAATATAAAAATCCCCACGGCAGCGGATGAGAGAAACCATATCCACAAAAACGCAACCCATGTAAAGATTGAAACAAGCATTGTAAACATATTATTTTACCTTTCTGACTTTTTTCGCAGTCAGGTCAAAGCTGACATCAATCAGCCACTTTATTTTTTCTTCGTCGGCTTCGCCGTTAAGAAATGCCGAAATCCAGTTTGTTTTATTCATGTGATATGCGGGATAAAAGCCTTTTTCGTTTCGTAAAGAACCCGTCAGAATCGGATCACATTTAAGATTAATTATATCAGCCGTGCCCTCTTCGTCAATCCCCAATTTTGTTTTTGCAACGTTTATAATCACGGCAAACCATTTTTTGTTGTTTGAGTGGCGGAAAACTGCCGTATCAGGATACTGCAGAAACGGATGTTCCGCATCTGCACCGTAGGTCAGGCTTATGTAATCAATAATTTCATTTCTGTTCATATTTATCAGTCCGCATAAAATTCTTTCAAATCATCAAGCCTGAGAAGCATGGGACTCAGTCCGCATGCCGCGCCCGTGTCGATATTAATCCATGTATCGGTAAAAATCGCCCTGCCCTCATATTTACTGCCGTAAAGAAGTGTCGGCGAATGCCCGAAAACCGTTGTTATATCATCGAAATAGCGTGTGCCGAGGCTCGGTCTGGTCCATATAAGGTCGTGCGGTATGTATTCGGAAAGCTTTTTGTCTTTATGAAAAGAACCGAGTCCGCTGTGAGTGAGAATGAAATCCCTGCCGCCTGCAGTTACGGTTTCATAAAGAGGTGCATCGCGCAGAAAATCAAAAACATCTCTTCTCTCCTCGGGCGAAAGAGCATAAAGCTCCTTGAGAGTTTCTCCGCCGCCGTTTGTAATCCACGACGAATAAATGCCGAGCTTTGCACCCGTAAGCTTTGCGATTGATTCATCGGTTATGTCCTCGCAGATAAAATCGCATCCGAGCATCATCGACTCATGATTACCGAGAACAAGCTCAAAATTCGGCTGAGCCATAAGCCAGCGCAGAGTTTTTATCCCCTCTGTACCGCGGTCAATAACGTCGCCGAGCACAAAACAGAAGTCTTTTTCCGAAAATTCCGCTTTTTCAAGCAATGCCCCGAATTTTTCAAGCGGATATCCGTGCAAATCAGAAGTTACATAAATCATTTTCATTCCCCCGCAATGTATTTTAAAATAAATAATAAAATTTTGCAAGCTTTATAACTCGCCGAAAGCGAATAAAACTGCCGGGTGTTCTGACGAACACCCGGCTCTCTTGTCCCCATGAATTTTGATTGAAAGGAAATTGTTATTCAGCTGCAACGGGGGTTTCATCTGTTATGAGAAGAACTCCTGTTGTTATTGTGAGAACTGTTACGATTACTGCAAAAACTGCCATATTTTTACCCTCCGTTTTCCGCCGTCATTATGAAACGGCTTTTTGTTACGCTTTTATTATAGCATTTCAATTCTTAAGAAAAAAGGAGGAAAATCCTTAAGAATTTCTTAAGACGGTTAAATTTTCCGTTAAATCAGGGCTTTATGAGCATTCCCGTGCGAAGAAGCGAAAGAAGCTTCACGTTTTCTTTTTCTTTTCCCGTGTAATCGGGCATACCGTTTTTTATTGCGACGGTTTTGCGGTAATCAAAGGAGCTTTTCTCGCCGATATTCTTAAGCGCATCAACGATTGAAACCTCATCATGGGCGCAAGCCATGAAATAGTTTCCCTCCTTCGGATATTGAATCCAGGGGCATTTGCCCCATTGAGTCCAGCCTCTTTTACCGAGCGAGGTTTCAACAACGCCGTAATTGAACCCCCTTGCTTCGATTACCTTTTTGTTGCCGACATAAACCCCGACATGTCCTTTTTTGAACACCAGAATTCCCGGCATTTCGGGCATGGTTGCAAAATCGCCTTTTTCCTTACATACTTTAAGCATTCCGTTTGCGGAAACATCCTGCGATTCGTTATATTTCGGAGGCGCAACAAAATTTTCGCTCCAGAGATATCCTTTTATAAGTCCCACACAGTCGTGAACTCTTTCACCGATTTCAGATTCATACTGATATATACGCTCGAATCTGTAATGAGAAGGATACTGCTTCTTTTTGGATTTGAGCAGGCTTTTTGTTGCGGTGTTGCCGAAAGTGCCGTACCAATAGGGCTTCCCGAGCTGTGCACGGGCGTAGTCAACAAGTCCCGTATTAGTTTTCAAAAAACTACTCCTCCTTTCCGCAGGCATCAATGAAGCCTTCGCCGATAATATATGAAACAACCGCCGCACCTGCCATGATGATTGCGGTCACCTGAGTTGTGACGCTGTCCGAAACTCCGAAGGCAAGCATAATCGGGGTTATAAATCCGACCACTGCCGCCCAGAATTTTCTGCTTGTAAGTTTTCTTTTCCAGTTAATTTCCATATTCTCACCTGCTTTCAATTTCTTTGAGTCTGTAATCAAGCGCACCGACTCTTTCTTCAAGCTTTCCCGTACGTTCAATGACGTTATTATGTTTATTCACCCTTTTTTCAAGCTGCTCAAGACGGAAATTCGTAAGCTTTGAATTAACCGCAATACCCGCAAACGTGCCGAGCGCCGAACCGCAAAGCGTAATGAGCGAAACAATAACCTCTGTGTTCATTACTTGTCACCGCTTTCTTCATAAACTACCCTGATCGAGTTAATCTCGTAGTTTGCGGCGGCATGATAAAGATTTGTTGTATCAAAGGGAAAATAAACACACGCAAGAATCGTTCCGTTATATACCTCCGAATAAACCGATTTATACATATTGATTAAATAAGGTACAAACAACTGCGAATCATTCATATCGCGCAAATCAATCCACACAGGATTTTGCGGGTCAGAAAAATTCATCTCTATGCTTCTGATAACAAGACCTTCGGGAACAAACAGCTCTCCGTCGGATTTTTTACCTGCAACAAAAGTAAGACAGTTGGAAAACGGAGAATCTGAAAAAACGGAAAAACTGCCCTTGGAAAAAGAAAGCTCCATCGGAGAAGCATGATTTTCGCTTCCGTCGGAAATTATTCTGTTTTTATACAAAAGCAAACCGTTAATTTCTTTAAAACAATTGAGATATTCAAGATTTCCATGCGTGTGACCGGGAATAACCGTTTCTTCATCATCGCGGCTGCCCAAAGAAATCGAATTTGAAACCGTTATGCCGCTGAGCACGGGACTTTTTATAACAAATTCACCGTCTGCATCATATCCCTCAACCTGAACGGAAAGCGCAGTGCCGACGGTAAGAGCGTTGCAGACGGGAACAGTTACTGTTTCCGATTTCGGAACCGGACCGTATCTGACCGGACCTTTTTCCGTTGAAAACGCAACAACATAAGACCTTATTTCTTCCCTCGATGCAAGGTTTTCGGGGGGCGTTATAATGAGCTGCGCCGCATTTTTCTCGCCGCATTCACCGAGCTTCTTGCCGTCGGGAAAAGGGTTTGACAAGGTGAAGTCAATTCTGAAAGTTTCCATTATTTCTCCTTTTCTGAATTAATTGCTTCGCACCAGAGCTTTGCCTGAAAGAGAAAATCGAGCATCATGGAAAGTCTGGTACGAACGGAGGAATATTCACTTTTAAGAAAATCCGCATCCGGCACTTCGGGCGAAAAGAGCCTGAAAAGGTCGGAGCAGACGGTGCGCGCATAGTCCACCTGCTGTTCAATTTCCGAAACCTGAATTTCATTCTGATGTGTATAGTTTTTCTTATCCATGAATCCACCTCCTATTTATCGAACATTTGTTCGGTTGCAATTAACATATTAGCGATAAAAACATGATTTGTCAAGGATTTTTTTGTTAATTTTTCATTTTGACATTGCTATACCAATCTGCTAATATACTACACGGAAAAATTTTAATAAAAAATAACTTCAAAAGAAGGTCAGAAAATGGAAACTTTGTTTTGCATTTCAATTGCTCTCGGCGCAGGACTTCTGATGTCCAGAGTCGTAAAACCCCTCGGTCTGCCCTCCGTAACGGGTTATCTCGTTGCCGGTATTCTCATCGGACCCTATGCCATCGGTGCTCTCGGATTTGAAGGAATGGGCTTCACCTCTGTTGAAAATGTCAAGGAATATCAGATTATTTCCGATGCTGCACTCGGCTTCATCGCATTTGCAATCGGTAACGAATTCCGTCTTTCGCAGCTCAAGCAAATCGGTAAAACCGCAACCTTTATCGGTATTTTTCAGGCACTCATCGCAACACTTCTCGTTGATGCAACGCTTATCGGACTTCACTTCATAATTCCCGACAAGCTTCCTCTTTCAATGGCAATTATTCTCGGCGCAATCGCCGCCGCAACCGCACCTGCCGCAACTCTGATGGTTGTCCGTCAGTACAAGGCAAAGGGTAAGCTCACGGATTTGCTTCTTCCCATCGTTGCTATTGACGACGCAGTCGGTCTTATTATTTTTGCCGTTTCATTCGGCATTGCAAAGGCAATCGAGCACGGTCAGTTCAATATTGCGGCAATCGTAATCGAGCCTCTCGTTGAAATTATCGCATCGCTTCTTCTCGGTCTGATTATGGGTCTTCTTTTCTCCGTTTTCGAGAGATTTTTCAGTTCAAACAGCAAAAGACTCTGCCTTTCCGTCACCTGCGTACTTTTCACCGTTGCGCTTTCAATGGTTAAGTTTGAGGTTTTCGGCATCCATGTCGGCTTCTCAACTCTTCTTGTATGCATGATGCTCGGCACCATGTTCTGCAATCTCTGCGATTTCTCCGCTGAAATCATGGAAAAAACAGATAAATGGACAGTCCCCCTGTTTGTTCTTTTCTTCGTAATGAGCGGCGCAGAGCTTGAACTGAGCGTTTTCACGGATGTTGTTATCGTCGGCATCGGCGTTGCTTATATCATCAGCCGTTCACTCGGTAAATATCTCGGCGCATACTCAAGCGCAAAGCTCATGAAATGCGACGAAAAAACAACGAAATATCTCGGCATTACTCTTCTTCCGCAGGCAGGCGTTGCTCTCGGAATGTCTGTAACTGCCATGGAGCTCGGCGAGGTAGGACAGATTGTTCGCAATATCGTTCTTTTCTCCGTTCTTATTTACGAGCTTGTTGGTCCCGTTCTTACAAAAATCGCTCTTACAAAGGCAGGCAACATCGAACCCAAACCCCACGAAAAACACAGAAAGCACAGAGTTGCGCCTCCCAAAATATAAAAAAATCACCCAAGTGCATCAAATGTTGCACTTGGGTTTTTTCATGTTATATACTTTTCCAGAATTCTTCAATCTGTTCTTTTGCTGCCGCAACCGAGCCCTGCACCATATCGGGTTTCCCGCCGCCTCTGCCCGACAGCGCCGCATTGAGCGACTTACCGATTTCACGCACATCGGTGTTTCTCGATGTTACCGCATATTTATAGCCGTTTTCGTCGTCGCCCGAAAATACAGCGGCAATTCCGACCTTTTCCGCAAGCATATCGCTGAAAATCCTTGCATCGTCGGCACTTCCCGAATCGTCAAAAGCGAGGAATCTTTCACCCTCAGCATCCTTTGCTTTAAGCGCAAAAAGCTCTTTTTTGAGTACGGAATAAGCAAACACGGATTCCTTCAGTTTTTCAAGAGTTCTTTCAACCGCTTCGGTAATTTCCTCGGTCTTTGCCTTGAGAAGATTGGAAATTTCAAGCACGCTCCTGTTCTTTTCTTTATAATCCTCAAGAGCCTTTCTGCCGATTTGCAGGGTAATTCTCACGCCCTGCTTATAGTTCATCATCGAAACTGCCTTGATTATTCCCACTTCTCCCGTATATGCAACATGAGTGCCGCAGCAGGCGCAAAGGTCAACATCGCCGATTTTAGTCAGGCGAATCTGACCCTCAAGCTCCTTTTTGCTTCTGTAAGCATAATTTTCAAGCTCTTCGTCGCTCGGATAAAGAGCCTCAACGGGAATATTTTTAAACACCGCCTCGTTTGAAAGACGCTCGATTCTTTCAAGCTCCTCTGCCGAAATAACTCCGTTGAAATCAACGGTTATGCAGTGCTCACCCATGTGAAAGCCGACGTTGTCAAATCCGCAGACGGAATGCTGTATGCCCGAAAAAATATGCTCGCCCGTATGCTGCTGCATGTTTGTGAAACGCTTTTCAAAGTCAAGTCTGCATTCGGTTTTGCCCGTTTCAACCGCCGTTTTGCAGATGTGGATTATCTCTCCGCCTTTTTCAACGGTGTCGATAACCTCAGTCTCGCCGATAAATCCCGTGTCACCCGGCTGACCGCCTCCCTCGGGAAAAAATGCTGTTTCGTCAAGAACAACCTCAAAGCCTCTTTTGCCCCCGGTGCATGAAATAACGGTTGCGGTGAAATCTTTTATATATGCATTTTCATAATAAAGCTTGCGTGCCATAATAATCTCCTTGCGATAATTTTTTAAGTATACTTTAATAAACAACAATACATAAGTCTGAAATGCAATAATATCACGCACATTCGGACATTTTTCTCTTTGCCATACGCCCGTATGCCTGCATCGAAGAAATGCCCGACTGCACGCAATCTATTGCATTTCAGATGCAGAGCAGTTTTGAAAGAGTAGATTTTTGACTCGGCAAGGCGAAAATCTGCAGAAATACGAGGCTATTTCAAGGAATTTTAACGATGCCGAGGCGGAAAGATACCTTTCAAAACCTTATGGCTTGTTATTTATTAAAGTATACCACAATATATATGTTTTGTAAACTTAATAAAGCTGTAATTTTTCCGATATAAATTCTTAACTCATACAAACTAAAATAAATGTCGGATATCAGCGAAAAATTTTAAAAAACCAATGACAAAGCAAAAAGAATATGATATACTCACATCATAAACACAGAACGGAGAGAAAAAATGAAACAGTATTTTAAACGCCTTTCGGATAACTGCCCGAAACGAAGATTTATTTTCTGGTGGATATTCAGAGCTCTTATGCTTTATGCTTTTGTTGCAGGCTTCTTCAAAAAACCATTTGATATCACCGACCCCTTGCAGGTCGGCGCAAACTTCATTTGTATGTTCCTCTGGGAAATATTCATGCTCTTCCCCGAAAAAAGCATTTTCAGACACCTTTCGTCTGCTTTCCAGTCATTCCTGACGGTTATGATTTTCTGCGCTTCCTTCGGCGGAAAATTCCTCAATCTCTATTATGACTTCCGCTGGTGGGATGTTATTCTCCATTTTGTCGGCGGCGGCGCCTGCGTATTCTTCGGCTACGAAATCGTATGCGCAATTCTTAAAAGAGACAAAAAAAACGCGCCTCTTGCGCTTGTTATTCTTGCTTCCGTCGGATTTTCTTTCCTCGGTGCAACAGGCTGGGAGCTTTTTGAATTCGGATTTGATCAGATTGCAGGCATGATGGGCGGATACCCCGGCGATGCACAGCACTGGTCGCTTGCTCTCGCGGAAGGAACTCCCAAGGCACTTACCCTTTTCGACCCCATCGTTCCCGAACGCTGGCCCATCATGGATACCATGGCGGATATCGTTCTCAATACCGTGGGCGCTGTTGTTTCCTACATATTCATAAAGATTTATCCCTACCGCCACAAGGGAAAATATAAATTCAACTTTGAATAATATTATACAGACTGTCGCTTCGGTGGCAGTCTTTTTGTTCACAAAAATTTTTCAAACAAATTTTGCAAAACCTGTTAACTTTTGCGGTATATTGTGTTATAATACCTAAATAATAGTAAAATAGGTGAATTATTGACATAATATAGTGACAGTAGGTGATACTTTGGGTGAGAAAAAGAAACGCACGGGAAAATATGAGGATATCTCGAGCTACAGCACCCCAAAGGGTTTCGGAAATAAAATAAAATATTTCTGGACTTTCAGGTTCAAGCCCTTCTTCCTCAAAAATCAGAAAAGAAACCTTAAGGCGATACTCAGCATTTTTATCTGCCTTATTCTTGTTGTTTCTGCGGCAGGCGGCGCATACATCAGAAAGATGCTTTCGCTCATTAACGTAAATTCAGGCAATTTCGGCAACCTTGATGCAACCTTCGGCGCTGAAGATGTTGACGAAGCGATGTCGTTCGACACGATTGCGGATATCATGAGCGCGGATTCAATCAAGGAGCTTCTCAAGACATGGGCAACCAACGGCGGCGAGAAGATTTATAATAAAAAGGTTATAAATGTTCTCCTTATCGGTGAGGATGACGAAGACGGCTCTCACCGTTCCGACTCAACAATGCTTGTTTCGGTAAACACCAAAACAAAGAAGATAACAATTACATCCTTCCTTCGTGATTCATATACCTACATGAACATCGAAGGTCATGAAAGATACGACAAAACCAACCACTCCTATGCATGGGGCGGTGCGGCGGCTCTTATGGAAGTTCTTTCCAATAACTACAAAATAAAGATTGACCACTATGTTTCAATCAACTATAAATCATTCAAGGCGGCGGTTGATGCTCTGGGCGGCGTTACCGTTCCCATCACTGAAAAAGAAGCAAAATATATGAACAGAACAACCCGTGTCAAGGGCTTTGAAAGCGGTGACAGCGTTCTGCTCAACGGCGAAAGAGCCTTGATTTACGCAAGAATCAGAAAGCTTGACAGCGAGGTTGAAAGAACAAGAAGACAGCGTGAGCTGATAAGCTCGGTAATCAAAAACGTGAAGGCTTCTTCGCTTTCCGACCTTAATTACGCAATCGAAACCTTCCTTCCCTATATCACAACCAACTATTCATCGGGTGAAATTCTTTCTCTCGGTATGCAGGCATTGAGTGAGGGCTGGCTGAAATACGAAATCGTGAGTCAGGTTATGCCCACGGAAGAGCTTCGCTACGGTGTTTCAAATTTCCGCACTTACACGGGATATCTGGATGTGTGGATTGTTGACTATATAAAGGCGGCAAGAGAGCTTCAGCTCGGTCTTTACGGTCAGACGAATATCGAAATCAATCCCATGACTCATATTTCGGCAATCGACCTTGCAAGGGGTAAATCCGCTTCGTCAAACAACTACGACGATGACGATGATAACCGTTATGACGAAGAAACCACCGATGATTATGAGCCTCATTATTATACCGAGGAGGTTTCATCAACCAGAAAGAGCTTTTTCAACAATGACTGGCTTAACCGCGGAGAAAGAACAACAAGCGACGAAGAAACAACCCGAAACTGGTATAATCCGTTTGAAACCACAACCGAGGAATACTCCGAAGATAACGGTTATTACGAGGAAGAAACTACCGATGACGGCGGTTACTATGAAGAAGAAACCACCGAAGATAGCGGTTATTACGAAGAAGAAACCACTACCGATCCGTTTTACGGTCCATGGTAATATGTGCCGGGTGTTCTGCCGAACACTCGGCAGTTTTATTCGCAGGATGCTTATTTCATCTCTGAAAACCATAAAATCAAAACTACCCGCAAAGTAAAACAGAGTTTTCAAAATTAAATATTAAAAGAGGTAATATAGTCTGAAATGACTTTATTACCTCTTTTTTTGTTGAGTGTTAAGTTTTGAGTTTTATTCCGTCTGCAACGGAGTGTTATTGAAACTTTACAGTTTCAGTTTTTTACTGATAACTGACCAAAGGTCAATACCACTATGCGAAGCATAATATAACTGCGAAGCAATATAACTCGCCGAAGGGGAATAAAACTTATCCTTTTACTACTCCGCCCTTCATTTTGATAAGCTCTCTGTAGCTGATAAGCTCAACGCCGTGGTCCTTGAGATACTTATGTGTGTAGGGGTCTTTCATAAGCTGATATTCCCATACTCTGTCCTGCCATCTGCCGGTGATACCCTTAAGCTCGTCGCATTCAACGGAAGGATGGATGAATGTTTCGGTAACGCCGTCTTCGGGAATGTCTGTCCAGATTTTGAGAATTGTTTCTCTGTATGTTTCGTAGCTTACACGCATATCGTCATTCCAGTCGGGGAAAAGAAGATAATCGGGAATAACAACGTTATATTTCTTGCCCCATCTCTTTGAAAGAAGGGTGATTGCCGCATAGAGGAAATAGGGTGTGCCGTTAGGGCAGATTCTCTTGTCGTGCTTTGTGTAAAGACGGTAAGCATAGCCATATTCGCCGCAGACGCGAAGAGTCATCTTTGCAAGGCCGAGTCTGCCTGTGTAATGGCCGTAAAGCGAGCCCATGTGGTTATCTGTATGTGAGGGTTTCATGCCCCACTTATGAGCAAGGTCAATCTGTGCTCTGATTTCAGCTTCGAGGTCCTCATAGGAAGCATTCTTTTCAACCTGGTCGCTCTCATGCCACATAAAACCTTCTTCGTCGAGAAGAGTTTTGCCGTTTGTGAGGGGTTTCCAGCGGTATTTGCCCCATTCGCTTGTCATTGTGAGGTGAACACCGATTGCGTATTCGGGATGAGCGATTGAAAAATCAACAGCTTCTTTTGCTGTGGGACAGGGAATCATAACTGTTGCGGATTTGAGCCATCCGCCTTCAAAAAGCTCTGCAACAGCTTCGTTTGCCGCATGGCACATACCGTAGTCGTCTGCGTTGACAATAAGATATTTAGGCATATTTTTTTCTCCTTCACGGATTATTTTACAGTTTAATCATATCACAATTTCCAAAATAATCAACATATTTTTTGCAGAGCGATATTTATCATTGATATTTTTATTTATATATTATATAATCATCTTGAATAAGTGTTGCTTTAAAGGCAACAATTTCCGAAAGGAGAAAAATTATGATTAAAATCACATTCATGGGTGCGGGAAGCACCGTATTCGCAAGAAACGTTCTCGGTGACTGCATGTGCACACCTGCGCTTCGTGACAGTGTTATCGCTCTTTACGATATCGACGAAGAAAGACTTGAAGACAGCTACATCATCCTCAGCGCAATGAACAAGAATGTTAACGAAGGCAGAGCAAAAATCGAAAAATACTGCGGCGTTGAAAACAGAAAGGATGCACTCCGCGGTGCAACATTCGTTGTTAACGCAATTCAGGTCGGTCTTTATGACCCCTGCACAATCATTGACTTTGAAGTGCCCAAGAAATACGGTCTGCGTCAGACAATCGCCGACACTCTCGGCATCGGCGGTATCATGAGAGGTCTGAGAACAATTCCCGTTCTTAAGGATTTCGCAGACGATATGGAAGAAGTATGCCCCGACGCATGGTTCCTCAACTACACAAATCCCATGGCAATCCTTTCGGGTTATATGCAGAGATACACAAAAATCAAAACAATCGGTCTTTGCCATTCCGTTCAGAGCTGTTCAAGAGATTTGCTCAACAGACTCGGCATGGAAGATAAGCTCGAAGGCAGAAAAGAGCTTATCGCAGGCATCAACCACATGGGCTGGCTTCTTGAAATCGAAGATAAGGACGGCAACGACCTCTATCCCGAAATCCGCAAGAGAGCCGTTGAAATGAACGACAGAGAAAAACACAGCGACATGGTAAGATTCGAGTATATCAGAAACTTCGGATATTACTGCACCGAATCCAGCGAACATAACGCAGAATACAACTGCTTCTATATCAAGGATAAATATCCCGAGCTTATCGACAGATATAACATTCCTCTTGACGAATATCCCCGCCGCTGCGTAAATCAGATTGCAGGCTGGAAAGCTGAAAAAGAAAGAATCCTCGATAACGGTCAGATTACCCATGAGCGTTCAGGCGAATATGCTTCCTACATCATGGAATCCATCGTAACGGGCAATCCCTATAAAATCGGCGGCAACGTTCTCAACACGGGACTTATCGACAACCTTCCCGCAGACGCCTGCGTTGAAGTTCCCTGCCTCATCGACGGCAAGGGCATTCATCCCTGCCACGTAGGCAAGCTTCCCGTTCAGCTCGCCGCAATGAACCAGACAAATATCAACGCACAGCTTCTCACAATCAACGCCGCCGTTACAAAGAAGAGAGAAGACATCTATATGGCGGCTATGCTTGAACCCCACACCGCCGCCGAACTTTCAATCGACGATATCAAGGCAATGGTTGATGAGCTTATCGAAGCCCACGGCGAATACATGAAGGATTATAAATAATATCGAAAAGAGGAATATTATGAAACTCAGAAAACTTCTCTGCGTTGTTCTTTCAATATGCATGGTGCTTTCGATTGCACCGCTTGCATATGCAATGGATTGGGACAGCGAATGCAAAACCGACTGCGGCGGCGATTGCGGCACAAGTCCGCTGATTATCGTTCCAGGCATCATGCAGTCACAGGTTTATGTTCAGGATGAAAACGGCAAAGACCTGCTCACAAGCGACGGCTTCCCCATCGTTGAAGGCATGGACCTTGCTTTCATGTTTGATACAATCGCTCTTGAAAATTCTCTCAAAGAAAAAATCGGCGATATCCTCGGCGCTGTTGCGCTTCACAACAGAGATAAGCTTCTTGACATTCTTCTCGGTGTTCTTGACGAAGGCTTTGCAAGCCACTATTTCAATCCCGACGGAACAAGAGTAAATGACGTTGCGGTTGACGAATACTGGTATTCACTCGAAAAATGCAAAACAAAGCCCGAAAAATCCTATAACTACGCAAAGGGTTATTCAAAGGATGAAAACGGCAACGTTCTTCCCACCACAAAGTATGAAAACGAATACGATTTCATCAAGCGTCAGGTCAACATGGAAGAATTCTGCGAAGAATACGGCTATGACCATACATATTATTATTCCTACAGCTCCTTCGGCGACGTTATTTCCGCCGCAGAAAAGCTTGATGAATATGTTCAGATGGTAAAGGCACAGACAGGTCACGATAAGGTAAGCATCTGCTTTATCAGCCTCGGCGGCACAATCGGCAACGTTTATCTTGCCGAATACTGCGACCCCGATGATATTGACAGAGTTGTTTTTGCCGCTGCAGCGGTTGACGGCTCATATCTCCTTGCCGACCTCATGGCAGGCAACACAACCTTCAGCGACGGCAACGCTCTTTACAATGACCTTGTTCCCAACATCATCAAGCTTGCCGCAGAAGAATATTTTGCTCTCGGTTATTTCCTGAGTCCCGTTGTAAGAGCAATTCCGCAGGAATTCTTCAGCGATTTCCTTGAAGAAACTCTTGACAGAGCAATTGACGAAGTTCTCGGTAAGCTTCTCTATAATTGCCCCTCAATGTGGGCACTCGTTCCCAGCGCAGTTTATCCCGAAATGAGTGCAAAGCTTATTTCCGATGCGGAACACGCTGCTCTTAAGGAAAAGACTGACAGATACTATAATATCCAGAAAAATGCAGGCGCAACTCTCAAAAAGCTCAGTGACGAAGGCATGAATATCTTCGTTATCAGCGGCTATAACCTTGAGCTTCCCGCAGCTGTGGGTCACTATAAACTCAGCTCGGATAACATCATTCAGTCATCATCCACCTCAATCGGCGGCACTTTCGCAGATGTGGGTTCGGTTCTCAGCAAGGATTATAAACCTGCAATTGATTCAAGCTACATCAGCCCTGACGGCATTGTTGACGCAGGCACCTGCGCACTTCCCGATAACACATGGTTCGTCAAAAATCAGAGCCACCTCACTCTTCAGGCAAGCGTTAACGATATCATCGGAATGTGCGTTGAGCTTGTAACAAACGATGAAATCACCGACGCAAGAGTAAACAACGGCGGATATCCTCAGTTCCTTGAATACAGAAACCTCAAAACAATTGAGGATATGATAAGAAGATACGAGGAAGCAGACCTTGATTCTCTTGATGCAGATAAGCGCGCGGCAGTTGATACAGGCTACGAAAAGGCTCTTGCACTCCTCGAAGACAAGTCATGGACAGAAGCCGAAACTCTTGAAACTGAAGAAGAATTCTACAAGGCAATGTCAGAAGCAGGTCTTCTTTCCGACAGCGCAGACAGTCCCTTCGTTAAATATCAGCTCATGCCTGTGCTTCTTAAAATAACAAAATTCCTTGCGGAAGTTAATAAATTCTTCTTCCGTGACCACGATATCTGGCTTCTTCCCTGCAGTTTACTTTAATAATAAAAAATCCTGCTTGTTTTTTGCAAGCAGGATAATTTTTTTATACATTTGTAAGAGAGTCAACATACCCCGTTCTTTTAAGAAGTGTTGTTGACGAAATCTGCGAGATATACACCTTTTCGTTGCCGTTTTTATCACGGCAGACAATAAATGATTTCGGAATATCGTAGCACACATTTTCAACTATTCCCGCCTTTTCCGCCTTTGCAAGATAATCTCTTGTGCGCTTTGAAACGGTGGTTGTGTCCAAATCAAAAATTCCTATTATTTCGTCAAAGGTTATAACCTTGTCCATTCCGAGGTGTAGATACATTTTTTACTCCATTTCTTTTATATCGCCGTCAATAACCTCAAATGCCTTGCCTTTTTTGGAACGCAGAAGCTGTGACGGATCGCAGCAGGTGATAAAAACCTGCCAGTTATCAAGATAATTGAGAATAAAGGTCTGTCTGCCTTCATCAAGCTCGCTCATAACATCATCAAGAAGCACAACAGGGCTTTCGCCCGTTATTTCTTCAATAATTGATGCTTCGCCGAGCTTCATTGCAAGCGCGCACGACCTCTGCTGACCCTGCGAACCGAAAACTCTCGCATCTCTGCCGTTAAGACTGAGAATAAGGTCATGAGTATGAGGTCCTGCGTTTGTATAAAGCTTTTTGAGGTCTGCATCGCGATATTTTTCTATATCTGCAATTAACTTTTCTTTTATTTCTTCTTCGGAAATATTTTCGGGTGAAAAATCATAGTGAAAAGTGAATTTTTCGCGTCCCGAGCTGATTCCGTTATATATTTCGCCCGATAATGCCGATAATTTTTCGATATAATCAAGGCGGTATTTAACGATTTTTGTGCCGAGCGAAACAAGCTCATTATCCCACGGCTCAATATATCCGTTTTCAAAGCATCTTTCGCCCATTTTTTTTAGCAGAGCGTTTCTCTGGTCAAGCACACGCAGATAGCGCGACATAACAACCGCGTAATTCGGCTTTATGAGGCTCAGAGCGATGTCGAGAAGCTTTCTTCTTTCCGAGGGTCCGTCCTGCACAATTCCGAGCGTTGAGGGCGAAAAAACAACGGCAAAATATTTTCCCATCATAACGCGCGGAGATTCTTCTTTTATGCCGTTTAAAACAAGCTCTTTGCGCTTATTAATTTTCATCTCGGCGAGTTGTTCACGCATATGTGAATAAAACCTCGTCAGAATTTCCGCTTCGTCATGTCCCTGCGAAATAAGCTGAATATTTTTTCTTGCACGGAAACTGTAAAACCCCGTCAGAAGCCATATGCTTTCAATAATATTTGTTTTTCCCTGACCGTTTTCGCCGTAAATAATATTCATTTCGGGATGCGGTTCAAAAGAAATGCTTCCGATATTACGGAAATTTTTGGCGGAATGGTGTGTAATTATCAAATTTAACCATTCCTTTCTTTTAAAGATACGGACGCCCGACGGGCGCCCCTACTTTTTTTATTCAACAATATAAATAACTCTTTCAAACTCCGCCTTGTCGCCGCTGCGGAGTTTTTTTCCTCTCTGGGTGCAGATTTCTCCGTTGACCCTGACTTCGCCTTCCTGAATAACGATTTTTGCGTGTCCGCCCGTCTGAACGGCATCGCACATCTTAAGGAAGGCATCAAGTCTTATAAAATCAGTATCAATTTTCTTTAATATCTGCTTTTTTTCAACAACTCTTGCTTTAATTTTCATTTTTCAACCTCACGGGAAGAATCAAGAATATAAATTCGTCGCCTTCGTTGGGAACAATAAGAATGGGTGCAACCGCGCCGTTGAGCATAATTCTCACTTCGTCGCTGTCGCAGGCACGCAGTGCATCAAGCATATATTTATTATTGAAACCTATTGTGCAGGCTTCGCCCTCGATATTTGCCATAAGTCTGTCGTTGGCAGTACCGAGTGATGTGATGCTTGACATCTTGATCATATTTTCATCAAATACGCACTTGATGGGGCTCTTGATTTTTTCTGTGATAATAAGCGATGTTCTGTCAATGCTTTCGATAAAGCTTCTTGTATTGACACGGATAACCGTTTTTGTTGATGAAGGAATAGCAGCTTTATAATTGAGGAATTCGCCGTCAAGAAGTCTTGAAATTATGTTGTAACCGCCAACTTCAAAAATGATATGGCGCTTGCCCACTCCGAGAGTTACCAATGCATCGTCATCATTCATGAGTTTAACAACTTCTGAAAGTGTTTTTGCGGGAACAACGAAAGAAAGAACTTCACCGCTGTAGTTTATAACTTCGTTTCTGATGGCAAGGCGAACACCGTCAACAGCAATGAGTCTGATATGATTTTCTTCAATTTCAAACTTGATACCGGTATGAACGATTTTGCTGTCCTTAACCGCTGCGGAAAAAATTGTTTTTCTTACCATGTCCTTAAGTACGCCCTGAGGAACTGATATGGGATATCCGCCCGAAACCGAAGGAAGCTCGGGATATTCTTCGGCAGAAATACCGATGAGTGTTGACTCAAAATCGCCGCAGGAAATCGCAGCGATATTTCTTTTATCGCTGAAGATACTTACTGTTTCTTCGGGAAGCTTTCTGAGAGTTTCGCTGAGCATATGCGCATTGAGAACAAGCTCGCCCGCTTCTTCAATTTTTGCGGGAATTGAAGTTGTTATTCCCATTTCGAGGTCATAGCCTGTGAGAGTGAGAGTTCCGTTTTCCGCAACCATGAGAATACCTTCGATTGCGGGAATCGCGGTTTTGGTTGAAGCTGCTCTCTGAACGTTCTGGCAAGCCTCGCAAAGTTCAGCTGTGCTGCAAATTATTTTCATGTAAATATCCTCCTGTTTTTCTTCCGGAAATTTATCCACACTCATTTTGAATTCCGAAAGACGGATTTGAATTTTTTAAGATTTTTTCTCAATGAAATAAATAATATATTATATATATTTATAGTAGTAGTAGTAGGGAGGGTGAAAATATGGTATAACTCCCGAAACTGTTGAGAAATAAAGGAAAATCGGCTGTAAATTATTAACATGGGTATGTGGACAAATTAAGGTTATTCACTTCCCTGTTTTTGCCATTGTGAATATGTGGAAAACCCATGTGTGGAAAAGTATAAAAAAGTGGAAAACTTTTTGGTATTTTAAAGCTCTTTTCTGCCCTCAAGAGCACGGATAAGAGTGAATTCATCCGCATATTCGAGATCTGCACCGACAGGCACACCGTATGCAAGACGGCTCACATTAACTCCGAGAGGTTTAATCAACCTTGAAATATACATCGAAGTCGCTTCGCCCTCAACGGTGGGATTGGTTGCCATGATAACCTCTTTAACGGTATCGTCACCGAGACGGAGAAGAAGCTCTTTTATGCAGATATCCTCGGGATTTATATCATTCATCGGAGAAATAACGCCGTGAAGAACATGATATAAGCCGTTGAATTCGTGTGTGCGTTCAATTGCAATAACATCTCTCGGGTCCTCAACAACGCAGATTGTTGATTTATCCCTTGTCGGAGAAGTGCAGATATGACACACCTCGCCGTCTGTCAGATTGCAGCAGACGGTGCATTTTTTTATAGACTTACGGGCATCGTTTATTGAATCCGTGAATTTTTTTGCCTCTTCCTCGGTCATATTGAGAATATGGAATGCAAGGCGCTGTGCGCTCTTTTTTCCGACCGACGGCAGACGGGCAAACTGCTCGATAAGTCTTTCTAAAGACGGTGTAAATCCGCTCATCAGAAAAGACCGGGGATTGAAAGACCGCCTTTAGCCTTTTCCATACCCTGCTCCATAGCATCGTTTGCCTTGCGGATGCTTTCGTTGAATGCGGAAATAATGAGGTCCTGAAGCATTTCAATATCATCGGGGTCAACAACTTCGGGTTTGAGGTTAACAGCAGTTACTTCATGTGCGCCGTTTACAACAACCTCAACAGCGCCGCCGCCGACTGTTGAGGAAAACTCTGTTGCTTCAACTTCCTGCTGGATTTTTGTCATATTTTCCTGCATTTCCTGAATTTTTTTCATCATGTTGCCGCCACCCTGAGGTGCGCCGGGAATTCTTGCTTTCATAGTTATTCTCCAATCAATTATTATTGAATTTATTTATCTTGTTTTTTAAATCCTCAAGCGGACTTTTTTCTGCCTTTGCTTTTTCGGGATTTGAAACCGCAATTTTCATTTTTCTGCCCATTACTTCATAAACAGCTCTTGCAAGCTCTTTTGAATGGGTATCCGTGCAGATGAAATCAAAAAGAGTGGGATTATTCGAAGAGATAACAACTCTGCCGTTTTTGATTACAGCCGTTGTGTTTGCCATGATTCCGAAAAGGGGAATATCATAGAGCTTGATTTTATCGAGAACATCAACCCAGTTAACAAACGGACCGTCGGCAACGTCGCTCTGCTCTGCGGGCGGTGCAGCGGGTGCAGGTTCGGGAGCTTTTTCAGGCTCTCTGATTTCGGGTTTTGGTTCTTCTTTTATCGGCTCCGGAATCGGTTCGGTTTTTTTTGTTTCCTGAACGGGTGCAGGTACAGCTACGGGTGCGGCGGCAGGTCTGACTCCGTTTACAAGCAATTCTTCAAGCTTTGAAATTCTTTCCTCAAGTCCTTCGGAAATTGCCGCGTCTGCCGATGAAGGTGCACACATTTTTATGACTGCCGCTTCAAGCTGAATTTTTTTGTTTGCGGCATTTTTTATGTTTTTGGCTGTCTGTTCAAGAATTTCAATGCATTCAAGAATTTTTGAGAGCTTGAGCGAAGCAGCTCTTTCTTTGAGAGATGCAAGTTCATCCTTTGAGCAAACAATGAGTCCTTCGCATTCCGAAACGGTTTTTGCAACCATAAGATTTCTGAAATGCAGAGTAAGCTCCGTACAGAGGCTGTCAATATCACAGCTTTCGCTGTGGAGCTTTGAAACAAGCTTCAATGAACTTGTAAAATCACCGTTTGCAACGTATTCCGAAAATGAGAAAAGATGAATTGTGCCTGCAATACTTGCGGCATCGCTGACTGCGTTTTCGTCAATATCCGTTCCCATTGCAAAGCAGCGGTCAAGAAGTGAAAGTGCGTCACGCATACCGCCGTCGGCTATTCGTGCAATAAGGTTTGCGGCGTTTTCGGTGAGATTTACGTTTTCTTTTTCCGCAACATAGAGAAGTCTGGAGGTTATATCCTCGGGTGCAATTCTCTTGAAATCAAAACGCTGGCATCTTGAAAGAATGGTTGACGGCAGCTTATGAATTTCCGTTGTTGCAAGAATAAAAATAACATGTGAGGGAGGCTCTTCAAGAGTTTTCAGAAGCGCATTGAATGCGCCGATTGAAAGCATATGAACCTCGTCGATTATATAAACTCTGTATTTTGCATTTACGGGAGTAAAGTTTGCTTCTTCGCGCAAGTCACGGATATTATCAACACCGTTGTTGCTTGCGGCGTCAATTTCAATAACGTCAAGAATTGAGCCGTTATCAATTCCGCGGCAGATTTCGCATTCATTGCAGGGATTGCCGTCAATCGGTGAAAGACAGTTTACCGCCTTTGAAAGAATCTTTGCGCAGGTTGTTTTGCCCGTACCTCTTGAACCCGTGAAAAGATAGGCATGTGAAATTCTCCCGCTGCAAAGCTGATTCTGCAGAGTTTTTGTGACATGAGGCTGACCGTAAACATCATTGAAAGTCTGCGGTCTCCATTTTCTGTATAACGCCTGATACATCTTTTCACTCTCCTTTACAGGTTATTTATTAAAAAAGCATTTCCTTAGTCATATGGCGGCAGGCAGACTGTGGCGCACAAGACTATCCGCTTAATGCTGCTCGGTTCACCCGCCTGACATGGTTCACGGCGCCCTGTCGCACAGGACCCACACGCCACATGACTAAAGAAATGCCTGTTCAGATACCTTTATATTATATATTATAATTAAAATAATATCAAGAGAAATTTTTGTTTTTTATTGCTATATTTTCAATTTAAGGTAAAAAAATAAAAAAGCAGATAAAAATCATAATGTTTTTTCACAAATACCGAAATTTTGAATAAATTAGTATTAAAACATGGTTGGGGGTCTTGATATGAATCAGGGATATTTTTTGGGTTCAAGCGGTAAAAACGGCTTTTTTTCATGCTTTTCACAGCTTACACCGAAAATCGAAGGTCAATATACATTTATTATAAAGGGCGGTCCGGGAACGGGAAAATCCTCCATGATGAAAAAAATTGCATCGGAAATAGAAAAAATGGATATTGAATGCGAAAAAATTTTCTGTTCGTCAGACCCCTCATCGCTTGACGGAATCATCATTCCGTCGCTTCGGGTCAGCATTGCCGACGGCACTTCGCCCCACACAATCGACCCCGATTATCCGGGCGCAACAGGTGAGATAATCAATCTTGGCGAATGCTGGAATAAAAAACTTCTTTTTGATAAAAAAGAAAAAATAATTGAGCTGACGGATAAAAACAGAGCCTGCCATATGAGAAGCAGACGGTTCATTGAATCGGCGTTTTCAATCTTCGGCGACGGCGAAAAAATCTGCCGTGACTGCCTTGATAACGGAAGGCTTATCCGTTACGCATCAAGGCTTTCCAACCGACATTTCAAAAAACCGAACGGCAGAATCGGTCTTGAAAAAATCAGGCTTCTCGATGCCGTAACTCCGAAAGGATATTATTTTCTTTCGGAAACGGTTGATTTTCTTTGCGATGAAATTATTGTTTTTGAGGATGATTTCGGAGTTGCTTCTTCCGTGCTTATCGACAGACTTCGCACCTATGCGCTTGCAAGCGGTTATTCTGTTATTTCAAGTCCGTCGGTCAGCAGAGAGGGCGCAATCCGTCATATTATTATTAAAGAATTGTCACTCGGATTTTTCACCGCCGATAAATTATGCGATTTGAAACTGAATCCTACCAAAACGGTATCGCTCCGCCGTTTTTATTCTTCAGAAGAGTTGCTTTCTCACCGTGCAAGATTGTCTTTCTCAAAAAAAGCGGCAAAAGAGCTTCTTGATGAAGCGGTCTGCGCTCTTAAAATGGCAAAGGATATCCACGATGAGCTTGAAGCGGTTTATATTGAGGCGATGAATTTTGAAAAAACCGAAAAAATAGCAAAAGCCCTGACGGAAAGAATCCGACAGAGCGACTGGTATCCCGATGAAATTTAAGAATTATATTCTTCTGCAAACCTCGGCAACGGGCAGACCGACTATATTGAAATAATCACCCTCGATGTGTTCAACAAGCTTGCAGCCGAGACCCTGAATTCCGTATGCGCCTGCCTTATCCATAGGCTCTTTTGTGGCAACGTAAGCGGAAATTTCTTCATCTGTGAGATCATAGAATTTAACCTTGCTGATTTGTGCAAAGGTTTCGGGTGTACCGTTTCTGATAATGCAAACGCCGGTTATAACTTCGTGCTCAATGCCTGAAAGCATTCTGAGCATTGATTCTGCGTCGGCTTCATCCTTCGGTTTTCCGAGAATTTTTCCGTTTGCAACAACTATGGTATCTGCGCCGATAACAACGCAATCAGCATAATCTTCTGCAACGGCGGCGGCTTTTCTGGCTGCCGTCATTTTTGCGGCTTCGGCAGGGGGAGTGCCATCGGGCACGGATTCGTCAACCTCTTTGACATGAATTTCAAATTCAATTCCCGCCGTTGTGAGAAGCTCTTTTCTTCTCGGCGATGAGGATGCAAGAATTATTTTTTTCATTCAATTATACCTCTGCGGAGCATTTCCGAAACTTTCATTATAAGTGTCTGTGTTTTACCGTCGCGGATTTCGTTATTAAGAACCATATCAACCGCTTTATCAATCGCAATTTTCTCAACCTCAAGGAATTCATCCTCATCTGGATTCATTGCAGTTGATTTTAGATTTGAAGCGGCATAAAGATGAATGATTTCACCGCAATATCCCGGAGTGGGATAAAACTTTCCGAGGTCATAATATTTTTCCGCAACAGTACCGGTTTCTTCTTCAAGCTCTCTTTTGCCTGCTTCAAAGGGGTCTTCGCCAAGCTCGAGCTTGCCTGCGGGAAGCTCAAGAATAACCTCCATATAAGGATATCTGAACTGGCGGACAAAAATCAGCTCGTTTTCATCTGTAAGTGCCGCAACGCATACACCGCCGTTATGCTCAACAACCTCGCGTGTACAGGGTTTGCCGTTGTGAAGCTCTGCCTTGTCACAGCGCACGTTAATAATCTTTCCTTTATATACATAATTCTTTTCAACCGTTTTTTCAAATATCTCCATAATAAATTCTCCTCTTGCATATAGTTTATTGAGGTGTTACTTATGAATTATATCACAAACCCTACAAGAATGACATATGAAAATCAAAGAAAAATGATTTTTTCTTTAAAAAAAGCTTATCCGTTTATCGGAGTGAACATTATCGGAAAGTCTATGTGTCAGAGAAATATTTATTCTCTGACAGTCGGAAAAAGCCGAAATCCCGTTATAATCGCGGCGGGTTTTCATGCTCAGGAATGGCTCACAACTCTCCTTGCCCTGCGATTTGCAGAAATTATACTTCATTCCAAATCAAACCGAATTCCGATATGGGGTGTCGACCCTTCAGGCATAACCCGAAGCATAATTATCGTTCCGTGCGTAAATCCCGACGGGGTTGAGATTGCATTGAACGGATTTGAGAGTGCAGGAAGGTTTTCCGAAATCTGCAGAAAAATCGCTGCCGTTTCCGATGATAAATGGAATTCCAACGCAAGGGGAGTTGACATAAATCATAATTTTGATGCAGGCTGGAACGAGCTTCGCAGAATGGAAACCGAAAGCGGCATACTCGGACCCTCACCGAGAAGATACGGCGGATATGCCCCTGAAAGCGAGCCCGAAACCAAGGCTCTCGTTTATCTTTGCAGACTTTATACTCCGCGAATGGTGATTGCACTTCACAGTCAGGGCGAAGAAATCTTCTGGGAATACGGCAATAAAAAACCGCCGCGGAGTGAAGAGATTGCAAAAATCTTTTCTTCCGTCAGCGGTTATAATCTTATTGAAAATTCGGGTCTTGCTTCGCACGGGGGATTCAAGGATTGGTTTATTGATTATTTCAACAAACCTGCCTATACAATCGAAATCGGTAAGGGTGAAAATCCTCTGCCGATAAGCGATTTTGACGGTATACTCAAAAATTGTATTCCCATGCTGACCCTTGCGGCATTACTCTAAAGCCGAAAGAATTGATGCGATGCGTGCGAGGTCGTCTTTATCGTAGAAAGCGATTTCGAGAGTGCCCGACTCCTTGCCGCTTTTTGTGATAACCTTTGCTTTTCTGCCGAGCGAGTTATTGAGCGAAAGCTCAACCTCATCAAAGAAGGTTGCACGGGATGCGGTTTTCTTTGCCTTCTCTTTCTTTTCGGCGGTGAGGGTTTTGACAAGCTTTTCAACGGCTCTTACCGAAAGTCCTTTTGCAACGATTAATTCTGCTGTGGAAATAAGAACCTTTTCGTCGTCGATTGCCGCCAATGCTCTTGCATGACCTGCGGAAAGCTTGTTTTCACGCACCATGTCGAGCACCTTTTCGGGAAGCTTCAAAAGACGGAGTGCATTTGCAACTGCAGGGCGTGATTTGCCGACCCTCTGCGCCGCCTCTTCCTGAGTGAGATTGAAGTCCTTCATAAGGCTTGCAAAGCCGAGTGCTTCTTCAACGGGGTTGAGGTCTTCACGCTGTAAATTTTCTATTAAAGAAATAACGGCAGCTTCAGTATCGCTGAGTTCCTTTATAACAACGGGTACTTGTGTAAGACCTGCAATGCGGCTTGCTCTCCAGCGTCTTTCACCTGCAACAAGCTGATATCCGCCGCCGATGAGGGGACGGACAAGAAGCGGCTGCAAAACGCCGTGCTGTGCGATTGAATCGGCAAGCTCTGAAAGAGCTGCTTCGTCAAACTGCTTTCTTGCCTGATCTTTGTTGGGTTCAATATCCATTAAGTTCAGCTTCACGGGCTGAGCTGCGCTTGTTTCTTCCAAAGAATTATCCGCAAGCAGAGAGGTGAGTCCTCTGCCGAGACCGCCTTTTTTCGGTGCCATATATTTTCTCCTTATTTGTTATTTATAGAGTGGCGGGAGTAATCTGAACTGTGTTTTTTATCGGATGATTTCCGCCTTTTCTTCGTTAAAATACTCGCAAATCCGTCAAGGATTTGCTCCGTTTTGTGCCTTGACAAGCCAAAAATCCTCACGATAAAAAATCTTAGACCTGAGAGTGAAAGATTTTTAAATGATTTTTGGCAATTGAGTGAGCAGTAAGGCTGACGCCTTTCAATCACGAAATGCCGAAAAGCGTTAAAAAGATTCACTTTCAGGCATAGTTCAAATTGCTCCCGTCACTCTAAGAAATTCATCTGCAAGGTCATTATATGCGTGTGCGCCCTTGGATGATTTATCGTAATACATAACGGGCTGACCGTAGCTGGGTGCTTCGGAAAGTCTGACATTTCTGGGGATAACGGTTGAATAAACCTTTTTCGGGAAGCAGCGCTTCACTTCCTCAACAACCTGCTGAGTGAGATTGAGCTGACCGTTATACATTGTGAGAAGAACGCCCTCAATTTCTATGTAGGGATTATAAAGACGCTTGACCGTTCTGACTGTTGAAATGAGCTGTGAAAGACCTTCGAGCGCATAGAATTCGCACTGAATCGGAACAATCAGCGTATCTGCAGCGCAAAGACCGTTGAGAGTTATGAGTCCGAGAGAAGGGGGACAGTCAAGAAAAATGAAATCGAAATCATCAACAATAGTTGCAAGTGCATTTTTGAGCTTTGCTTCGCGCTTGTCAAATTCAATCAGTTCAAGCTCTGCACCTGCAAGGTCCATGCTTGACGGCATAACAAAAACATTCTTATACGGAGTTTCAACAACGGCTTCATTTGCCGAACTGCCGCCGATAAGCACGCTGTAGGAGGTTTTTTCAAGACCTTTTTTGTTGATTCCGAGACCGCTTGTTGAGTTGCCCTGAGGGTCGATATCAACGAGCAGAATTTTATATCCCTTACTGCCGAGTGCGGCGGTAAGATTAACGGCAGATGTGGTTTTGCCCACGCCGCCTTTCTGATTAACAATAGCAATAATCTTTCCCAAAATAATCGCTCCTGATGTAATATTAATGTAATTAATTATAACATATATAATTATAAATGAAAAGATTAAATTAAAATTTTTATGTTTCACGTGAAACAGCAGAACGGACAGACCGAAGTCTGCCCGTTCCGCTGGATGTGGGTGTGAAAGAGAAAGATATGGTAAGTTAGGAGTTGTCAGAATAATAATATCATGCCGAAGATTTTTTTGCTTTTATATAACAATTCCGGCTCTTGGGAATGCGGACAATATATTCAATGTATTCATCCGTTTCGCTTTTGGCAGAATCCGCCTCAATTCCTGCGCGGCGCATTGTGTCAACCGCATGGTTGAGTGTATTGACAAAAATACGGACATCCTTGAAAAGCTTGACCGTCGGCTGTCTGTGACGGCTGTCATTGGTAAGTATCTGCGAAATAAGTCTTTCAGTTTCGGCAACGTTGAGCCTTTTTTCTGCGATTATGGACATCGCACGCTCCATCTGACTGACAGAAGTCAGCTTCAGCATCGCTCTTGCGTGGCGTTCCGTGAGATTTTCCTGAGTAATTCTCATGCGGATTTCCTCGGGTAAACGCAGAAGACGGAGCTTGTTTGAGATGGTAGGTGGTGCTTTGCCGAGTTTTTTGCAGATTTCGTCGCGCGTCATACCGTAATCGGTGAGCAGTTTTTCAATTGCAACCGCTTCTTCAAAGAAGTCAAGGTCGCTGCGCTGAACATTCTCAAGAAGTGCAAAGAGTGCTGATTTCTCATCGTTTGCTTCCATTATTATGCACGGCACTTGTGTTATGCCGACAAGCCTTGATGCACGAAGCCTTCTTTCGCCTGAAATCAGTTCATATTCGCCGCGTTTATTGACTCTTACCGCAATCGGTTGAATTATACCGTTTTGTCTTATGCTTTGTGCCAGACCTTCAAGCTCATCAAAATCAAATCTGCGGCGCGGCTGATTCGGATTCGGATAGATTTCCTCCTGAGGTATCAGAATAATCTGACCGCCGATTTTATATTTTCCGCTTTTCAAAAGTAAATCCCTCCGTTTCTGTGATTTCATCTTATCACCGAAAGGAGGGATTGTCCAGCATATTCGATTTTCAAAAAACTGCTTTTACCGACAGCAAATGTTGAATTAAAGAGGCTTTTTTGCTATCTGTGCGGAAACTCTCGGGTATTTTGGCGGAACTTGCGATATTTTTTTGATAACAACGATTGTTCTCTCACCGCTGTCGGAGAGTGAAAATGACTTTTCTGCAACTATTTTACCGCCGAGAGTCTTAATCGCATTCTTTGCATCGGCAATTTCTTCCTGTGCTTTTGCCGCTTTCATCGCGAGAAATACTCCGCCGACTTTGACAAAAGGCAGACAGTATTCGCAGAGAACATTGAGTGCCGCAACGGCTCTTGAACAAACTATGTCAAATTTTTCTCTGTATTCCTTGTTCTGACCCGCCTCTTCGGCTCTTGTGTGGAGCACTTCGGCAGTCAGACCGAGCGTTTCAACCGTTGAAGCGACATATTTCAGCTTCTTTGCGGTGGAATCTATCATCGTCATTTCAAGGTCGGGTCTTGCGATAAGCAGAGGGATTGACGGGAAGCCTGCACCCGTTCCGACATCAAGCACCTTTGCGTTTTCCGCAAAGTCATAAGCGGATAACGCTGAAATGCTGTCTGCAAAATGCTTGACCGCAATGCCGTCGGGGTCGGTTATGGCGGTTAAATTCATTGTTTTGTTCTGTTCAACGAGCAATTCCGCAAGCTTTTCAAAGAGCTTTGTCTGCTCATCGGTGAGTGATATTCCGAGCTTTTCGGCATCGGATATTAAGAGATTGGTGTTAACCATTTATACCGTTCCTCTCAAGATAGATAAGTAAAACAGAAATGTCGGCAGGCGAAACACCTGAAATTCTCGAAGCCTGACCAACGGTTTCGGGTCGGATTTTGGAAAGCTTTTCAACCGCTTCAAGGCGCAGACCTGTTATAGCCTTATAATCAAGGTTTTCGGGCAGCTTTTTAACCTCAAGTCTGCGGTTTTCGTTAATCTGCATCTGCTGACGCTTGATATATCCTTCATATTTAATATCAATTTCAACCTGTTCAAACACTTCAAAGGGTAAGTCGGGTCGGTTTTTGTCAAACGGAGCGAGTGCCTCATAGTTAATCTGCGGTCTGCGCAGAAGTTCAATCATTTTTACGCCCTTTTCGAGTGCCGATGTTTCACGTGAAACAAGCATTTCGTCAAGCTCCGGAGATTTGGGAATGGATAGATTTTTGATTCTTTCCATTTCTTCGGCAATCAAATCAAGCTTTTTGAGGAAAGCCTGATATCTTTCTTCGCTGATAAGACCTGCTTTGTAGCCGATTTCAGTGAGTCTGCGGTCAGCATTGTCCTGACGGAGAATAAGTCGGTATTCAGAACGGGAGGTCATCATTCTGTAGGGGTCGGAGCAGCCTTTTGTTACAAGGTCGTCAATCAGAGTGCCGATATATGAGGTTGTACGGTCAAGAATAACGGGTTCTTTGCCCTTGATTTTCAGTGCGGCATTCATGCCTGCAACAAGTCCCTGTGCCGCAGCTTCCTCATATCCGCTTGAACCGTTGAACTGACCTGCGCCGTAAAGACCCGGAAAATCCTTGAATTCAAGCGTCTGACGGAGCGAAAGAGGGTCAACGCAGTCATATTCTATGGCATAAGCGGTGCGCAGAAACTCCGCTTTTTCAAGTCCGGGTATGCTGTGAACGATTTTGAGCTGAACATCCTCGGGCAGAGATGACGAAAGACCCTGAATATACATCTCGTCTGTGTTGCCGCCGCAAGGCTCAATGAATATCTGATGGCGTTCTTTTTCGGAGAAACGAACGATTTTATCCTCGATGCTCGGGCAGTAACGCGGACCAACGCCGTCAATTTTGCCCGAATATAGGGGTGAACGGTGAAGATTTTCAAGAATAATCTTCTTGGTTTCTTCGCCCGTGTATGTAATGTAGCATTTTTCGGTGTTACGCACTTCAATATTATTATTGAATGAAAAGTGAACGATGTTTTCATCGCCGTACTGCGGTTCAAGATTTTCGGTGTCAACGCTTCTGCGGTTAACACGGGGAGGTGTACCCGTTTTGAAACGGCGGGT
Organism: Clostridia bacterium; assembly: GCA_017517665.1. Classification (GTDB taxonomy): domain Bacteria; phylum Bacillota; class Clostridia; order Oscillospirales; family Acutalibacteraceae; genus CAG-177. Next base: position 54,301 of record JAFWYP010000022.1, on the reverse strand, counting down.
CATAACACCGAGCTCTTTGAGCGATTTTGCAAGTTCAACCGCAGGGAACATACCGTCGGGACCGCTTTCGTATGAAATGTCGCCGATAAAAATGCGTCCTGCAAGGAAAGTACCCGTTGCAATAACGACTGCCTTTGCTCTGTGAATTGCCTCAAGACGTGTTTTGAGCAGCCATTCATCGCCGTCACGCTTCAAATCAATGATTTCCGCCTGACGGAGAAAGAGATTTTCCTGCTTTTCGAGAGCAAATTTCATATAGTCACAGTAGCCTCTGCGGTCAATCTGCGCACGAAGGCTGTGCACGGCAGGACCTTTGCCGAGATTGAGCATACGGCTCTGGAGTGTGTTAAGGTCAGCCGCAATACCCATTTCACCGCCGAGAGCATCAATTTCGCGGACAAGATGTCCCTTCGATGTGCCTCCGATGGAGGGGTTGCACGGCATATTGCCGACCCAGTCAAGATTTATGGTGAAAACTGCCGTTTTGCATCCGAGACGTGCGGCGGCAAGCCCTGCCTCTATTCCGGCATGGCCTGCGCCGATAACGGCAACATCAAAATTTTCAGAAAAGTATTCCATAGTAACACCACTTTGTAATTCGCAATTCGTAATGCGAAATTCGGAATTATTTTAAATTATAAGTTCTCCCCTTCAACCAAATTCACTGCTTTAAAGCGTGAAACATTTTCGGGAGGGGGTGAATTTCTGTAAAGAGGGTATGGGAAAATAAGAATAATCGAACAAAATAATTTGCGTATTCAGAAAAATAAACCTCTTGTTTACAGACGATTGCGTGAAGCAGAATTAATAATGCATCATTCGGAAAATTTCTATCGGCTGTAATCGAAAATTGCTATTTTTGTTCTCAAAAATAATAAAAAACGGCATTTATTATTGCAAATAAGAAAAATAACAAGGTTTTATGATATTCGGTTGTTTTGCGGGCGGATATTATCCGCCCCTACCGAGAATTGCATTGATTCTGTAATGCGGGATGACTTCAGCTGATAATATAAGGAATATGATTCTCTTTGCACCAGGCAACTGCATCTTGCTGAAGTTGAGCTTTTTCAAATTCGCTCCAGGAATTAACCAAAAATTCTCTTTCAATAAATATTCTGAATGCTACATCATATTCGCGGTTGCCGGAAGAAAGAATTTTGTTAAAAGAATTGAGAAGAGTTTTATTATTTAACTTTTTTATAAACTCTTTTTCAAGCAGAATAATATCAGTTTTAAATAAAGGAATAAATTTTGAACTTTCCTTAATTTCGGGAGTATTTTTGTAAGAAAAATCCGACATCAAGGTTTCTGTATGATATATATCATAGTTTTCAAGACATAACCACCATGATATATCATATTTATTTTCTTCATCGCTGAAATATCGTCCGTAGAACATAATATCATTAATTTTTATCATGTAATCATCGCCTTGTAAATCGGATTTGCAAACTACTTACCCACGCAGAAACGGGAGAAAACTTCGTCAACAACGGCGGAGGTTGCTCTGTCGCCCGTGAGTTCAAGGAGAGCGTCAATTGCGCAGTCGGCACAGACGTTGACTGCATCGAGGGTTACGCCCATGTTGAGTGCGGCGATTGCTTCCTCAATGTGATTTATTGCATTAACGCAGCAAAGCCTCTGTCTTTCACTTGTCAGACAAGCGGAGTTGGGGTCGAACTCATTTGTTCTGAAAATCGAACGCACCGCATTTTCGAGTGCATCTCTCCCCTCACCCGTTGCGGCGGAAAGCTCAACGGTATACGGAAAGTTATCATCAATGATTTTTCTGTCTGCCGTCATGGGAAGGTCGGATTTATTGAGAAGAGCAATCGCTTTTTTGCCGCGGCACTGCTCAATGATGTCAAGGTCATCGTTGTTAAGCGGTACGCTTGAATCGAAAACGGCAAGCACAAGCTCGGCTCTTTCAAGTCTGCGTTTTGCGAGATTGACACCGATATTTTCAACAACGTTTTCGGTTTCACGGATGCCTGCCGTATCTGCAACACGCATAATGATTTCACCGAGAACAATTTTCTCTTCAACAACGTCACGGGTTGTGCCTGCAATATCGGTAACGATTGAACGCTCAAAACCTGTGAGCAAATTCATGAGTGTTGATTTTCCGACATTGGGTTTGCCGACGATAACTGCATCAATTCCGTCGGTGACGGCTCGTCCGCAGTCGTAACGGCGGATAATATCGGAAAGAGCAGCTTTGGTTTTTTCAAAAATCGGAAGCATATCCCCTGCTCCGGTGTCTTCGATATCCTCGTCAGGATAATCGACCCATGCGGCAAGGGATGCGCAGATTCCGATGATGTCATCGGCACATTTTCGTATTTCACGGCTCAGATTGCCGTCAAGGGTGTTGAGCGCGGCGGTTGCAGCTTGTTTACCCGATGCACCGATGAGTGACATAACGCTTTCGGCGGCGGCAAGGTCAAGCTTTCCGTTGAGGAATGCACGCTTCGTAAACTCCCCTGCTTCGGCAGGAATTGCGCCTGCATCGAGTGCGGCACGGAGCACTCTTTTGGTTATATAAAGACCGCCGTGGCATGAAATTTCGGCGGTATCTTCGCCCGTATAGCTTGAGGGCGCACGAAAAACGAGGCAAACTGCCTCGTCAATTTTTTCATTATTATCATAAACATCCCCGAAATATGCACGGTAGCCCTTACTGTCCGTAAGAGCCTTACCGCTGACGGGTCTGAATATTCTTGAAGCGATTTCAAGGGCATTATCGCCCGAAATTCTCACAATTCCGATACCGCCGGGTGCATTCGGTGTTGCAATGGCGGCAATGGTACGGTTTTTCATAATATACCTCTGTTATTCGCATACAAGGGGTACGCGCGCACCCGTTATACGCTTTGCGATTCGTTTATATGCAAGGGATGAGGGAGAAAACTCTCCCGGTGTTTCGCCCGTTACCGAGCTGAAGCCTACATTTATATCACGGGGAACGATTCCTAAAAGCTGAACGCCCGTTTCGTCAATGCATTGGTCAATGTTGAGAAGCTTTTTCTTGCATACGGGTTTGACTTCAAACATATTGATAACGAGTCTTGCATCCTCAATGCCGAGTCTGCGAAGCTCATCAAAGGCTCTTGCACAGCTTCTCACGCAGATATTGTCGGGAGTTGTGATAACAACCGCTTTGTCTGCGCCGCTTGCGGCAAGCTGAAATCCCCTGTCAATTCCGGCGGGAGAATCAAGAAGTATGTAATCATAATCCTTTGATAAGGATTTGAAAAGCTCTGCCGAAGCTTCGGGAGTGAATTCATCGCTGAAATTACGGGGCGCTGCAAGAAGGTCGATTTCAGTCTTGATGAGTGCCTGTTCAAAGGTGCATCTGTCGCATATAAGGTCGCCCCAGTCAAACACAACGTTTTCGGTAACGCCGAAAAGAAGGTCGAGTGAACGCAGACCGATATCGCAGTCAATCGCAAGAACTTTTTTGCCGAGATTGGCAAGAGCTCTGCCGACGCCTGCGGTGAAAGATGATTTACCCGAGCCGCCTTTGCCCGAAGCAATAACTATAATTTCAGCCATTATTGTTATCTCCTTAAGGAATAAGAATGTTCTCTTGCTGATTGGTCTGCATACTGTCGCTCTGACCGAAATAGTATTTCACGATTTCGGCAACAACGGAAGAAAGTCTTGAACCCGCTCTGAAGCCTTCACCGACAACAGCAACGGCGATTTCGGGATTTTCATAGGGAGCAAAAGCCATGAGGAAACCGTTGTTTACCTTGACGGAATGACCGTCAAGCTGGCGGATTTCCTGCGAAGTACCTGTTTTTGCGGCAATTGCAACGGGACTGTCCTTGAAATATGACGACCTTGCGCCAACGGCGAGCATACCTCTCTGAACGGTGTCAAGCGTTTCAGCCGAGATATCCATCTGAGAAAGGATTTCGGGCTTGGTTTCAAGAATAGTCTGAGAATAGTCGCTGTTTTTAATGCTTTTAACGAAATGAGTTTTATATCTTGTACCGCCGTTTGCGATAACGGCGCAGTAATTTGCAAGCTGGATGGGTGTGAAAAGATTACCTGCCTGACCGATTGCCGACTGAACGGTGAAACCGGGAAGCCATGTCTGACCGAGAGAGGAACGGTATTCGGGACTGTCGAGAATACCCGTTGCTTCGCCGAGCTCACAACCCGTTTTTGAACCCAGACCGAAAAGGGTTCTGTATTCGTTCATTTTTTCAATGCCGAGATTTTTGCCGACCTCATAGAAGAAGGTGTTGCAGGATTCGTCGATTGCATTTACAACATTTACAAATCTGGTTTTATGTGACTGCTCGCACTTGAATTCCTGACCCAGATAGGTATACATTCCCGAGCAGTAAACGGTATCTTCTTCGGTTATAAGCCCCTCTTCAAGAGCGGCAATTGCAACGGATGGCTTCTTTGTTGAACCCGTTGCATAGGTTGAAAGGAGCGCTCTGTTCCAAAGAGGTGCAGAGGAATCCTCATTGAGTGCCTTTGCGTTTTCGCTGTAGGTTGAAATATCGTAGGTGGGATATGAAGCGCAGGCAAGGATTGCACCTGTTTTGCAGTTGAGAACAACAACCGCACCTGCGTCATCAACAAGGTTACCTCTGTCACTGCCTGCAAAGTCAAGAAGGGTGTTGCGAAGTGCCTCCTGAGCAACCTTCTGCAGACCTGCATCAATGGTGAGCACAACGGTATTGCCCTGAATGGGTTTTACGGTAACAGCACTCGATTTATTACCGTCGCCGTCCCAGTAAATGGTTTCTTCGCCGTCTGTACCCTTGAGGTATTCTTCCATTGCAAGCTCAATACCGCTTTTTCCGATGAAATCGGTGATTTTGTAGCCTTCTTCCTTGAGCTTTTTATATTCATCGGCGTCAATTGCACCTGTTCTGCCGAGAATATGCGGAGCAAGTGTGCCGTCGGTATACTGTCTTATGGGAACAACCTGAACATCAACACCCTGATAAGTGCCGCTGTTTTCTTTAATAAAGGAAATAACTGTTTCGGGAACATCCGAAGCGAAGGTATAGGGATAACCGATGCTGAAGAAAAGACGTTTCATTTCATAGCAGACAGAAGCGATTTTTCTTGCTTTTTCGGCAGGATATTCTTCAAGCTTGTATCTTTTGATAAGTGCATCGAAGCAGTTCTGCGCGGTAGCGTATTCATTGAGATTGAGCATATCCTTGCTCTTCATTTCCTTAATGAGATTTTCGCTGTCCTCTTTATAAACGATACTTCCGTTTCCGTCAAAAACAAGAGGAAGATTATCAATCCATTCGAGAGAATTCTTTTCAAAAAGATCTATAAGATTTGAAATGATAACATTTCGTTCGGCTTGTTCTGTCGGAAAATATGCATAGTCAAAGATAATCGAATAACCCTGGTCGTTATAAACAAGCTCTTTGCCGTTGCAGTCAACAATTTCTCCTCTTGCGGCGGAAATAACAGCCGTTCTTTCGGAAACGGCGTTGCTTGCGGCGGCATATTCGGGGCCGTCGATAATCTGAATTTTAACAAGGTCAAAAATAAAGAACGCAAAAAAGGCAAGAAGAATGCAGAGGGACACAATCCGTCTTGTTCCCGTGATTTTAACGTGCATATTCTTACCTCCTTGCTGAAATTATTCTTCCGTGAATTTCTTTTCAACGGCTCTGATTATAATAAATATTATCGGAACAAATACCGTTGTATATACTATGCCCGGCAGGTAGTATCTCCAGAGCATGAAGAATGCCGAGTCGAGTTTTGTGAAAACAAAGTGAAAAAGCCAATAGACAATATTATAGAGTAAGGAGAAAATAAAAGACAGAATCGAAGCGGTGACGATGTTGTTGCGCATTATTGTGTTGATGAGAGTGCCGCAGATGAAGCCTGCCGACATCAGAAAAAGAGCGTTGAAGCTCGCGCCCGAGGCAAAAACATCCCAGAGTGCACCTGCAAAAATTCCGAGAATCATGCCCCATATATCGCGTTCATACATTGCTATGCAAACAACGGCAGGTATAAGAAGCAAAGCCCTGATGCCGAAAATCTGCGGAAAATAGCCGTCTGTGTTTTGCACAGCGGAAATCAGCAGAATTATCAGAGCAAGGCTTAGTCTGCGGAATATCAATTTTTTCTTCTGCGTTTCAAGTGTCATTATTACTGGTTCTGTCCGTCAAATTCTGTGATGATGAAAACATCGGTGATTTCGCCGAAGTCAACGCCCGGTTCGATAACCGCACTTGCGGAGATATCAACCGTTCCGTCAACGATATCAACAACCGTGCCGATAATCAGGTCGCGCGGATAAATACCGCCCACGCCCGAGGTACAGACAATTCCGCCCGCGGTGATGGCTGTTGAGGTTGAAAGTCCGGGCATATGGCAGTGTCCCTCCTCGGCAAGTGCAACCGTTGAGGTTACAAATCCGAGGTCGCGTGTACGCACTTCATATGCGCTGACATTTACATCGGGATTAAGTATTGTGCTGACTGTGCAGCGAGTAGGAGTAACGGAGGAAACGATGCCCACAAGGTAATCACCGTAGATTACGGGGTCATTGACGCTGATATCGCTTGTTGAACCCTTGTTGAGCGTGAACGAGCCGAGACGGTCTGCCGAATCCCTGCCGATAATTGCCGCCTCGGAAAAAACATAGTCGCTGTGTTCTTCCTTGATTTCAAGAAACTCCTGATAGAAAGCGTTTTTGCTTTTTGCCTGCTCATAGTCGACAAGCTGGCGTGTGAGTCTGTCGATTTCCTTTTCAAGGTCCTCAATTTCCCTTGCAAGCGCAGAGGATGAACGGAATGAAATCGGGAGATTTGCAAACTCCGAGGCAACATACGATGCTGCACGCGAAACCGGACCGAAAACAAAGCTTGTTACGCTTGTAAGCGGTGAAGAGCCGCTTCTTGAAGCAAGTGCAAACACCGAGCCTGCAAGCAATGCCGCGGCTACGATTGCAAATATTTTAAATGCAGAGCTTTTCAAAAAGCGGATCATCGTTTTACTCCTTAGATATATTTCTTGTTGCCTGTTACGTTGAGAGTGTTGTTCTCAAGGCAGATACCTGTGCCGTCTGCAACGCAGTCGAGAGGATTCTGTGCGATGAGAACGGGAATTTTTGTTTCGGATGCAATGAGAGTGTCAAGACCTCTGAGAAGAGCACCGCCGCCTGTGAGCATAATGCCGTGGTCAATGATATCTGCGGCAAGCTCGGGAGGAGTCTTTTCGAGAGTTGACTTAACTGCGTCAACAATCTGTGAAACCGTGTCGGACATAGCTTCGCGGATTTCTTCGCTTGTGATATCAACGTTTTTGGGGAGACCGTCCATGAGGTTTCTGCCCTTGATGTTGATTGTGCCTTCTCCCTCATAGGGATAAGCTGAACCGATTTTGATTTTGATATCTTCTGCGGTTCTTTCACCGATAAGAAGATTATATTTTTTCTTGATGTAAGAAATGATAGCTTCGTCGAAATTATCGCCTGCAACTCTTGCGGAGTTTGCGGTAACAACGTCGCCGAGTGAGATAACGGCAACTTCCGATGTGCCGCCGCCGATGTCAACAACCATGCTGCCTGTTGCTTCGCTTACGGGAAGACCTGCGCCTATAGCTGCTGCCATGGGTTCTTCGATAAGGCTTACATACTTTGCGCCTGCGCTCTTTGCGGCGTCATAAACAGCCTTTCTTTCAACCTCGGTAACACCTGAGGGAATGCAGATAAGAACTCTGATTTTGGTGAAAGGCGATCTTTTTGCTGTTCTTTTGATGAATGCGGCAATCATTTCTGCGGTGATTTCAAAATCAGCTATAACGCCGTCTTTAAGAGGACGGACGGCTGTGATTGAACCGGGAGTTCTGCCTATCATTTCCTTTGCTTCCATACCAACGGCAACAACTCTGGGAGGGTTGCTCTTCTGGTCAACGGCAACAACGGAGGGTTCACGAATAACGATGCCCTTGCCTTTAACGAATACAAGGGTGTTGGCGGTACCTAAATCTATACCGATATCCTGAGTAAAAAGCATTTTAATTATCTCCTTCAAATAGAATTATCAGCGGAAGTTAATGGATGAAAGAATGTTTGTGAATTCATCGAGGGTTTCGCTCAGATTGCGGCGGCCTTCGATTTTGCAGGAATAGGTGTGACCGTTTGCTTCAAAGAAGTAGTAGCCGAGATAGCCCGGAACGGGATTTCCGTTTTCATCGGTCTTCTGAACGGGAATATAAGCCGAAATAAAGTTCGCGGTGATTTTATCATTGATTTTAACTGTTGTGTTTTCGCTTACAACATTGGGATACATACGGGTAATGTTATCAAATACTTTTGAAAGGTCTTCCATAGCCTTGGTGACAGAGCCTTCTTTTTCCATGATAACAAGGGATTCGTTTGTGCCGTCTTTTGTAATGGAGAGGTTATCAAGAGTGACTGCATCTGACCAGCCGTTGGGAATTTCTACAGAGTAGTTTTTGGCTTCAACGCGTCTGCCGATAACGATTGCATGGTCCATATTAATGGCATTTGTTTTGTATTCGCCGTTTTCGTCTTTAACGTTTTTGCCGTTATGGTCGGTTACGAGAACAACGAGATTGCCTGCGCCGTCTCTTACGATGCCGCCGTCGGGAGAGGTAACGATTGCAACCTGCTGACCTGCACCGTTTTCAACAACAGCACCGTTCTTTACTTTGGGCTTGCAGGCTGTGAAGCAGGTAAGAATTACGATAACCGTAATAATGAGAGCAAAATATCTTTTCATGGTAATGAGTCCTTTCATATGAATTTTTCTCAGCTGTTGAGAGCCTTGAAAGCTTCTTTGTTATTCTTATAAAGAGTTTTATAAACTGCATAGTTGCGGTCATAAGCCTCTTTGTTTGCGGGATTGGGCTTGAAGGTTTTCTTTGCGGGGATGAGCTTTTTAGCCTGAGAGATGTCATCGAGAACTCCGAGACCGACTGCCATAACAACAGCTGCGCCGACTGCACCTACGTTCTGCGGAGAATCAACTGTTTCAACGGTTCTGCCCGTTACGTCTGCAAGAATCTGGCAGGTTACGTCGCTGAGTGCGCCGCCGCCGACAAAGCGGACTGTCTGAGAGGTCTTGATTTTCTTATCCTGAGTTTCAAGGAACCATCTCATGTGCATGCATACGCCTTCAAGAACGGAACGGATGAGCTCTGTTTTGCCCACGTCAAGGCTGATATTGAAGAACATACCTCTTGAGTTGGGGTCCTCAAACGGACAGCGGTTGCCGTGAAGCCACGGAGTGAAGATAACTCCCTGACTGCCTGCGGGAATTTCGTCAACAACCTTTGAAAGATAATCGTAAAGGCTTGTGTAAACTGTTTCTTCGGATTCCGCAACGTCTGTTTTGTTGAGGAAAATTCCGATTTCGTCAAGAGCAAGGTGGTCTTTTACCCACTCGAGGCACTTGCCTGCGGTTTCAAGCTCTGCGAAGTAGTTGAAGCGGTCCTTCTGTGCACCGACTATGGCGGCAATCATTGCCGAGGCATCAACAACGCTCTTGTCAACAACGGTTGAAACCCAGCCCGATGTGCCGTTATAGATATGTGTTTCACCGAGCTCAACGCTGCCTGCGCCGACACCGATGAGCGAAGCGTCACCGCCGCCGCCGAATACTGCCGTGCCCTCCTTAAGACCGAGCTCTGCGGCAGCCTTTGCGGTAAGACCGCCTGCCTTATCGGTGCATTTGATAAGCTCGGGCATATGGTCGGGATTAACTCCGAGAAGCTTGCAGATTGTTTTGCTGAAGCCTTCCTTGCCTTTGCGGATATCGTAAAGAAGAGTTCCGAAAGCGGAGTCGGGAGTCATGACAAATTTATCGGTCATGCGGCAGATTATGTATTCCTTAACGTCAAGCCACTTATAAACACGCTTGAAGTTTTCGGGCTCGTTTTCTTTTACCCAGTTATATTTCCATACGGGGTCTTTTACACTTGCGGAAACCGCACCCGTTATAAGAATTGAGGGAATGAGCTTGAAGATATTTGCTCCTGCAATCTGAATTCCGTTTGCCATGCCCTCTTTTATCTGTTTTCTTGCACGCTGGTCCATGTAGCTGAAGGCTCTGTGAACGGGCTTGCCGTTCTTATCTACAAGCACAAGACCCTGCATCTGTGAGCAGAAGGAAATGCCCTCTACGAGTTCGGGACTGATATCGCAGTTATTAAAAATGGTTTTGGTTGTTGAGCAGATGGCTGCCCACCATTCGTCGGGGTCCTGCTCCGCACCGCCGTCGGGCATGATATAGAGCTTATATCCCTCCATTGCGGCGCTGACAAGTGTTATTTCTTTGTCAATTTCAAAAAGACAGGTCTTAACACCGGTTGTTCCTATGTCGTAGGAAATAACATATTTCTTGCCCATTTTCTTCCTCCTGAATCCAGATGCATTGCATCATTTTGATTATATTTCACTTTAATTAAGAAATTGTGACAAAAGTGTAAAAAAGACATAACTGTACACTATGACCCTATTGTACTCTACTATTATAATTATTTTAAATATAAATTACAAGTAGTATTTATAATTTTATTACATAATTTAAATAAAAAACCGGCTTGCACGATAACGTACAAACCGGTTATTTCAGTTTTTGATTGCATCAATAACGGGAGTGAAGGGAGATTTGATAAAATCTCCGATTCTTTCAAACATATGCTCAATTTTTTCGCGGAATGTGAGCTTTTCCCGGGCGGGCTCATTGCTCTGAGCCGCTGTTTTTGCAACGGGTTTTTCTTCAACAGCTTTTTCTGCGGTTTCATCGGCATAATCAAAGGGTCTGATAAAGAAATGCGAGGGGTTTTTGACACCCTTGCTGTCTATGAAATCTTCAACGTTATTGATAATAACGCCTTTTCTTTCATTCATTGCGTGAACGCACTTGCCGTTTCCGAGATATATCGCAGCGTGACCGCTCCATGCAACGATGTCGCCTTCCTTTGCCTTGCTCATATCCTTTATAACCGTGCCGAATTCTTTTGCCTTTTCAACCGTGTTATAGGCGGATGTACTGTGACCGAAGGTGATGCCGAAATTCTTAAGTACATAATATACAAGACCCGAGCAGTCAAATTTATCGGGACCCTTGCTTGAATATTTGTATCCGCAGCCTTCAAACTGAGCTGCGAATTGTGCAACCTCACTGCCCTTTACGGGAGATACGCCCAATGCGCTGAATGAAAAGGCACTTACGATAATCGCAGACATAACCAAAAGTGCGGTAATCTTCTGTGTAATCTTCATTTTAACCTCCTGATGTGCTTCGGGAGAGTGTTGATTTTCGCTGACCCGCGGCACACAACAGTTCAACATTATACAGAAGAAAAGCCTCTCTGTCAAGGATTATTACTTGACAAAATCCACAAAGGGATATGAAGAATTTTGTGCAATGTTTCTAATTCGGAATAAATATACATGATTATCAGCATTTTATACAACAAAAAAACTGTGCCGAAGCACAGCTTTTTATTAATCTTTATATTCAAATGTAAAGCAATGAGAACGGATTTTGAAATCCAGAACATAGCATCTGAATGCGTTGCCCTTAAGCTTATAATCTCCGACTCTGATTTCGGTAACATAACCCGTGCCTGAATTATATGCTTTGTCATGTGAAAGAATTTCAAGCCATTCCGCAGGATTATCAGAGAGGGTGATTGTTTTGTTGTTGTCTTTCGCATAGGACATGATGTATTTCTTCATATCCGACGCGCTGATTTCAACGGTTGTTGCGTCAACGGTTTCGGGACTTGAAACACCGCCGCGGAGATAGGGATATGTATCTGCCGACCATACGCTGCCTGCCGATGCAGTTTTGCCTGCAGAGGATGCGAAATAAACCGTGTTTGCCGCCTTGCCGTTATAATCGACATACTTTGCAACGGGGATATCAGTGTCGGCTGTCATTCCGAGATATTCGAGGCAGGCTTCATGGATTTTTGAGCCTGCAAAGTCAAAATTATCCGCATATGCGTGCTGGCTTCTCTTCACATCGAAGCCGTTATGCTTTGCATAAGTATAAATCGTTGCCATCTGAGCCTTGAGTGCCTCTTTGCCTGCACTGCTGTAGCCCATTTCCTGCTTTGTTGTTTTGCAGAGATACTCAACAATCGGAACATCAACGCCGCCGTATTTTATTGTTGCAGGTGTTGAACTTTCTGCTCTGACTGTTGTACCCGGATAATAATGAGTCAGAATTTCTTCATAGCTGCTGCCGCTTTTTGCCATTGCCATAGCGCCGTGCTGACTCATTCCCACGCCGTGACCGTAGCCGTATACTTTAAATATAAATGTGCCTTTGACCTCGGAAGCCGTTGTTGTGACTCCTTCTGCAGCAGATGAGGTTGAAGGTGCAGTTGTTGTGACCGTAGTGGTTACGGTGGTCGGCTTTGTTGTGGTAGTTGTAGTTGGTTTTGTTGTGGAGGTGGTCGGTTTTGTTGTAGTGGTTGTGGGTTTTGCGGTGGTTGATATGAGGGTTGTCAGAGCCTTGGCGGTTGTGGTGACTGCAGTTTTTGTTGTGGACCTGACAGCTGTTGTTAACTTTGTTACAGTCTGAAGTACGGTTGTCCCGTTTTTTGTTGTGAAAACCGAGGCGGGTGCGGAGGTTATGTAGGAATAGGTGCTTTCGGGTACGATAGCAACAGCTTCGTTATCCGCATCCTCGAGGAAAATTCCGCCGTAATCCTCATATACATTATCGTCATCATAATAGGCGTCTTCGTATTCGATATAGTCACCTGCGGCATAGGTCTGCGCATCTTTATCATTTTTCGAGGAAGAAACAAAGGCGAGAACAAAGCAGACGATGATTGCAACCGCTAATGCGATGATAGCGATAATCAACGGGGTTTTAGAATTTTTTGCCCATTTTTTCTGTACCGCCTTCGGCGCATGGGGATTCACAAGCGCAGGCATTGCAGCAAGTTCATCAAGCATCTGACAAAGCTTGATTATTGCGGCAACAATGAGCTGTTTTCCGTCTTCATCCGGATTTGCGTAGACCTTTGCAGCCTTTGCTCTTTCGGAATCGGCAACACAAACTGTGACGAGTTCACCGGAGCCGTCGGTTTCAATCTGCGAAATTGCAATGCCGAGGTCGGCGGATGAATTTTCTTTTGAAAGCTTTGCACAATGTGCAATATAATCAGCCTGAGTTTCGTTTTCCGCCTTATCTCTCATGGAGGAATCAGCGATAAAAGCTTCCTCGCAGTCGGGCACGGCAGAAATTGCCGAGAGCAGCATCTTTCCGCATCCGCAGGGAGAAACCGCAACGGTTTTTCCGCTTGCAATAACGCCGCTTACACGCTCGCGAAGCTCCTGCATTTTTGTTTTTTTCGGTGCGGGGAAAAGCTTTTCAAGACCTGAAGCAAAGACCTGCTCAAGCATATCTTTGTCAAGCGGAACAAAAACAAGAGTTCCGCTGCCGATATCAACGGAAAAAGCCGAAAACAGACCGTCAAGAGTGAGATATACTTTCGATTTTTCTGGAACGGCACACTGAAGGTCGCGTTCTTTTGCGTTTTCGGGAAGATTTTCGCCTGCAGCAGTTAAAATCTTGTTGCTTTTTACAATTTTTAAGGAAAGAGATTTAAGTAAACGGAATTTGGCATTAAGGAAAACATCAACGGGTGCAGCGGCAACAACAAATCCGCCGTTGCCGACAAGAGCAACAGCCTCGGCGGCAAAAGAGGATACATCGCCGAAGTTGATTGTTTCGCAGTTTAACCGTTGTTTTAAAGAGTCTGCAGCACCCTGTGCCTTTTCGGCGCAAAGCGTGAAACAGCTCACCTTTCTTTCCATAATAATCACCTTTCCTTGATTAATTCCGGATTACGAATTGATTTTTACCATCTGGGTTCGTTTGCGTGGGTATTATCCTTTCCGTAAGCGTCATACCATGCCTGCGGGTATTTTGGGTCGTTGTTCTTATAAGCCTTTGAGGTATCAACTGCGATGCTTTCGCCCTCTCTTCTTTCTCTTGCAACAACAACGAGTCTTGCATCGTCGAAGTCGTAAGCACAGGTCGAAAGAGTAAGAATCTTATCGGTTACGGCAATGTCAACGCCTGTTGTATAAAGCTTTCTCTTATCTATTTCTTCGATATAGGCTTCAAATTTTCTGTCGCTGATATCAATGAAGTTATAGGGGAATACATAGCCGTTATCGTCTTCTTTGTCGGCATTAGTGATAAATACGGCATAAACAAACCATGTGTGGTCACCGTAAATCGTGTTGCATTCGATAACGGGAGCCTGACGGAAGCCGCTGATGTTGCGGTAATTTTCAAGCATACCGAAAATGAGGTCGTCATGGCGCATATTGTGACCGTAGATAACCGAGTTTCTGTGAAGAGTCTTGAAATTATCCATTCTGTAATCGAAATAGGGAACGCCGTAACGGGTGTATTTTCCGTAAATGTCCTTCTTGAGATAGTAGCTGTTGTCTTTGCCCTGTGCAATGGGGAGATTGATTTCAAAGCCGGGGATTGAAATCCAGCCCTTGAGGTCGTCATTTGCCGCATAAAGATTTGCGTATTTTGCAAGCATTCCCTCCGGGTATTCAATATCGGGAGTGCTGTTCTGTGCGTCATTGACTGTTGCATCGCTGTGGGTATTGATATTCTGGCTCATTTCGCTTGCGATTTTATCGGCATCCGATTTGAAGCGGTATGGCTCAATGATATATACATTGGCAAGCATGGCAAGGCAGACAACAATTGTGATGATGGAGATTGAAAGAATAATCTTTCTGACAACCTCAGCCGCACCGCCTGAGGTTTTATTTTCGGTTTCTTTTGATTTTTTCTCTTTTTTATTCTTCTTTTTGTCCTTTTTGTCATCCTCATAATCGTCGCCGAGCAGTTCGGGGTCATCTTTGAGGGTTGTTGTGCTCATGGGAGCCGACTGATAGAGTTTTTCTGGAGTTGCGGCGGCTTTTTCGTAATCGTTTCCGTCATCGGGAACATTAATTACAAAGCTTTTTTTCTCCTCGGTTTCGGTTTCCTCAACGGCAGATTCTTCCGCTGTGTTGTTATCGTCTCCGAGAAGCCTTGCAAGCTCTGCTTCAAAATCGTCCGAGTCGGTATCAAAAACTTCGCCGTCGGTTTCTTCGGTAATATCTTCCGTGATTTCCTCAACCTCGGGAATTTCTTCTGCAGGTTCGGGAATAGCGGGAAGCTCCTCGGAAAATTCGGGAGCATCTTCATCGCCGAGCATTTCATCCCAGTCAAAATCTTCCTCTGAGAAATCAAGCTCTTCCTCTTCTTCCGTTTCTTCCTCAGCCCCTTCTTCCGCTTCGGGGAGAGCCGAAACGAGCTGTGCGGCGGCGGAAAGCTCTGTGTCAACGGGAGCAATTTCGGGATTTGCTTCTATTTCCGAAAGAATATCGTCGAAGCCCGTTTCGGTATCGGTTTCCTTTTTGAGCATATCAATCATGCTGAAAATGCTGCTTTTTGCATCATCGTCATCGTTTTTAACGGTTTCTTCGGGAGCAGGCTCAAAAACTTCAATTTCCTGCACGTCGGTTTCTTCGTCGAGCGAAACAACGGGAATATCGGCATCGAAATAGTCATCGGGATTCATCCAGAGGTCCTCGAGAGAGGAGTTTTCATCGTCGGGGAGAGGCTCGGGGTCGGCAAGCACAACCTTCTTGGGTTCTGCTTCGCTTTCGGTAAGCATGGATATGGGTTTGGGTACGATTGTTTCAGGACCGCTTCCCATGATATCGTCATAAAGACTCTGAAGGTCAGATTCAAGGCTTTTTTCCGTTTTTTCGATATCCTCACGGAATCCCTCAAAAAGAGTGGTTGACTTTGAATTTTCGATAAGAAAATCGCCGAGGTCGATTTCGGTTATCGCTTCGTCGTCTGCGATTGAGCTGAGTCCTTCGGGAAGTGAAGAAGGATTTTTGTTTTCGTTAATGTTATCTTTTGACATCTTTTTGTCCTCCGCAAATTAGTTGGGGCTTGGCTGCCATTTTGCCGTGTTTTTATAGGGGTTTGTTTTTCCTTTGCTGTTGTACCATATCTGGGGTCTGCGGTAATCGGGGTTGTCCTTTACGAGAGAAGCGTCAATTTCTTCGCTTTCACCCTCGTGGAGAAGCCTTGCAACAACAACAAATCTTGTGTCGATGTTTTTACCGTAGTCATAAATGCAGGTTGAAAGAGTGATTATGCTGTCGGTGGGTTCAAGAGAAACGCCCGTTTCGTAGAGTGCTCTTTGTTTTACCTGCTCTATATATCCGACCATGTTGTTTTCGCTCATGTCGGGATAAATATAGTTGAAGAAATAGCCGTTATCGTGGGAAGGCTGGGTTGTTGAAAGGAAAACGGCGCAGATTTTATATGTATACTCCTCATAAAGATTGGAGTATTTTATTATCGGACTGTCAATGAAATTCCGCTTGTCCTTGTAGTCATAAAGCGAACGGAATGCCTGCTTGGGAACATCCGAACCCATTCTGCTTGTTGTGTGGCCGTGGATAACCATGTTTTTGGAGATACCCTCGGTAACACAGCGGTAGTCAAGATAGAGATTGCCGTAGTTCGTTGAGGTGGTGGAAACGGTGCTTCTCTCAAAGAAATCCTTTTTGAGATATCTGCTGTTGTCATCGCTCTGCAGAACCGCGGTATCAAGCTCTGTTCCTGGGACTGAAAGCCAGCCGACAAGGTTATTGTTGATTGAATAGGGCTGCTTGAGCTCTTCGAGAATACCCTCGGGGAAGCTGCCCTGTTTTTTCATGTTGTTTGAAACAACACCCGAAAGAGTTTCGGCGAGTGCATTAAGCTTTTCGCCGTTCATTATATAATTTGAAGCGTTTGTTTCAAGCTCTGTCTGTTCATCGGGTTTTTTGGTGAAATTCACAACCGAAAGGGCGGCGAATATCACAGTTACCGCCGCAAAAACGGCACACAGAATTGAACAAATCTTTTTTGAATCCATCTTTATTTCTCCTTTCCCTCTATATAAACTCTTGCAAGATTGAGTGCACGGGATGCCGTCACATAGCGGTTATATTCCCTGTCATTCTTGCCTGTTTCGATTTTTTCAAATATATTGCAGTCCTCTGCATCAAGAGCAATGAAGCAAAGACCGACGGGTTTGTTTGTGCCGTCGCTTCCGGGACCTGCAATTCCCGTAACGGAAATTCCGATGTCTGCCCCCGAAACGCGGCGTATTCCTGCCGCCATTTCTCTTGCTGTCTGTTCGCTCACCGCGCCGTGAGATGCGAGAGTTTCTTCGCGCACACCGAGAATTTTATGCTTCATTTCGTTTGAATAGGTGATTGCGCCGAAATCAAAAACGCTGCTTGCGCCCGCAATATCCGTTATCCTTTTGGGAATATATCCCGCGGTGCAGCTTTCCGCCGTTGCAATTTTAAGATTTTTTTCTTTGAGAAGCTCAACGACTCTTTGCTCAATGCTTTCGCTGTCGATACCGTAAACATAATTGCCGAGTCTTTTGCAGACCTCGTCAATAACAGGCGTGCAGAGCTTTTCTGCTTCTTCCTCGGTTTCACCCTTTGCGGTGATGCGAAGAAGTGCTTCGCCTTTTTTTGCATAGGGTGCAACGGTGGGATTTTCATTATTGAGCAAATCCGCACAGATTTCCGCCATTGCGCTTTCGCCTATGCCCATTGTCCTGACTGTGTGGGAAACTATTGCACCGTCGGAATATTCACGAAGATAGTCAACCACGCTTTCGTGATACATCGGCGCCATTTCGTAGGGAGGACCGGGAAGCATGACGACGCACTTGCCGTCTTTTTTGAGACCGAGACCCGGTGCCGTGCCGTGATTGTTTTCAAAAACATCGCCGCCGACGGGCACGAGAGCCTGACGGAGATTTGTTTCGGGCATTTCAAGACCCTTTGAGTTGAAATATCCCTTTATTTTTTCGGCGATTCTGTTATCGGTCGTCATTTCAAAACCCATAACCTCGCAACATACATCTCTTGTGATATCATCAGCCGTCGGGCCGAGACCGCCCGTTGCGATAACGATATCGCTTCTTTCAAGAGCTGTTTTAAGTGCGGCGGCAAGTCTTTCGGGATTGTCGCCGACGGTTGTGTGTCGGAGCACCGATATGCCGAGCTTTGCAAGCTGCACGGACAGATATTTTGAATTTGTGTTGAGTATATCGCCGAGCAGTATTTCCGTGCCGACGGAAAGAATTTCGCAAACGGACATAATTTTCTCCTTGTTTAGTGAATAGTTAATAGTGAAGAGTTAAGAGTTAAGGGTCTGCGACGCAATTTATATATTGCTCCGCAAAAGCTGAATTTAGTGAATAGTCAATTATAAATGGGTGTGGGCAGCGCCCACCCATAACTTTTCACTTTTCATTTTTCACTCTTCACTTAATAAGCATTTATATGAACAAATCTTGTTCCCTCAACCGCTTCGTTGACGAGTCTTTCAACCTCGAGTGCCTTTTCGCATTCTTCAACATAGTCGATTGTGGGGCGTGTTCTGGGATGCTTCGGAGTGAATACCGTGCAGCAGTCCTCATAGGGAAGAATTGAAATATCGAAAGTATCTATTTTTCTTGAGATTGCAACAACCTCATCCTTGTCCATGCCGATAAGAGGACGGAAAACAGGCATTTCGCAAACCGCGTCCGTGCAGGCGATTGCGGGCATTGTCTGGCTTGCAACCTGACCAACGCTTTCACCCGTGATGAGTGCGCCTGCGTGCTCTCTCTGTGCTATTATCTGCGAAACTCTCATCATCATGCGGCGCATGACAACGGTGAATAAATCCTCGGGGCAGTTGTCCTTGATCTGTTCCTGCGTTTCGGTGAACGGAACAACATAAAGAGTGATTCTGCCCGAATATTTGCTGACCTGCTTTAAGAGTGAATGAACCTTCTGTTCGGCTCTTTCGCTTGTATAGGGAGGCGATGCAAAATGAATCGCGATAAGCTCAAGACCTCTTTTTGCCATCATGTATGCGGCAACGGGGCTGTCGATACCGCCCGAAATAAGGATTGCCGACCTGCCTGCGGAGCCTGTGGGCATACCGCCTGCACCCTTTATCTGCTTTCCGTGAATATAGGCGTGGGTATCTCTGACTTCAACGGTAACAACCATGTCGGGATTATGAACGTCAACCTCTAAATGGGGGAACTTGCGAAGGAGATATCCGCCCGTTTCCCTGCATATTTCGGGAGAACCGAGGGGGAACTTTTTATCCGAACGCTTTGCTTCAACCTTGAAGGTACGCACTCCGAGAAGCTGGGGAGCCAGATATTCTTCGGCGCTTCTCAGAATAACGTCCATATCCTTTTCAACAGCCGCAGCTCTTGAAAATCCCGCAATGCCGAAAATCTTTCTGATGCGTTCAACCGCATCCTCAAGGTCAGCACCCTCCTCGGGTTCGGCAACGATTGTTGACTGCGAAACCGTGAATTTGAAATTTCCCGCGGAAGCGAGCCTGCGCTTCATATTCTTGATGAGCATATCTTCAAAAGTTCTTCTGTTAAGACCCTTGAGAGCAAGCTCTCCGTTTTTGATTAAGATAATTTCTTTCATTTTTTTACTCCGAATAAATTATTTCAAAGCTCTTATAACCTTTTTGCCCTCAATAATTCCGAGAATAAGAGCGTCTATTTCCTGAATTGTGGTGAATCTTGAAAAGCTGATTCTCAGCGGACCGTCAAGTCTGCTGCGGTCGAGATTCATCTGCATGAGAACGTGGCTTTTCTTGCCTTTTGAACACGCTGAACCGCTTGAAACGCAGATTCCTCTGTCCGAAAGGAAGTTGAGCATCGGCTCGGATTTTATGCCGATGAGCGAAATATTCGTCACATACGGCAGGGCATCGGGCGGTGAATTGATAACAATTCCGTCAATTTCCGTGAGCTTCGACACCATATAGTCACGGAGCATGGTTATATGCTCAAGCTCCTTCTGCGGGTCGGGCAGGACTCTTGCGGCGGCGGCAAAGCCTGCGATAAGGGGCATTGCTTCCGTGCCGGGTCTGATTTTCTTTTCCTGTTCTCCTCCGAAGGTTCTTGGCTTTATCTTCACGCCCTTGCGGATATAAAGCGCACCGATGCCTTTGGGTCCGTGGATTTTATGGGAACTGATTGTCATAAGGTCAACGCCGAGTGCGGCAGGCTTCACGGGCATTTTTCCGAACGCCTGAACAGCATCGCAATGGATGAGTGCGGGCGAGCGAGCCATCATTGCGGCTCTTTTTGCCGCCTGAACGGGCATTATTGTTCCGATTTCATTATTGACAAGCATCATCGTGATTAAAATTGTGTTTGAATTGACTGCGGCGTAAAGGTCTTTTTCATTCACTCTGCCGTAGCTGTCAACCCTGAGCTTTATAACTTCAAAGCCGTCCGCTTCGAGACGGTTAAGAGTATCGTCGATGCTTGAATGCTCAATGCTTGTTGAAACTATCCTTCTGCCCATGCGGCGCATCTGATAGGCTGCACCCATGACGGCGAGATTGTTGCTTTCCGTTCCGCCCGAGGTGAAGAAAATCTCTTCGGGAGAGCAGGAAAGACGGGAAGCAATATCGCTTCTTGAGCTTTCGAGAAGGGCGTTTGCTCTGTTGCCGATTGCATGAAGAGAAGATGGGTTTCCCCAGCTTTGGGTCATCGCTTCCGTTACCGCTTTTACCGCTTCGCAGCACGGTGCGGTCGTTGCGCTGTTGTCAAAATAAGCTTCCATTATCCTCTGTTCACCTCTGTCGGCACTATGCCCATTATAATCATATTTAAAACATTATACACTACTTTTCCCCCACTTGCAATAAAAATTTTTATTTATAATATAAGGAAGAAAGGCTACGGGGGCGAAAAACGCAAGCGGTAGTGTTCCTTTTCCTCACATCAACATTATATGTAAAAAATTTTTTCAGGGACAAAGTTATGCAAAAGAGTTTACAAGAAAAAATTTAATAATTTTCGGCGGATTTTGTTAACAGTTTTAAAATATAATCGGAATTGAAAAATTTTTGGATATGTGATATGATAAATCTGTATTTCAGACGGAAGGAGGGATGCGCATTGTCAGAAACCGTTGTTAAGAAACAGTCGCATTTTCAGCAGATAACCGTTATGGCGCTCATGACGGCTTTTCAGCTTGTCTGTGCCGCCTGTGTTTTGTGCAGGCAGGAAGAACTGAGCCTGAAAATGGTCTATATTTTCTTCGGATATATTGCCGCGGAGTGGATTTATATGCTAATCGGCACGCTCGTTACGGGCAACGACTATTTTGAGCTTGAAGCAATCGCATTTTTTCTCTCGGGAATCGGACTTACGGTCTGTGCAAGCTTCAGTGAGGATTTCGCACTCAAGCAGATAATTGCAATCGGTCTCGGTCTTGCGGTTTATCTGGTGATGCTTCTGCTTATCAAAGATGTTCATGTTGCAGGTCTTCTGCGTTATCCCGCCGCTGTGGGTGCGGTCGGACTTCTTGCGGTAAACCTCGTTATGGCGCAGAATATCAACGGCACTCTCAACTGGATTGACCTCGGATTTTTCTCCGTTCAGCCTTCGGAATTCGTTAAGGTTGCCTTTGTTCTCGTCGGTGCGGTATCCCTCGAAAAGCTGCTTTCAAGCGTGAGCCTTACAAGATACATCATCTTTTCGCTCGGCTGTGTCGGCGCACTTTTCCTCATGAAAGATTTCGGCACAGCTCTTATTTTCTTTTTCACCTTTATTCTCATAGCCTTCATGCGCTCGGGCGATATCAGAACAATCGCGCTTATCTGCACGGTTGCACTCATGGGTGCGGCGCTGATTATCTACTTCAAACCCTATGTTGCCAACCGTTTTGCGGCATACCGCCATGTGTGGGACTTCATGGACACAACGGGCTATCAGCAGACGAGAGTGCTGATTTATTCGGCAAGCGGCGGACTTTTCGGACTCGGAATCGGCGAGGGAAAACTGCGCGATGTCTATGCGGCATCAACCGACCTTGTTTTCGGTCTTATCTGCGAGGAAATGGGACTTTTAATCGGAATTGCGGTGCTATTAAGCTTTGCGGGAATTGCTTTTTTTGCAATCCGTTCGGCAAAAACCGCTGCTTCGACCTTCTATGCAATCGCCGCCGTATCAGCCGCGGGAATGCTTCTTTTCCAGCTTTCACTCAACGTTTTCGGCATAACGGATTTACTTCCCCTCACGGGCGTAACTCTTCCTTTTGTCAGCCGAGGCGGCTCGAGCATGATATGCTCATGGGGACTTTTAGCTTATATAAGGGCGGCAGGTGCACCCTTTGAGCCTCCGAAACCCGATGTTGCGGTTAAAAAACCCGTCAAAAAAACCGCACCGAAAGGAGGCGCGGCATGAGGATAACAGCCAAAAGGGCAGCGATAGTCTATGCGCTGATTGCCGCATTCCTTGCAGGAGTCTGCATATTTGTTGTAAGTCTTGTAATGAACGGCTCGGAATGGTCATCAAGCAAGGCAAACCGCCATATTTACAGGGGCGGAACGATAGTCAACGCAGGTACGATTTACGATAAAAACGGCGTTGTGCTTGCTAAAAGCTCGGATAACGAAAGAATTTTTTCTTCCGATCCGGCAGTGAGAAAATCCGTGCTTCATGTTGTGGGAGATACCGCAGGCGTTATTTCCACGGGAACGCATTATCTTTACCGTGACGTGCTTTCGGGCTACAGCAAGGTTGAGGGGATTTATCACCTCAAACAAAGCGGCGAAGGAACGGATATAACTCTCAATATCGACAGCGAGGCAAATAAAATCGCATATAATGCACTCGGAGAATATAACGGCGCGGTTGCGGTGTATAATTACAGAACGGGTCAGCTTCTCTGCAGTGTTTCAAAGCCGACCTACGACATAAACAGCAAGCCCGAGGACCTTCTCACGAACGAAAAATATTCGGGTGTATTCCTCGATAAGGTTGTATCGGGTATCTATACCCCCGGTTCGATTATGAAAATCGTGACTGCAGGCTGTGCAATCGAAAATATCCCCGATTTATACACGCGTACTTTTGAGTGCGACGGAAAATATGAAACCGATGACGGCACGGTTATCTGCAACGGCGAGCACGGAAAGCAGGATTTCCAAAAGGCGATGAATAATTCCTGCAACTGCGCATTTGCCGAAATTTCAATTGAACTCGGTGCGGCAAAGCTCAAGGCTTATGCAGAAACTCTCGGGTTTAACACCCAGCTTTACGCAAAGGAAATCAGGCTCACAAAGAGCAGGTTCGAGCCGTCGGCAACGAGCAAAGCGGAGCTTGGCTGGGCAGGTATCGGACAGTCAACAACCTATGTCAATCCCGCGCATTTTCTTGCGCTTATGGGTGCAATCGCAAACGGCGGCACGGGTTATGCGCCCGACAGAATACGCTCAACGGGTACGGTTTCGCAGATTATGGGCAGAATGACTCAGGAATGCGTCAAAATAAATCCCGAAACCGCCGCAAAGCTTAAGGTTCTTCTGCGTTCAAACGTTGAGGATAAATACGGCGATTGGAAGTTTGAAAACCTGCAGATGTGCGGAAAAACGGGCACGGCGCAGATAGATAACGCAAAGAGCCATTCATGGTTTGTCGGTTATTCGCAGAGGGAGGATTTGCCTCTTGCGATAGTCTGCATTGCCGAGCACGCAGGGCAGGGCTCGGGTGTTGCCTCAACGGTTTCAAATAAAGTTATGCAGTATTTTGCCAAATAAATATGATTAAAAATCCTTTCGGTGCATATCATATAATGATATTTGCTGAAAGGATTTTTTTATGCTCAAAACTAAAGAACTCTTTGATTTATCACATACTCTGGCGGGAGAATATCTCGGAAAACACGAATATCCGTGGCAGTCGCTCTCGGGAATAAAGGGGCTTATAATTTCTCTCGGGCAGTCCCTTGATATGAGCGAATATGTGCTTCGGGGAGAGAACATTTTTGTCCATAAAACGGCAGTTGTTGCACCTACAGCATTCATAGCTTCGCCGTGCATTATCGGCAGAAATACCGAAATCCGACACTGTGCATTTATAAGAGGCTCGGCGCTTATCGGCGAAAACTGCGTTGTCGGAAACTCGACCGAGCTTAAAAACGTTATTCTTTTCGATAATGTTCAGGTTCCTCATTATAACTATGTGGGCGACAGCATTCTCGGCTATAAATCCCACATGGGCGCCGGCTCGATAACCTCAAACGTCAAGAGCGACAAAACGCTTGTTGCGGTGAAAAACGGCTCTGAAAAAACAGAAACGGGACTTAAGAAATTCGGTGCAATCATAGGTGACGGCGTTGAAATCGGATGCGGCAGCGTTCTTAATCCCGGGTCGGTTATCGGCAGAAATACCAACATTTATCCGCTTTCGTGCGTAAGAGGGGTTATTCCCGGAAACAGCATATACAAAACGGGCGGAGTTATTGTTAACAAGGAGTGATTATATGGGCAGATATTTCGGAACAGACGGCTTCAGAGGCGAAGCAAACATCAATTTAACGACAGACCACGCGTACAAGGTGGGCAGATTTCTGGGACGTTTTTACGGCGAAAATTCAAAAATTGTTATCGGCAAGGACACGAGAAGGTCGAGCTATATGTTTGAATATGCGCTCATTGCGGGTCTTACCGCCTCGGGTGCGGATGCATATATGCTTCATGTCACAACAACCCCGTCGGTTGCTTATATCACAAGGGTTGACGGCTTTGACTGCGGTATCATGATATCCGCAAGCCACAATCCTTTTTGCGATAACGGAATAAAAATCATCGGCGGAAAGGGAGAGAAGCTGGACGGCAAAGTGCTTGATATGATTGAAGATTATATCGACGGAAACGTTCCCGAGCTTCCGTTTGCAAAGGGCGATAAAATCGGCAGAACGGTTGACTATATTTCGGGCAGAAACAGATATATCGGCTATCTCATTTCCCTCGGCATTTATTCGTTCAGAGGCAAAAAAATCGGTCTTGACTGCGCCAACGGAAGCGCGTGGAATATCGCAAAAGCGGTTTTTGATGCCCTCGGCGCGCAGACTTTTGTCATCAATGCCGAGCCCGACGGTCTTAACATCAATAAAAACGCAGGCTCAACCCATATTGAAAATCTGCAGAAATTCGTTACCGAAAAATCACTCGATGCGGGTTTTGCCTATGACGGCGATGCGGACAGATGTCTTTGCGTTGATGAAAAAGGAAACATCCTCACGGGCGACCACATTCTCTACATCTGCGGTAAATATCTCAAGGAAAAGGGCGAGCTTCTCAACAATACCGTTGTCACAACCGTGATGTCCAATTTCGGTCTTTACAAGGCGTTTGACGAAATCGGAATAGATTATGCGAAAACCGCTGTCGGCGACAAATATGTGTATGAGTACATGATGAAAAACAATAACCGTCTCGGCGGAGAGGAGTCGGGTCACATCATTTTTTCAAAATATGCCTCGACGGGCGACGGAATACTCACTTCTCTTAAGGTTATGGAGGTCATGCTGGCAAAAAAACAGCCCCTCAGCAAGCTTACCGAGGGGTTTGAGATGTATCCGCAGGTATTGAGAAATATAAGGGTTACCGATAAGCCCGCCGCAAGAAACGATGCGGATGTCTGCGCCGCTGTTGAAAAAGCAGAGAAAAAGCTCGGCAATTCGGGAAGAATCCTCGTGCGCGAATCGGGAACAGAGCCTGTTATCAGAGTCATGGCGGAGGCAGAAACAGAAGAGCTCTGCCGCGAATGTGTTGACAGCGTGGTTGATGTAATAATCAGAAAAGGATATAAAGTAGGTTGACAACATCCTACAATTTGTATATAATTTTTGTATACAAAGGAGGAATGATAATGAATATCAATGTCAATCAGATTGTTCCGATTTCCGAAGCTAACCGTAATTTTTCAAGGGTTGCCCGTATGGCGGATAAATCGGGAGAAATTTATATTTTCAGAAACAACAAACCCAAATATAAGCTTGTGGATATTGAAAATGATACCTCAATCGAAATGAGTGA
Organism: Clostridia bacterium; assembly: GCA_017517665.1. Taxonomy (GTDB): domain Bacteria; phylum Bacillota; class Clostridia; order Oscillospirales; family Acutalibacteraceae; genus CAG-177. Next base: position 28,337 of record JAFWYP010000022.1, on the reverse strand, counting down.
CAGCGAAAAAATTGATTTTGTTGCCTCAAGAATTCTTAAAAAATACCGCAGAGCGTTTGAGGAGCTTGCAAAATGATAAAATTCAGTCAGGAAAAAGTGCTTTTGCTCCATAAGCTTATTACCGAGGAAACAGGCGGTGACCCGAATATCCGTGATTTTGCGTTGCTTGACAGCGCTCTTGAATCTGCATTTCAGACTTTTGGCGGTGAGGAGCTTTATCCCACCAAAGAAGAAAAGGGGGCAAGACTCGGATTTTCACTCATCTCAAACCATGCTTTTGTAGACGGAAACAAGAGAATCGGAATGTATGTCATGATGACATTCCTTGAAGTTAACGGAATAAGAATCAGTCCCGAGGTTGATGATGTTGCCCGTGTCGGTCTTGCGGTTGCATCGGGTGAAATGGGATACGAAGATCTTCTGAAATGGATTATTGATAACAGAAATTTCTAAACCTCTTCCGCAACAACGGTTATGACGGTCATATCGTCAAAGCTTTCGCCGCATTTTATCTTTGCCGAATCAAGCAGATTTTCGGAAAATGTGCTTGCGTCCGGACCGCCCGAAAAAGCTTTGATTTCCTCTTTTATCCAGAGATTTCCGCAGCCGAGAATGCCGTCGCTGACCATCACGATTGTGTCGCCCGCGCGAAGTCGGATTGCATATTTGCTGAACTTCACCTTGCTCAGAATTCCGAGCGGAGTTGAAGGAATTTCAACACTTTTCACCCTGCCGGATACGGTATAGAAAGAGGGAGCTGCGCCTGCTTTGAGGAGGGTCGCATTGCCCGTGAAAAGGTCGATTTCGGCAACGTCGAGGGTGGAGAGCGATTCATCGTCGGATTTGACGGAAAGCGCGGAATTTGTGATGCTCAATGCGGTGTCAAGGCTGATTCCCGCCCTGATAAGACGGGAAAAAAGCTCAACCGTCATTGCGGAATCTATTGCCGCTCTGCCGCCCGTGCCCATACCGTCGCTCAGAATAATATATGCCTTTGACTCGGTCTGGAAGCATTCAAAATAATCGCCGCAGAGCTTCTTTCCGCCGCAGCTCGAAACCGCTGACCCAAGGCGGATTTTATAAAGTTCTTTACGGATAAAAACAAGCTCTTTTCCGTTTTTATGTTCGTTGATTTTCGGAGGAAGAAGCTCCGCTTCAAGCTCGCGTGAAAGCTCTGCCGTAAGCCTTGAAAGGCTTGTTGAAACGGGAATTGCCTCAACAACGCACGTCAGTCGGAGTGCGCCCGACGGCGGTGATACACAACTCACGGAAATAACCTGAAAGCCGTTATCGGATAACACCGAGGCGGCTGTTTTTTCTTTTCCGAAAAGAATCACCGCCCCCTGCCCTATTTCCGTTGAAAGCTCTTCGAGAAGCTTTGAAATCCAGTCAAACTGACCGCAGGCAAGCTCTCTGTTTCTTGCGGCATTTGCCTGCATTGCGTTGATTGCCTTTGTGCCCGAATATGCCTTGTTGAAGCCGTCTGCAATTCTCGGCACGCTCGGACATTTTGCGTTGAAATTCACCGAAAAATCGGATGCCGTAACGGTTGCGCCGCCTGAAAGCTTTTTAAGGATTTCCGAGAATTCACCTTCCTCGGGACAGAAGGTATTTTTCAGCGGACAGGTCGAACATACCCTTTCCCTGACCCTCATGCAGACCAGCTCATCCGATGCAGGCGAAAGGCTTTCTATCCCCTGCGAAACCTTTGCCACGCACTCCGAAACAGAGCCGATTGCACGGGAAGCCTCAATCAGTCTGTTACCTGCCGCACCGAATTCCGAGCTTATTCTTTTAACACTCGGATTCATTATGTTGCTCCTGACTTTTGAGAGCTTTGACGAGGGTATCAGCGCAAAGATGATTGATGCCGAAGCCGCTTCGGCAAAAACGGCAATCCCCTCGCCCGAGCCGTCGAGAAGAGCCGCGATGCCTGCTGTAACGGAAAAAACAAGGGCGCATACAATTTGTCCGAATCTTGAAAAAATGCCCGAAAGAAGACCGCATATACCGTAGCAGATGCTCAGCGCAACGCTTGTGCCCGAAACGGCAATGCATCCGCCGATTGCAATGCCTGCAACGCTTCCGCCCGAACGGCTGAAAAGATAAGATGCGGCAAGAATTACGAAACAGCCGAAGAATCTTGCAGGTCGAAAGCCGAGAAGGCTTATTTCCGAAGAACCGAGAAGAAGCGTGCAAAGGCTTGCTACGATGCATACAAGGCTTCGGGTGTCCAGCATATACGGACTTCTTTTCTGAGTAATGCAATTGACCGTGCCCGAATAAAAAGTTACCGAAGCGGCGCACAGAAGGCTTGTACAAAGGGTAAGCACAAGCTCGTTTGCCGACGGATTTTCTGAAAACATAACCGCTGTGCCGCAGGCAAAGCAGAGAATGAAAACGCTCACGGTCAGCGCCGTGCGGCGTTTTTTATATATTCCGAGGCGGTCGAGAGCGAAGATAACGGCACAGACTCCTGCCTGAGGAAGAACTGCGTTCAGCATATCTCCGCCGTCAAGGCGAAGCAGTGCACCGAGAATTCCGCCGAGTGAAGCGAAAATCAGCTCAAACCCCGTGCAGGCGGCGGCAAGACCGATGTTGAGAGGCGTTTTCAGCGACAAAAGACCCGCTCCCGACAAAATGAATCCGCTGAGAAAATATCCCGTTGCCGTGAGAATTTTTATTCCTTTTTCCCACAGCCTGTCCACGGAATCACGTTCATGATAAACTTTTGTTTTTTCCATGTTATACTTCCTTTTTCAGTCTTTTTGCTTCAATATTACACGGACTACATGGCAAAAACTGTCAATTTGTGAATATAATTTAATATAATGAAAAAAATTTTTTGTAAAATTAAGAATAATACTGTTCAAGCGTATAATTTTGTGTTATAATAAAGCGATTATGAATGAAAATAGGAGGAGTCTGCTCAATGGAAAATCAGAATGAGCGTCAGGGGCTTATAATCGGACGAAATGCTGTTGCGGAAGCCCTTAAAAGCGGCAGGGCAATCGACTGTCTTATGGTCGCAAAAGGAGAAAGAGGCGGCTCCGTGGGAAAAATCATCGGTCAGTGCCGTGACAGAGGCATTGTGGTGAAGGAAACGGATAAAAGAAAGCTTGATAAAATCTGTGAGGGCGAAAATCATCAGGGCGTTGCCGCATGGGCAGCCGTGCATGAATATTCGACCATCGACGATATACTTGAAAATGCAAAGTCAAAGGGCGAAGCACCGTTTGTTATTATCTGCGACGAAATCGAAGATCCCCATAATCTCGGTGCAATAATCAGAACGGCGGATGCCTGCGGTGCACACGGAATAATCATTCCCAAGAGAAGAGGCGTTGCGCTGACCTATGCTGTAGGCAAGGTTTCTGCGGGTGCGGTTGAATATGTGCCCGTTGCGAGGGTTTCAAATCTTCCCTCCGCTATTGACGAACTCAAAGAAAAAGGTTTCTGGATTTACGGCGCGGACATGGACGGCACAAGCTGGGATAAGCAGGATTATTCGGGCAGCGTAGCACTTGTTGTCGGTTCGGAAGGTAAGGGAATGGGCAGACTTGTCAAGGATAAGTGTGATTTCATAGTTTCTCTTCCGATGAAAGGAAAAATCAACTCTCTCAATGCCTCCGTGGCGGCGGGAATTTTAATGTACGAAATTTCGAAACACAGGTAGGTGAATGAATTGAGCGATTTTTTGAATAACAAATCGGGCGACAGTGAGCTTGATGCGATACTTGCCGAGGTGAAAAAGTCAAAGGCGGCAGAAGATATTTCCGCAGCCGACGAGCCGTCGAAAACATGGTCGCTTGACGATATCGACAGACTTATTGCTCAGTCAAACGGCGAGGAATATGTTCCGAAGCCGAAAAAAGAACCGACTCCCGACGAGGATTTTGAAAGAATACTCAGCCGCGAATTTGACACGGGAATATTTACTCTCAAGCCTTTGACCGAGGATAAACCCCAAAAAGAAGAAATGCAGGATATTTCCTCGATGTCAACGGATTCTGAGGTTGACGGTCAGGAAAAATTCTATGAAAAAGAAGATGTTTTCGACGATTTTGACAGCGAGCTTTTTGAGCTTGAAACCGTAATTGTGCCCGAGGATATCCCCGAGCCTCCCGCGCCGATGTTTGCATGGCAGGAAACGGAGAAAAAAGAGGAAAAAACGGCAGATAAAAAACCCGTTGACGAAACTCCGTCGGAAATCAAAGGCTTTTTCGGCGAACCCGAAGAAGAGCATATAACTGAGAACGACTACAAAACCCGATTCTTCAAAAAGCTTGAAATAGAAGATACGGGCGAGATAGATATACCTGAAGAAGGTCCCGTTGACAGGTCGGGAATAGTTATCGAGAAGTCAACGGAAGAAGCGGAAAACGGACTTGAGGCAATGCCGAAGGTCCATGCCGCAGAGGATGTCAGGGCGGCAGATGAAGAAAGAACGCGCATTATCGGAAAAGCGGATATGCCGTCGGCAAAATCCGAAAAAATAGATAATGACGTTGAGGGTCAGATAGTGCTTACGGGATTTGACGACGGTGATGACGACGAAATTCCCGACAGCGATGAGGATGTTGAAGAAAATCTCTGGGAAAAGCGCAAGCAGAAGGCGAAGAATTTCAGGCTTGTCAATGCGATTGACCTTGATTCGGAGTTTGACGGAGATTTTGAAGCGCCTCCCGAAGAGCGTGCAAAGGAAGAGAAGGCACGCAGAAAGAAAGAAAAGCGCATAGAGCTTGAAAAGGAAGAGGCAAAGCCCGTTGCAAACGAGTATTCCTCTCCCTCGGAAAGAGCCGTGATACATACAAGGCTGAGCGAAAACAGCCGGAAAGCGGGCATGAGCCTGCTTTTCGTGGGAATAGTCGAGCTTATTGCAGTTATAATAAACATTATTCCTTTCCTTGCCGAAAAGCTCTCAATCGAAACGGAGCTTTTTGTTGCCGGCTCATCCGCACTCAATATTATCAACGCCGTGCTTATCATTGCCGCAGCTGCGCTCAACAGCGTTAAATTCGTTGACGGCATAACCGGTATTTTAAAGCGCAGAATAACGGGTGATACCGCGGTCAGCCTCGCAATAGTTGTTTCGCTGCTTCAATGTACGCTTGCGGCGGTTGTCGGAAGCGAGGGAATGGGTGCAACGGTATTTACGGTTGCGGTAATTCTTGCCGTGCTTATCGGAAAAATTGCCGATAAAATGGATGCACAGAGAATTCTCGGCAATTTCGAGGTATGTGCGTATAAATATGAGCATAATATGTATGCGGTGCATCCGATTGAAAACGAGTCCGAGATTTTTGAACTCGGCAGAGGTCTGATGATGGGAAATGCGGAGCTTCTCTATTCATCAAAGCTCTCCTTCCCCTCAGAATTTGTCAAGAATTCGTCAGCGGATTCGGGCGAAAAGAAAATTGTTAAAATACTTATTCCCGTTGCCTTTGCGGCATCGGCAATAGTTTCAATAACCGCGGGAATAACGACACAGAGTGTCATGACGGCTTTCTCTGCTTTTGCAGGCACATTCTGCGTGTGCGCACCTGTGTTCTCATCCTTTATTCCTGCATTCCTGCTCAGAATCACCAACGCTTCGCTCAATTCCGAGGGAACGATGATTGCGAGCCTCGATGCGGCGGAAAAAACAGCTTGTGCAAATGCCGTTGTAATGGATTCGGCAGATGTCTTTGACCGTTCAAGATGCGTCATGCACGGCATGAAGGATTTCAAGAATATCCGTATCGACGATGTTCTTCTTTATGCGGCGGCAATGGTTATCAAATCGGGCGGCCCGATGCGTGAAAGCTTTGAGCAGGTTGTTGACGGCAGACAGGATTTGCTTCCTCCCGTAAAAGAGCTTGTTTATGAGGATAAGCTCGGAATTTCCGCAAGAATCCACGGTCAGAAAGTCCTTCTCGGCAACAGAAACATGCTTGTTCACCACAATATCGAGGTTCCTGAAAAGGCTCTCGAGGAAAGATATTCACACAGCGGCAGAAAGGTTATCTATCTTGCCGTTGCAGAAAAAATAGCGGCGCTTTTCGTTGTCAGCTATGCGGTTGACAAGAATCTGACGGGTTATTTCAAATCGCTTGAAAGCAACGGAATTCAGGTGCTTGTGCGCACGAATGATGTTAATGTTACCGAAGAGCTTATTTCAAAGAGTTTCGGTATGCCTCAGGAGAATTTCAAGATTCTCTCATCCGTTGCAGGCAGACTCTTCAAGAGAAGAAGAGAAGCTGTGTGCGACAGACTTCCCGCGTCAATTGTTCATGACGGTACGGCTTTCTCAATGCTCAAAGCTGTTGCCGCATCTTGTATGATAGGCTCGGGCGTGAAGCTCGGCGCTGTGCTCCAGATAATCCTCAGCGTGCTCGGCTTCGCTCTCTGCATGGCGCTTTATTGCACCGCGTCAGGCGCGCTTGTCAACGGAATAACCGCAGCACTCTTCATCGGCGCAGGCCTTGCAATCTCCGCAGGTATAATGATTTTCAGCAAAATCAAATAATTTTGCAAAAAACACTTGACAAATCGGCGATTGTATATTAGAATAACTTGCACAATAAAGCAGAGCAGGTTTTGCTCTCACCTTCCGGGGAAGTCCCGCGTCGGTCAATAGCTTCTGTTTAATCGGGCATTCTGCCCGTGAAAAGCGTTGATTTTATGCGAGGTCGGGGTTTTCCTGCCCTCGCTTTTTTATTTAAATTTTCAGGAGGTGCTTCAACATCAGCAAGCAAGAGCAGCAAATCAATGAGGAAATCCGTGACAAAGAAATAAGAGTTATTTCCGATGACGGCGAACAGCTCGGTATCATGTCCGCAGCGGAGGCACTTAAAATTGCCGAAAGCAGAAATCTTGACCTTGTTAAGATTGCTCCCATGGCAAAGCCCCCCGTATGCAAGGTTATGGACTACGGTAAGTTCCGATTTGAAAAGGCAAAGAAAGAGAAAGAAGCTAAGAAGAATCAGAAGACAATCGAGATTAAAGAAATCAGACTTTCTCTCAACATCGACACACACGATTTCGACACAAAGATTAACCATGCAAAGAAATTCATTGCATCGGGTAATAAAGTTAAGGTTTCAATCCGTTTCAGAGGCCGTGAGATGGCTCATCCCGAGCTTGGTCTGGTCATCATGAACCGTTGTGCTGAAGCCTGTGCGGAGTGTGCTTCGGTTGAAAAGCCCGCTAAGCTTGAGGGCAGACAGATGCTGATGTTCCTCGCTCCGAAAAGCGCAAAATAAAAAAGCACAGATTATAATGTAAATTATTAAGGAGGAAACAACCATGCCTAAGATTAAGACACACAGCGGCGCAAAGAAGCGCTTCAAACTTTCAAAGAACGGCAAGCCCATGCGTGCACATGCCTACAAGTCACACATTCTCAACAAGAAGAACACAAAGCGCAAGAGAAATCTTCGCAAGACAACTGTTGCTGACGTAACAAACTGCAAGCAGATCAAGCGTCTTGTTCCCTACAAATAATATCGGAACTTTGTAAAACAACTTAAAGAATAACGGAGGATTTTAAAAATGGCACGTATTAAAGGCGCTATAATGACTCGTAAGAGAAGAAATAAAGTACTCAAGATGGCTAAGGGCTACTATGGCTCAAAGAGCACTCTTTTCAAGACTGCCAAGCAGGCAGTTATGAAGAGCGGCAACTACGCTTACATCGGCAGAAAGCAGAAGAAGCGTGATTTCCGCCGTCTTTGGATTACCCGTATCTCAGCAGCTTGCCAGGCAAACGGCATGAACTATTCAACATTCATCAACGGTCTCAAGAAGGCTGACATCAGCCTCAACCGCAAGATGCTTGCTGAAATCGCTGTTGCAGATCCCGCAGCATTCACTGCTCTTACCGAAAAGGCAAAGGCAGCTCTCAACTAATCATAGCAATCAATATCAGAGATGTGGCATATGTTACACATCTCTGATTGTTTGTTTTATTAAGGTATTTCACAGCCGACATTTTACATCAAAAAACAACATATAAAAGGTATCAAATATATGATAATGGAAAAGATAACCGCACGCACAAACGACAAAATAAAACACGCAGTCCGTCTTGGAGAAAGTGCTTCACTCCGCAAAGAGGCAGGGGAATTCTTTCTCGAGGGCGCACGGCTTTGTTTTGATGCCGTTCAGACGGGAATCGAAATAAAACAGGCGTTTTTCACGGCGAAGGCGCTCTGGAAATATTCGGAATATACCGAAAGCATAATCGCGGCAAGCGGTATATGCTATGAAATAAGCGCAGAGGTTTCGCAGAAGCTTTCAGACACGGAAAATCCGCAGGGAGTTTTCTGTATCTGCGAGATAAAAAATGAAGGCACACGGGAGCTTAACCCCAAAGGCAAATATATTGCTCTCGAAAATCTTCAGGACCCCTCAAATCTGGGTGCGGTATGCAGAAGTGCGGAAGCGCTCGGTCTTGACGGTCTTATCGTCAGCGGAGGGTGCGATATTTATAACCCGAAGGCGCTTCGTGCGGCAATGGGCTCGTCCCTGAGAATGCCCGTAATTTCCGCCGAAAACCTTCCCGCGCTTCTCGAGGAAGCAAATTCTCTCGGAATGCAGACTCTCGCTTCCGTGCCGCGCAATACGGCAACGGATATCCGCAAAATCTCCATGGAGGGCGGAGTTGTCTGCTGTGTCGGCAACGAAGGCTCGGGTCTTACCGAGGAAACAATCGGCATCTGCACATCTGCAGTCACAATTCCCATGAGCGGAAGGGCGGAATCCTTCAATGCATCCGCAGCGGCGGCAATTCTCGCTTGGGAGCTGATGAGATGAAAAAGGTCGGAAAAAAATATTGGGTCTGGCTTTCTCTCGCACTCGGCGCAGAGCCGAGGACCGATGAAATCTTTTCCGTGTTCAAGAATCCGCTTGAACTCTATGAGGCGCCGATGGCAGACAGAATAAATTCCGGAGTTTTCACAAAAAAACAGCAGGAAAATTTGGAAAAGATGACTCTCGAAGAAGCGGAAGAGGTTATTGTTCTTTGTGAGGGCAGGGGCTGGAATATCATAACTCCCGAGGACACGGGATATCCCGCAGGTCTGCGCAAAACCCGCGATATGCCCGTCGCGCTTTATATTGACGGCGACATAACCTGCCTTCAGGGTAAGGTTATAATAGGAGTTGTGGGCACGAGAAATCCCGGAATCGAGGGTGTGACCGTTACGCATGATATCTGCACAGACCTTTCACTGGCGGGTGCGGTGGTTGTAAGCGGCGGCGCGCTCGGAATAGACAGCGCGGCTCATGAAGCGGCAATTTTTGCAGGCGGAAAAACGGTATGTGTGCTCGGCTGCGGCTTTGGCACGAATTATCTTGCGGAAAATGAGGCGCTTCGCAGAAGCATTGCAAGAAACGGTGCGGTTGTAACCGAGTATCCTCCTTTTACAGAGGCTTCAAGATTCACTTTTCCCCAGAGAAACCGCATAATATCGGGAATGAGCCACGGTGTGCTGGTTGTTGAAGCTCATGAAAAAAGCGGTTCGCTAATAACGGCAAAGGCGGCAATCACACAGAAAAGAGAAATATTTGCCGTACCCGGAAGTGCACTTTCAAGTGCCTACACCGGCGCAAACAGACTAATCTCAAAGGGCGCGAAAGCGGTGACGGATGCCCGTGAAATTCTGGAATCGTATGTTACCGTATATCCCGAAAGACTGAATCTTGAATTAATCGGCACGAAAAAGTACGGAAAAGAAGACAAAGGTGAATATATACCCGAAGGTCTTGACCCCGATATGCAGAGAGTATATACTTGTCTTGGTGTTGAACCCGTTCATTTTGACGATATCGTTGCAGCATCGGGTCTCGGCTACACAAGAGTCACAACCGCAATCATGCAGCTTGAGCTTTCCGGACTGATTACGGAGTCGGAAAGCAAAAAATATGTTATAAAATAATTTTACAGGAGTCAGATAAATGTCAAAGCTTATTATCGTTGAGTCGCCCGCAAAGGCGAACACCATAAAGAAATATCTCGGCAAGGATTTTGATGTTGTTGCTTCAAAGGGACATATCAGAGATTTGCCTGCCGCAAAGCTCAGCGTTGACGTAAAGAATAACTTTGCGCCGAAATACGCTCTTATCAAGGGAAAAGAAAAGCTTGTAAAAGAGCTTAAAGATAAAGTTGATGCCAGCGAAGCAGTTTATCTCGCAGCCGACCCCGACCGCGAGGGAGAAGCAATTTCATGGCATCTTGCAACGGTGCTCGGTCTTGATCTCAACACCGCAAACCGCGTAACCTTCAACGAAATAACAAAAACGGGTGTTGCCGCAGGTATGGCAAACCCCAAGAAGGTAAACACCGACCTTGTCAACGCACAGCAGGCAAGAAGAATTCTTGACCGCCTTGTGGGCTACAGACTCAGCCCGTTTGTTTCGCAGAAAATCAGAAGAGGTCTTTCCGCAGGCAGAGTGCAGAGTGTTGCGCTCAAGATAATCGTTGACCGTGAGGACGAAATCAATGCTTTTGTTCCCGAGGAATACTGGATTATCGACGCAAAGCTTGCAACCTCGCAGAGAAGAACCTTTACCGCAACTCTTTATTCCGACGAAAACGGCAAGATAAAGATTGCAGACGAGGCTCAGGCAAAGAAATATCTTGACCGCCTTGACGGCGCTGATTATTCCGTAAAATCAGTAAAGAAGGGCACAAGAAAGAAGAATCCCGCGCCTCCGTTCATCACCTCAACTCTTCAGCAGGAAGCTTCCAGAAAGCTCGGTTTTCAGGCTGAAAGAACAATGAGAGCCGCACAGGAGCTTTACGAAGGTGTTAACGTAAAGGGCATGGGCATGACGGGTCTTATCACTTACATGAGAACCGATTCGCTCCGCATCTCCGAAGAAGCAAGAGCCGCGGCAAATGATTTTATAACAAAGACTTACGGCGGCGATTATCTTCCCGAGAAACCCGTTTATTATAAATCAAGAGCAAATGCTCAGGACGGTCACGAAGCAATCAGACCTTCAATTCCGTCACTTACACCTGATGAAGTAAAGAGCAGTCTCACAAGCGACCAGTATAAGCTTTATAACCTTATCTGGAAACGCTTCATGGCAAGCCTTATGGCGGCTTGTGTTCAGAATACCGTAAAGGCTGAAATCCTTGCGACAAAGGACGGAAGCGGCAAGGAATTCTGCATTTTCACAGCAGCAGGCTATTCAATCAGGTTTGACGGCTTCACAAAGCTCTATGAGCTTCCCGAAGAGGATAACGAAAAGGGCGTTCTTCCCGAATTGAAGAGCGACGAAAGCCTCAAGCTCCGTGAAATCATCCCCAATCAGCATTTCACACAGCCCCCCGCACGCTACACCGAAGCTTCTCTCATTAAGGAGCTTGAAGAAAACGGCGTAGGCAGACCCAGTACCTATGCAACCATTCTCTCAACTATCATAAAGAGAGGCTATGTCCAGAGAAAGTCAAAGCAGCTCATCCCCACCGAGCTCGGCGTTGCGATAACGGGACTTCTCAAGGACAAATTCCCCAAGATTGTCAATACCAAGTTCACTGCACAGATGGAAACCAACCTCGATAAGGTCGGCTGCGGCGAATTTGACTATATAAAGATGCTTGACGAATTCTATGCAGACCTCGAAAAATCGCTCGACAAGGCGAAATCCGAGATGAAGAATGTCAAGATTCAGCTTGAAGAGGATACAACCGACATTCCCTGCGACAAGTGCGGCAGAATGATGGTTATAAAGACGGGCAGATACGGCAGATTCCTTGCCTGCCCCGGTTATCCCGAATGCAAAAATGCAAAGCCGCTTATCGTTAACACGGGTGCAAGATGTCCCGAATGCGGCGGCGAAATCATTGAAAGAAAATCCAAAAAAGGTCATGTGTTCTACGGCTGCGGCAACTGGCCCAAGTGCAATTTCATGAGCTGGGATGCTCCCGCAGGCGAAAACTGTCCCGAATGCGGCAAATCGCTTTTCAAGAAAAAGACAGGCAAAATCGTTTGCATGACAAAAGACTGCGGCTATGAAAAATCCGCAGGAAAGAAAAAGAACGATGAATAAAGTTATTGTTATAGGCGGCGGCTTTGCAGGCGTTGAAGCGGCATGGCAGCTCGCAAACAGAGGGATAAATGTTGACCTTTACGAAATGAAGCCCGTAAAATTTTCACCCGCACATACGGGTGAGGGTCTTGCGGAGCTTGTCTGCTCAAATTCCTTCAAGGCGATGCGACTCGGCTGTGCGGCAGGTATGCTCAAAGCCGAAATGGAAATGATGGGCTCTCTCTGCGTTGAATGCGCAAAGGCAACGGCTGTTCCCGCAGGCGGTGCTCTTGCCGTTGACAGAGATAAGTTCTCCGCCCTCGTAACCGAAAAAATACTTTCCCGTCCCGAAATAACTCTTATCAGAGAAGAAGTGACCGAAATTCCCGACGGAGTTGCTGTCATTGCGGCAGGTCCTCTCGCTTCGGAAGCTCTTTCCGAAAAGATAAAAGAGCTTTGCGGCGGAAGCTTAAGCTTCTTCGATGCGGCGGCACCGATTGTGACGGCGGAAAGCATCGACCTCGAAAGAGCATTCATGCAGTCGAGATATGACCGCGGCGACCCCGAGGATTATATCAACTGCCCGATGAACAAAGAGGAATACGAAGCATTTTATGAAGCACTTATCAATGCCGAATGCGCTCCGACCCATGATTTTGACAAGCGCAAGGGCGTTTACGAAGGCTGTATGCCGATTGAAGTCATGGCATCGAGAGGTCACGACACAATCCGTTTCGGACCGATGAAGCCCTCGGGACTTCTTGACCCTAAAACGGGTCACAGACCGTGGGCAAATCTTCAGCTCCGCAAGGAAAACACCGCAGGCACGATGTATAATCTTGTAGGGTTTCAGACAAATCTTAAATTCCCCGAGCAGAAAAGAGTATTTTCAATGATACCTGCTCTCAAAGAAGCGGAATTTGTCCGTTACGGAGTTATGCACCGCAACACCTTCATTGATTCACCCCGACATCTCGGAAGCGATTTCGGCTTCAGGGCAAAAGAAGGACTTTATTTTGCAGGTCAGATAACGGGCGTTGAGGGATATATGGAATCCGCCGCCTCGGGTATTCTTGCAGGAATAAATGCGGCAAACAAAATTCTCGGTAAGGGAGAATTTCTCCCCTCCGAGCTTACAATGACGGGCGCACTTGCCCGATATATCAGCGACCCGAGTGTTAATAATTTCCAGCCTATGGGCGCATCCTTCGGACTTCTTCCGCCCCTCGGCGAAAAAATCAGAGATAAAAAACTCCGTTATGAAGCACTTGCCGAAAGAGGTCTTGCAGACCTTAAGGCGATGCTTGAAAAGGAAGATTGATTATGAACAAAGAAACAGAGCAGCTCCAGAAAAATCTCGGATATACCTTCAAAAATCCGCTTCTTCTTGAAAACGCTCTCACTCATTCGTCATATGCCAACGAAAAAGGCGAAGGCTACCGCAGCAACGAGCGACCTGAATTCCTCGGCGACTCGATTCTCGGTTTTCTTTCGGCAAACTATTTTTACAAACACTTCACGGGTTCCGAGGGCGAAATGACAAAGCACAGGGCGGCAAGAGTCTGTGAGGGTGCATTGTCTGTTTTCGCAAAGGAGCTTCAGATTGGCGAAGCGCTTCTTCTCGGCAAGGGCGAAATCAGAATGGGCGGCAGAGAAAAGCCCTCCATTCTTGCCGATGCGTTTGAAGCGGTACTTGCGGCGGTCTACCTTGACGGCGGACTCAACGAGGCAAACAACATCGTTATGCGCTTCATTCCCCGCAAGGATACACTTGAAACAAACAAAGATTATAAAACCACTCTTCAGGAAGTTATTCAGCGTAACCGCGAGGAAAAGGTTGAATATGTGCTTGTTGATGAAACGGGTCCCGACCACGATAAAAGATTCACCGTTGAGATTCATCTAAACAGCAACGTTATCGGCAAGGGCGTAGGTAAGAGCAAGAAGCTTGCCGAACAGCAGGCGGCTAAAGAGGCTCTTGCACTCATGGGAATAAAATGAAGCATATAAATATTGCGCTTTTTGTGGTGCATAAAGGATGCCCCCATATGTGCTCGTTCTGCAATCAGCGGAGCATTTCGGGAAGCCAGAAGGATCTGACACCCTCGGATATTCATTCCGCGGCACAGACGGCAATCGCTTCTCTTACGGCAGGGGAGGCATCGGGCGGTGAAATAGCATTCTTCGGCGGAAGCTTCACCATGGTAGAGCGTGAATACATGATTTCTCTGCTTGAAGCGGCACATGAATATATCCGAAAGGGAATATTCAAAGGAATAAGAATTTCCACAAGACCCGACGGAATAACCCCCGAAATCTGCGGTATCCTTAAGAAATACGGTGTTACGGCGGTTGAACTCGGCGCACAAAGCCTTGACGACAGAGTTCTTCTCATGAACGAGAGAGGACATACCGCAAAGCAGGTTGAGGATGCAACGCTGATGCTTAAAGAATACGGCTTTGAGGTCGGTTTGCAGATGATGACGGGTCTTTACGGCTCGGAGGATGCCGACAGCCTTGAAACCGCCGAAAAAATCGTTCGGCTCATGCCCGATACCGTCAGAATTTATCCGACGGTTATAATAAAAGGAACAAAACTCCATGAGCTTATGAAAAGCGGTGAGTTTTCTCCGAAAGGAATACCCGAAACGGTTGAACTCTGCGCAAAGCTCATCCCTATGTTTGAAAATGCGGGAATAAAGGTCATAAGAGTGGGTCTGCACTCGGGCGGAAACGTTGAAGAGGATTACGCGGGCGGTGCATATCATCCCGCGCTGCGTGAACTCTGCGAAGGCAGAATTTATTATAATAATGCGCTTTCAATGCTTGAAAAAATCGGCAGGGGAAGCTATATTTTAAATGTAAATCCCCGTGAAATATCAAAAATGACGGGTCAGAAAAAAGAGAATCTTTTAAAGCTTCGTGAAAAAGGATATAGCTGCACGGTCAGAGGTGCAGAGGGTCTCGGAAAATACGAGGTTAAAATACATAAAGAGGTATTCAGATGATATTAAAATCACTTGAAATGCAGGGCTTCAAATCCTTTCCCGATAAGACGGTGCTCGAATTCGGAAAAGGCATAACCGCAGTTGTCGGTCCCAACGGCTCAGGCAAGAGTAATATCTCCGACGCCGTGCGATGGGTATTGGGTGAGCAGTCAACCAAAACTCTCCGCGGTGCAAAGATGGAGGACGTCATCTTCGGCGGTACAAGCCAGAGAAAGGCTCTCGGCTATGCCGAGGTTACTCTGCGCCTTGATAACTCGGACAGAAGCCTCAATAACTACGAAAAAGACGATGTTGCGGTAACGCGCCGTTACTATCGCTCGGGCGAAAGTGAATATAAAATCAACGGCGAGGTATGCCGTCTGCGCGATATTCATGAGCTTTTCATGGATACGGGTCTGGGCAGAGACGGTTATTCGATGGTCGGTCAGGGACGAATTGCCGACCTTGTTTCCGCACGTTCAACCCAGCGCCGCGATATGCTCGAAGAAGCTTCGGGTATTTCCGCATTCCGCTACAGACGTGCCGATGCAAACCGCCGTCTTGACCAGGCGGAAGAAAATCTCGTAAGACTCCGCGATATTCTCGCAGAGCTTGAATCGAGAATCGGACCGCTCAAAACACAGAGCGAAAAGGCATTGAAATTCCTTGCCCTTGCCGATGAAAAGAAAACTCTTGAAATCGGCTTGTGGCTTCATACGATAGAAAAATCAAAGAACGGTCTGCGTGAGCAGGAGCATAAGCTTTCGCTTGCTTCAGCGCAGTATGAACAGACCGAAAGCGAAGCTATTGCGCTTGTTGAGCAGATTGAGCAGGCTATAAGCGAGGGTCAGGAAATTACGCTCGAAATCGAACGCTTAAGGCAGAGCATTGCCGATGCGGAAGAAGAAGCGGCTGTTATCGGCGGCGAAATTGCCGTTAAAAAGAACACCATCGAGCATAACAATCAGACGATTGAGCGTTTTATGAGCGATATGGGTGACAGCGAAAGCTCGAAAGCCGAAATTGATGCGCAGATTGAACAGGCAAAGTCGGATATTTCCGAAAAGGAAAAGGCTGTTGAAAGCAAGAAAACCGAGCTTGCCGAAGAAATCGGCAGACTCAACAATCTTCTCGGTCAGAACGGCGAAAACAGCGAAAAAGCCCGTGAAATCGGCGAAAAAATCACCGCTGCCGCTTTGAAGCTTGCTGATTTGAGAGTTGAAAAATCAACCGCGCAGTCAACCCGCAGAGAGCTTGCGACAAGAATAGATAACATCAACGAGGTTATCGAAACAAGAGGCGGAGTTATCGTCACTCTCGAAAACGAAAAAGCCGCCGCTCAGAAAGAACTTGACCGTCTTAATTCCGAAGCGGCAGAGCATGAAAATGCACTTGACGGTTATAAAATGATAATCGGCACAAGAGCCGACAAGGTTGAACGTTTCCGCAAGGAAATTGACGAGATTAACCTTGATATTTATCAGAAAAACGCAAGAATCAAAATGCTCGATGACCTCGAAAAGAACCTTGACGGCTATGCAGGAAGCGTTCAGAAGGTTATCAAAGAGGCAAAGAGGGGTGCTATCAAAGGCATCCACGGCACTCTTTCCCAGCTTATTTCCGCACCTGCCGAATATGCCGTTGCAATCGAAACGGCTCTCGGTGCGGCAATCCAGAACATAGTTACCGATAATGAAAACACCGCCAAGAGAGCGA
Source organism: Clostridia bacterium (assembly GCA_017517665.1). GTDB lineage: Bacteria > Bacillota > Clostridia > Oscillospirales > Acutalibacteraceae > CAG-177. The sequence goes on along the minus strand of JAFWYP010000022.1, from coordinate 11,613 downwards.
TTAATTTCTTAAAAGACAACAGAGCGGGACGTGCAACCTTCCTTCCGCTGACTTCCGTGCAGTCAAGACCGTTCACCGAAAAGGGTCTTGAAAGCTGCGAGGGCTTTGTTGATATGGCGGATAAGCTCCTTGAATTTGACCCCAAATATTCGGGAATTATCGGTTCTCTCCTTGCAAGAACAGCGGTTGTTGACAATATCGACAACGGCATTGATATGGCAAAGAAGTATTCCTACCGCTTCAAGATTGTTACTCTTGACGGTCAGGTGCTAAACGCAGGCGGTTCGATGACGGGCGGCTCGAGAGGCTCGGGCGCAGGATTCCTCAGCAGAACAACCGAAATCGAGAGCCTTAAAGAAAAGGTTGCCGTTCTCGAAAAGAAGCTCGACGAAAAACAGGCAAGCTTCAAAACTCTTTCCGAAGAGCTTGCGCTTGTTCAGGCAGAGCTTGACGCAAGCGAAGCCGAGCTCATAAAGACTCAGGAAGATATCATCAGAGCAGAAAGTGCTCTCAATCTCATAAAAGACAGATATTCAGCCGCAAAGGGTCATATCGACGAGCTTGAAGCCGAAAAGGTGAGAGCTGCGGCGAGAATCGAAGAATCCGACACCGCAGAGAAAAAAGCGGATGCCGAAATCGAAACCGTTACTTCAGAGTCGGATAAGCTTAACGCAGAGCTTGAAAAGCTCAATGAGAAGAGAGAATCTCTCGATAAACTCCGTGAAGAATCAATGGGAATTCAGAACGGTCTTAACCTTGAAATCGTAGCTCTTTCAAAGGATATCGAAGCGGACAACGAAATCATTGCAGGCTGTATCGAACGCAAGCAGGCATTTGAAATGCGTGCGGATAAGCTCGGCGAAGAAATCGACCTCATAAAGAAAGAAAACGAGGAAACCGAAGCTCTTATTGCCGCACTTGAAGAAAAAATCGCGGCATCAAAGGAAAATTCGGTAAAAACCCGTGAAAAAATCGAACAGCTTATCGAAAAGCGTACTCAGGGCGAAGCAAGAAGCACGGAGCTTCGTGCAAAAGAGCGTGAAAAGAACTCCGAAAGAGAGAAGCTCACCGCAGAGCTTGCACGTCTTGAAGAACGCCGCGATTCAATGAAGAGAGAGCTTGAAACAGCGCAGAATAAGCTCTATGACGAATATCAGCTCAGCATCCGCGAGGCGGCTGAAATGAATATTGTGCTTGAAGATATCCCCAAGGCACAGCGTACATTGCAGGAAATCAAAAACAAAATCCGTGCACTCGGCAGCGTAAACGTGGGTGCTGTTGAGGAATATAAAGAGGTTTCCGAAAGATATGAATACATGAGCGTTCAGATTGGCGACATCGAAAAATCCAAGGAAGAGCTGACAAAGCTTATAGAAGATCTTACGGGTAAAATGGCTGAACGCTTCAGAGAGCAGTTCAGACGAATCAACAACAATTTCACCGAAACCTTCAAGGATTTGTTCGACGGCGGACGTGCAGAGCTTGTGCTTGATGACCCGCAGGATGTTCTTGAATGCAACATCAACATAAGGGTACAGCCCCCCGGAAAGAACGTTCAGAATATTGACCTTCTTTCGGGCGGTGAAAAGGGTCTTGCCGCAATTGCGCTTCTTTTCGCAATTCTCAAGGTTACCCCTGCACCTTTCTGCATCTTCGACGAGGTTGAAGCGGCGCTTGACGATATCAACGTTTCCCGTTATGCACAGTATGTCAGAAACATGACTGACCGCACGCAGTTCATTCTCATCACCCACAGACGAGGCACAATGGACGAAGCGGATATGCTCTATGGCGTAACCATGCAGGAAAAGGGCGTTTCAAAGCTCCTTGAACTCAAAACTGCCGAAATGGCAAAAAAACTCGGTCTTGAGTAATAAAAATTAACACATTCGGGCTATTATGCCCCTTGATTAATCAAAATTTGCATGATATAATAAAATAGTAAAATTATGAAGCAACGTAGGATGTTGCTGAAACAAGGAGGATACAAAATGTCAAACCACGGTATTATCAATTATCCCGACGCTCAGGCTGTCCAGAAGCAGCTTGACGAGCTTATCAAAAAGCCTATTTATTCAATCAGCCCCGAGGCTCTTAAGAATTACGAAACAGAATACTTTGACAAGAAGTGCGCAAAGTCAAAGGCTATGATTGAAGAAGCAAAGACAATCATCCCCGGCGGCGTTCAGCACAACCTTGCTTTCAACTATCCGTTCCCCCTCGTTTTCACAAAGGCTGAGGGCGCATATCTTTACGATATCGACGGCAACAAATATTATGACTTCCTTCAGGCAGGCGGTCCCACCGTTCTCGGAAGCAACCCTCCCGCAGTTCGTGAAAAGGTTATCGAACTCCTCAACGATTGCGGTCCTTCAACAGGTCTTTTCCACGAATATGAATATAAACTCGGCAAGAAGATTGCTGAACTTATCCCCAACGTTGACATGTTCCGTATGCTCGGTTCAGGTACCGAAGCTTGTATGACAGCTATCCGTGTTGCTCGTCTTGCAACAGGTAAGAAGAAGATTCTCAAGATGGGCGGCGCTTACCACGGCTGGTCAGATCAGCTTGGCTACGGCATCCGTGTTCCCGGTTCAAAGTGGACTCAGGCAACAGGTGTGCCCCTCTTCTGCTTCAGAGACACAGAAGAATTCTTCCCCGGCGACCTCAATGACCTCGAAAGAAAGCTCAAGGCTAACAGACTCAAGGGCGGCACAGCTGCTGTTATGCTTGAACCTGTTGGTCCCGAAAGCGGTACAAGACCCGTTGACAAGAACTTCTGCAAGGGCGTTGAACAGCTCTGCCGTAAGTACGGCGCTCTCCTCATCTTCGATGAAGTTGTTACAGCTTTCCGCGTAAGCATGAGCGGTGCTCAGGGTTACTTCGGCTGCTCACCCGACCTCACCGTATTCGGCAAGGTTATGGCAGGCGGATATCCCGGTGCAGGCGGTCTCGGCGGTAAGAAGGAATACATGAAGTATCTCGGCGCAGGTCTTGACGATACAGGCAAGAAGATTAAAAAGGCATTCTGCGGCGGCACAATGTCAGCTAACCCCCTCAGCTGTATCGCAGGCTACACAATGCTCGAAGAAATGGAAAAGGCTGACGCTTGCTACAAGGCTGCACTCATGGGTGACAGACTCACAGCAGGTCTTCAGGAAATCATCAAGAAGAGAAATCTTCCCTTCGTAGCATTCAATCAGGGCTCAATCTGCCACCTCGAAACTGTTGGTACTCTTAACTTCTCCATCAACTGGAAGAAGCCTTGGGGCATCCCCGGCGTTCTCGATGCAACATCGGCACGCAAGAAGGAAATGACTCACATGGGCGCAGCTTACATGGCAGAAGGTCTTGTAACTCTTGCAGGCAGCCGTCTCTACACAAGCGCAGCTTACACAGAAGAAATGATTGACGATGCAGTTGCAAGATTTGACAAGGTATTTGAGAACATAGTTTGCATCGAAAAGAAATAAGAAACAACCGCGGCGGGATACCCGATATCCCGCCTTATTTTAAATAATCCGAAAGGAAAACTACCATGGATGTTTTAACCGCTAAAAAGCTTGTTATAGAAGCAGGCGAAAGACTTGTTGAAAACGGTCTTATTGCAAGAACATGGGGCAACGTAAGCTGCCGTGTTGACGATAAAACATTTGTTATCACTCCCAGCGGAAAACCCTATATCGGACTCACTCCCGACGATATCGTTGAGGTTGCAATCAACACTCTCGAATGGGGCGGCAACGTAAAGCCCTCGTCCGAAAAGGGTATTCATGCCGAGGTTTATAAGCAGTATCCCGAAGCAAATTTCGTTATCCATACCCATCAGAAGGTCGCTTCCGCAGTCAGTGCTCTTTCAAGCGGCATTGAAAAGGTTGCAGGCGAAGCCGCAAGCCTTATCGGAAGCGTTGTCCATCTCGGCGGCTACGGTCTGCCCGGCACAAAGAAGCTCAGAAAGGGTGTAACAACCGCACTCAGACTCAGTCCCTCAAAGGCTGTTATCATGGCTCACCACGGTGCTCTCTGCTTTGGCAAGGACAGCGAAGAGGCTTTTCAGGTTGCAAGCACACTCGAAAAGGTTTGTGCTGACTATATTCTCGGCGCTGCAAAATCAAAACTCGGATTAAAGTCGGATAATCTTGACGATTTCTGTTCAGAGATTGCCGATAAGCTCACAAAATCCGAAAAAACTGTTGAAATTGATAAATCCTTGCTGTATAATAGTGTTTGCAACAGAGAAAGCGGCGAAATCGTTTTCACAAACAGCGAAAACGGTGACGAAATGACAATGGAGCTCAACGGCCCGTCATCCGCTATCGGAAATCTTGCAAATGTTCTGAACGCTCATAAGGACATCTACACAGCTTGTCCCAAATTCAACAATATAATCCACAACGGTTCAAGTGAGGTTGTTGCCGTTTCCAGACTCGGAAAAACAATGAAGCCTCTGCTTGACGACTTTGCTCAGATATGCGGTCCTACCGTCAAATGTGCAAAAGCTCCCGAATATGCCGCAAAGAAGATAAAAGGCAAGAATGCCGTTCTTATCAAGGATATGGGTGCTCTTTGCTGCGGCGCAAACGAAGGCGATGCACAGGCGGTTGACATGATTATGAGCAAAAGCGGCCTTACCTTGCTCACCTCAAAGGTGTTCGGCAAGACAAAGGCAATCAACCCTGCCGAAGCTTGGCTTATGAGAATTGTCTATACTCTCAAATATTCCAAGCAGGCAGAGAAATAATTAATTTGACCACTACCATCTTTTGTCCCCCCCGTTTTATACGAGAAAAATCCGAGGCTGCGAGGCCTCGGCTTTTTCTTTGTATAGTTTTATTCGCTTTCAGCGAATTGTATTGCTTCCCAATGATATTTGACTTCGTCAAGCGGTATTTGCTTCGCAAGTTTTTCGGCGGATAAAATATCACTCCGTCGCAGACGGAAAAAACTTAAAACTCAACACTAAAAATGAATTTACATTTGTTTGCAGGGCAGCTTTACTCAAGCTGTCTTTTTTCTTTTGTTCGTAAAATTAATTCTGTAAACCTCTTTACAATTTTTAAAAATTGTTACATAATATACTATGTATAATTATAACAATCTTTATAATTTGAAAGAGGAATAATAATGAAAGGAAACAAACCCGAGGAACAAAAGAAAAACTCAATGAAAAAAAGTTTTTCTCTCATGCAGAGATTCTTCCCGTATCTTAAAAAACATCTCGGCACCGAAGCGCTCGTGCTTTTCTGCGTTGCGGTTTCAGCCGCCTGCGATATCGCACTTCCGCTGATTGTGCGTGAAATCACCAATGCGGGTGTTGAGGATGTCGCATCGCTCACTTTAAAAAGAATTCTGTTTATATGCCTTTTTTACATAGGATTCAAGGCGATTGCCTGCCTTGCAAGCTACTGTCAGGCATATTACGGTCATATTATGGGCGTTAAAATCGAAAACCGAATGCGCGAGGATATGTTTGATCATCTCCAAAAGCTTTCGTTCACATTTTTCGATAACACAAAAGTCGGTCAGATTATGAGCCGCATGACCTCCGACCTTTTCGATATTGCTGAATGGGCGCACCATTTCCCCGAAATGGTGTTTATGACAATCGTAAAATTTTTTGCAAGCTTCTTTATTTTCGCATCAATGGACTGGCGTCTTGCAGTCTGTGTTTTCGCAATGATGCCGTTCATGATAATTCTTACAAAGAAAACACGCACAAAAATGCGTGACACCTTCCGTCAGAGCCGCCATCAGGTGGGCGAAATCAATGCGAGAATTGAGGACAGCCTTCTCGGCGTGAGAGTTGTCCGTTCATTCACCAACGAGGCAACCGAAAAAACAAAATTTTCCGACGGCAACAGAGATTATGTTGACATCAAAAAGAAGAGCTATAAATATATGTCCAAATTCCACTCAACCGTTACCATGCTTGACGGTACGATGTATATTGCGGTTGTCGGAGTCGGAGCATATTTCATGCATATCGGCGTTACAACTCCCGGCGACTTTGCGGCAAGCCTTCTGCTTGTTTCAACCCTTCTCGGTTCAATCCGTTCAATCGTTGATTTCAGCGAGCAGTTCAGCAGAGGCATAACGGGCATTGAGCGTTTCGCCGAAATCATGGACGAAGTTCCCGATATTACCGATGAACCCGATGCCGTTGATATCACCGATGTCAAGGGCGATATCGTGTTCAAGGATGTTTCGTTCAGCTATGTCAAGGGTGAAAAAACAATCCTCAACCACCTTGATTTGCATATCCCCAGCGGTTCAAATGTTGCACTTGTCGGACCCAGCGGCGGCGGTAAAACAACTCTCTGCAATCTCATTCCGAGATTCTACGAGATTGAAAGCGGCGATATTTTCCTTGACGGAAAGAATATAAAGGATATAACCCTTCATTCTCTCCGTTCAAATATCGGCGTTGTTGCACAGGATGTCTATCTTTTCTCGGGAACAATCCGTGATAATCTTATCTACGGTAAACCCGGTGCAACCGAAGAAGAAATTATCGAAGCCACCAAAAAGGCGGGTGCATATGATTTCATCAGCGCACTTCCCGACGGCTTTGATACATATATCGGCGAGAGAGGCGTGAAGCTCTCGGGCGGTCAGAAGCAGAGAATTTCAATCGCAAGAGTTTTCCTCAAGAATCCTCCCGTGCTTCTGCTTGACGAAGCAACATCCGCACTCGATAACGAGAGTGAAAAGCTTGTTCAGGAATCGCTTGAACGTCTTTCCGAGGGCAGAACAACCCTTACCATCGCCCACAGACTCACCACCATCCGCAATGCCGACGAAATCGTTGTTCTCACCGAAGACGGCATCGCAGAGCACGGCTCGCATTCCGAGCTGATGCAAAAAGACGGTATCTACAGCCATATGTACAGCATGTATGCAATAATGTAAAGAAAGGAACAAAAATCATGCTCAAGAATATCTCCCCCGTAATCTCCCCAGAACTTCTTAAAATTCTCATGGAAATGGGTCACGGTGACGAAATCGTTATCGGTGACGGAAATTTCCCCTCAGCTTCAATTGCACAGAGACTTGTACGCCTTGACGGTCACGGAGTTGACGAAATCCTCGCCGCTATCCTCAAGCTCATGCCTCTTGATACATATGTTGACGCACCCGTTGCTCTCATGGATAACGGTGATGCTTCAAATCCTCCTCCCATCTGGGAAGACTATAAAAAGACTATCCTTGCTGAAGAAGGCGAAAAGAACATCGAACTTGTTGAAAGATTCGCTTTCTATGACAGAGCAAAGAAGGCTTATGCCGTTATCGCAACGGGCGAAACAGCAATCTATGCCAACATCATTCTCAAAAAAGGCGTAGTTATTCAGTAAGGAGAAAACCATGGACAAAAGAGTATTAGCCATTGACTTCGGCGCATCAAGCGGCAGAGCAATCCTCGGCAAATTCGACGGCGAAAAAATCACCCTCGAAGAAGTTCACCGCTTTTCAAACGACCCCGTAAAAGTCGGAAAGACAATGTATTGGGACGTTCTGCGCCTTTTCTATAACATCAAGCAGGGCATCATCAATGCCAAGAATGCAGGCGGCTTTGACAGCATCGGTATTGATACATGGGGCGTTGACTTCGGTCTCATCGACGAATTCGGCTGTCTTCTCGAAAACCCCGTTCATTACCGTGACGAAAGAACAGTCGGTCTTATCGAAGAATGTGCAGAGATAATCCCCAACAAGGATTTCTATTTCAAAACGGGCATTCAGTTCATGGAGCTGAACACAGTTTATCAGCTCTATGCGCTCAAAAAATACCGTCCTCACATTCTTGAAAGAGCAGACAGACTTCTCTTCATGCCTGACCTTTTCGGTTATATGCTCACGGGCAAAATGACAACCGAATATTCAATCGCAACCACCTCACAGATGATTGACCTTGAAACCAAATCGTGGGCAACCGACTATATTGAAAAGCTCGGCATTCCCTCAAGGCTTTTAGGTGAAATCGTACCTTCGGGAACGGTTCTCGGCAAGGTAACAGACGATATCTGCGAGGAATGCGGTATCAAGGATGTTGACGTTATCAGCGTATGCGGTCACGATACGCAGAGTGCCATCACCGCCGTACCTGCCGAAAGCGAAGATTTTGCCTTCCTTTCAAGCGGCACATGGTCGCTCTTCGGAACAGAACTCAAAGCGCCTATCGTCAACGAAACATCTCTTGCAATGAACGTTACCAACGAGGGCGGCTGTGATTCATCCGTCGGCTTCCTCAAGAATATAATCGGTCTCTGGCTCATTCAGGAAAGCCGCAGACATTGGAACAGACACGGCAGCGATTATTCCTATGCAGACCTTGAAAAGCTTGCTCTTGCTGCTGAACCCTTCAAGTGCTTCATCGACCCCGATGCACCCGAGTTTGTTCCTCACGGAAACATCCCCGAAAGAGTACGCGAATACTGCCGCAAAACCAACCAGCCTGTACCCGAAAGCGTGGGCGAGGTTATGCGCTGCATCTACGAAAGCCTTGCGATGAAATACCGCCTCACCATTGATAATCTTGAAAACTGCACGGGTAAAACCTATCCCGTCATTCATGTTATCGGCGGCGGCACAAAGGATACACTTCTTTGTCAGATGACCGCTTCTTCATGCGGCAGAACAGTTATCGCAGGTCCTATCGAAGCAACCGTTCTCGGCAATATTGCCGTTCAGCTCATGGCTTGCGGCGCAGTCAAGAGCGTTGCAGAGGCTCGCAAAATCGTCAAGGCAAGCGAAAAAACAGTTGAATATTCTCCTGTTGATGCCGATAAATGGGCAGAAGCTTACGAGAGATTCAAAGCGGTTATAAAATAACGGATAGTTTATGGCTGTAATTGCCTCCTCTGACGAGGGAGGTGGATGCGACAAAGTCGCAGACGGAGGGAGAGAAAAAAATGTTACCATACAACAAATCCAATATCCCTCTTGCAAAAAACCTGCGAAAAAACATGACACCTTGGGAACGCAAGCTTTGGTATGAGTTTCTTTCGGGATATCCTGTAAGATTTCAACGGCAAAAATCAATCGGCAACTTTATCGTTGATTTTTATTGTGCAAAAGCAAAGCTTGTTATTGAACTTGACGGCTCACAGCATTATAATGAAAACGATATGGCAAAAGATAAAATCCGCACGGAAAAACTTGAAGAATTTGATTTGACCGTTATCCGCATTCCGAATAATGAGATTGATGAGAATTTTTACGGTGTGTGTGAATACATAGATTCTTTTGTTAATAAAAAATAATCTCTCCTTCAGTCCTACGGACAGCTTCCTCGTCAGAGGAAGCCCAAGGAGTGAGCAGAATTATTGCAGGAAATTTTTGAAAAGAAGAAACTTTCTGTATAGGCTCCCTCTGACGAGGGAGCTGGGTCATAGACCCTGAGGGAGAGAACAACAGTTTTTGCGTAGCAATAAAAACAAAGAAAGCGAGAAGATATGATGAAAAAAATCATTGCGGCGGCGCTTTCGATTCTTGTCGGTGCATTCGGATATACGATTGTTGACAGTGCTATCGAAAACCGTGTCGCAACCCTCGAAAGCGAAGTTGTTGAACTGCGTGAAATAATATCTGATTATCACAAGAACATTACAGAAACAATTTTTACAACGATTTCAGATAACACAAAAACAAGCACGCAAAATCCTACTACAACTAAACCTCTCACACCGCTACAAAATTGGCTTGTAGAAAATCATGTTGCTGGATACGAATACGAACCTGACGGCGATTTCTTTTATATTGATGATGAGGCTTGTTGGCAGAGCGGAAAGGGTTACAATGAGTTTTATGACAAATATGCTCCTGCAGCAGCTATGTTCATCGACCAGATTCGTATCCGCTTTACATATGAAAACAAGGACTGGATGATACAACTTTGGAAGGGTCAGTACGGCTGGCTGTTCGTTGGTGCCGAAACAGGTGTTTATACTGCTCCCGCAGGAACATACAAGGGCGGCAACGGCGATGCAAACCACTATGACTGCGCCGATAAGGATGACTGGCTTGATATGCAGCTTGACTGCTATTTTAGCAAGAATAACGACGGTCACTATAAGAAGATATTTACAAGACCTTATGATAAGTATTGGTGGGCAACAGGCTTCGTTTGGGGTCAGCTCACAAAGTACAGCAAGCCCAGAACAGAGCTTAAGGCAAAGAACAGAATTACATTTAAGAGCGAAGAAATGGCAACTCTCTTTGCTCAGGGTCTCAGAGAAGCAGGCTTTATAAGAGCAGTTGACGAGGACAATCTTGTTGACGATTCATATTATCAGAACGGTAAGGATGTATGGCTTCTTTGGACCAGTATTCAGAGTGATAAGTTTGTAGGTTATGATGAAACATCACTTACCACGGCTGTGCCTACAACATATCCTGATTCTGTTGTCACTCGCCCCTCAGGTGTAACAGCTATCGACGAAGGCTCAACAACTCAACGACCCACAACTACCCAAATCTATTATTAAAAATAACATACAACCAATCATAGAAAGGAAGATGCTATTATGGCAAAAAGCAGACTTATCGGCGATTATCCCGTAATCGGTATTCGCCCCATCATCGACGGCAGAAGAGGACCCCTCAAGGTAAGAGAATCCCTTGAAGACCAGACCATGAACATGGCAAAGGCAGCAAAGGCTCTCTTTGAGGAAAATCTCCGCTACTCAAACGGCGAACCCGTAAAGGTTGTTATCGCTGATACCACAATCGGACGTGTTGCGGAAGCAGCAGCTTGCGCAGCAAAGTTCAAGAAGGAAGGCGTTGACATCACCCTTTCCGTTACTCCCTGCTGGTGCTACGGCTCGGAAACAATGGATATGGACCCCACAACAATCAAGGGCGTATGGGGCTTCAACGCAACCGAAAGACCCGGCGCTGTTTATCTTGCAGCAGTTCTTGCAGCTCATGCACAGAAGGGTCTTCCCGCATTCGGCATCTACGGCAAGGACGTTCAGGATGCTGACGACACATCAATGCCCGATGACGTTAAGGAAAAGCTCCTCCGTTTTGCACGCTCAGCTGTTGCAGTTGCAACAATGAGAGGCAAGAGCTATCTCCAGATCGGTTCAATCTGCATGGGTATTGCAGGTTCATCAATCGACCCCGACTTTATCGAAGAATATCTCGGCATGAGAGTTGAATCCGTTGACGAGGTTGAAATCATCCGCCGAATGTCCGAAGGCATCTATGACGAGGCTGAATATCAGAAGGCTCTCGCATGGACAAAGGCAAAGTGCAAGGAAGGCTTCGATAAGAACCCCGAATTCGTAAGAAAGAGCGACGAACAGAAAGAAAAGGATTGGGAATTCGTTGTTAAGATGATGTGCATCATCAAGGACCTCATGAACGGCAACGATAATCTCCCCGCAGGCTGTGAAGAAGAAGCAGTAGGTCACAACGCTATCGCTGCAGGCTTCCAGGGTCAGAGACAATGGACAGACTTCTATCCCAACGCTGACTTCGCAGAGGCTCTTCTCAACACCTCATTTGACTGGGAAGGCGTAAGAGAACCCTACATCCTTGCAACAGAAAACGACGTTCTCAACGGTATCGGCATGCTCTTCATGAAATTGCTCACCAACAGACCCCAGATGT